>CAZQOA010000120.1:0-13856 GCA_964594715.1 uncultured Rhizobiaceae bacterium | reverse complement strand
GCGTGGTGATGAGGCCGGACCGGGTGGTGGCGCCGACCAGCGTGAAGGGCGGCAGGTCGATCCGGACCGAGCGCGCCGCCGGTCCCTCGCCGATGATCAGGTCGAGCTGGAAGTCCTCCATCGCGGGATAGAGGATCTCCTCCACCGCCGGCGACAGGCGATGGATCTCATCGATGAAGAGCACGTCGCGCGGTTGCAGGTTGGTCAGCAGGGCGGCCAGGTCGCCGGCGCGCAGGATCACCGGCCCCGACGTGGCGCGGAAGCCCACCCCCAGCTCGCGGGCGACGATCTGGGCCAGCGTCGTCTTGCCGAGGCCGGGCGGGCCGAAGAACAGGACGTGGTCCAGCGCCTCGCCGCGGCCGCGGGCGGCATCGATGAAGACCCGCAAATTCTCGCGCACGCCGCGCTGGCCGACGAACTCCTCCAGGCTGAGCGGCCGGAACGAGGCCTCGCCGGCATCGTCGCTCTGCCGCTCCGGCGCGATCGGGCGCGGGCTGTCGTTCACGATGCCAGCTCCGCCAGACCGGCCCGAATCAGGGCCTCGATCGGCGCCTCGGCCCCGAGCCGGCGCTGGACGGCGCCGACCGCCAGGAACGCCTCGACGCGGCGGTAGCCGAGATTGACCAGGGCCGAGACCGCGTCCTCCGCTGCACCACCAGCCGCCGATGCCGCCATGGGCGCGGCACCGCGGATGCCGTCCGATGCCGCCGCCACCGCCAGCCCCGATGCCTTGTCCTTCAGCTCGTTCAGGATGCGCGCACCCAGCTTCGGCCCGACGCCTTCCGCCCGGGTGATCGCCGCCTTGTCCTGCAGCGCGATCGCCGCCGCCAGCTCGCTCGGCGCCATCACCGACAGGACCGCCAGCGCGACCCGGCTGCCGACGCCCTGCACCGTGGTCAGCAGGCGGAACCACTCGCGCTCGCCTGCATCGAGGAAGCCGTAGAGGTGGATATGGTCCTCGCGGACATGGGTGATGACCGACAGCGCGACCGCGCCGCCCGGCTGCGGCAGGCGGGCCAGCGTCCGGCCCGAGCAGTAGACGAGATAGCCGACGCCACCGACATCGACGACGCAGGCATCGACCTCGACCAGGTCGAGGATGCCGGAGAGCTTGGCGATCACGCGTCGACCCGCCCCGACCGCGCCGCCACCACCGGCGGTGCCGCCACTGGCCGCACCGCCTGGCCGATCCCCGCCGCCGGCTTCAGCCAGGCCTGCCGGGTCGCGCGGTGATGGGCATGGCAGATCGCCACGGCCAGCGCGTCGGCCGCGTCGGCCCGCGCCACGAGGCACCCCGGCAGCAGCCGGCGGACCATCATCTCGACCTGGTTCTTGTCGGCATGGCCGACGCCGACCACCGACTTCTTGATCAGGTTGGCCGAATATTCATGGACATCGAGTCCCCGCTCGGCCGGCGCCAGCAGCGCGATGCCGCGGGCGGCACCCAGCTTCAGGGTGGAGGCCGGGTTCTTGTTGACGAACGTCTCCTCGACCGCGGCCTCGCCCGGCGCATAGGCGTCGATGACCGCGACCAGGCCGCGATAGAGCTCAACCAGGCGCGCGGCCAGAGGCCGACGCTCGTCGGACGACAGGGTGCCGTCGGCGACATGCGTCAGCCGGTTGCCGACCACGTCGATCACGCCCCAGCCGGTGTGGCGGAGGCCCGGATCGAGGCCGAGGAGGCGCACCCGGTCCGCCACCTAGGCGCCTGCCTTGGCCATCGCCGTCTCGGTCGCCTCGAAGTTGGCATAGACGTTCTGCACGTCGTCATTGTCCTCCAGCGTGTCGAGCAGCTTGAACAGCGTCTCCGCCGTCGCGTCGTCGACCGGCGCCGAGGTGCGTGGGCGCCACACGAAGGCCGCCGCCTGCGCCGGCCCCAGCTTCGCCTCCAGCGCATCGCGCACGCCGTTCAGGGCCTCCAGCGCGCACAGGATCTCGTGCCCATCCTCGTCCGTCTGGACGTCGTCGGCGCCGGCCTCGACCGCCATCTCGAACATCTGGTCGGCGTCGGCCGCGGCGGCCGGATAGCGGATCGCGCCGACGCGATCGAACATGAAGCCGACGCTGTTGGTCTCGCCGAGCGCGCCGCCATGCTTGGAAAAGGCGGAGCGGACCTCGGCCGCGGTGCGGTTGCGGTTGTCGGTCAGGCCCTCGATGATCACCGCGACGCCGCCCGGCCCATAGCCCTCATAGCGCACTTCCTCGTAGTTCGCGCCGTCCTCGCCGCCGGCGCCGCGCTTGATCGCGCGCTCGATGGTGTCCTTCGGCATGTTGGCGTCGCGGGCCGCGATGATGGCGGCGCGCAGGCGCGGATTGGAGGCCGGATCGGGCAGGCCGGCGCGCGCAGCGACCGTCAGTTCGCGGATGATCTTGGTGAAGACCTTGCCGCGCTTTTTATCCTGCGCGCCCTTCCGGTGCATGATGTTCTTGAACTGAGAATGGCCCGCCATGACGCTCTTCTAAATTCAGGGGAGACAGCGTCCGGGTCTATACCATATGTGGTAAGGAACCGCCCAGATTCTGCGTTTTTTTACCCATGGTTTATGGCTGAATTGAGGCGTCTCCCTGGCCTTTCAAGGGGTTGCGCCCCGCGGTGGCCGCGCTAGCATTCGGCTCCGCCGCAGCACCTCCCCCCGCGCCATTCCCCGCCCCGCCGCCCCAAGGAACCGCCCATGTCCCGGCTTGACGACGCGCTTGATCTGGATGCCATCGGCCAGGCCGACCTCGTGCGCCGGAAGGAGGTTTCGGCCGCCGAGCTGGTGGAGGCCGCGATCGCGCGCATCGAGCGCGTCAATCCCAAGGTCAACGCGGTCGTCATCAAGACCTACCAGCGCGCCCGGGCCGCCGCCGCCAAGCTGACCGCCGCGGGGCCGGCCGCCGGCCCCTTCGCCGGCGTCCCGTTCCTCCTCAAGGACATCGCCTGCGAGGAGGAGGGCGTGCCGTTGCGCGCCGCCAGCACCTTCGGCGGCGACTATGTGCCCGCCGCCGACAATGAACTGGTACGGCGCTACCGCGCCGCGGGCCTCGTCTTCCTCGGCCATACCAACGCCCCGGAGCTGGGCATCGGGCCGACCACGGAGCCGCGCCTCTACGGGCCCGCCCGCAACCCCTGGGACCTCGCCCGCTCGACCGGCGGGTCGAGCGGCGGTGCCGCGGCCGCCGTCGCCACCGGCATGGTCGCCGCCGCCCACGGCAACGACGCCGGCGGGTCGATCCGCATCCCCGCCGCCTGCTGCGGGCTGTTCGGCCTGAAGCCGACTCGCGCCCGCAACCCGGTCGCGCCCGCCTGCGGCGACATCATCGTCGGCATCGCCGCCGACCATGTCCTGTCGCGGTCGGTGCGCGACAGCGCGGCCCTGCTCGACGTCACCGCCGGGCCGACCCTGGGCGACCCCTACTGGGCGCCGCCCACCGCGCGCGCTTTCGCCGCCGAGGTCGGCGCCGACCCGCGCCGCCTGCGCATCGCCTTCTCCACCCGCTCGCCGATCGGCACCGAGGTCGACCCCGACTGCGTGCGGGCGACGGTGGATATGGCCCATCTGCTGCAGCAGATGGGCCATATCGTGGAGGAGGCGGATCCAGAGCTGGACGGCGAGGCCTATTGGCGGTCCTTCACCTCGGTCATCGCGGCCGGAGTGGGCTGGGCCCTGGCCGGGCTGGAGCGGCGCGTCGGCCGCGAGGCGACGCCGGACGACCTGGAGCCGTTCGTGTGGGGCTTCACCCGCCGCGCGCGCGAGCAGACGGCGCCGCAATTCCTGCTCGCCCTCCAGGACATGCAGCGCCATGCCCGCGAGATGGCCGCCTTCTTCGTCGAGCACGACGTGTGGCTGACACCGACCCTGGGATCGGCGGCGGTGCCGCTCGGCACCTTCCAGCTGGACCAGGGCGGCGACGCCATGGCCATGCGGCGGCGGATGAACGTGTTCGCGCCATTCACCTGGATGTCGAACGCGTCGGGCCAGCCGGCGATGTCGGTACCGAGCGGCTGGAACGACGCGGGCCTGCCGCTCGCCACCCACTATGTCGCGCGCTTCGGCGACGAGGCGACGCTGTTCCGCCTGGCGGCCCAGATCGAGGCGGCCCGGCCCTGGGCCGGCCGCAAGCCGCCAGTCGCGGAAACCGGCGCGGCGTAGACCCCGGCTCAGTCGGCCGGGCGGGACTCGATCAGGCGACCGCCGAGGCGGACCGGGACCACCCGCACCGCGCGTCCGGTCGCGTCGTCGGTCTCCACGAAGACGCCGCACATCGTGCCCTCGCCGTCGGCCGGGGCCAGCCGCTCGCCCGGCACCTTCTTGACGAAGCGGGCGACGGCGATGTCCTTGCGCATCCCGATCACCGAATCATAGTCGCCGCACATGCCGGCGTCGGTCTGGTAGGCGGTGCCGCCCGGCAGGATCTGCGCGTCGGCGGTGGGGACATGGGAATGGCTGCCGAAGACCGCCGACACCCGGCCGTCGAGATGGTGGCCCATGGCCATCTTCTCGCTCGTCGCCTCGCCATGGACGTCGACCAGGATGGCCTGGACCGGGCCGCCCAGGGCATGGGACCGAATCGCCGCATCGGCCGCCGCGAACGGGCAGTCGAGCGCATCCATGAAGAGGCGGGTCATCAGGTTGACGACCAGGACCTGCCGCCCATCGGGCAGGGCGAAGGCGGCGGCGCCCTGGCCCGGCGTACCCTCCGGATAGTTGGCCGGCCGCAGCAGGCGGGTTTCCGTAGCCAGGGTGGAGACGATCTCGCGCTTGTCGAAAAGATGGTTGCCGGTGGTGACGACATCGATGCCGGCCGCGAAGAATTCACGGCAGATCGCCTCGGTGATGCCAAAACCGGCTGCCGCGTTCTCGCCATTGACGATGACGAAATCCAGCCCCAGCGACCGGCGCAGGGCCGGAACCCGGCTGGTCAGCGCCTCGCGGCCGGAGCGGCCGACCACGTCTCCACAAAAAAGCAACCGCATGCCCGCGCCTCGAACTCCTAGAGCGTGAAGGGATGGAACGCCGCCTCGGTGGCGACGGCGTCGAGCAGCGCATCGCCGGGGCCGGCCGGGACCCGCTCCACCTTCTGGCCCTCATAGGCGACGCCCACCGCCAGGACGGGCTTCCGCCCGCGCAAGCCGGCCAGGGTGCGGTCGTAGAAGCCGCCGCCATAGCCCATGCGCCGCCCGGCCGCGTCGAAGGCCAGCAGCGGCACCAGCAAGAGGTCGGGTTCCACCACCGGCGCCTCGGGTGCGGGCTCCAGGAGGCCCATCGGCCGGCGGACCAGGGGGTCGCCCGGGCGCCAGAGGCGGAACACCAGGGGCAGGCCGCGCCGCAGGGTCACCGGCAGGCAGAGCGAACGGCCTTGGGCGGCAAGGCGATCCATGAGGGGGCGCGGGTCCATCTCGTCGCCGATCGCGACATAGCCCGAGACGATCGGGCCGATGGCGGCAAGCGGGATTGCTGCCAGGAAACGGTCCGCCAGGCGCTGGCCGGCATCCGCGCCGGCATCGGCCGCGGACCGGGGCCGGCGCTGGATGGCGTCGCCCCGGAAGGCCGCCTTCTCTTCCTGGAGCAGGCGGTCGGTCTCCGGTGAATCTAAGGTGGACGGGGCCGCCTCGGCCGTTGGCATGCTTGACCCTCCGTGGCCTGCAATCGCAGGTGGGCGCCATGTGCCGCGGCCAAGACCGCGGCAGGGACAGCTCCCTAGAGGTGATGAAAGGCCCCGGGGTGATAGCTTCCTGACGTGCCAGGCAGCTCCGTCCACCGGTATAGCTAGGCCTGCTCCAGCCTGGCCGCAATGGTCTCGATGCGCTGCGCCACCAGATCGAGCTCGCGGCCCAGCGTGTCGGCGGCCCCGCTTTGCCCGTCGGCCGCCCGCTTCAGGCGGGCGATCTCCTCGAAAGCCGTGGCCAGCTCGTCGGCGATCAGCAGCCCGGCCATCAGGATGACCCGCGCCTCGCCGATCTGGCCGAGGTCGCCCGAGATCTGCGTCGCCTTCTGGTCGATATAGCCGGCGAGGCGGCGCAGCCGCTCCTCCTCACCGGGGCCGCAGGCGACGCTGTAGGTCCGCCCGTTGATGATCAGTCCGACCGACGGCATCGCGTTCAATGGGTCCGGTCGAGGGCGCCGCGGGTGCGTGCGATGACGCCGTCCAGCCGATGGGCGGCAGCGTCGGTCGCCTGGCGGAGGGCAGCCCTCTCGGCCTCCATCTGGGCCAGCGCCTGGGCCAGCCGGTCGCGCTCCTCGGTCAGCGCCTTGCGCTCGGCGGTGAGGACGGGCATCCGTGCAGCGGCGGCTTCCAGCCGGTCGAGCGCGCGCTCCATCCGGTCGCGGGCACGCTGCATGGTGGACGGCGGAATCGGGATCGTCGGGGCAGCCATACCGCATGTTGTAGCGGCGCGGCCCGCAGGGCGTCAATGAAGGGAAGGCAGGGGCGCCCAAGCGCCGCGGTTGACGCCGGGGGGTACTGCCGGCAAGTTGCCGGCCCTTTCCCCCCGGATTTCCGATGCCGCACGCAGCGATCGCCACCGATACCAGCGCCATGGCCAATGCCATTCGCGCCCTCTCCATGGACGCCGTCGAGGCGGCCAAGTCGGGCCATCCCGGCATGCCGATGGGGATGGCGGATGTGGCGACGGTGCTCTTCACCCGCTTCCTTGCCCATGACCCCGCCGACCCGAAATGGCCCGACCGCGACCGTTTCGTGCTGTCCGCCGGGCACGGGTCGATGCTGCTCTATTCGCTGCTCCATCTGACCGGCTATGCCGACATGACGATGGACGAGCTGAAGCGCTTCCGCCAGCTCGGCAGCCGCACCGCGGGCCATCCCGAATATGGCCATGCGGCGGGTATCGAGACGACGACCGGGCCGCTCGGCCAGGGCCTCGCCGCCGCCGTCGGCATGGCGATCGCCGAGCGCCACCTCAATGCCGGATTCGGCGACCGGCTGGTCGACCATTATACCTATGCCATCGTCGGCGACGGCTGCCTCATGGAGGGCATCAGCCACGAGGCGATCTCGCTCGCCGGCCATCTGAAGCTGGGCCGCCTGATCGTCCTCTTCGACGACAACAATATCTCGATCGACGGCTCGACCGCCCTGTCCGTCTCCGACGACCAGCAGGCCCGCTTCCGCGCCAGCGGCTGGGACGTGCAGGCGGTGGACGGGCATGACCAGGAGGCCGTGGCGGCCGCCATCGAGCGCGCCCGTGCCACTGCTGCCCCGTCGCTGATCGCCTGCCGCACCACCATCGCCTACGGCGCGCCGACCAAGGCCGGCACGTCGGGCGCCCATGGCAGCCCGCTCGGCGCCGGCGAGATCGCCGGCGCGCGCGAGAAGCTGGGCTGGGCGCACCCGGCCTTCGTCGTGCCGGACGAGGTCGCACAGGCATGGCGGGCGGCCGGCGCCCGGGCCGCCGCGAAGGCGACGGCCTGGCGCCAGCGCCACGCCGCAGCCCCGGCGGCCGAGCGCGCCGAGTTCGACCGCCGCGTGGCCGGGCGCCTGCCGGCGCACCTGGCCGACGCGATCACCGCCTACAAGGCGGCCGTGCTGGCGAACCCGCCCAAGATCGCCACCCGCCAGGCGTCGGGCAACATGCTGGAAGTGCTGGCCCAGGCGATGCCGGAGCTGGTGGGCGGGTCGGCCGACCTGACGCCCTCGAACAACACCCGGACCAAGGCCCAGACGGTTCTCGAAGCCGGCCGCTATGGTGGCACCTACATCCATTACGGCGTGCGCGAGCATGGCATGGCGGCGGCCATGAACGGCCTGGCGCTGCATGGCGGGGTGATCCCCTATGCCGGGACCTTCCTGGTCTTCGCCGACTATGCACGGCCCGCGATCCGCCTTGCCGCCCTGATGGGGACGCGCGTCATCCATGTCATGACGCATGATTCGATCGGCCTCGGCGAGGATGGGCCGACCCACCAGCCGGTCGAGCACCTGGCGGCGCTGCGCGCCATGCCCAACCTCAACGTCTACCGGCCGGCCGATGCGATCGAGACCGCGGAGTGCTGGGAGCTGGCGCTGGCGTCGGAGCGGACGCCGTCGGTGATCGCGCTGACCCGCCAGGCGGTGCCGGCCCTGCGCCGCGACGCCGACGCCAACCGCAGCGCGCGCGGCGCCTATGTCCTGGCCGAGGCCAAGGGTGCGCGCGCCGTCACCCTGCTCGCGACCGGGTCGGAAGTGGGCCTGGCGATGGATGCCCGCGCGCTGCTGGCCGGCCAGGGCATCGCCGCCGCGGTGGTGTCGATGCCGTGCTGGGAGCTGTTCGCCGCCCAGGACGCGGAATATCGCCGGTCCGTCCTCGGCACCGTGCCGCGCGTCGCCGTCGAGGCCGCCATCGGCTTCGGCTGGGAGCGCTGGCTGGGCGACGACGGCGCCTTCGTCGGCATGCAGGGCTTCGGCGCGTCGGCCCCGGCCGGTGACCTCTACCGGCACTTCGGCATTACCGCCGAAGCGGTCGCCGCCGCCGCCAAGAACTTGATCTAGGCTTCGATATGGCGGGAATGGCGGATGGCAGGAATGACAGGCCGGCCGGAAACGTTCATTTCTTGAGCAGGCCATTCCCCGCCACCAGATATACGCGCTAGCCTTCCGTTCCGCCCGCCCGGGCATCCCCCCACCCCCGCCTGGAGGATTCTCCCGACCATGGCCACCCGCATCGCCATCAACGGTTTCGGCCGCATCGGCCGCCTCGTGTTCCGCGCGCTCGCCGAGAGCGGTCGCGACGACCTCCAGGTCGTCGCGATCAACGACCTGGGCCCCGTCGAGACCAACGCCCACCTGCTGCGCTATGACAGCGTGCATGGCCGCTTCCCGAAGACGGTCACGACCGGCGAAGGGATGATGGATGTGGGCCAGGGGCCCATCCGGGTGACGGCGGAGCGCGATCCGGCAAAGCTGCCCTGGAAGGAGCTGAAGGTCGACCTGGCGCTGGAGTGCACCGGTATCTTCACCAAGCGCGAGGGGGCGGCCAAGCACATCGAGGCCGGCGCCAAGCGGGTGCTGGTCTCGGCCCCGGCCGACGGCGTCGACCTGACGGTCGTCTACGGCGTCAACCACGACCGGTTGGAGAAGGGCCACACGATCGTCTCCAACGCGTCCTGCACGACCAACTGCCTGGCCCCCGTCGCCTATGTCCTGCACCAGGCCATCGGCATCGTGAACGGTTACATGACGACGGTCCATTCCTACACCGGCGACCAGCCGGTCGCGGACACCATGCACAAGGACCTGCATCGTGCCCGGGCCGCCGCCCTCTCCATGATCCCGACCTCGACCGGTGCCGCCCGCGCGGTCGGCCTGGTGCTGCCGGAACTGAAGGGCAAGCTCGACGGCTCCGCCATCCGCGTCCCGACCCCGAACGTCTCGCTGATCGACCTCACCTTCACCGCGGCCCGCGACACCACGGTGGACGAGATCAACCAGGCGATGATCAAGGCCGCCGCCGGCAACCGCTTCAAGGGCATCATCGAGATCAACGACCAGCCCCTGGTGTCGTGCGACTTCAACCATGTCGCCGCCAGCTCGAGCTTCGACGTGGCCCAGACGACGGTGATCGACGGCCGCCTGTGCCGCGTCCTGTCCTGGTACGACAACGAATGGGGCTTCTCCAACCGCATGCTGGATACTGCAGCCGCCATGGGCAAGCTGGGCTGACGGACGGCCGGCCGACACCCGTTCGACGGACCGGGGGGACCGCGGTGGAGGTGCGCTCGGCCGCCGAGGCCCGCCTGGCGGCCGGTATCGCCGCCGATCTCGGCGTGGCGCTGGTGCTGGTCAGCCCGCGCGGCGGGGCGGCGTCGATGGGGCCCGCCATGTTCGCGGCCATCGTCGCCGCCGGGCGCGAGGCCTGGCCGGCGGCGACCGGCCTCCTCGACTGCGAGGCGGCGGAAGGGCACGTCCTGCACGCGCTGCGGGTCGGGGCCGAGGCCGTCATCTACAAGGGCCCGGCCGAGTTCCGCGACAAACTGTCCGCCATCGCCGCCGCCGGCGGCCGGACGGTCACGGCCGAACGCCCGCCCGCCCTCGTCCTCCACCGCCAGAAGGACCCGCCCGCCGCCTGCCGCCGCTGGCTCGCGGCCGCGGGGACGGCGGATCACGTTGCATAAGCAGGCAGCCTCGCCTAATCACTCGGGCCGATTCCCGCGCCAGCCCCGGCCAGCGGCCCGCCGAAGGAAAGGAGAACTCCGATGAAGGTGACCCAGAAGGTCAAGCGCATCCTCGACGGGTACGAAAGCGACAATCCGGGCACCAAGGCCAACCTTGCCCGGATCCTGATGGAAGGGCGCCTCGGCGGCAGCGGCAAGCTCGTCATCCTGCCGGTCGACCAGGGCTTCGAGCATGGGCCCGCGCGCAGCTTCGCGCCGAACCCCGACGCCTACGACCCGCACTATCATTTCTCGCTGGCCATCGAGGCCGGCCTGTCCGCCTTTGCCGCCCCGCTCGGCATGATCGAGGCCGGTGCCGACAGCTTCGCCGGCGCCATCCCGACCATCCTCAAGATCAACAGCGCCAACAGCCTCGCCCGCGACAAGGAAGGCCCCTCGCAGGCGGTGACCGGCTCGGTGAAGGACGCGCTACGCCTCGGCTGCTCGGCCATCGGCTTCACCATCTATCCCGGCTCCGACAATGCCTTCGGCATGTTCGAGGAGCTGAGCATGCTGGCCGAGGAGGCCAAGGCGAACGGCCTGGCCGTCGTCGTCTGGTCCTATCCGCGCGGCGGCGACCTGTCGAAGGCGGGCGAGACGGCGATCGACATCTGCGCCTACGCCGCGCACATGGCGGCCCTGCTCGGCGCCCACATCATCAAGGTGAAGCCGCCGACCCAGCACCTGGAGCTGGATGCCGCCAAGAAGGTCTACGAGGCGAAGAAGATCGACGTCTCGACGCCGGTCGCCCGCTTCGCCCACGTCGTCCAGTCCTGCTTCAACGGCAAGCGCATCGTCGTCTTCTCCGGCGGCGAGGCGAAGGACCTGGATGGGCTCTACAACGAGGTCCGGGCGATCCGTGACGGCGGCGGCAACGGCTCGATCATCGGCCGCAACACCTTCCAGCGCCCGCGGGCAGAAGCGCTGGCCATGCTCGACCAGATCATCAAGATCTATCAGGGCAAGGCGTGAGCGCAGCCCAGGCACGGAAAGGCACGTGATGGTCCGCGACCAGGGCTGCCGCCTTTATCTCATCACGCCTGCGGTACTGGAGCCGGCGGCGTTCGCCGACCGGCTCTCGGCCGCGCTCGATGCCGGCGACGTCGCCTGCCTGCAGCTTCGCCTGAAGGATGTCGACGACGACGCCTTCCGCCGCGCGATCGAGCGGTTGATGCCGGTCTCGCATGCCCACGACGTCGCCTTCCTGGTCAATGATCGGCCCGACCTGGCGGCGGAGATGGGCTGCGATGGCGCCCATGTCGGCCAGCAGGACGCGCCCTATGCGGAGGCACGCCGGCTGCTCGGCCCCGACGCCATCGTCGGCGTCACCTGCCACGACAGCCGCCACCTGGCCATGGAGGCGGCCGACGCCGGCGCCGACTATGTCGCCTTCGGAGCCTTCTTCCATACCGAGACCAAGGTGCCGCGCTTCTGGGCGACCACCGAGCTGATCGAGGCATGGACCCAGGCGACGACCGTGCCGAGCGTCGCCATCGGCGGCATCAAGCCCGACAATTGCGGCCCCATCGTCCGGGCCGGGGCGGACTTCATCGCGGTGGTCACCGGCGTCTGGGACCATCCGGACGGCCCCGGTGCCGGGGTCACGGCCTACCTCGACGCGATCAAGGCCGCCGAGGGCCGCTGACCGGCGTCCCCCGGCCCCGATATTGAAGTGTCGCGGCCTTGCTGTTAGCTTCCGCGCGCTTTCGCACCGCCCTCAACGCCGTCTGGCGGCGAATGGAAATTCATGAAAATCACGGCCATCGATATCAAGCCCGGTAACATCCTCGACCACCAGAACCGCCTCTGGGTCGTGCTGAAGCGCGAGCTGATCCAGCCCGGCAAGGGCGGCGCGTTCGCCCAGGTCGAGATGCGCGACATCCGCACCGGCAACAAGACCAACGAACGCTTCCGCACCCAGGAGACGGTCGAGCGCATCCGCATGGACGAGAAGGAATACCAGTTCCTCTTCGCCGAGGGCGACATGCTGACCTTCATGGACCAGGAATCCTACGAGCAGATCGTGGTCGACCGCGCCAAGGTGGGCGACCCCGCCGATTTCCTGCGCGACGGCATGACCGTCACCATCCAGACCCACGAGGGCGAGGCCATGGCCGTCACCCTGCCGGCGACGGTGACGATGCTGCTGACCGAGGCCGACCCGGTGGTGAAGGGGCAGACCGCCTCCTCCTCCTACAAGCCGGCGATGCTGGAGAACGGCCGCAAGGTGCTGGTACCGCCCTTCATCGAGGCCGGCACCCGGATCGTTGTCGATACCACCGAGGGGACTTATGTAGAGCGGGCAAAGGACTGATCGGCCGATGGCACGCCCCTCGCCCGTCATCAACGTGATGACCGCGACCGCCCGCAAGGCGGCCCGCGAACTGGTGCGCGACTTCGGCGAGGTCGAGCAGCTCCAGGTGTCCCGCAAGGGTCCCGCCGACTTCGTCAGCGCCGCCGACCTGCGGGCCGAAAAGACGATCTTCCGCGAGCTGTCGAAGGCGCGGCCCGGCTACGGCTTCCTGATGGAGGAATCCGGCGCCAGCGCCGATGGCGACGGACGCCATCGCTGGATCGTCGACCCGCTGGACGGCACCACCAACTTCCTGCACGGCGTGCCGCACTTCGCGATCTCGATCGCGCTCGAGGTCGAGGGCGAAGTGGTGGCCGGCGTCGTCCACCAGCCGCTGACCGACGAGACCTATTGGGCCGAACGCGGCCAGGGCGCCCACCTCAACGACCGCCGCCTGCGCGTCTCGTCGCGGGCGAAGCTCGAGGATTCCCTGATCGGGACCGGCATCCCCTTCAAGGGCGAGGAGGGGCACGGCCACTATCTGTCCACGCTGGGCGCGATCACCCCCAGGGTAGCCGGCGTGCGGCGCATGGGTGCGGCCTCGCTCGACCTCGCCTATGTCGCAGCCGGGCGCTACGAGGCATTCTGGGAATTCGACCTGAAGCCGTGGGACATCGCGGCCGGCATCCTGCTGGTGCGCGAGGCCGGCGGCTACGTCACCACCCCCGGGGGCGACCCTAACATCCTGCCGACCGGCGACATCCTGGCCGCCAACGACCAGTTGCACCGGCCGCTGATGGAATTGCTGCGGGCGGTACCGAAGACCGTGGGCGCCGCGGCGTGAGGCGGGCCGCGGGCGCAATGCGGCATGATCGCCGGCGTCCGTTCCTGCCCGTCCCGGGGCGCGCGAGGAGGTGAGCGGAATGAGACGACCCCTTTCGAGCCGCATGGCCCTGATGCTCGGAGCAGGCGCCGTGCTCTACGCCGCCACCACGGCCGCGGCACTCGCCCAGGCGGCCTCGACGCCGGACGTCCATGTCGATCTCCGCGCGCTCGACCAGTTGGGCTATACCGCCGCCAAGGCGCCGCCCGCCCGCGACCGGATGAAGTTGAAGGCGCCGACCGGCATCGCGACCGCCGCGCCGTCCACCCCGACACCGTCCAACCCGGCGCCGTCACGTCCGGCAGCCGCCGCCCCGCCACCGGCCGCAGAAAAGCCGGCACCCGCGGTGGCCGAGCGGCGGCCCACGCCGGCCCCGCCGCACGCCGCCGCCGCTCCGGTACCGCCGGTCGCAGCCGCCCCACCGCCGGCACCATCTGCCGCGCCGACGCCCCCTGCAGCGCCCGCCCCGGCCCCGGCCGTCGCCCCGGCGCCCACCGTCGCCACGCCGCAGACCGCCGCGTTGGCGGCGCCGCCGGCGGCCCAGAAGCGC
>CAZQOA010000119.1:0-14149 GCA_964594715.1 uncultured Rhizobiaceae bacterium | reverse complement strand
CCAGCAGGCTCTTCGCCAGCATCGCGTGGATGCCCTTGTTGCCGTCGACCGTCTGCGTCACCCGCAGGTCGACGGCGAGGCTGCACAGCATGTAGGCGTCCTCGCGGGAGATGTTGGTGCGTTCGACGATGAGCTGGATCATCTCGCGCAGCGCCTGCTTGGCGGCGTCGTCCAGGTCCTCGTTGAGGCCGAGCGTGATCAGGTGCGTCGGCGTCTCGGCCCGGGGAAAGCGGAACTTCAGGTCCTTGCGCACGACGAAGCGGAAGGTGCCGGTCATCGCCGTTTCCAGCGCCGTCAGGCAGACCTCGCCGTCGCCCTGCACGCCGTGGCCGTCGCCGGTCGAGAAGTTGGCGCCCTCGACCCAGACCGGCAGATAGAGGGTGGCGCCGGCCTGCATCTCCTTCAGGTCGATGTTGCCGCCATGATCGCGCGGCACGATGGTGTCGATGCGGCCCCAGTTCTTCGGCGGCGCCACGCCCATGACCCCGAAGAAGGGCGCGAGGGGCACGTTCATGCCCCAGGGCAGGCGCACCATGCCGGCCGCCTTGTCGAGGTGGAAATGGGCCAGCTTCTGCTCGGGGAAATCCTCCGGCAGGGTGCCGCGCAGCGGGCGGATCGCCATCCAGCCCCAGTCCTGGCGCGGCGCCACCGCCTGGATCTGCACCTCCAGCACGTCGCCCGGCATCGCCCCCTCCACCCGGACCGGGCCGGTCAGGATGTGGCCCGGCCCGCGCGGCACCTTGGCATGGACCTGGCGCAGCTCCGGCAGCACCTCATAGGGGGCGGGCGGCATCACGTCGGGCCCGCCGGAGATGGTCTCGATCGTCACCGTGTCGCCCGACCGGACGGTCAGCACGGGCGGCAGGGTCGCATCGAAGATGCCCCAATGGCAGGTCTCGGGGCTGGACTTCAGGTGATGATGGGTCAAGGGGCTGCTCCGCGGCGAAGGGTGGAGAGGCTGACGAGGGCGGCGCCACCCACCACCAGCCCGGCGCCCAGCGCCAGCGACGCCGTCACCGGCTCGCCCAGCACCAGGGTCGAGGACAGGATGCCGACTGCCGGCATGGCGAGGAAGCCGAGCGAGCTGACGATAGTGGGCAGTGCCCGGGAAACGGTGGTGGCGGCCCAGGTGCCTGCGGGGCCGACGATGATCGCGATGTAGGCGAGCGGCAGGAGCGCGGTCGCCGACCAGCCGACATGCCCGCCGGGTTCGGCGAGCGCGGCCAACGGCACCAGGAGCAAGGTCGCCCAGGCCATCTGCCAGGGCAGCACCTGCAAGGGCGACAGATGCCAGCGATGGGTGCGGGCATGGACGATGGCGAGCGACCACGAAAGCGCGGCCGCCAGCAGCAGCAGGTTGCCGACCAGCACGCCGCTGTCCGACCAGTCGAGCGTCGCGGGGTTGAAGAGGACGGCGATGCCGGCGACGCCGCTGACGAGCCCGGCGAGGCGCCAGCGGTCGAGCCTTTCCCCCAGGAAGAGCGTGCCGATCGGCACCAGCCAGATGGTGGTGGTGTAGGCCAGCACCACCGCCCGGCTGGCGGGAACATAGCCCAGGCCGAGATTGGCCAGGGTGAAGAAGCCGGCGAGCTGCCCGGTGCCGACCGACAGGATGATCGGCCAGTCGGCCCGGCCCGGCAGGGCCGCACGACCGGTCGCCGCCACCAGCAGGAAGGCGGCGATGGCGCTGCCCCCGGCGCGGGCGGCCGCGTACCAGACCGGGGTGGCGTCGGCGAGCCCGCCCTTCATGGCGGGCCACGCGGTGCCGAACAGCACGACGGCCAGCAGCAGCAGGCACACCGCCTCCGTGGTGCCGGCGGCACCCTTGCCCCTGGATGCCGCCGCCCCGGTGGTCAATGACGATCAGTAGCCGAGCGCGCAGCCGTCCTTGCGCTTCTCGGACCCGCCGATCAGCACGCCCCGCGCATGGTCGATCCAGATCGCCTGGGCGCCGCCGGTCGGGGTGTCGAACCGGCCGATGACATGGCCGCGCGCCTCCAGGTCCTTCGCGATGTCGTCGCCGATCGGGTCCTCGATCTTCAGCTCGCCCTCGTAGGCGAAGCTGCGCGGACGCTCGATCGCCTCCTGCGGGTCGTCGCCGCGGTCGAGGATGTTGGAGATGAGGTTGGCATGGCCGACCGACTGGTAGTGGCCGCCCATGACGCCGAACGGCATCACCGCCTGGCCGTCCTTCATCAGCATGCCCGGGATGATGGTGTGGAACGGCCGCTTGCCGCCTTCGATGCGGTTGGGATGCTCGTCGTCGATGCGGAAGCCCATGGCGCGGTTCTGCAGGATGACGCCCGACTTGGGTGCCGTGATGCCGCTGCCGAAGCCGGAGAAGAGCGAGTTGATGAAGGAGACCGCGTTGCGGTCCTTGTCGACGACGCAGAGATAGGTCGTGTCCTTGTGCTCGACGCCGTTGTAGTGGACGCCCGGATGCGCCTCCTCCATGCGGATGCGCTTGCGGATCGAATCCGCCTCCTGGGTCGACAGCAGCCGCTCGATCGGCACCTCCTGGAAGCGCTGGTCGGCGAAATAGGTGTCGCGGCGCCAGTAGGCGGCCTTCCCGGCCTCGGCCAGGAGATGAATGCGGTCGGCCTCGGACATGGCGCCTTCCGACAGGTCGTAGCCGGCCAGCACGTTGAGGATGATGAGCGCGGTCAGCCCCTGCCCGTTCGGCGGGATCTCGCAGACGTCATAGCCGCGATAGCGGGTCGAGACCGGCGTCACATACTCGCACTCCTGGGCCGCGAAGTCGGCCAGCTCGTGCAGGCCGCCCAGCGACTTCAGCTTGGCGACGATGTCCTCGGCCACCCGGCCCTCGTAGAAGCCGGCCCGACCCTTCTCGCCGATCAGGCGGAGCGTGGCGCCGAGCTCGGGCGAGCGGTGCCGGTCGCCGACCCCGGGCGCCTTCCCGCCCGGCAGATAGGAGCGCGCGGTGTCCGGGTCCGACGACAGCTTGTCGACGCTGCCGGCCCAGTCATGGGCGACGCGCGGGGTAAGGATGAAGCCCTCCTCGGCCGCCTTGATGGCCGGCGCCAGCAGCTCCGACATCGGCATGGTCCCGTGGTCGGCGGCCAGGCGGCACCAGGAATCGACGGCGCCCGGGATGCTGACCGCGTGCGGCGTCTTCATCTCGATCTTGTCGATGCCCCGGTCCTTGTACCAGCCGACATTGGCGGCCTGCGGCGCGCGGCCGGAGCCGTTGAGGCCGATCGGCGCGCCCGACTTCGGGCAGTAGATGACGAAGCAGTCGCCGCCGATGCCGGTCGACTGCGGCTCGATCACCGACAGCATGGCGACCGCGGTGATCGCGGCATCCATCGCGTTGCCGCCCTTCCGCAGCACGTCCAGGCCGGCCATGGTCGCCCGCGGATGGGCGGTCGCGACCATGCCGTCCTCGGCGTAGGAGGCGGAGCGGCCGACATTGAAGTCGCGGATCGGCGATGCGCGCATGGGTATGTTTCCTTCGGGATTGGAGCGAGGGCCGCGGATGTGATCGCCGATCATAGCCGCCCCTGGCGCCCGCGTGCTAGCGTCGCTTCCCGCCTCCCTTGTTCCCCACCCTCAGGTTCCATGCTCCCCTTCTCCGGCTCCGTCCGCATCGCCGTGGATATCGGCGGTACCTTCACCGATTTGCAGATCCTGGACGAGGCGACGGGCGAGACCGCCGCCCATAAGACCCCGACCACGCCGGCCGACCCGTCGGAAGGGCTGATGCGCGGCATCGTCGAGGCCGCCGACCGCCTGGGGTTCGCGCTGTCCCGGGTGTCCGGGCTGATGCACGGCACGACCATTGCCACCAACGCCGTGCTCGAACGCCGGCTGGCCGCCGGCGCGCTGGTCGCGACATCCGGGTTCGAGGACGTGCTCGAGATCGGCCGCCACGTCCGGCGCGAGATCTATTCGCGCATCGCCGAGGCCCGAACCCTGCTGATTCCGCGCCGCCATCGCTGGGGCGTCCAGGAACGGCTGGATGCCACCGGGGCGGTGATCGAACCGCTGGACGAGGACGATGCGCGGCGGGTGGCGCGGGAAATCCGCGCGGCCGGCATCGACGTGGTGGTGGTGGCGCTGTTGCACGCCTACGCCGATCCCGCCCACGAGCAGCGCCTGGCCGCCATCCTGCGCGAGGAGATCCCCGGCTGCCACGTCTCGCTGTCGAGCGCCATCAGCCCCGAGATCCGCGAATTCGAGCGCACCTCGACGGCGGTACTGAACGCCCTGCTGATGCCGGTGGTGGCGGGCTATGTGGAGAAGCTGCAAGCCCGGGCGGGCGCCGCCGGCTTCGCCGCCCCCATCTACCTGGTGCAGTCGAACGGCGGCGTCACCACCCCGGCCGTCGCCGCCGAGCAGCCGGCCCGCCTGATCCTGTCCGGCCCGTCCGGCGGCGCCCTGGCGGCGGCGACCCTGTCGGCCGCGCTGGCCCGGCCGAACCTGGTCGCGATCGACATGGGCGGCACCAGCTTCGACATCTCGATCGTCCATGACGGCCGCACGCGCCTGGTGACGCAGGGCGAGATCGACGGCTGCCCGGTGCGCCTGCCGATGATCGAGATCCGCACCATCGGGGCCGGCGGCGGCTCGATCGCCGCGGTCGACGCGACCGGCCGCCTGTCGGTCGGGCCGGCCAGCGCCGGCGCGGTGCCCGGCCCCGCCAGCTATGGCCGCGGCGGCGCCCGCGCCACCGTCACCGACGCCAACGTCGTGCTTGGGCGCCTCGACCCCGGCTTCTTCCTGGGTGGCGCCATGCGGCTCGACGGCGAGGCGGCGCGGAAGGCAGTGGCCGACGGCGTGGCCGGGCCGCTGCGATTGCCGCTGGAGCGCGCGGCCGACGGCATCCTGGCGGTCGGCGTCGCCACCATGGCCAACGCGACCCGCCTGTCGCTGTTCGAGAAGGGCCTCGACCCCAAGGATTTCGCGGTCGTCTCGTTCGGCGGGGCGGCCGGGCTGCACGCGGCCGAAGTGGCCGAGGCCCTGGGGGCGGAGACGGTGATCTTCCCACGCGATCCGGGCACGCTCAGCGCCTGGGGCATGCTGTTCGCCGACATCGTCCATGACCTGGCCCGCTCGCGCCTGGTGCCGGCGACGGCCGACGCGGTGCCGGCCCTGGCGCCCCTGATCGAGACCCTGCGCGAGGAGGGCGACGCCCTGCTGGCGCGCGACGGGGTGGCGCCGGGCGACCGCGAATGCCGCTTCGCCCTCGACCTCCGCTACAAGGGCCAGGCCTACGAGATCACCGTGCCGCTGCCCGACCAGGCGCTCGATGCCGCCGGGCTGGCCGACGCCGTGGCCGGGTTCCACCGCCTGCACGCGGCGCAGTACGCCCATAGCGACGAGCGGGCGGTGCCCGACGTGGTGACGGTGCGGCTGGCCGCGGTCGGCCGCCTCGCCAAGCCCCGGCCACGCCCCTTCGCGCCCGCCGACCGCGGTGCGGCGAAGGGCACAAGGCGGATCTGGATCGGTGCGGAATGGGTGATGGTACCGACCTTCGCCCGCGACGCCCTCGATGGCGCGACCCTGGCCGGGCCGGCGATCGTCGAGGAGCCGCATTCGACCCTCTATCTGCCGCCGGGCTGGACCATGGCCCCGGCCGCCACCGGCGACCTCGTCGCCGTCCGGGCGGTGGCGGGCTCCGCGCCGACGGGCTAGGTGCCCTTAGCGCCTCCCCGGCACTCGCCTTCCGCGCGATATAGTGGGTGGACGGCCCCGCAGGGGTTCGGCATCCTCATCGCCAAGCGAGCCGCGGGACAAGCGGCCAATGGGAAACACCCGATCGGAGGAGACCATCATGCTCGACAAGCGGTTTGGGCGCCGGGCGCTTCTGCAATCGACCGCGGCCATCCTGGGCACCGCCTGGGCCGGGCCGCTGCTGGCGCAGGGGAAGCCGGAGAAGACCAAGGTCACGCTCGCGGTCGGCGGCAAGTCGGCCCTCTACTATCTGGCGCTGACCATCGCCGAGCAGAAGGGCTTCTTCAAGGATGAGGGGCTGGAGGTCGAGATCCCCGACTTCGCCGGCGGCAGCCGGTCGCTCCAGGCCCTGATCGGCGGCAGCGCCGACGTGGTGGCCGGCGCCTACGAGCACACCATCCGCATGCAGGCGCGCGGCCAGGAGGTGCAATCCTTCGCGCTGATCGGGCGCGGCATGCAGATCGCCATCGGCATCAAGACCGACCGCGCCGACAAGGTGAAGTCGGCGGCCGACGTGAAGGGCATGAAGTTCGGCGTCAGCGCGCCCGGGTCCAGCACGCACATGCTGCTGAACTACTGGATCGCCCAGGCCGGCCTGAAGGCGACCGACGTGGCCGCGATCGGCGTCGGCGCCGGCGCCTCGGTCATCGCCGCGGTCGACAAGGGCGAGATCGACGGCGTGTCCCAGACCGACCCGGCGGTGACCATGCTGCAGCAGCAGGGCGCCATCAAGGTCGTGGTCGACACCCGCACGATGAAGGGCAACCAGGAGGTCTTCGGCGGCCCGCTGCCGGCGGCGTCGCTCTATTCCACCGCGGAGTTCGTCAAGGCCAACCCCGGGACCATCCAGGCCCTGACCAACGCCATCGTCCGCGCCGACCACTGGTTGCAGAAGGCGACGCCGGACCAGGTCGCCGACACCGTCCCCGCCACCTACCTGCTGGGCGACCGCGAACTCTACAAGAAGGCCTTCGCCAACGTGCGCGACGTGATGTCGCCGGACGGAATGATGCCCGACCAGGGGCCGGAGACCTGCCTCAAGTTCCTGACCACGTCGGACCCGAACATCAAGGGCGACACCATCAAGCTCGACCAGACCTGGACCAACGCCTTCGCCAAGCGCGCGAACGAGAAATACAAATCCTGACCGGCGGCCCATCTTGACCGGCAACCCGCCCGCCCTGGCGCTGCGCGACATCACCTGCCGCTTCGCGTCGCCGGACGGCCAGGGCACCTATACCGCGGTCGCCGACACCACCCTCGTCGTCGAGGCGGGGGAGTTCGTGTCGGTGGTCGGGCCGACCGGCTGCGGCAAGTCGACCCTGCTCAACGTCGCGGCCGGCCTGCTGCAGCCCTCGTCCGGCACCGTCGAGGTGTTCGGCCGCACCATGGACTTCGCCGGCGGCGTCAATCCGCGCGCCGGCTACATGTTCCAGTCCGACGCGCTGATGCCCTGGCGCAATGCCATCGGCAACGTCGTGGCCGGCCTGGAATTCCGCGGCGTGCCGCGGCGGGATGCCGTGGAGCAGGGCCAGGAATGGCTGCGGCGGGTGGGGCTGGCCGGCTTCGGCGACCGCTATCCGCACCATCTGTCGGGCGGCATGCGCAAGCGCCTGGCCTTGGCCCAGACCCTCATCCTCGACCCCGACATCCTGTTGATGGACGAGCCCTTCTCGGCCCTGGACGTGCAGACCCGCCAGCTCATGGAGAACGAGCTGCTGGCCCTGTGGGCGGCCAACCGCAAGTCGGTCGTCTTCATCACCCACGACCTGGAAGAGGCGATCGCGCTGTCCGACCGGGTGGTGGCACTTTCGGCCGGGCCGGCGACCCATCCGATCGGCGACTTCCGCATCGACCTGCCGCGGCCGCGCGACGTGGCCGAGATCCGCATGGACCCGGGCTTCCTCGCCGTTCACAAGGAGATCTGGAACGTGATGCGGGAAGAAGTGCTGAAGGCCTATGCCCGCCAGCGGGCGGCCTGAGCGATGGCGGCACCACGCATGAGCCGGCTGCGGCTGCGCACCTGCCAGGTGGCGCTGCTGGTCGCGGTCCTGGGGGCCTGGCACCTGCTGACCGTGCCCGGCCTGCTGCCGAACTTCTATTTCGACCGGCCCAACCGCGCCGCCTTCTTCTTCGGCGAGCCCCTGAAGGTGGTCTCCCGCATCATCGACTGGTTCGTGTCGGGCGAGATCTACGGCCATCTCTGGATCACACTGCTGGAGACCGCACTGGCGTTTGCCATCGGCTCGGTCGCCGGCCTCGTGATCGGCCTGTGGCTCGGCCTGTCGGAGACCGCGTCGGCCATCCTCGACCCCTACATCAAGGCCGCCAACTCCATGCCGCGGGTGGTGCTGGCGCCGATCTTCGCGGTGTGGTTCGGCCTCGGCATGTGGTCGAAGGTGGCGCTCGGCGTCACGCTGGTCTTCTTCATCGTCTTCTTCAACGTCTACCAGGGCGTGCGCGAGGTCAGCCCGACGGTGCTGGCCAACGCCCGCATGCTGGGCGCCAGCCGCCGCCAGCTGCTGAGCGCCATCTACCTGCCGAGCGCCATGAGCTGGGTCTTCGCCAGCCTGCACAACGCCGTCGGCCTGGCCTTCGTGGGTGCGGTGGTCGGCGAATATCTCGGCTCCGCCCGCGGTGTCGGCTATCTTATCCTCCAGGCAGAAACCACCTTCGACATCAACACCGTGTTTGCCGGCATCGCCGTCCTGACCGCCTTCGCCCTGCTGCTCGACGGCCTCGTCGGCATCATCGAGCGGCGGCTGATGACCTGGCAGCCGCGCGCGGCGGAGACCGACCGGACATGAACGAGCAGCATCCTTCCGCCACACCCGACCCGATCCGGCTGGAGATCATCCGCCACGCCCTGGTGGCGGCGGCCGAGGAGATGAGCGTCACCGTCTGGCGCACCAGCCGCTCGTCGGTGGTGCGCGAGATCCTCGACTATTCCACCTGCGTCTTCGATGCGGCCGGGCGCAGCGTCGCCCAGGCGGCGCGCATGCCGGTCCACCTCAACTCCATGCCGAGCTGCCTCGCCGACATCATCGCCGGCCCCTTCCCGCTGGATAGCTGGGACGAGGGCGACGTCATCTGCACCAACGATCCCTATGCCGGCGGGCAGCATCTGCCGGACATCCAGACCTTCAAGCCGGTCTTCGTCGACGGGCGCCTGGTGGCCATCGCGGGGATCCTCGTTCATCACCTGGACGTCGGCGGCGGCGCGCCCGGCAGCTACTACGCCAAAGCGACCGAGATCTTCCACGAGGGCTTCCGCATCCCGCCGCTGAAGCTGGTGGAGGCCGGGCGGCGCAACGAGGCGGTGATCCAGCTGTTGCTGCGCAACAGCCGCGAGCCCGAGAATGTCGGGGGCGACTTCGCCTCGCAGTTGGCGGCGCTGGATGTCGGCGTCGCCAACCTGCAGCGCCTGGCCCGACGCTATGGCCCGGACACGCTGCAGGCCGCGGCCGACGCCATCCAGGACCAGTCGGAGGCCGCGATGCGCCGCGCCATCGCCGCCATTCCCGACGGCACCTGGAGCTTCCTCGACCATGTCGACGATGACGGGATCGAGGACCGGCCGCTCGCCGTCGCCGTCACCCTGACGGTGGCCGGCGACCGCATCACGGTCGACCTCGCCGGCTCCAGCCCGCAGGCGGCGGGGCCGGTCAACTGCACCCTCAACATGTCCAGCTCGGCCGTCATCTGCGGGGTGATGATGGCGATCGGCGCCGACATCCCGGCCAATGCCGGCTGCTACCGGCCGATCGCGATCCACGCGCCGGCGGGGACGGTGGTCAACTGCACCTCGCCCGCACCGGTGGCCAACCGCATGGCGATCGGCCACCGGGTGGTGAACACCGTGATGGGCGCCTTCGCTGCCGCCCTGCCCGGACAGATTCCGGCCGCCTATTACGGCGTCAGCTATGCCTATGCGCTGGGGTCGCGCCGCGCGGACGGGCAGCGGCAGGTCTATTTCGACCTGGAATGCGGCGGCTGGGGCGGGCACCCGGATGCCGACGGTGCCGCCGCCTTCTCCTGCGGCTTCCACAACATCTCGAGCTCGCCCGTGGAGATGATCGAGGCGACCTACCCGGTGCGCTTCATCCGCTACGGGCTGGCGCCCGATACCGGTGGCGCCGGCTATCGGCGCGGTGGCACCGGGCTGGAGCGCACCTTCGCCCTGACCGCGCCCGAAGGCAACTTCGCCGCCAACCTCGACCGCTTCAAGTTCGCGCCCTACGGGCTGGAGGGCGGCGAGGCCGGCAGCACCGGCCGGCTGGAGGTCCGCCGGCATGGCACCGACGCCTGGGCGGCGCTGCCGTCCAAGGTGGCCGGGCTGGCACTCGCCGAGGGCGATGCGATCCGCCTCGTCACGTCGGGCGGGGGCGGCTGGGGCAGTGCCGCCGCCCGCGAGCCCGACCGGATCGCAGCCGACATCGCCGACGGCTATGTCAGTGCGGCCGCGGCACGGCGCGACCATGCCGGCCGGATGCCGCCCTCCCCGCTACCCGCTGCCGCCGATTGATTGACGGCCATCCCCTTGCTGCAATGCAGCAAAACCCCATCTTCCCTCAATGACCTCCGCTCCCCCCGCCAAGAACGCCGTCAAGCCCATCAATGTCGCCATCCAGGGCGGCGGCGCGCACGGCGCCTATACCTGGGGCGTGCTCGACCGGCTGCTCGAGGATGGCCGGCTGGAGATCGAGGGCCTGTCCGGCACCAGTGCCGGGTCGATGAATGCCGTCGTCTACAGCTACGGCAAGATGACGGGCGGCCCGGACGGCGCCCGCACCCTGCTCCATGATTTCTGGCAGGCGGTCAGCCGCGCCGGCAGCCTCTATCTGCCGTTCGGGTCGCGCGCATGGCAGCATTGGTGGACCGGGACCTGGAATCGCGATGACGACCCCGGCTATCGCGCCTTCACCGCGCTCACCGGCGCGCTCTCGCCCTATGAGCTGAACCCCTGGGGCTTCGACCCGTTGCGCGACATCGTGGCCCGCCTGGTCCACTTCCCGACGCTCGCCACCTGCGAGGATACCCGGCTCTTCATCACTGCCACCAACGTCCGCACCGGCCGCGCCAAGGTGTTCCGCGCGCATGAGGTGACGATCGACGTGGTGATGGCGTCGGCCTGCCTGCCCTTCCTCCAGAAGGCGGTGGAGATCGGCGGCGAGGCCTATTGGGACGGGGGCTATGTCGGCAACCCGTCGCTGTGGCCGTTCTTCTATCACACGCGGGCCGACGACCTGCTGGTGCTGCACGTCAACCCGATCGAGCGCGACCAGGTGCCGACGACCTCGACCGAGATCACCAACCGGGTCAACGAGATCACCTTCAACGCCTCGCTGATCGACGAACTGCGCGCCATCCGCTTCGCCCAGCGCCTGGTGCGCGAGGAGTGGCTGAAGGAGGAGTACCGCGGCAGACTGCGCAACATCCGCATGCATGCCATCCGCGCCGACAAGGAGCTGCAGGACCTCAGCGTCGCCAGCAAGTTCGAGGCCGACTGGGGCTTCCTCACCGACCTCCGCGACCGCGGCCGCCGCGCCGCCGACGAGTGGCTGGCAGCGAACTGGGAAGCGGTCGGCGAGCGCGACACGGTGGACCTGGCGACGGAATACCTGGATCGGTTCTGAGGGGGACGGGCGTCAAGGACGCCGAGGCCGTGGTTGCCGGATTGTTGTAGGTCGCGGAGAAGATCGCGTCCGCCAGCCGGCGCTTGAATTCTTTCGAAGGGTGATCTGACCATCGCGAAAGCTGGTGACGATGTCATCTTCCGGCCGAACCGGAATTCCCGTCAGCTTCAACATGCGCTTCGCACGCCGCACATCCCAATGCGCGGGCACATCCCCGAGCCACGGCAGCCCGGCCGGCTTCATCTCCGGATAGGGGCGAAGCCCGGCGATCATCGGCCGGCCTCCGCGCGCTCTTCGTTGAACAGGCGGATGTAGGGCGTGTACCGGAAGCGGCGGTTCCGGGCCTGGCCGGTCATCTCCTCCAGGACGCCGAGCCGATCCAGGCGTTCCACCAGTTGATTGGCGGCGGGATAGGTCGTGCCGATCAGGTCGCGTACCTCGTTCACCGAGACGATGGGCCGTTCATAGAGGTGTTCGAGCACGCGATGCCCGTTGCCGGCGGCGCGGCCGAGATTGGCCGCGATGGCGGCGCGGTGGTCCTCGCGCAAGGCCAGGATGCGGCGCGCGGTTTCCGAGGCCTGGGCACTGACCTCCGCCACCCCCTGGAGGAAGAAGGCGAGCCAGTCTTCCCAGGCGCCCCGGTCGCGCGTCGCCTGCAGCAGGTCGTAGTAGCGCTGGCGGTGTTTCTTGAAATAATGGGACAGATAGAGGACCGGCTTCTGAAGCACGCCATTCTCGCAGAGCAGGAACGTCACCAGGAGCCGCCCGACGCGGCCGTTGCCGTCGAGAAACGGGTGAATGGTTTCGAATTGCGCGTGCGCAAGCCCGATCTTGACGAGTAGCGGCAGGCCGTCGTCCGCGTGCAGAAAGCGTTCGAGGTCGCCAAGGGCCACCGGCACCTCATGCGGGGGTGGGGGTACGAAGACCGCCTCGTTCAGCGTGCAGCCACCCGGCCCGATCCAGTTCTGCGATGTCCGCAACTCGCCTGGGGTGAGAAACGACCCCCGAACCCCGCGCAGCAGCCGTCGCGACTGGCGGGGTCCGCGGGCGCGCCGGTGCTGTTCCCGGCTTTGTTGTTCCCAGCATTTTACATGGCTCGTTTCTGCCGCCATATGAAAGGCTGGCTTTCATACTGGACAGTCTCTGCTCCATAGGCAACGCTGGCTTCAAGCACCCGTCGCTGTGGCCGTTCTCCTACCATCAGGGGGGCCGACGACCTGCTGGTGCTGCACGTCCACCCGATCGAGTGCGACCAGGTGCCGAGGCAGCCAACTGGGAGGCGGTGGGCGAGCGCAACACGGTGGACCTGGCGACGGAGTACCTGGATCGGTTCTGAGGGGGCACCGCGCCGGAGAGCCGGCGCGATTCCGCGATCATGGCGGAAGGGATCGAACATCCCGGGCCTCCCAACCGGCCGGCCGCGCGGGCTATAACGGCACCCTCTTCCGCCGAAGGATCCCCGCCTTGTCCCTGACGCTCGACGACATCCGCGACGCCCGCGACCGCATCGCCGGCGCGGTCCGCCTTACCCCCGTGATCGAGGCTGCACCCGCCCGGGCGCCGCTGCCCGGCCGGGTCGCGCTGAAGCTGGAATGCCTCCAGGTCACCGGCTCGTTCAAGCCGCGCGGGGCGATGAACGCGTTGCGCCGGCTGGACCCCGCGGCGGCGGCCCGCGGGCTGGTCACCGCGTCCGGCGGCAATCACGGGCTGGCGGTCGCCTATGCCGGGAGCATGGCGGGCGTGCCGGCCACCATCTTCCTGCCGCGCAGCGTTGCCGCCGACAAGGTCGCAAAGTTGAAGGCGTTGGGGGCGGAAGTCGTCGTCACGGGCGAGGTGTGGGACGACAGCAACGTCGCCGCCCTGGCCCGCGCGGCCGAGGGCGGCCAGGCCTATATCCACCCCTTCGCCGACCCGGCCGTGATAGCCGGACAGGGCACGCTCGGCCTGGAGCTGCTGGAGCAGGTGCCCGACGCCGACACGCTGCTGGTCGCCATCGGCGGCGGCGGCCTGATCGCCGGCGTCGCCACCGCCGCCAAGGCGCTGAAGCCCGGCATCCGGGTGATCGGCGTGGAGCCGACCGGCGCACCCACCCTGCTGGAGAGCCGGCGGGCCGGGATGGTGGTCACCCTACCGCGCATCACCACCGCCGCCGGCACCCTGGCGCCGCGCGCGACCGACCCCCGCACCTTCGCCATCGTCGAGGCCCATGTGGACGACATCGTGCTGGTCGACGATGACGCCATGCGCGCGGCCGCCCGCTGGCTATGGCTGGAGCACAATGTGGCGGCCGAACTGTCCGGCGCCGCCGCCGTCGCGGCCCTCGCCACCGGGGCGTGGACGCCGCGGGCGGACGAGCGGGTGGTGGCCATCGTCTGCGGCGTCGGCACGGATGGGATCGGGTGACGGACGAACGGACGCCATCGCATTCGGCGCCCCACGATGGATCGGGCGCCGCGCCTGGGCGAGCTCATCTCTCCGGCAGCCGACGAGCTTACCGCCCCGCCAGCGTCACCAGTGTCTCGGCCAGCACGCGGGCGCCGGCGGCGAGGTCGGCGGGAAAGGCGTTCTCGGCCTCCGCATGGCTGATGCCGGCCTCGCAGGGGACGAAGATCATGCCGCTGGGCGCGGCCACCTGCATCGGCCCGGCATCGTGCCCGGCGCCGGAGTTGATCCGCATGTGGCCGAGGCCGAGGCCGCTGGCGGCGGCCTCCACCGCATCCGGGACGGAGTCCAGGAAGCGCAGCGGCTGGCCGCGCGAGGTCTGGGTCACGGTGACCGTGCATTCCTTGCGATTGGCCTGGCAGATCGGGTCGACCTGG
>CAZQOA010000118.1:0-14378 GCA_964594715.1 uncultured Rhizobiaceae bacterium | reverse complement strand
TGCCGCCCAACCCGGTGCCGGCCGAGACCGGCCGATCGCAACCGTGTGATGCGGCGATGCAGGCGCTTCTTTCGTCATCGCCCGTATCTATCTTATGTTCCCATGTTCTGTCTTTGGAGTCGGCCGCCCATGGCCCAGCGTCACCACAGCAAGGTTCTGATCATCGGCGGCGGCCCCGCCGGCTACACGGCCGCCATCTATGCCGCACGCGCCAACCTGAAGCCGATGCTGGTGGAGGGGATGCAGCCGGGCGGCCAGCTCATGATCACCACCGACGTCGAGAATTATCCCGGCTTCGCCGACGTCATCCAGGGCCCCTGGCTGATGGAGCAGATGCGCCTCCAGGCCGAGCATGTCGGGACCCGGCTGGTGGGCGACCTCATCGTCTCCTGCGACCTGTCGCGCCGCCCCTTTCGTTGCGTCGGCGACAGTGGCGACGAATATATTGCCGACACCATCGTCATCGCCACCGGTGCCCAGGCGCGCTGGCTGGGCCTGCCGAGCGAGGAGCGCTATCGCGGGTTCGGGGTATCCGCCTGCGCCACCTGCGACGGCTTCTTCTTCCGCGACCGGACGGTGGCGGTGGTCGGCGGTGGCAACACCGCCGTCGAGGAGGCGCTCTACCTCACCAACCATGCGAGCGAAGTCATCCTGGTCCATCGCCGCGACCAGCTGCGGGCGGAGAAGATCCTGCAGGACCGGCTGTTCCGCAACCCGAAGATCCGGGTGGTCTGGGATTCGGTGGTGGAGGAGATCCTGGGCGAAGGCGATCCGGCGGGGGTAAGCGGCGTCGCCCTGCGCAACACGCAGACCGGCGAGCGCTCGACCATCGCCGTCGACGGCGTCTTCGTGGCGATCGGGCATACGCCGGTGACCGGCCTGTTCGAAGGCCAGCTCCGGCTCGATTCCGAGGGCTATATCCTGACCCGGCCGGATTCGACGGCGACCGACGTCGCCGGCGTGTTCGCGGCCGGGGACGTGCGTGACAAGATCTTCCGTCAGGCGGTGACCGCCGCCGGCCTCGGCTGCATGGCGGCCCTGGAGGCGGAGCGCCATCTGGCCGAGGCCGAGGACGGCCTGAAGAAGCACGCCGCCGACTAAGGCGGCCAATGACGGGGGGGCGTGGGTCCGGCCGCAAGGCCCGGGGCCACGGACAAACATGGCAATGGATTGGGACAAGCTGCGGATCTTCCACGCGGTCGCGGAGGCCGGCAGCTTCACGCATGCGGGGGACACGCTCAACCTCAGCCAGTCCGCCGTCAGCCGGCAGATCAGTGCGCTGGAGGACAGTCTCGGCACGCCCCTCTTCCATCGCCACGCGCGCGGCCTGATCCTGACCGAGCAGGGGGAACTGCTCTATCGCACCGCGCACGAGGTCTTTGCCAAGCTGGCGATGACCGAGGCGGCGCTGAGCGAAGCAAAGGACCGGGCGAAGGGGCCGCTCAAGGTGACGGCGCCGGTGGCATTCGGGTCGATGTGGCTGACGCCGCGGATGCGGGACTTCCTCGACCGCTACCCCGACATCCAGCTCAGCCTGCTGCTCGACGAGACCGAGCTCGACCTCGGCATGCGCCAGGCCGACGTCGCCATCCGGATGACGCCGCCGCGCCAGCCGGACCTCGTCCAGCGACACCTGGTGACCGTCTCGCTGCATCTCTACGCCTCGCAGCAATATCTCCAGGAGCACGGCACGCCACAGTCGACGGCCGACCTCGAGAAGCACCGGCTGGTGGTGTTCGGCGCGTATGGCCACCCGCCCTCGCCCTCGGTCAACTGGCTGAGGGACATCGGCGGGCAGGCAGGCCGCCACCGTCCCAACCTCTTCACCGTGAACAGCGTCTATGGCATCCTGCGTGCCCTGCAGAGCAGTGTCGGCATCGGGGCGGTGCCCGACTACATGATCGAGGAGGCCCCGAACCTGGTCCGGGTGCTGCCCGAGTTGGCAGGTCCGTCGGTCGATGCCTATTTCGTCTATCCCGAAGAGCTACGTCACTCCAAGCGGATTGCCGTGTTCCGCGATTATCTCGTCGCGCGCATCGCGGAGACGCGTTTTTAGGCAGTGCAGCACAAGCTGTCCCCGCAACGGTTGCTTTGCCCAGCCTGCTAAATTTGGCTGCTATGTGGCGGGAGCCATGCGGTTTTCGCATATCGGCCACGAGACAATGGTGGTGGTGTCAAGGCCGCTCGTGCCTATTTAATCATCCGGAAGCGCTGCATTGCAGCACCACGAATTCCGGTCGACGCGCCCGCTGCTGGGAGGGTGCGCCGGCCAGAAATTTCGGGCTCCCCGCCCGAAATGGGGTCCTTCGGGATCCTACGTCTCCCAGACGTGAAGCCTCCCTGTTCAACTGGCCCCGGTGGCAACACCGGGGCCTTTTTTTGCCCGACCGCCGGAACTGGGTGCCGGCTTCGGTGTCGATGCCGTGCCTCCCCGGTTGACGACGCGGCCACGCGCACCGACATTGTGGGGATGCGTCCGTCGTATCGTGCCAATCGCCGCCTTGCCCGAGCAGGTTCCCTGCTGACGGGCCATCCCGCCCCGGGACCGGACGCGTAGCTTCGCGCCCCGGTGCGCCGGGGCCGCATCCGCTTTTCTGCTTTATCGCCCGCTCGTACAGACCCCAGCCGACCCGCCCTCGCGCGCCGGAAAAGTGAGTTCGCCATGACCATCGCCAAGCCAGCGAAGCTGCCGCCGATCACCGTCAACCAGGACGACTTCGCCAAGCTGTCGGCGCTGGCCGACAGCTATGCCCATTCCATGCCCGACGTGACCGACTATCTGGTGCGCGAGCTGGATCGCGCCGCGGTGGTGGCGCCGGGCGCGGTGCCGGCCGATGTCGCCACCATGTACTCGACGTTGCGGTTCCGCGACGACGTCACCCGCCAGGAGCGCACGGTGACGCTGGTCTATCCGGGCGAGCAGGACATCGCACAGGGCCGCATCTCGGTGATGACGCCGATCGGCGTCGCCCTGGTCGGCCTCCGCACCGGCCAGACCATCGCCTGGGAGACCCGGCGCGGCGAGGCGAAGGGCCTGACGCTCCTCGCGGTCACCAAGCCCGACTGAAAGATCCCTGACCGGTGGCGGCCGGCCACGCGCCTTCTGGTCTGGAGGGCGCGCTGCCTGTACGCTCGCGCCCACCCTGCCGCCGCCAACCCCCAGGTCAGGAACCGCACGCCATGGACAGTCTCGAAACCGCCGTCGTCGCCGACACGGACACGCTTCGCGCCCATTACGGGCCGATTTCCGGACTGGCCGAGAAGAAGGTGCTCGACCGGCTGGATCCGCACGCGCGCAACTTCATCGCGCTCTCGCCCTTCCATATCCTGGCCAGCGCCGGCAGCGACGGCACGGCCGACGCCTCGCCCCGCGGCGATGCCCCGGGCTTCGTCGCCGTACTCGACGACCATCACCTGCTGATTCCCGACCGCGTCGGCAACAACCGGGTCGACAGCTTCCAGAACCTGATCACCCATCCGGGCGTCGGCCTGCTGTTCCTGGTGCCCGGCATCGACGAGACCCTGCGCGTCAACGGCCGCGCCCGCCTGACCACCGACCCGGCCGTGCTGGCGCCGCACGCCGTCCAGGGCAAGGTGCCGCGCGCGGCCCTGCTGGTGGAGATCGAGCAGGTCTTCTTCCATTGCGGCAAGGCGCTGAAGCGCAGCCACCTGTGGGATCCGGCGACCAGGATCGAGCGCTCCAGCTTCCCGACCCTGGGCCGCATCATCGCCGACCAGACCCAGACCGGCACCGCCGAGGAGGCCGACCGGCGGCTCGAGGACAGCTACCGCAACCGCCTGTACTGAGGCGGCCGCGGCTCGCGAGGCAGGCGCGGCTCAGGCGTAGAGCCGCTCCTTCTCCAGCCCCTTGTAGAGGTCGGCCACGAACTCCTCGTAGCCGTTGAAGAGCAGGGTCGGCACCCGTTCGTCGGTGCCCAGCATGCGCTCCGTCGCCTGGCTCCAGCGCGGGTGCGGCACCTTCGGGTTCACGTTGGCCCAGAAGCCGTATTCCGACGCCTGGAGCTTCTCCCAATAGCCGACCGGGCGCTTGTCGGTGAACTCGACCTTGACGATCGACTTCACCTGCTTGAAGCCGTATTTCCACGGCGTCACCATGCGCAAGGGGGCGCCGTTCTGCTTGGGGATCGGCTTGCCGTAGATGCCGGTCGCGATGAAGGCGAGCTCGTTGGTCGCCTCCTCCATCGTCAGGCTGTCGGTGTAGGGCCAGGGATACCAGCTCTGGCGCTGGCCCGAGGCGACCTTGGGGTCCATGAAGGTCTGCATGACCATGTATTTGGCCGACGACAGCGGCCGGGCGAACTCCACCATGGCCTTCATCGGGAAGCCGGACCACGGCACCGCCATCGCCCAGGCCTCGACGCAGCGGAAGCGGTAGAGGCGCTCCTCCTTCGGCATCTGCCGCACCAGATCGTCGAAATCGACCGTCATCGGCTTCTCGACCATGCCGGAGAAGCTGATGGTCCAGGGCCGCAGCTTCAGCGCCTGGGCGGCGGGCGAGATGGTCTTGTGCGAGCCGAACTCATAGAAATTGTTATAGGTCGTCGCCTCCTTCTCCGGCGACAGTGGCCGGTCGAGGCGGTAGCGCATGTTCTGCTTGAAGGGATAGAGCCCGGCGGTCGGATCGGCCTCCGCCCCCTGCGCCGCGGCCCCCGCGATCAGCCCATCCGCCAGGGGGGCGCCGGCCAGGGCGAGCGCGCCCAGGCCGGCCGACTTCAGGAGGTTGCGCCGGTTGAGGTAGATCGCCTCGGGCGTGGCGGCGGATTCCGGCATCTCCCAGCCGCGGGGGCGCTTGATCAGCATCGAGGGTCTCCCTGAATTCTCCTGGCCCCACCCTAGACCTGGCGCCGCCTCACGGCCCAATCAACTGCGCTTGAACGGTCAGCGGAACGAAACCGTGACCGCCCCCAGCCCGGCGAAGTGCGCGGTGGCGCTGGCCGCGGGCCCGACCTGCTGGGGCGGGATGGCACTGCCGGTGGTGATGATCTCGCCCGCCTTCAGGCCACCCACCGACGCCGTCTCGTCGGCCAGCCACGCCAGCGCCTTCAGCGGGTGACCGAGGACGTTGGCGCCCTTGCCCTCGACGGTGACGCCGCCCGCGATGGCCAGCGTCACCTTGCCCTCCGCCAGGTCGAGGCCGCGCCAGTCCGCAATGCCGTCGGCCAGGATGAAGGCACCGTGCACGCCATTGTCGGCGATCAGCGATTGGATGCCGACCGACAGCCATTCGGCGAACGCGGAATCGACGATCTCGATCGCCGGGTGGACCGAGGCGACGGCGTCGGCCACCGTTGCGGCGGTATAGGGCACGCCCGATGGCGGCAGGTCGCGGGCGAGGCGGAAGGCGTATTCGGCCTCCAGCAGGCGGATGGAGAAGCGCCCGCCTTCCAGCATCGCCGGGCTCGGATGCACAGCCCCTTCGACCAGGCGACCGTAGAAGGGCCTGCCGTAGCCCAGCATCTTCTGCGCCGCCGGTCCGGTGCAGCCGATCTTCCAGCCACGGGTGGCTGCGCCGTGCTGATCGATCACCGCGCGCTGGATCGCCAATGCCGCCGACAGGTCGGCCGGCCGCTCATCCGCCGGCAGCGGTCCCATCCGGACACCGCCGCGCGCCGCCAGCAGCCGTGCCGCTGCCCTTGCCGCCACTCCACTCATGCCGCTTCCCCCTATTGCGCCGCGGCGGCCCGGCCCTCGACCACCTTGTCCGCCAGCCGCCCGGTCAGTTCCTGGAGATGATCGAAGCGGGCGGTATAGCTGCCGATGCCGTGCGACAGCGAGCGCAATTCGACGATCAGGTCGTGAATGTCGGTGGCCGGCATGTAGGCGGTCACCACGTCCCAGCCGTCCCAGCCGTCGCGCGCGTCATAGCCGAGAAGCTGCCCGCGCCGGCCGCTGACCAGGCGCTGCACGCGCGAGGTGTAGGCATTGGGCGCGACGATCTCGACCAGCATGATCGGCTCCAGCAGGACCGGGTCGCATTGCGGCATGCCCTCGACCATGGCCTGCCGGCCGGCGGTCTTGAAGGCCATGTCGGAGCTGTCGACGGCGTGGAACTGCCCGCTGGTCAGGGTCACCCCGACATCGACGACGGGAAAGCCGAGCGGCCCCTGCTTCAGGTACTCCCGCGCCCCCTCCTCGACCGAGGGGATGTACTGGCGCGGCACCACGCCGCCGACGATGGTCTCGTCGAAGGCGAAGCCGGAGCCGCGCGGCAGCGGCTTGATGTCGACATGGATGTCGGCGAACTGGCCGTGGCCACCCGATTGCCGCTTGAAGCGCGTATGCAGCGAATGCGGACGCCGGATCGTCTCCTTGAAGGCGACCTGCGGCGGCCGCGTGGTCACCGGCACGTTGTAGCGGCCGCGCAGCCGGTCGACCGCGATCTGGAGATGGATGTCACCCTGGCCGGACAGCACGAGTTCGTGGGTGTCCTCGCGGAAGGTCGACGACAGCGACGGGTCCTCCTCCGCCAGCCTGGCCAGCGCCGCCGTCAGCTTCACCTCGTCGGCCCGCTTCTCGGCATGGAGCGCCAGCGAATAGACCGGCGGCGGCGGCGGCGGCCAGGCCAGTGCCGCATCGCCCTTGCCGGATGGGGTGAGGACCATGCCGGTCGCGATCGTATCCATGCGGCCGAGGCCCACCACCTCACCCGCCGTGGCCGCCGCCACCTTCTGCTGCTGCTGGCCCATCAGCCGCACCACCCCGCCGACGCGCGCATCGTTCAGCGTCATGCCCTCGGCGACCTGGCCGCGCCACACCCGCGCCAGGGACAGCTTGCCGGTATGGGCGGCATTCACCGTCTTGAACACCTGGGCCAGCGGCTCGCCGGCTTCGGCAATGCCCTTGCGCTCGGCCGTGCGGCCCGGCTGCGGCACCTCGTGGCGCAGCGCCTTCAGCAGGCGGCGGACGCCGTGATCGCGCTCGGCCGCGCCGAGGAAGACCGGGACGATCAGATCCCGCTCGAGGTCGCGGGCCAGGTGATCATAGATCTCCGCCTTGGCCGGCATGGCATCGGAGATGAGCTGCTCCAGGAGCACGTCGTCGAAGTCGGCCAGGCGCTCGACCAGCTTCTGCCGCTCGCCCGCCTCGCGCTCGCGTGCCGTCTCCGGCATGGCGATCAGCTCCGAGGCCTGGCCCGGCTTGTAGGCATAGGCGCGCTCGCTGACGAGGTCGATGTAGCCGGTGACCTCGGACTCCGCCTCGTCGGCGCGGATCGGCACCTGGCGCAGCACCAGCGGGCGCTGCGACACCGCCTGCAGCGCCTCCATCAGGTCGCGCACGCGGGTCGTCGCCGTGTCCATCTTGTTGATGAACAGCATGTGCGGGATCTGGTGATCGTCCAGGAACTTGAACAGCGGCGACAGCATCACCGCCTTGTCGATGTCGGGATCGCAGACCACCACGGCGGCATCGGCGACCAGCAGCGCGCCTATCGCCTCGGCCCCCAGTTCCACCGATCCGGGGCAGTCGATGAAGGTCCAGGGATCGCCCAGGTAGCTGGTGGTGGCGACGGTCAGCTCCGTCGACATCTGTCGCGCCCGCGCCTCGGGCGAGGCGTCGCCGACCGTGGTCCCGTCCTTGACGGTGCCGCGCCGATGCGTCGCCTCGGTGGCATGGAGCAAGCATTCGAGCAGGCTGGTCTTGCCCGCGAGATACGGTCCGACCAGGGCCGCGCAACGAGGCGCGGCCGGCATCCTTTCGCCCATCGTCAGCCTCCTTCAGGAGGTCTCCGACCCGCCGGGCGGGATGGCCCGACCGGCTCCTCCCGTCGTCAGGATGGGACCCCCCGGAAGCCGGGCGCAACAGGAAAATGCGTCAGGGCGATGACACTTGCGGTCGCGGGCGGAACCGACGCCACCGCCCCGGGCTGCCGTTCGCGGGTGGCGCCCGGCGGCGGCGGCGGACCGGCGACCGAATCCGGTCCCCGGCCCGTCCTGCCGGTCAGGTCAGCCTACCGGTCAGGTCAGCCTGCCGGTCAGCGCAGGCCCTCGCAGAAGCGGATGATGCGCTGGCAGGCGTCGCGCAGGGTCTCGGTGGCGGTGGCGTAGGAGATGCGGAAATGGGGCGACAGGCCGAAAGCCTCGCCCTGGACCACGGCCACGCCCTCCTCCTCCAGCAATGCGGTGGTGAAGTCGGTGTCGTTCTCGATCCGCTTGCCGGACTTGGTGGTGCGCCCGATCGTCCCGGCGCAGGACGGGTAGACGTAGAAGGCGCCTTCCGGCTTGGGGCAGAAGATGCCCGGCGCCCGGTTCAGCATCTGCACCACCAGGTCGCGGCGCTCCTGGAACACCGCGTTGTTGCGCGGGATGAAGTCCTGCGGCCCGTTCAGCGCCTCGACGGCGGCGGCCTGGCTGATCGAAGACGGGTTCGACGTGCTCTGCGACTGGATCACGGCCATCGCCTTGATCAGCTTCTCGGGCCCGGCCGCATAGCCGATGCGCCACCCGGTCATGCAATAAGCCTTGGAGACGCCGTTCATGGTCAGGGTGCGGTCGTAGAGCGCGGGCTCGACCTGGGCCGGGGTCACGAACTCGAACCCGTCATACATCAGGTGCTCGTACATGTCGTCGGTCAGGACATGGACGTGCGGGTGGCGCAGCAGGACGTCGGTCAGCGCCTTCATGTCGGCGTGGCTGTAGGCGGCCCCCGTCGGGTTCGAGGGCGAGTTCAGGATCACCCACTTGGTCCGGGGCGTGATCGCCGCCTCGAAATCCTCCGCGCGCATGCGGAAGCCGTTGTTCTGTGGGCAGGGCACGAAGACCGGCTTGCCCTCGGCCAGCAGCACCATGTCGGGATAGGACACCCAGTAGGGCGCCGGGATCACGACCTCGTCGCCCGGATCGAGCGTCGCCATCAGGGCATTGTAGATGACCTGCTTGCCGCCGCCGCTGACGGTGACCTGGGACGGCTTGTAGTCGAGGCCGTTCTCGCGCTTCAGCTTGTCGCAGATCGCCTTCTTCAGGGCGGGCGTGCCGTCGACGGCGGTGTAGCGCGTCTCGCCGCGCTCGATCGCCTTGATGCCCGCGGCCGCGATATTGGGCGGGGTGTCGAAGTCCGGCTCGCCGGCGCCGAGCCCAATGACGTCCCGGCCCGCGGCCTTCAGTTCCTGCGCCTTGGTGGTGACGGCGATCGTCGGCGAGGGCTTGATTCGGGAAAGGCGTTCGGCAATGAGGCCCATGGCGGCGATGGCTCCCAGATGCATGAGGGGCGGGGGGCGGAAAAAGCGCGCCAAACTAGGACCGAAGCCCCGCCGACGCAACCGCATCGGCGGGGCCCACTTCACTCGAAGAAGAAGTCGCCGTTCGGGTAGCCGACGCCGAAGGGTGCCGCCCCTTCCGGCCGCTCCAGGAGATCGTCGAGGCGCACCCCGTCGAAGGTGACCGAGTTGCCGCCGCCGAGATCGAGCACCGCATTGCCGTTCTCGTCCTCGGACAGCCGGTCGTAGAGGTCGGACGGCGCGTCGATGCCGGACCCGTTGGCGCCCGGCTCGACGATGATCCGGTCCTGGTCCGGGTCGAAGTCGGTGATGTGGTCCTTTCCCGATCCGCTGCCGAAAACGAAGGTGTCCCGCGCATCGCCGCCGGTGAGCTGGTCGTCGCCGAGGCTGCCGGTGAGGGTGTCGGGATCGGCGCCGCCATCGAGGGTGTCGTTATCCTTGCCGCCATCGAGCAGGTCGACGCCGTCGCCGCCGAGCAGCGAGTCGCGGCCCTTGCCGCCATAGAGGGTGTCGTCGTCGCGGTCGCCCGATGCGGTGTCGTCGCCGGGCCCGGCATGGATCAGGTCATTGTGGCGGCCGCCGAACAGGACGTCATTGTCGCGGCCGCCACCGCGATCGTCGGCCAGGGGGTGGTCGCCGAAGATCGTGTCGGCACCCTCGCCACCGTAGCCGGTGTCGGCATCGAGGTCGCCATACATCAGGTCGCCGTCGGCACCGCCGTGGACGACATCATTGTTGGCCCCGCCGTGGAGCGTGTCCTTCCCGTCCTCCCCGGAGACGACGTCGTCCCCACCCTGGCCATTGGCGAAATCATTGCCGCCGCCGGCAAAGATCAGGTCGTTATCCTTGCCGCCCCACGCCTGGTCGTCACCGCCGCCGGCGGTGATGGTGTCGTCGTCGGCGCCGCCGTGCAGCGTGTCCTTGTCGCCGCCGCCGGTGACGACGTCAGCCCCGCCATTGCCGTTGGCGAAATTGTCGCCCTCCCCGGTGAGGATCAGGTCGTCGTCGTCGCCGCCGAGGACGCTGTCGGCGCCGGGCCCGGATGCGATGGTATCCTTGCCCTTGCCGGCGAAGACGCTGTCGTCGCCACCGAGGTCGACGTCATCCACGCCGCCGAAGAGTTGCCCTGCGCCAATCAGGTCGGCGTCGTCGGTGCCCGTGATGGTTGCCATGATCGAACCCTCCCATCGTAGCCCGCTCTCGCGGGAGCGTAGTAGCTGGGACGCATGACGGCAATCATCGGTTCAACCAACGATCGAGAATTGCTGAGGGTGCGAAGATGGGCCAGGTCGAAGGGTGGGAAAGATGAATAGAGCGGCGGGCGCCCTATTTCTGCCGTCTTACGCCGGCACTCTCCTGGTCATGCAAGAGCATCCAGCGACCATCCAAGACACGGGCCACGATTCCGGCCATCCGGAATGCTGGCTGCGCGGCGAGCCGCGGCTCGAGGAGTTGCTGCAGGACCCGGTCCTGCTCCTCGTGCTCCGCCAGTCGAAGACGAGCGCCGACGAGATCCGCCGGCTGGCCGATCGGGTCGAGCGCTCGCCCTTCCACTGACGCCGCCTGCCGCGACGGCCTGACCAGGCGAGCGGGGCCGCGCCTAGGCCGCGGCCGCGAGCGTCTCGGTGCGGCGCGCTTCCTCGAGCGCGACGGCGACCGCATGGACCACGGCCGCGATGCGCACCACCGCCTGGACCGCCTCCTTGCTGCCCCCCTTCTCCGTCACCGCCCGCGCATGGGCAGCCATGCACATGCCGCAGCCATTGATCGCCGAGACGCCCAGCGACCACAGCTCGAAATCAAGGTGCGGCACCCCCGGATTGCCGATCACCGTCATCCGCAGCCGGGCCGGCATGCGGCCATAGTCGGCATCCTCGACCAGGTGGGTGAAGCGGTAATAGACGTTGTTCATCGCCATGATGGCCGCTGCCGCGCGGGCGGCGTCGCGGCCCGCGGCATCGAGATGGGGTGCGGCATCGGCTTCGATGGCGGCGACCAGTTCCGGGTTGCGGGCGGCGATCGCGGCGGAGAGTGCGGCCCCCCAGCGCTGCGCCGGGGTCAGCTCGCTGGCGGCGACCACCGAGGACAAATTGAGCTTCAAGTCGCGCGCGAATGCGGGCAGCGCGTCCTTGATCGATTCGATCGACATGGTTTCCCTGCCTTTGGTGGATGAATGGCGGGTTCGATGGGGAAGGCGGGGCGGCATGTCCGGCCGCCCGCCCATGCGCGCTACCGCTTACGCGGCCTTGAGGACCGCTTCACCCTGCTGCCAGTTGCAGGGGCAGAGCTCGTCGGTCTGCAGGGCGTCGAGGACGCGCAGCACCTCGTCGGGATTGCGGCCGACACTGAGGTCGTTCACCGACGCGAAACGGATGATGCCCTCGGGATCGACGATGAAGGTCGCGCGCAGCGCCACGCCCTCGTTCTTGTCCAGGATGCCCAGCGCCTGGGTCAGCTCGCGCTTCACGTCGGCGACCCACGGGAAGGTGAGCTTGCCGAGGTCCTCGCGGCTCTGGCGCCAGGCCAGATGCACGAACTCGGTGTCGATGCTGCCGCCGACCAGCACCGTGTCACGTTCGGCGAACGCCTTCTCCAGGGCGCCGAAGGCGACGATCTCGGTCGGGCATACGAACGTGAAATCCTTGGGCCAGAAGAAATAGACCTTCCACTTGCCGGCATCGCTGCGGTCGGTGAGCTGGGTGAAGGCGGTCTTGATGTCGCCGGACACGGCGGCCTTGAGGTCAAAGGACGGGAACTTATCGCCAACTGTCAGCACGGATCCTGCTCCATCACTCGGGTTGTCGGTGAATGCACCTTAGAGGCATTCCAATGAATGAAATAAAGATGGTCGGGCGCGCCGGTGGCGTCAAGGCCTGCCCGGCGAAGAAACGGCGGTCGGCAAGGCTGGCCTTGCCAAGCGGCCCCTTTACGGCTTGCCGGCGCGTCCGCGATGATGGGGCGGGATGAGAAGGTGAGCATGGAATACCGGCCGGAGGTCCTGGCGGATTTGGAAGCGCGCGTGTACGCCGCCCTGCCGCAATGGGGCCTGTCGGCGCGCACCGAGGTGACGCTGCTCAACCTGTCGGAGAACGCGACCTATCTGCTGGACGACCCGGCCGAGGGCCGCCGCCTGGTGCTCCGGGTCCATCGCATCGGCTATCGCGACGCCGCCGACATCGCATCGGAGCTGGCCTGGATCCAGGCCCTGCGGGCCGGCGGCGCGGTCGATACGCCGGCCCCGGTCGCCGGGCGCGACGGTGCGGCGGTGCATGTGCTGCCGGCATCCGGCCAGGCCCCCGCCCGGCACGCGGTGGCGTTCGAGTTCGTCCCCGGCCGGGAGCCCGACCGGGACGACGATCTGGTGGCGTGGTTCGGCCGGCTGGGCCAGGTCACGGCGCGGATGCATGCCCATGTCCGGGCCTGGCCCCTGCCCCCGGCATTCCGGCGCCAGCACTGGGATTTCGACACCATGTTCGGCGCCCGGCCGATCTGGGGCAGCTGGCGCGCCGGCATCGGCCTCGACCGGCAGGGCGCCGCCCTGCTGGAGCGCGCGCTGGCCCTGATCGCGGCGCGGACCGGCCGGTTCGGCCGCGAAGCCGGGCGCTACGGCCTCGTCCATGCCGACCTCCGCCTCGCCAACCTGATCGTCGACCGCGACCGGCTGACCGTCATCGACTTCGACGATTGCGGCTTCTCCTGGCTCGCCTACGATTTCGCCGCCGCCGTCAGCTTCATGGAGGACGATCCCATGGTGCCGGCCCTGGCGGCATCCTGGGCCGAAGGCTACCGCACCGTCCTGCCCCTGCCGGCGGCGGACGAGGCCGAAATCCCGACCTTCCTGATGATGCGTCGCATCCTGCTGATCGGCTGGCTCGCCTCGCACGCCGAGGTGCCGATCGCGGGCGAGCTCGGACCCGGCTACACGGACCGCGCGCTGGCCATGGCCGAGCGGCTGCTGACGCAATTCTCCTGAAGGAGCAGGCCCATGTTCGCATCCCTCGCCGGCCGCAGCGTCGTCGTCACCGGGGGCAGCCGCGGCATCGGCCGCGGCATGGCCCTGCGCTTCGCCAGGGCCGGCTGCCGGGTCCTGGTGGTCGCCCGCAACCGGGGCGAGGCCGAGGGCGCCGCGGCCGCGATCGCCGCGGCGGGCGGCGAGGCGGCGGGCTTCGCCGCCGACGTCGCTGGCCCCGAGGGAACCGCCGCCATGGCGGCCGAGGCCGAGCGCCGCTTCGGCGGCATCGACATCCTGTGCGCCAATGCCGGCATCTTCCCGTCAGCCCGGCTGGGCGAGATGACGCCGGATGCGTTCGACCAGGTGATCGCCACCAACCTGCGCGGCACCTTCCTGTCCGTCACCGCCTGCCTGCCGGCGCTGAAGCGGGGCGGGCGCGGCCGGATCATCGTCACCTCGTCGATCACCGGGCCGGTCACCGGCTATCCCGGCTGGGCCCATTACGGGGCCAGCAAGGCCGGCCAGCTCGGCTTCGTGCGCACCGCCGCGATCGAGCTGGCGGCGGACGGCATCACCGTCAACGCGGTGATGCCCGGCAACATCATGACGGAGGGCCTGTCCGGCATCGGCCCGGACTATCTGGCGCGGATGGAAGCGTCGATCCCGATGCGGCGGCTCGGCAGCGTCGAGGACGTGGCCAACGCCGCCCTCTTCTTCGCATCGGACGAGGCGGCCTGGATCACCGGCCAGACCCTGGTCATCGACGGCGGCCAGATCCTGCCCGAGGCCGCCGCCGACGCCTGATGGCGGCGCCGGTCAGCCACCCGCCTAGTCATTCGCGGACGGCGGCCGCATATAATGGCCCATGCTGCTCGACCATCTCGAACGCCCCCTCGCCGATGCGGCGATGCCGTTCCGCATCCAGTCCGAATTCCTGCCCGCCGGCGACCAGCCGGCCGCCATCGCGGCCCTGCTGGAGGGCATCGCCCGGGCCGACCGCGACCAGGTGCTGCTCGGCGTCACCGGGTCCGGCAAGACCTTCACGATGGCCCACGTCATCCAGGAGATCCAGCGGCCGGCCCTGATCCTGGCGCCGAACAAGACCCTGGCGGCCCAGCTCTACGGCGAGATGAAATCCTTCTTCCCCGACAACGCGGTCGAGTATTTCGTCTCCTACTACGACTATTACCA
>CAZQOA010000117.1:6587-14551 GCA_964594715.1 uncultured Rhizobiaceae bacterium | reverse complement strand
AAGCGCGGCAGGTAGTGCGGGCCGCCGGCCTTGGGGCCGGTGCCGGACAGGCCCTCGCCGCCGAAGGGCTGCACGCCCACCACCGCGCCCACCATGTTGCGGTTGACATAGATGTTACCGACCCCGAGGCGGCTGGTGACGTGGCGCACCGTGTCGTCGATGCGGCTGTGGACGCCGAGCGTCAGGCCGTAGCCGGTCGCCCGCACCGCGTCGATCACCTGGTCGAGCCGCCCCGCCTGCCAGCGCACGACATGGAGGATGGGGCCGAACACCTCGCCCTCCAGCCGCGCGATGCCGTCGATCTCGTAGGCGGCCGGGGCGAAATAGGTGCCGCGCTCGGTGCCGGGTGGCAGGGGCAGTTCCATGACGACGCGGCCCTCGCGGCGCATCCGCTCGGCGTGGCGTTGCAGCATGTCGCGGGCGTCGGCGTCGATCGCCGGCCCGACATCGGTCGACAGGAGTGCCGGGTCGCCGATCCGCAGCTCCGCCATCGCCCCCTTCAGCATGGTGAGGATGCGGCCCGCCGCGTCCTCCTGGAGGAAGAGGACGCGCAAGGCCGAGCAGCGCTGGCCGGCGCTGTTGAAGGCCGACAGCAGCACGTCCTGCACCACCTGTTCCGGCAGGGCGGAGGAATCGACGATCATCGCGTTCTGGCCGCCGGTCTCCGCGATCAGCGGCACGATCGGCCCGGTGCGGTCGGCCAGTACCCGGTTGATCACGCGCGCAGTGTCGGTCGAGCCGGTGAAGGCGACGCCGGAAACCCGGGGGTCGGCCACCATACGCGCGCCCACCGTCGCCCCGTCGCCCGGCAGGAATTGCAGCACGTCGCCCGGCACGCCCGCCCGGTGCAGCAGTTGGATGGCGGCGCCGCCGACCAGCGGCGTCTGCTCGGCCGGCTTGGCCAGCACCGCATTGCCCGCCGCCAGTGCCGCCGCCACCTGGCCTGTGAAGATCGCCAGCGGGAAATTCCATGGGCTGATGCAGGCGAAGGTGCCACGGCCGGCGAGGCGCAGCTCGTTGCGTTCCCCGGTCGGGCCGGGCAGGCGGCGCGGCGCGAAGTCGCTGCGCGCGCGGGCAGCGTAGTAGCGCAGGAAGTCGACCGCCTCGCGCAGCTCGGACAGGGCGTCGGGCACCGTCCGCCCGCCTTCGCGCACGACCAGCGCCATCAGCCGCGGGCCATCGGCCTCGTAGAGGTCGGCCGCGCGCTCCAGGGTGGCGGCGCGGTCGGCGGGCGGCACCGCGTTCCAGTCCGGCGCCGCCCGCGTCGCCCGGGCGATGGCGCTGTCGACCACCTCGGCGGTCGCATCGACGACATGGCCGACGGTGACGGCATGGTCGGCCGGGCTCACCACCGCGCGCGCCTTGCCGTCCGCCGGCCGGCCGCCGACCAGCGGCGTCGCTTCCGCCGGGATGCGCGCCGCCGCCGCCAACGCATCGGCCAGCGCCGCCGCCGCGATCGGGTCGGCCAGGTCGATGCCGGCGCTGTTGCGGCGCTCGGCGCCATAGAGGTCGGCCGGCAGCGGAATGTGCGGGTGGGGCTTCACCGGCAGGCGCTGCAGCCTTGCCACCGGGTCGGCGATGATCTCGTCGATCGGCGCCTTCTCGTCCACCAGGCGGTTCACGAAGGAGGTGTTGGCGCCGTTCTCCAGCAGGCGCCGGACGAGGTAGGCGAGCAGATCCTCATGGCTGCCGACCGGGGCATAGACCCGGGCCGGACGGTCGAGCTTGTCGCGTCCGACGACCTCGCCATAGAGCGCCTCGCCCATGCCGTGCAGGCGCTGGAACTCCCAGTCGGCGCGGTTCCCGGCAAGCTCCAGGATGGTCGCGACGGTGTGCGCGTTGTGGGTGGCGAATTGCGGGAAGAAGGCCGCCGGGTCGGCCAGCAGCCGGCGCGCGCAGGCGATGTAGGAGACGTCGGTCGACACCTTGCGGGTATAGACGGGATAGCCGGCCAGGCCGCGCTCCTGGCTGCGCTTGATCTCGCTGTCCCAATAGGCGCCCTTGACCAGCCGCACCATCAGCCGCCGCCCCGTGCGCCGGCCAAGGTCGGCCAGCCAGTCGAGCAGCGGCAAGGCGCGCTTCTGGTAGGCCTGGACGGCCAGCCCGAAGCCGTCCCAGCCGGCGAGCGCCGGGTCGGCCGCCACCGCCTCGATGACGTCGAGCGACAGGTCGAGCCGGTCGGCCTCCTCGGCATCGACCGTGAAGCCGATGCCCTGCGCCTTCGCCTGGCGCGCCAGCTCGGCGACCCGCGGCGTCAGCTCGCCATGGGTGCGGGCGGCCTGCGCGAACTCGAACCGCGGATGCAGCGCCGACAGCTTGATCGAGATGCCGGGCGCCACGACCGGGCCACGGCCCTTGGCCTCGGCGCCGATGGCCGCGATCGCCGCCTCGTAGGAGCGGAAATAGCGTTCCGCGTCGACCGCCGTCCGCGCCGCCTCGCCCAGCATGTCGTAGGAATGGCGGTAGCCCGCCTGCTCGGCCGGCCGCGCCCGCGTCAGCGCCTCCTGGATGGTGCGGCCCATGACGAACTGGCGCCCCATGATGCGCATGGCCGCCGTCACCGCCTCGCGGATGACCGGCTCGCCGGCACGGGTCGCCAATCGCTTCAGGACGCTGCCATATCCGCCCCCCTCACCCGGCCGCACCAGCCGCCCGGTCAGCATCAGGGCCCAGGTCGAGGCGTTGACGAAGGCCGAATCGCTGGCCCCCAGGTGGCGCTGCCAGTCGGCGCCGCCGATCTTGTCGCGGATCAGGCGGTCCACCGTCTCGGAATCGGGGATGCGCAGCAGGGCCTCCGCCAGGCACATCAGCACGATGCCCTCGTTGCTCGACAGCTCGTACTCGTGCAGGAAGGCGTCCAGGCTGCCGCGGCCCTGGCGGCTCGACCGCACCGCCTCCACCAGCCGGCGCGCGGTGGCCGCGATGCGATCGCGGGCGTCCGCCGGCAAGGCCGCGGCACCCAGCACCGTTTCCACCATCGCCGTCTCGTCGGCCCGGGTCGCGCGCCGGATCGCGGTGCGCAACGGACCGGTGGCAGGAAGCGGGGCATCGAACAGCATCGTCGGGACTCCTGGTGGGCGGGCATGGCCGGACGCGGACGATTGGTCGGCAAGCGCCGTGCGTCAAGCACCAGGGTTCGATGACTGGCCGGCGGGCGGGGTTTCACGCCAAGGTTTCGCGACAGGCGTTGCACCCACCCGGCGAGCGGGCTAATTAGGCGATACGCAGGACATGGGCCCGATGGTTCCTACGCACGATTCCACGCTCGACCCAACGCTCGACATCGTCATCGTCAACTGGAATTCCGGGCGACAGCTACGCGCCTGCCTGGAATCGATCGCGAAGTCGAACCAGGAGGGCTATCGGCTGGGCCGGGTGATCGTTTCGGACAATGGCTCGGTCGACGGCTCCATCGAGGGGCTGGACGACCTGCCCCTGCCGTTGGCGATCCTGCGCAACGGCGCCAATCTCGGCTTCGGTGCCGCCTGCAACCGCGCGACGGCGATGGGCGGCGGACGGTTCCTGCTGCTGCTCAACCCCGACACCCGGCTGGAGGCGGACACGCTGGCCCGCTCGGTCACCCACCTGGCGGCCCATCCGGAGACCGGTATCGTCGGCGTGCGGCTGGTCGATGCCGCCGGCAACACCCACCGGAGCTGCGCCCGCTTCCCCGAGGTCGGGCAGTTCGTCCACAAGATCCTCGGCCTCGACCGGTTGCTGCCGTCAGTCTTCCGCGGCCACCTGATGCTGGAATGGGACCATCGCGACAGCCGGCCGGTCGACCAGGTGATGGGCGCCTTCTTCCTGATGCCGCGCATCCTGTACGAGCAGGTCGGCGGGTTCGACGAGCGGTTCTTCCTCTACTTCGAGGATGTCGACTTCGCCTTGCGGGCACAGGCCAGCGGCCGGCCGTGCTATTTCCTGGCCGAGGCGGTGGCCTTCCACAAGGGTGGCGGCACGTCGGAGCAGGTGAAGCCCGAGCGCATCTTCTACTGCCTGCGCAGCCGCATCATCTATGCCCGCAAGCATTTCGGCTGGGGCCGGGCGGCGGCCCTGACGGCGGTGACGATCCTGGCGGAACCGGTGTCCCGCCTGGTCCTGGCGGCGCTGCGCGGGTCACCCTCGGTGGTCATGGACACGATCAAGGCGTATCGGTTGCTGTATGCGGACCTGCCGCGAATCCTCAACACCCCCTCCGCCGCCCCCCGCGATGCGGGTCTTGGTGCTGGCCCGATACGGCCGGCTGGGCGCCACTAGCCGCCAGCGCCACCTGCAATTCACCCCCGCGCTGGCCGAAGCCGGCATCGCCCTCACCGTCGACGCGCTGCTGGACGACGCCTATGTGCGCCGCCTGCACGCCGGCGGCCGGCCGCAGCCGGGACCGATCCTGGCCGCCTACGCCAGGCGCCTGCGCCGGCTGTTGGCCGCCCGCGACTGGGATGTCCTGTGGATCGAGAAGGAGCTCTTCCCCTGGCTGCCGGCGTGTGCGGAACGCTGGCTGGCGCGCCGCGGCGTGCCGATGGTGGTGGATTATGACGATGCCTGGTTCCATCGCTACGACCGCCACGGCAATGCCGGCGTCCGGCGCCTGCTGGGTGCCAAGATCGACCGGGTGATGCGGGCCGCCGCCATCGTCGTCGCCGGCAACGCCTATATCGCCCGCCACGCCACGGACGCGGGCGCGCGGCGGGTGGAGATCGTGCCGACCGTGGTCGACACGGATGCCCACGGGGTGGCCGAGCCGACAGCCGGCCGGCCCTTCACCATCGGCTGGATCGGCGCGCCGGCCAACGCCCGCTACCTCGACCCGATCCGCCCTGCTCTGGAGCGGGCCTGCCGCGAGGCCGGCGCGCGGCTGCTGATCGTCGGCGGCGGGCCGGACGCGCTGGCCGGCCTGCCCGGCGAACGGCGAGCCTGGAACGAAGCGCGCGAGGCGGGCGACCTGGCGGACATGGATGTCGGCCTGATGCCGCTGCCGGACACGCCCTTCGAGCGCGGCAAGTGCGGCTACAAGCTGATCCAGTACATGGCGGCCGGCCGCCCCGCGATCGCCTCGCCGATCGGTGTCAACGGCACCATCGTCGAGCCGGGCCGGACCGGCTTCCTTGCGACCTCGACCGATGAATGGGCCGATGCCCTGCTGGCGCTGGCGCGCGATCCCGGCCTGCGGCGGCGCATGGGCACCGTCGCCCGCGCCCGGGTCGAGGCGGACTATTCGCTCCACGCATGGGCACCGCGCGTGGTGGAGTTGCTGCGACAGGCGAAAAGCGCGGCATGAGCCGGCCCACCCTGCTCTACCTGGTGACCGAGGACTGGTTCTTCTGGTCGCACCGCCTGCCGATCGCGCGCGCTGCCCGCGACGCCGGCTTCCGCGTCGTGGTTGCGGCGCGCGAGGACGGCCATGGCGACCGCATCCGCGGCGAAGGCTTCGCGCTGGCGCCGATCCGGCTGCGCCGGACCTCGGTCGACCCGCTGGCGGAACTGGCCGCAATCCGCGACCTGGTCGCCATCTATCGCCGCGAGCGGCCGACGATCGTCCACCAGGTGGCGATCAAGCCGGTGGTCTACGGCACCTATGCCGCCAGGCGGGCCGGGGTGCCGGCGATCATCAATGCGCTCGACGGTCTGGGCTTCGTCTACGGCTCGGCCCGCCTGTCGGCGCGGCTGCTGCGGCCGCCGGTCGGGCTGCTGCTGCGCTGGGCGCTCAACCGGCCCAACGTCCATGTCCATCTGCAGAACGAGGACGACCGCGCGACGCTGGAGCGGGCCGGTGCACTGCACCATCCGCGGGTCGCGATCATCCGCGGCGCCGGCATCGACCTCGATCATTTCGCCCCCATGCCGGAGCCCGACGGCCCCTTCACCGTCGCCATGGCCGCCCGCATGATCCACGAGAAGGGGATCGGCGACCTGGTCGAGGCGGCGCGCCGCGTCACCCGGTCGGGCACGCCGGTGCGGGTCGTGCTGGCCGGCGCACCCGACCCCGGCAACCCCACCTCCATTTCCGAGACGGAGCTGCGGGCCTGGGTCGCGGAGGGGCTGGTCGAATGGTGGGGACACCAGGCCGATGTCCGCCCGGTCTGGGCCGCGGCCCACGTCGCCGCCCTGCCCTCGTCCGGCGAGGGCCTGCCCAAGGCGCTGCTGGAGGCCGCCAGTTGCGGCCGGCCGCTGCTGGCGACCGACGTCGCCGGCAATCGCGAGGTGGTGCTGCCGGGGCGGACGGGCCTCCGCGTCCCCTACCGCGACGTGGCCGCCCTGGCCGACGCGCTGGCCCGCTTCGCCCAGGACCCCGATGCCCGGCGCCGCATGGGCCGGGACGCGCGGGCGATGGTGGAGAGCGCCTTCAGCGAGGATGTCGTGGTCCGGGAAACGCTGGCGCTCTATCGCGGGCTGGCGCCCGGACACTGAAGAGCCGGGCACTAAGGAGAACGAACGGAAAATGGGTATGGTCACAATCGGTTCGTTCGCCACCGCCGCCCGCGAGGCGGCCGGCATCGTCGTCATCATCGACGTTTTCCGCGCCTTCACGACCGCCGCCATCGCGCTGGCGAACGGCGCCGACCGGATCGTCATGGTGGACGACCTCGACCATGCGCTGGCGCTGCGCCAGCGCGGCCTCGGCCGCTACTGCACCGGCGAGCGGCGCGGCATCCGGCCCGACGGCTTCGATTTCGGCAATTCGCCGGCCGAGCTGCTGGACCGGCGGTTCGACGGCGAGACCCTGATCCAGACGACCTCCAACGGCACCCGCGGCGTGTTGCAGGCGACCGGCGCCGGCCGCATCTATGGCGGCTCGCTGGTGTCGGCGGAGGCGACGGTCCAGGCCATCCTGGCCGCCGGCGAAGGCCCGGTGTCGCTGGTCGCCATGGGCGATCACGACCGCGACCGCGCCGACGAGGACGAGGTCTGCGCCCTCTACCTGCGCAGCCGGCTGGCGGGGCGGCATCCCGACCGCGATGCCTTGCGGACCCTGGTCGGCACCATGGCGCTCAGGGCCGACACCGTGCATCTCAGCCCGGCCGACGTCGATTGCTGCCTGCGCGTCGACAGCGTGCCGTTCGCGGTCCGGATCGAGGCCCGCGACGGCCTGCACGTCGCGACCGCGGAATATCCGCCCGGTGCGGAAGCTGCCCGCCCGGTCTAGGGTTGCCCCGATGTTCGGCGTCTATCTCGACCGCTGGGACCTGGTCCCCGACGGTGACCCAATCGCCACCCCGGCGGCCCGCCTGTTGCCGGTACGGCAGCATGGCCGGCCGGCCATGCTCAAGCTGTCCTTCGAGGAGGATGAACGCGCCGGCGGCGTGCTGATGGCGTGGTGGGACGGCGACGGCGCGGCACGGGTGTTGGCCGGCGATGTCGATGCGTTGCTGCTGGAACGCGCCATGGGGCCGGCCTCGCTGGCCGATATGGCGCGCACGGGGCAGGACGACGAGGCCTGCCGCATCCTGTGCTCGGTGGCCGCCCGGCTGCACGCCCCCCGGGCGAAGCCGCTGCCCGAGCTGGTGCCCCTGGCGCACTGGTTCCGGGAACTGGAGCCGGCGGCGGCGGCCCATGGCGGCATCCTTGCGCGCTGTGCGGAGACGGCCCGCGCGCTGTTGGCCGAGCCGCGCGAGGTCGGTGCGCTGCACGGCGACCTGCACCACGACAATGTGCTGGACTTCGGCGCACGCGGCTGGCTGGCCATCGACCCCAAGCGCCTGCTGGGCGAGCGCGGCTTCGACTTCGCCAACATCTTCACCAACCCGGACCTGGCCGACCCGACCCGGCCGGTCGCCACCGACCCCGCCCGCTTCGCCCGGCGACTGGCGGTGGTGACCGAGGCAGCGCGGCTGGAACGCAAGCGCCTCCTGCTCTGGATACTGGCCTGGTGCGGCCTGTCGGCGGCATGGTTCCTGGGCGACGGCGATCCGGCCGACATCGACCTGCGGGTGGCCGGGATGGCCGCGGCGGAACTGGATCGGTGA
>CAZQOA010000117.1:0-6487 GCA_964594715.1 uncultured Rhizobiaceae bacterium | reverse complement strand
GGCCGACATCGACCTGCGGGTGGCCGGGATGGCCGCGGCGGAACTGGATCGGTGAACTTCCAATTCCCCTCTCGTCTGCATCCCCGCAGCCGCCGCCCAACTCAACCACCGGACAAATCAGCCCCCCGGCGCGAACTTGTCGTAGTGGCCGCGATAGATCGGCGGGCGTGGGCGGTCGAGGCCGGGGGGCACGTCGATCGGCTTCTTCCAGACCACCACGACGTCCTGGTGATGGCCCCAGCCGCGCTCGTGATAGGCCAGCAGCGTGGCGTCCCGCCGCGCCTCCACCAGGCGCACGACCCAGGACGGCAGCGCGATCGAGATGCCGTATTCCGGCTGGTGGGGATAGTCGCGATAGCCGAAGCCGGTCGCCGCCACCTCGGCCGCGATGGCCTGGAAACGATCCTCGTCGATGTAGGGATAGGTACGGTGGTAATCGAGCGACCAGCGGCCATGGTTGGTGAAGACGAGCAGCCCTTCCGGCGCCAGGCGGTCGATGAACCAGTCGACGAAGGCGGCGTAGCGCGCGGCATCGAGATGGGTCAGCAGCGAGCCGCACCAGATGAGGTCGAAGCGCTCGGCGATCGGGATGCGGGCCGGGTCGGCCTCGGAATAGACCGGCACGGCGCCGAAGGTGCGGGCGCAGAAATCGACCCCGCCGCGATCGAGGTCGCAGGCCGCGATGCGGGCCGCCGGAAAGGCCGCCCGCAGCATCCGCAGCACCCGCCCATGCCCGCACGGCAGGTCGAGGATGGAGGCGATGTCGGTCTTCTCGGCCAGGATCATGGCCCGGACGACGGTGCGCAGGGCCGCCTCGCCGACCCGGAAATACTGGTCCTGCCAGCTCCGCTCGCCGATGCGGCCCATGGTCGCGTCGTCGAAGCGCAGCACCATCTGGTCGTCGGGCGACACCTCCGCGATGATCCGCTTCCGGTAGTCGCGCAAGAGGTCGAGCGGCGTCGTCGCGCCGATTAGCGCCATGGGATCTCCCGCGGGCCGGGGGTTGGGTCGGGCGGAACCTACAAGTGGCCGCCCGGTCAGCGCAACCGGGCCAGGGAGCGCGGAGGGGTCGCACACACGGCGACGAAGCGCCATTGTGCCGGTGGTGGCGCCCCCCGACGCCAGCAGGCGGAGTCATTCCTTGCAGAACATCCTGAAATCATCGCTGGTCGGCCGATATGCGGCCTTCGCGGCCTGCCTCGTACTCGCCGCGATCTTCCTGCTGGCGCCGTCCGCCCATCCGGCCGCGCCGTTCTTCGCCGCGCTGTTCGTGCTGCTGTCCCTGCTCGGCATCCACGATGTCGTGCAGACCCGGCACGCGATCACGCGGAACTACCCGATCATCGGGCATCTGCGGTTCCTGATCGAATCGGTGCGGCCGGAGTTGCGCCAGTACCTGTTCGAGACCGACTTCGAGCGCCTGCCCTTTTCCCGGACGGAACGGTCGCTGGTCTATGCCCGCGCCAAGGGCGAGCCGGACCAGCGTCCCTTCGGCACGCTGGTCAACGCCTATTCCAACGGCCATGAGTTCATGGGCCATTCGATCCGCCCCGCACCGGTCGGCGACCCCGCGACCTTCCGCACGCTGATCGGCAACGACCAGTGCCGGCGGCCCTATTCGGGATCGGTGCTCAACGTGTCGGCGATGAGCTTCGGCGCGCTCAGCGCCAACGCCATCATGGCCCTCAACAAGGGTGCCCGGATCGGGGGCTTCGCGCAGGACACCGGCGAGGGCAGCATCAGCCCGCACCATCGCCGCCATGGCGGCGACCTGATCTGGCAGGTCGCCAGCGGCTATTTCGGCTGCCGCAACGAGGACGGCACCTTCTCGGCCGAGCGCTTCGCCCCCCAGGCCGGCGACGAGCAGGTCAAGATGATCGAGATCAAGCTGAGCCAGGGGGCCAAGCCCGGGCATGGCGGCATCCTGCCGGCCTACAAGGTCAGCCCCGAGATCGCGCTGACGCGGGGCATCCCGGTCGGGGTGGAATGCGTCTCGCCCGCGGCCCACAGCAGCTTCTCCACGCCGATCGAGATGATGCATTTCCTGGCCCGGCTGCGGGACCTGTCGGGCGGCAAGCCGACCGGCTTCAAGCTCGCCATCGGCCAGCCGTGGGAGTTCATGGGGATCGTCAAGGCCATGCTCGAGACCGGCATCGTCGCCGACTTCATCGTCGTCGACGGCGCCGAGGGCGGGACCGGCGCTGCCCCCCTGGAGCTGATCGACCATGTCGGGGTGCCGATGCGCGAGGCCCTGCTCTTCGTCCACAACACGCTGGTCGGCGCTGGCTTGCGCGACCGGACGCGGATCGGGGTGAGCGGCAAGGCCATCTCGGCCTTCGACATCGCCTGCGCGCTGGCGATCGGCGCCGACTGGGTGAACTCGGCCCGCGGCTTCATGTTCGCGATCGGCTGCATCCAGTCGCTGAGCTGCCACACCAACAAATGCCCGACCGGGGTGGCGACCCAGGACCCGCTGCGCCAGCGCGCGCTGGTGGTGACGGACAAGGCCGAGCGGGTGGCGAACTTCCACCGCCATACGCTGCACGCGCTGGCCGAGCTCTTGTCCACGGCGGGGCTGGACCATCCCTCGCAGTTGAAGCCGCATCACCTGGCGCGCCGCATCAGCTCGACCGAGATCAAGCTCTTCTCCCAGCTCCTGCCCTACCTGGAGCCGGGGGAATTGCTGCGCGGCACCAACGACCATGCCTTCTATGCGAATACCTGGCGGGTGGCGCGGGCGGACAGCTTCACCATCCACTGAGACCGGGCTATGGGCGCCTTTCCGGGGCGCCGCCGGGATGCTCGTCGGACGACCGGGGGCGCGGCCCGCGCGGGCGCCGCTCCGCCAGGTCGCGGCGCAGCTCCGCCGGCAGGTTCCCCGCCGCCTCGACGATCGCCTCCTGCGCCACCCGCGACATGTCGATGCTGGCGTTCCGCAGGCGCTCGAAGGCGCTGCGGGCGACGGCCGCGTCATAGGGGTCGGCCGCCAGGGCGCGCATCACCTGGTCGCGCGCGTTGCGCAGGTCGCCGCGTTCCTGCCGCAGCTCCGCGCGCCGGGCGCGGAAGCTCTCGCGCACCTTTTCACGGGCCGGCGCCGGCAGCGCGTCGGCGAACTGGCGGAAGCCGATGAAGGACGAGTCGCCGCGCGACTGGTCGTGGGCGTAGCGCCCGACCAGCGCGCTGCCGAGGAAGACATTGAAGGCCAGCGACACGAGCAGGCCGGCCGGCAGCAGCCAGCTGCGCCAGTTGCGCCGGCGGGCCGGGTTGCCGTCCGGGGTGGTCGGGTCGCTCACAATTCGATCTCCGGCTCGCTGCCGAACACCACGGCCGTCACGTCCATCGCCTGGCCCTCGGGCGCCATCAGGGGCTCGATCCAGCCGGCGGCGAAGCCGAACACCGCGGCCACCGCCAGGGTGGCAGCCACCGCCCGCGGCCGCTCGAACCAGGAGCCGACCCGGGGCCCGGCCCTGGATCCGGTCTGGGAGCCTGCCCGCGATCCCGCACCCGTCCGCCGCGCCTGGCCCGGCTGGACATGGGCCGGCTGGACATGGGCCGCGCGGGGTACCGGCTCCTGGGGGATGCGCGCGGTCGCGCCGAGGATGCGGGCGGCTAGGTCGCCCGGCAGCTCGGGCTCCGGCGCGGTCGACAGGAGGCGGTCGAGGGCGCGGTCCAGCCGCGCCTCCTGCTCCACCTGGGCCGCCTCGCGACGGGTGTCGTCGGTCATGATCCGTCCTCCAGCGCGCCGGCGAGCACCGGTGCCAGCCGGCCCTTGAGGGTGCGCCGGGCGCGCACCAGAAGCGATTCGACCGCCCCCACGGTCGTATTCAGGATGGACGCCGTCTCGATATTGCCCAACCCCTCGAAATAGCTGAGGACGATGGCCGCCCGCTGGCTCTCCGGCAATGCGTTCAGCGCCGCGGAAAGGTGGGTGTTCATCTCATACCGGTGACGCAGCGTATAGGCGCTCGGCCGCTCGTCCTCCGGCTCGCCGGCGGCCTCCAGCGGCAGGGGCGCCACCTTGCGCTTGCGGTCGATGCACAGGTTCATGGTGATGCGATAGAGCCAGGTGGTGAGGCGCGCCCCTTCCGGGGTCCAGCGCGGTGCCTGCGTCCACACCCGCAGGAAGACCTCCTGCGCCACGTCCTCCGCCTCGGCCGCATCGAAGAGGAACCGCCGGGCGACGGCGTGAACCCGCGCCAGGTGCCGCTCGAGGAGGCGCGCATAGGCGAGGCGGTCGCCCCGCCCGGTGCGCGCCATCAGTTCCTCGTCCGACTCCGCAGCATCGGTCATGGCGCGAGCATAGCCCGCCGCCGCCGGGGAAGCCGACCGGCCCAGGAAGATTTCGGGCTGGAACGTTCCGGCGACGGCGGTCATCTGCCTAGTCCGACGATGCGGTCATCGGCGTGGTCAACCGACAGTTCAACGAGGCCCGCGTCAACGAGGCCCGTGGTGGCCGCGCCTGGGCAGCTCGTCGGCGGTGATGAAGCCGTCGCCGTTGCGGTCCATCCGGGCGAACGCCGCCTCGCGCGAGGCGGCGCGCTCGGCGCCGTCGATGACGCCGTCATTGTTGGCGTCCATGCGCTTGAAGGCCTCGGCGCGGCGGCCCTCCATCTTGTCCTTCATCTCCTGTCGTTGGGGCGCGGTGCGGATCATCAGGCCGCCCTGGAAGCCCATGAATTCGTCGCGGCTGATGCTGCCATTGCCGTCCTTGTCGAGCGTCTTGAAGGCGTCGGCCCGGCGCTCCTCCATCTTCGCCTTGCGCTCGGGCGTCATCTCGGCGCGGGGGCCGCCAATGTGCCAGCGGTTGGACGTGCGCTGCATGAACTCCTCGCGCGTCACCTTGGCGTCGGCCGCGACCGCGGGCCGGTTCTTCGGCTGGAAGGCCAGGAACTCCGCCTTCGAGACCTTGCCGTCGCCATCGGCGTCCATCGCCTTGATCATGCCGATCTGGCGCTGGCCGGGCTTACCGTCGGTGCCGGAGGCCGGGGCCGCGGAAGCGCCGGCAGCGGCGAGACCGAGGACGAGGGCCGCGGCGGAAACCAAGAGCTTCATCGAACGTCCTTTCGGGGGGGTGGACTTGCGGGCTTTCTAACCCGTCGGAAGGTTCCACGACGGAACCGGGGAAATCCTGCGCCAGGGATTTCGCTTCCCCGCGGGATGGGGTGGAAGACGGCGGCGGAGTGGGAGGCATCAGTGGAAATCCCGGCTCACGACCGGGAATTCCCGGTTATCGGGGGTCGGGCGGCGGACCTCGTCGGCGCGCGACAAGGGCGGGGTGAAGGTGCGGCCCATCCGGCCCAGGCGGTCCAGGCGGGGGCTCCAGTCGAGCAGGCCCTCGACCACCAGATGCACCACCGTATCCTGGCGCTGCAGCCGGCCGCTGGCGGCGACCAGCCGGGCACCCAGCACGATCGGTCGCAGCCGTTCGAAGACCGGCGGCCAGACGACCAGGTTGGCCACCCCCGTCTCGTCCTCGAGCGTCAGGAAGATGACGCCCTTGGCGCTGCCCGGGCGCTGGCGGATGAGGACGAGGCCGGCCACCGTCACCCGCGCCCGGTCGGGCAGGGTCACCAGGCGGGCCGCCGGCAGCACGCGATGCCAGGGCCGCGGCCCCGCACTCGGCAGGTCCGGGCGCAGCAGCGCCAGCGGATGGGCCTTCAGGGAAAGCTGGAGGGCGGTATAGTCCTCCACCACCTCCTCGCCCGCGGACATGCGCGGCAGGGCCACCGCCGGCTCCGGCGGATGCTCGGCCGCCCGCGCCGCCTCGCTGGCCGCGAACAGCGGCAGGGGCGCCCCTTCGAGGCGCCGCACCGCCCACAGGGCCGGCCGGCGGCCGAGCCCGAGCGAGCCATAGGCATCGGCATCGGCCAGCCGCTCCAGGACCGCCGCCGGCAGGCCGGTGCGACGCCACAGGTCGTGCGGGTCGCCCCAGCCGGCATCCCGCCGCTCCACCAGCAGGCGCCCCGCCGCCTCCGGCAGCCCCTTCACCTGGCGCAGGCCGAGGCGCAGTGCCATGCCGCCTTTCGAGGTCGGGGCCGGCTCCAGGGTGCAATCCCAGTCACTGACGGCGACATCCACCGGCCGCACCTCCACCCCATGATCGCGCGCGTCGCGGACGAGCTGGGCCGGGGCGTAGAAGCCCATCGGCTGGCTGTTGATGAGGGCAGCGGCGAAAGCGGCCGGGTAATGGCATTTGATCCAGGCCGAGACATAGACCAGCAGCGCGAAGCTGGCGGCGTGGGATTCCGGGAAGCCGTAGCTCCCGAAGCCCTCGATCTGACGGTAGCAGCGCTTCGCGAAGTCGCGGTCATAGCCGTTGCGCACCATGCCTTCGACCAGCTTCTCCTCGAACTCGTGGATGATTCCGGCGTGGCGGAAGGTGGCCATGGCGCGGCGAAGCTGGTCGGCCTCCTCCGGGGTGAAGCCGGCGGCGACGATGGCGATGCGCATCGCCTGTTCCTGGAACAGCGGCACGCCCTTGGTCTTC
>CAZQOA010000116.1:0-14730 GCA_964594715.1 uncultured Rhizobiaceae bacterium | reverse complement strand
GACATGCCATAGTCGCGCACCACCCGGACGCGGCGGAGCCGTGCGCCGTCCTGCAATGAGACGGCGCCTTCGAAGGCGTCGGCGGCGGCACGGTCGCGCCAGGACGTGAGCAGGATGACGTCGCCCGGCGTCAGGATGGCGTCGAAAACATCCCAGCCCGCAAGGCCCGCGGCCGCGGGCGCGAGGCCCAGCCATCGGGCGACCTCGTCGGCACCGGCCGCCTTGACCCAGTCGGGCGGCCGCCGGGCGTCGATCAGGGTGATGGTCGTGGCCGCGCCCGTTTCGGTCTCGTCCAGCCGCTGTTCGTGCAGGGATTGGCCGTCCGGCAGCCGGGTGTCGCGCGTCAACTGGCCGACCCGCAGATGATAGTCGAGGAAGACCTCGAAGCGGCCCTTCTCCTGCACGCCGTGATGCAGCGGCTGGGTGCGCCAACGGATGAGCGCCTTCTCATCGCGCCAGCTCGAGAGCGACAGGAGCCATCCGTCGCGGGTCAGGCTGCGATAGCGGACATTGTCGATGAAACCCTCGATCCGCTCCAGTTCCGGCCGGAGCATCCGGGCGTAGCCGAGATAGGCGTCCCATTGCTCCGGCTTGGGATGGACTTCGAACAGCACCGAAAACATGGTTTCCTCCTTCGGCATCGTGGTCGGTCATTTCACCTGCCATTGGCCGGCCGACCATGAATGCATGCTCGCGGTTCCTGGCACGACCCGCAACGAGTAGCCGGCGCACGGATCGCGACCTACTTGAACGCTTGCGTTCCTGCGGCGCTCGATCATCTCGAAGCCTGGTCCAGGTGGCAAATGGGCGAGCAACTGTCACTTCCGGGATTCCACACCGCCGGGCCGACGGACCAGCTCTTCTTCGGCATCTTCCCGGATGCGGCGGCCGCCCAGCACATTGCGCGGCTCGCGCGGCAGATGGGGGCGAAGCATGGCCTGAGCGGCCGGTCGCTCCCGGTCGGGCGGCTGCATGTCTCGCTGCATCATCTGGGCGGCTTCGTGGGCGTGCCGCCCGGCGTTGTCGCCAGGGCCGGCCAAGCCGCCGGGATGGTCGACCTGCTGCCGTTCGAGGTCGGGTTCGACCGTGCCGCGAGCTTCGCCGGCAAGGCAGGCAGCCGGCCTTTCGTCTTGCGCGGCGGCGACGGCGTTGCCGCGCTGGTGGCGTTCCGGCAGGCGCTCGGGCTGGCAATGGCGAAGGCCGGGTTCGCGCGCCCCGCGAAGCGGCGGTTCACGCCGCATCTGACCATGTTCTATGCCGACCGCGGCATCGCCGACCAGGCGGTCGGGCCGATCGGCTGGACCGTGCGCGAGTTCGTTCTCGTACACAGCCTGCTCGGCCGGACCCGGTACGTTCCGCTGGGGCGCTGGTCGCTGCACGGCTGATTCCGACCAGCATGGGCACCGCTTCGAAGACGAGGCGGTATTCGGACCGTCAGCCGCCGGTCACGCTCATGTGGCGCGAGACCGCGGCGCCGCGCCGCCGCCGGTCGATGATGAAATCATGGCCCTTGGGCTTGCGGCTGATGGCCTCGCGGATGGCGGCCTCCAGCGCTGCGTCGTCGTCGGTCGCGCGCAAGGGGGCACGGAGGTCGGCCGCGTCCTCCTGGCCCAGGCACATATAGAGCGTGCCGGTGCAGGTCAGGCGCACGCGGTTGCAGCTTTCGCAGAAATTATGGGTGAGGGGGGTGATCATGCCGAGGCGCCGGCCGGTCTCCTTCACCGTGTAGTAGCGGGCGGGGCCGCCGGTCGTGTGGTCGCTTTCCTCCAGCGTCCATGTCTCGCGCAGCTTGGCCCGCACCATCGACAATGGCAGGTACTGGTCGAGGCGGGCGTCGCCGCCCAGCTCGCCCATCGGCATCACTTCGATCAGGACCAGGTCGAAGCCCTCGTCGCCGCACCAGGCGATCATCCGGTCGAGTTCGTCGTCGTTGACGCCCTTCAGCGCCACCGCGTTGATCTTGATGGCAAGCCCGGCCGCCTTGGCGGCGGCCACCCCTTGCAGGACCTGCTCCAGCCGGCCCCAGCGGGTGATGGCCGCGAACTTGGCCTTGTCCAGCGTGTCGATGGAGACGTTGATCCGTTTCACGCCGCACTCGGCCAGCTCGGCGGCGTGCTTGGCGAGCTGGCTGCCGTTGGTGGTGACGGTCAACTCGTCGAGCGCGCCGCTGCCGAGATGGCGGGAGAGCGCGCGCACCAGGCTCATGACATTGCGGCGGACCAGCGGCTCGCCGCCGGTCAGGCGCAGCTTGCGCACCCCCAGCCGTACGAAGGCGCTGCACAGCCGGTCCAGCTCCTCCAGGCTGAGGATTTCCGCCTTGGGGAGGAACGTCATGTCCTCCGCCATGCAATAGAGGCAGCGGAAATCACAGCGATCCGTCACCGACACGCGCAGATAATTGATGCGCCGTGCGAACGGGTCGATCAGCGGGGGCGCTTCGGTCGTCCGGCCTATCGTCATATCCCCTGGCGTCCTGTCCCCTGGCGTCAAATCCATTGGCGTCATATCCATCCGTATATAATGCCCTCCGGCCGGCCGTGGAAAGGGGCTGGTGCGACGGAATGCCGCCGGGCCACCGGGAAGTCGTCGGCGGCGATGGTCAGTATCCGCGAAACATGACACATTCGCTGGCGAAGCCGACCATGATCCGCATTCGCATCTCCGCCCCCCGTCGACCCACCGGGTCCGCCTCGGGCGTCGGCCGGTGACCGACGCCGCCCTGTCCATGCCGGCGGCCGTTTCCGCACCGCGTCGGCGCAGCCGCGACGGCGCCAGGCTGTGGGCCTGGCTGGCGGTGGCGATCGCCGTCCTCGTCACCATCCCGCTTCTGGCGGTCTTCGCCAACCTGTTCGCGTCCTCCGACGGGGTGTGGGCCCATCTGGCGGAAACCGTCCTGCCGCGCTACGTCGCGAACAGCCTGTGGCTGGCGCTGGGCGTGGGCGTGGGCACGCTGGTGATCGGGACCGGCACGGCCTGGCTCGTCACCATGTACCGGTTTCCGGGATGGCAGATATTCGAATGGGCCCTGCTGCTGCCGCTGGCGGCACCGGGCTATGTCATGGCCTATGCCTATGCCGACTTCCTGCAGTTCGTCGGCCCGGTCCAGACCGCGCTGCGCTCGTCCATGGGCTGGGGCCGGGCGGACTACTGGTTTCCCGAGATCCGCTCGGTCGGCGGCGCCATCTTCGTGCTCACGCTGGCCGCCTATCCCTATGTCTATCTGCTGGCCCGCTCGGCCTTCCTCAACCAGTCGGTGTGCGTGCTGGAGGTGAGCCGGACGCTGGGCTGCGGCCCCTGGCGCATGTTCTTCCGGGTGGCGCTGCCGCTGGCCCGGCCGGCCCTGGTGGCCGGCGTGGCACTGGCGCTGATGGAGACGCTGGCGGAATTCGGCGCCGTCCAGCATTTCGGGATCGACACCTTCACCACCGGCATTTACCGCACCTGGTTCGCGCTCGGCACGCCGGTCGCGGCGGCCCAGCTTTCGGCGCTGCTGGTCACCTTCGTCGCGGCCCTGATGCTGGTGGAGCGTTGGTCGCGCGGCGATGCGCGCTTCCACCACACGACCCCGCGCTACCGCCACCTGCCGGTACAAAAGCTGGGCCCGGCGCGCGCGACAGGGGCGATCGTCGCCTGCGTCCTGCCGATCCTGCTCGGCTTCTTCGTTCCCGGCGGCGTCCTGCTGAACATGGCGATCGCCGGCGGCGACCCGCTGTTCGGGCGGCAGTTCCTGGGCTATGCCCGCAACAGCCTGGTGCTGGGGGCGATGGCGGCCGCCCTGGTCGTGTCGGTGGCGCTGGTCCTGGCCTATTCCCAGCGCCTGGCGCCCGGCTCGGTGGTGCGTTCGGCCGTGCGCGTGGCGACATTGGGCTACGCCATGCCGGGCGCGGTCATCGCGGTCGGCATCCTCATCGCCTTCGGTGCGCTGGATACCACGCTCGACGGCTGGGCCAGGCGGACGCTCGGGGTCTCGACGGGGCTGCTCTTCAGCGGCACCGCCTTCGCGCTCCTGATGGCCTATCTGGTGCGCTTCCTGGCGGTCGCCTTCAACGCCGCGGAATCCAGCCTTGCCAAGGTGACGCCGCATATCGACCAGGCCGCACGGGTGCTGGGGCAGGGGCCTCGGGGCACGCTGTGGCGGGTGCATCTGCCGATGCTGCGCGGCGGGCTGCTGACGGCGGCCCTGCTGGTCTTCGTCGACGTCATGAAGGAACTGCCGGCGACCCTGATCGTGCGGCCCTTCGACTTCGACACGCTGGCCATCCGCGCCTATCACCTGGCGTCGGACGAGCGGCTGGCGGAATCGTCTACGGCCTCGCTTGCGATCGTGGTGGCCGGTATTCTCCCGGTCATGCTCCTGAGTCGTGCCATCGGCCGGGCTCGTCCCGGCGCGTGAAGAACCCCATCGTCGCTTTCGCCGCGGCCCTGTCCGTCGGCGTCCTTCCCATTGCCACGCCGGCGCTGGCCGCCGAACCGGTGCCGATCGGCGTCGTGTTGAGCGAGACGCCGGCCGCCGCTGCCTTCCCGGCCTCGCTGATCCGCGCCGGGCTGGAGGCCGCGGCCCTCGTCGCCAATGCCGAGGAGGCGGGCAAGGCGATGCCGGTCCGCCTGGTCTTCGCCGACGACCGCGGCACCTTCCCGGGGGCGGCCGACGCGTCCGCCAGGCTGCTGGCGGATGAGAAGGCGGTCGCCCTGATCGGCGGCCAGATCTCGGCCACCGCACCGCCGCAGATCGCGGCCGCGGCCCGCGCCGGCCGCCCCTACATCAACGTCAATGGCTGGGACGCGTCGCTGCGGATTTCGGGCATCGCCGACGTCTTCCACATCTCGCCCGACGGCGCCTCCATACCCAATTCGCTGGCCCGCGCGGCCAAGGCGCTGGGCGCCACCCGCGTGGCGATCGTGGCACCGGCGGCCGACCGGGGGGCCGAGGCGCGGGCGGAACCGCTGCGCGCGGCGCTGCTGGCGCAGGTCCCGCCGATCACCACCGCCTTTGCCGCGCTCGACATGGCGGCCCGGCAGTCGCCGCTGGTCGCCGCCCTGAAGCGCGAGCCGCCCGACTTGCTGATGGTGCTGCAGGGGGGCACGGCCGGCGCCCGCTTCCTCGGCCAGATTCGCCAGGCCGGCATCGCGCCCACCGCCGCGACGCTGGCGATGGATGCCGGCGGCATCGCCGATTCCGCCGTCTTCTGGGATGATGCCAAGGAAGCCGGGCGCTTCCTTCTGTCCGTCGTCCTGCACCATCCTGCGATCCCGCTTACCCCGCGTGGCGAGGCGGTGCGCCGCAACCTGCCGACCGACATGCCGGAGACGCGCCTGTTCCACCAGGGCGCGGATGCCGTGTTCACCCTGGTCGACGCGCTGCGCCGGGCGCGCTCCAGCGATGCCCAGCCCCTGGTCCGCGCCCTCGATGCCGCCCCCGCCATCGGCACTCGCGGCCCGATCCGTTTCGAGACGGAGAAGGGGCCGCGTCATCGCCAGCGCATCGACCTGCCCTTCGCCCTGGTCCAGCAGGTGGACCAGGGTGCCCCCTTCGAGCGGGCGGCCGTGGCGTGGGTGTCGGGGCAGCCGCCGGACACGGTGAAGCTGGTTCGCCCGGCCGCGCGGCCGGCGGCACTTCCCCCATCCGCACCCCCACGGGCGAATGCCCCGACCGGAGCGCCGCGATGATCGTCAATCTCTACAGCGACACCCAGACCCGGCCGACGCCGGCCATGCGCAAGGCGATCGCCGAGGCCCCGGTCGGCGACGAGCAGCGCGGCGAGGACCCGTCGGTGAATGCGTTGTGCCAACGGGTGGCAAGCCTGCTGGGGCAGGAGGCGGCGCTGTTCCTGCCGTCCGGCACCATGTGCAACGAGATCGCGCTGGCGGTGCATTGCCGCCCGGGCGACGAGGTGCTGGCCGACGTCACCTCCCATCTGATCCATTTCGAGGCCGGCGCGCCCGGCGCCCTGGCCGGGGTGCTGATCGGCACGCTGCCGGGCCAGCGCGGCATCTTCACCGCCGCCGACGTGGATGCGGCCGCGCGCGGGGGCGGCCGCCATGCGCCGCGCCAGCGCCTGGTGTCGATCGAGAACACCTCGAACGGCGGCGGCGGCTCGGTGTGGCCGGTCGCGGCCGTGCGCGAGGTCGCCGACGCGGCCCGCCGCCGCGGCCTGGCGGTGCATATGGACGGCGCCCGCCTGATGAACGCCGTCGTCGCCTCCCGCACCCCGGCCGCGGAATATGGCGCTGCCTGCGACAGCATCTGGATCGACCTCACCAAGGGGCTCGGCTGCCCGGTCGGCGCCGTGCTGGCCGGCGGGCGTGACTTCATCGAGGAGGCATGGCGCCTGAAGCACCGCTGGGGCGGGGCGATGCGCCAGGCCGGCATCCTGGCGGCGGCTGGCCTCCATGCGCTCGACCACCATGTCGACCGCCTGGCCGACGACCACGCCAACGCCCGCCACCTGGCCGAGGGGCTGGCGAAGCTGCCGGGGGTCGTGGTCGACCCGGCCTCGGTCGCGACCAACATGGTCTATATCGACGTGGCCGGGACCGGCATGGATGCACCCACCATCGTCGCCCGGCTGAAGGAGCGGGATGTGGTCATGGGGGACTTCAGCCGGCACAGCATCCGTGCCGTCACCCATCTCGACGTCGACCGTGCCGGCATCGACCGCGCGGTCGAGATGTTCCGGGCGGTCGTCGCCAATGCCGAATCTGGGGCCTGATCTACGGTATTGACCGGCTTTCGCCTGCTCCGCTAGACATTCCCGGTCGCCGGTCCTTTCCGGCGGCAACGTTCTCGGGGCGGGGTGCAAGTCCCCACCGGCGGTAAGGCGCGGGGGTAACCCGCGCCGAAGCCCGCGAGCGCCCGGCGGGCAACCGCCGGGGTCAGCAGATCGGGTGTGATTCCCGGGCCGACGGTCACAGTCCGGATGGAAGAGAACGGGACGTCATCGCCCCCCGCTGCGGGCGACCTCTTCCCGTGCGCCCTGATTCTGGTCTCTGATGTGGAGCACGCCATGAATCAGCGCATCGCCTTCGTTCAGTCCTGCTGGCACCGGGACATCGTCGACCAGTGCCGCGACGCCTTCCTGGCCACCATGGAGCGGGCCGGCTACCCGCGCGACGCGATCGACCTGTTCGAGGTCCCGGGCGCCTTCGAGATCCCGCTCCAGGCCAAGCTGCTGGCCGGCACGGGCCGCTATGGCGCCATCGTCGGTGCCGGCTTCGTCGTCGATGGCGGCATCTACCGCCACGAGTTCGTGGCCGACGCGGTCATCTCCGGCCTGATGCGGGTGCAGTTGGACACCGAGGTGCCGGTCCTGTCCGCGGTGCTGACGCCCAAGCACTTCCACGATCACGAGGAGCACCGCCGCTTCTTCCACGACCACTTCGTGGTGAAGGGCGAGGAGGTCGCGACCGCCTGCGTGCGGACCCTGGCCAACATGGCAAAGCTGCGCCCGGTGTCGGCAGCGGCGTAGGGCGGGGCAAGAAGGGCGCCGGGCATATCCGCGGCGTTACTTCGTGCGGCGGGCCACCAGATCCTCCATGTCGACGCGGAGCACCGGGGCCAATCTCGCCAATGCGGCGGCACTGCCGGGCTTCCTGCCATTCTCTATCTCGGAAAGGTAGCTGCGCGAGACGGAGGCCGCTTCCGAGAGTGCCGCCAGGGTCAACCCGCGAAAGGTGCGCCACACGCGCAACGGGCTTTCGCCCGCCCGGATGCGGCGATAGGCCTCCACCGGAAGCAGGTCATCGGGGGCCGGTCCTGCACGCGAGGCCAGCAGGGCCGCCCGATCTTCCGAATCCTCGATCGCTTCGACCAGGGCTTCCCAGTCGCGGCGGGACGAGACGACCGTGTCCCGGTCGATCGAAATGGGCTTCGGCATTTCAGTCATCGGTAGATGCTTCCTCGTACATCGACCAGAACCACCCGCATCTCGTCGTCAGAGCGGATGATCCGGTAGATCGCCCTCCAACCACCCTGCCGCAGGCGGAAGGCGTCTTGCTCACCCTTCATCGCCGTGACATTTGCATGGCGCGCGAAGGGGGCGGCGGCAATCGTTTCGAGGCGCGTCAGGAGTGCATCCGCCGCCGCGGAGGGCATCCGATCCAGTCCGCGGCGGGCTGCCCGCTCCAATACGAGACGCACCCAATATGTTCGCTGATGGCGAACTGGCGGTCAAGGGTTGCGGAATCGCCAGGACAGGCGTTCTTCCACGCAGTAGTTGCTTGGACCAGGAGGATCGAGCGATGACCGTATCCGACGGGCGGAAGACCGGCAGCAAGAATGGAGCCTATCGCGCCCGCCGCCCAGGCTCGCGTCCGATCCAGTTCGGGGCTCCGGGCGTTTACGCCCCGGGCTTCCGATTGGAGGCGCACCGCCAGTCCCTGGCCGTCGCCGCCAGCCCCCACGCAGACGACGATCAGGCATTCGTCGACGCGATCTCGGATTGGGGTGCTTCACCACGGGCAGCGCGGAACATCTGATCCGCCTACCACCCATCTACCCCCGACGCGGCCTCCGATACGCGATCTCCCGCCCGCGGATCGCATAGGCGCGCGTCAGCGCGTCCGGCTCCAGCACGTCGCCCTGCGCGGCGCCGGTCTCGCGCACCAGCCTGGCCTCGGCGGCCTCGCCGGTCTCGACCGTGCCGTCGAACAGGATATGCCGCAGGGCCATTCCGCGGCGGGCGAGGTGACGGCCGACCAGGATGCAGCGGTGGCAGGTGAGGGGGTCGCGCTCCATGCAGAGGAGGGCGATGCGGCGATCCTCGGCACCCGTCTCGACGCGGTCGAGGCCGGCCTGGAACTGCGGCCGCCGGGCGAGGCGGTCATAGTCCACCCGGCCCTCGCACCAGCATTCCGGGTCGTCGGTGCGGGCACCCAGCTCCGCGCCGAGGAAGACATAGGCGATGGATGCGCCCTCCAGCGCGGCGCGCAGCGGGTCGCGGCGGAACTGCGGCGCAAAGCGGGAATAGGGGTGCGAGCGGACATCGGCGACGGCGTCGACGCCGTGGCTGCGGAGGATCGCGACGAACCGGTCGATCGGGTGGTTGGAATGACCGATCGTGTGGACGATCGGGTGGGCCATGGGATGCCTGCTCAGTAGTAGGGCGGCCCCAGCCGCTCGATTGCGAACATCTCCTGCACGGCAGGGCGCTGGGCGAGGCGGGCCAGATAGGGGGCAAGGTTGGGCAGGTCGCGGGCCTTCCGCGACAGGTTGCGCGACCAGCGGGCGACCATGAAGAGGAAGGCGTCGGCGGCGGTGAAGCGGTCGCCCACCAGCCATTGGCGATCGGCCAGGTGGCCGTCCACGGCCGCGAACATGGCGGCGAGGCGTTCCTCCAGCCGCCGGCGCGTTTCCGGGACATGGGGGGTGTCGGCGACCCGCTCGGGATAGAACCAGACCATCAGGTCGGCCTGGATGGTGTTGGTGAGGAACATCAGCCACTGATAGAGACGCGCCCGGTCCGGGTCGCCGACGGGTGGCGCCAGGCCGGCTTCCGGATGACGGTCGGCCAGGTGCAGGCAGATCGCCGCCGCCTCGTAGACGACGAGATCGCCGTCCACCAGCGTGGGGACGCGGCCCAGCGGGTTCAGCGCCAGGTATTCCGGCGTCTTGTGGGCACCCGATGCGCGATCGAGGAACACGATCTCGTGCGGCACGCCCAGTTCCCGCAGCAGGATGTGCGGGGCCATGCCGGCGGTGCCGGCGTCATTGTAGAGCCGATACAATCCTGATCTCCCCCTGGCCTATTTCCCCTGAATCGCGCGCCACAGCTTCTCGGGCGTGAGCGGCATGTCGAGATGGCGGATGCCGAGCGGCTTCAGCGCGTCCACCACGGCGTTGACGATGGCCGGCGGCGCGCCGGCGCAGCCGGCCTCGCCGGCCCCCTTGACGCCCAGCGGGTTGGCCGGGGCCGGGTCTTCCCGCATGTGGAAGGCGAGGCTGGGCAGGTCGTCGGCGCGCGGGATGCAGTAGTCCATGAACGAGCCGGAGAGGAGCTGGCCGGAATCCGGATCATAGACCGTGTGCTCGTGCAGCGCCTGGCCCAGGCCCTGGGCGACGCCGCCATGGACCTGGCCACCCAGCATCAGCGGGTTCAGGACGCGGCCGAAATCATGGACGATGGTGTAGCCCAGCACCTGCGGGCGCCCGGTCTCGGGGTCGATCTCGACCTCGGCGACATGGCAGCCGTTGGGATAGGTGTAGCCCGCCACCTTGAAGCGGTTGTCGGCATCGAGGCCGGCGGCGGCTCCGGGCGGCAGGCGGGCCGGATCGTGGGCGGCGGCGGCCACGTCGCGGAAGGTCACGCGGCGGTCGGTGCCGACGATGGAGAAGACGCCCTCGGCGAATTCCAGGTCCGCTTCGGCGGTTTCCAGCAGATGGCCGGCGATGGCGCGGGCCTTGTCGATGACGGTGCAGGTGGCGCCATGGACGGCGCTGCCGCCCATGACCAGCGAGCGCGACCCGCCGGTGCCCTGGCCGTGGCGCACCCGGTCGGTGTCGCCCTGGAACACGTCGACATCCTCGATCGGCAGGCCCAGCATCTCGGCCACGATCTGGGCATAGGCGGTGACGTGCCCCTGGCCGTTGGCCATGGTGCCGACCAGCACGGTGGCGCGGCCGTCGGCGGCGATCTCGATGGTCGCGTCCTCGTGCGAGGCGCCGGCGCAGCGCTCGACGTAGAAAGAGAGGCCGATGCCGCGCAGCTTGCCGGCGGCGCTGGATGCAGCCCGGCGTGCCTCGAACCCGTCCCAGTCGACCGCGGGCAGGGCCGCGTCCAGGTTGGCCTCGAAATGCCCGGCGTCGTAGGTGAGCCAGACCGGGGTCCGGTAGGGGATCTGGTCGGGCCGGATGACGTTGCGCCGGCGCAGGGCCACCCGGTCGATGCCGAGTTCGCCGGCGGCGACGTCCACCAGGCGCTCTACCAGATAGACCGCCTCCGGCCGGCCGGCGCCGCGATAGACATCGGTCGGGACCGTGTTGGTGAAGACGCCGGTCACCCGCAGATGGATGGCCGGGGTGGCATAGGCCCCGACCAGGGCCGGCGCGTTCAGGGTCGGCGACAGCAGGCCCTTGTTGGCGATGTAGGCGCCGATATTGGCGGTCGTGGTCACCCGCAGGCCAAGGAAGCGCCCCTCGGCGTCGACCGCGAGCTCGCCCCGCGTGCGGTTGTCGCGGGCATGGGCGTCGGTCAGGAAGGCATCCGCCCGGTCGCCGACCCATTTCACCGGCCGGCCCAGGCGCCGGGCCGCCCACAGCACCAGCACCTGCTCGGGATAGAGCGAATTCTTGATCCCGAAGCCGCCGCCGACATCGCGGACCACGACGCGGACCTGCTCCTCCGGCACATGGAGGACATGGGTCGCCAACTGCTCCTTCAGCTGATGGGGCAACTGGCTGGCCGTGGTCAGCACATACCGCCCGTCGACCCATTCCCCGACGGCGCCGCGAGTTTCCATGGCGGCGACGACGACGCGGTTGTTGACCACGTCGAGCGAGATGACCCGGGCGGCAGCCGCGAAGGCGCGGTCGGTCGCCGGCCCGTCCCCCGTCTCCCAGGTGAAGCAGACATTGTCGGGCTGGCCGGCATGGACGACGGGCGCGCCGTCGGCCAGCGCCGCCGCCGGGTCGACCACCGCCGGCAGCACCTCCCATTCGACCTCGACCAGCTCGGCCGCGGTGCGGGCCGCCGCCTCGGTCAGGGCGACGACCATCGCCACCGTGTCGCCGGCATAGTGCGCGATCTCGCTGGCGATGGCGGGCCAGGACGGCAGGTGGTTGGGCCGCGGCGGCGCCGTGCCGTTCGGCCAGGGCGGCTGGTAGGTGCAGGGGATGCCGCCGATCCCGTCGGCCGCCAGGTCGGCGCCGGTCAGGACGGCCAGCACGCCGTCGGCCGCCGCCGCCGCCGCGATGTCGATCCGGACCAGCCGCGCATGGGCGTGTGGCGAGCGCAGCATCCAGGCATGGGCCAGCCCATCGGGGCGATAATCGTCGACGAACCGGCCGCGGCCGGTCAGCAGCGACTGGTCCTCCTTGCGCCGGACCGGCTGTCCGAAGGCGTTCTGACCCATGCCGGCTTCCTCGTGACTTCTGGGGATTTCAGGATTTCAGATGTTCGACGAACCAGTCGCGGGCGGCGCCGCCGGCCACCGGAAGGCCGGCGATATAGGGGTCGAAATGGCCACCCGGCAGCAGCACCAGCTTCTTCGGCTGGAGCGCGCGCTCATAGGCCTCCAGCATCAGGTCGGGCGGCGTCAGCTGGTCGTGCGGCGCCACGATCAACAGCAGCGGCGTCGGCGAGATGCGGGGCACGTAGATCCCCGGCTCATACTCCCGGGCCATCTCCAGGGTGCGCAGCGTCACCCGGTTCTTCCACGATGGCGCCCGCGCCTCGGACCCGACGAAGAACTCCCAGCAGTCGCGGCCGGGCAGGGCGCATGGGGTGGCGGGGTCGTCGGCCACCACCGGCAGGGTGCCCGGCGGCACGCCGCGGAAGCGCGCCTCGCGGTCGGCGTCGAAGCGGGCGAGCAGGGCCGGCAGCTGGTCCGGGCGCACCCGGCGCCGGCCGCTCTCGGCGCCGCTGATATGCGGCACCTGGGCCACGACGCACCCGACCCGGCGGTCGATGGCGCCGACCACCAGGACATGGCCACCCGAATAGCTGGTGCCCCAGATGCCGATCCGCTCGCGATCGGTCTCCGGCAGGGTGATGGCATAGGTGATGGCGGAGCGATAGTCGCGGACCTGCGCCCAGGGGTCCATCTCCTGGCGCGGCTCGCCGTCGCTGGTTCCGAGGTTGCGGTGGTCGTAGACGAGCGCATTCAGCCCGGCGGCGGCGAACATCTCCGCGAAGCCGTCCAGGTACTGCTCCTTCACCGCCGAGAAGCCGTGCGCCATGACGATCGTCGGCGCCGGGTTCGACGACGGCCGGCCCGATGCACCCGCCGCCGGGTAGAACCAGCCGCGGAGCGTGGTGCGGTCGGCCGCGAATTCGATGTCGCGCCGTTCCATGTCGCGTCGCCCCGTCGGTTCCATCAATGGCCCAGCTCCCGCATCGCCTCGTCGAAGCCGGCCAGCGTCATCGGGTACATCCGGCCCTCCATCTGCTGCTGCAGCATCTCGATCGACTGGAGGTAGGACCAGCGCTCCTTCGGCACCGGGTTGAGCCAGACGGCATGGGGCCAGGTGTGCAGGATGCGCTGCATCCAGGCCTGGCCCGGCTCCTCGTTCCAGTGCTCGACGCTGCCGCCCGGCTGCACGATCTCGTAGGGGCTCATACTGGCGTCGCCGACCAGGATCACCTTGTAGTCGGGGCCATAGGTGCGCAGCACTTCCAGGGTCGGCGTGCTCTCGACCCGGCGCCGCTGGGCGCTCTTCCACAGGCGCTCATAGACGCAATTGTGGAAGTAGAAGAACTCCATGTGCTTGAACTCGGTCTTGGCGGCCGAGAACAGGCGCTCGCACAGGCGGATATGGTCGTCCATCGACCCGCCGATATCGAGCAGCAGCAGCACCTTCACCGTGTTGTGCCGCTCCGGCACCATCCGGATGTCGAGCCAGCCGGCATTGCGCGCCGTCGACCCGATGGTGCCCGGCAGGTCGAGCTCGTCGGCTGCCCCCTCGCGGGCGAACCTGCGCAGCCGGCGCAGCGCCAGCTTGATCTCGCGCGTGCCGATGACGACGCTGTCGTCCAGGTCCTTGAACTCGCGCTTGTCCCAGACCTTGACCGCCTTGCGCTGGCGCGACTGGTCCTGGCCGATGCGCACCCCTTCGGGGTTGTAGCCATAGGCGCCGAAGGGCGAGGTGCCGGCCGTGCCGATCCATTTGCTGCCGCCCTGGTGGCGGCCCTTCTGCTCGGCCAGGCGTTGCTTCAGCGTCTCCATCAGCTTGTCCCAGCCGCCCAGCGCCTCGATCTGGGCCATCTCCTCCGGCGTCAGCAGCTTCTCGGCCAGCCGGCGCAGCCATTCCTCGGGGATGTCGGCGGCGATGGCGCCGTCCATCCCCTCCAACCCCTTGAAGACCCGTCCGAAGACGCGGTCGAAGCGGTCGATATGGCGCTCGTCCTTCACCAGCGTCGCGCGGGACAGGTAATAGAACGCCTCGATGTCGTGCTCGATGACCTCGGCCTTCATCGCCTCGAGCAGGGTCAGGTACTCGCGCAGGCTGACCGGCACCCGCGCATCGCGCAGTTCGGTGAAGAAACGCAGGAACATCGCCCGCCCGCCCCGCCGCTCAGTTGCGTTCGCGGCGGTTGAGGAAGGCCAGCCGCTCGAACAGATGGACATCCTGCTCGTTCTTCAGGAGCGCGCCGTGCAGCGGCGGGATCAGCTTGGCCGGATCGCGCTGCTTCAGCACCTCGGGCGGGATCTCGTCGATCATCAGGAGCTTGATCCAGTCGAGCAGCTCCGAGGTCGACGGCTTCTTCTTCAGCCCCGGCACCTCGCGGATCTCGTAGAAGAGCGTCATCGCCTCGCGCACCAGGTCGTTGCGCAGGTTGGGGAAGTGGACGGCGACGATGCGCTCCATCGTCTCGCGGTCGGGAAAGCGGATGTAGTGGAAGAAGCAGCGGCGCAGGAAGGCGTCCGGCAGCTCCTTCTCGTTGTTCGAGGTGATGATGACAACCGGGCGGTGTTTCGCCTTGATGGTCTCGCCGGTCTCGAACACGAAGAACTCCATGCGGTCGAGTTCGAGCAGCAGATCGTTGGGGAATTCGATGTCGGCCTTGTCGATCTCGT
>CAZQOA010000115.1:0-14990 GCA_964594715.1 uncultured Rhizobiaceae bacterium | reverse complement strand
CCTAGACCAGCGCCGTGGGGCGCCCGAAGGAGCGGTCGGGCGTGCCCCGGTTGAGGGACAGATGGGTGTGGACGCCGCGCCACGGCCCGTCGACGGCATCGCGACGGAGCGTCACCGTCGCCCGCCCGTTGCGCGCGAAGCTGGTTCCATCCTCGCGGAAGCCGGTCGAGGTCCAGGGCACCGCCACGGTCGCCATCCGCCGATCCGGCGAGACATCGCAATGCAGCGCCTCGGTGCGGAAGCGATAGTCGGCGATCTTCGACCAGACCTGCCGCCATTGTCCGCTCTCCACCGCATCCATTCCGGTGACGAGGTCGGCATAGGTGCCGAACGCCACCAGCGCCGGGTCGAACATGGTGCGCGCCGTGGCGTAGTCGACGGCGCGGACGAGGTCGGTCCAGCGGTCGAAGAAGGTGACGAGGCTTTGCCGGTCGGCGGGCTCGGTCATGGTCCTGGGCTCCGGGATGGGACGATGGCCGCCAGGATAGCAGCCGGCCCATGGATGTTCATTCCTTCCGCAGGACGAGCCAGTCCGCCATCAGGCGGCCGCCGTCATCGGGATAGCGCTCGTCGAGCAGGGTCGCCTCGCGGATGCGGTCGACGCGGAAATGGCGGTAGTCGGTCCGCAGTTCGCACCAGGCGGCGAGCAGGGTCACGTCGACGTAGTAGGCCATGGCGATCGGCCAGATGGTCCGGCGGGTCAGGCATGCCTGCTCGTCCATATAGGCGATGCGCATCTTGCGCCGGTCGCGCACCGCCTGCCGGGCCGTGGCCAGGTCGATGCCGTCGACGATGGCGGCGCTGCCGTCGGAGACATAGAGGGGTGCCGCGACCAGATGGGCGCGGAGGGCTTCCGGCAGGACCACGGCGACCTTGTTCAGGACGCTGTCCGCCGCCGCCTGCAATCCTTCGTCGCGGAGGCGGCGGACCATGCGGGCGCCGACCGCGATCGCGTCGATCTCCTCGATCGTGAACATCAGCGGCGGCAGGTCGAAGCCTCGTCGCAGGACATAGCCGATGCCGGCGGCACCTTCGATCGGCACGCGGCGTGCCTGCAACGCCGCGATATCGCGGTAGACGGTGCGGACGGTGACCTCCAGCGCACTCGCCAGTGCCGCGGCGGTGACCGGTCGGGCCTGCGTCCGCAGGACCTGGATGATCTCGAACAGGCGGTCGGCCCGACGCATCCTCGACCTCGCATCCTCGACCTCCGTGGCCGGCTGGCAAAGGCTACTGACAGAACGCTGTCAGTAGCACCCGGCTACCTTCCGATCGACGGAAATGTCGCGAGGCGGACGGATGGTGCGGGTGGAAGCGGCGGGGCTGGGCGTGGCGATGGTGACGGCCTCGGCGATCGTCTTCAGCACGGCCGGGCTTCTGACACGCCTGATCGCGCTCGACGCCTGGACGGTGGTGTTCTGGCGGGGCCTGTTCGGCGGCGTCCTCATCCTGGCCTGCATCGCCTGCTGCCATCGCGGCCGGACCCTGGCCGCGTTCCGACAGATGGGCCGGGCGGGGCTGGCGGCGGCGGCATGCTCGGCCGTCGCCACCATCTGCTTCATCAACGCCCTGCAACGGACCACGGTGGCCGACGTCACCCTGATCCACGCGGCGGCACCGTTCGTGACCGCGGCCATCGGATGGCTGTGGACGGGCAGGCGGGAAGGCTGGGTGACATTGGCCGCCAGCGCCGTCGCCATGCTGGGCGTCGCGGTGATCTTCGGCGGCGCCCTTTCGGCCGGCCATCTCACGGGCAACCTGCTGGCCCTGGCGATGACGATCCTCATCGGCACGATGATGGTCATCATCCGGGGCAACCCCGGGCGGTCGATGCTGCCGGCCGCCTGCCTGTCGGCCTTCGCGAGCGTGGTGCTGGCCGCGCCGTTCGCCGATCTGCGGTGGCCGGCAGGCGCGGAGCTCGCCTCGCTCGGCCTGTTCGGCTGTCAGTTCGGCCTGGGGCTGCTGCTCCTCACGCTCGGCACGCGCCTGGTCCCTGCCACGCGGTCGGCCCTGATCGGGTCGCTGGAGATACCGCTCGCCCCGCTCGCGGTCTGGCTGGCATTTTCGGAACTACCGTCGTGGAACACCTATGCAGGTGGCGCCGTGGTCACGGCTGCCGTCCTCGCCGACATCCTGTTCGGCCGATTCGGACGGCAGCCGCGGCATCTTCAGAGATAACCTGGGGGCGCCTCGAACGCGTGCCACTCCTTGGCCAGCATCTTGGCGAAGGCGATGGTGCTGCGGTCGGCGCCGTAGGGGCCGACGATCTGCACCCCCATCGGCAGCCCGCCGACGCCGAGGCCGGCGGGGGCGATGGTCGACGGCAGGTGGACGACGCCCGAATAGCCGGCCCAGAACATCTGGTCGATGACCGACACCGGCTTGTTGTTGACGATGATCGTCTGGTCGTAGCGCTCGCCCTGGTGGTTATGGGCGAAGGCGGTCGAGGATGCGGCCGGGCACAGCAGGATGTCGTAGGTCTTGAAGAACTCGTGCCAGGCCCACTGCATGTGCCGGCGCCGCTCGTTGAAGGCCAGCCAGTCGCGGTGCGACCCGGTGTTGGCGCGCATCATCCGCGCGTAGTAGCTCTCGTCGCCGGCCGGCAGCCCGGCCGCGATGGCGGCGTTGCGGGCGAACTCCTCGTCGGTCTGGCGGCCGCAGGTCGCCATCCGCAGCAGGTGGATGTAGGTGCGGTGGGAGTCGGCGGTATCGATCTCCGGCTGGGCGTTCGACACCTTGACCTTCTTCTTGGCCAGGAGGTCCGCCAGCTCCTGGAGGCGGTCCTGGATCTCCATGTCGACTTCGCCGTTGGGGTCGTCGAGGAGGACCGCCACCCGGAACTCGCGCAACGTCTTCCTGCGGTTGGGCGGCAGGCGCAACTGCCAGGCGCCGGCCTCGATCTCGTCCGGCCCCGCCATGGCGGTCAGCGCCAGCTCGAGGTCGTCGGCGCTGCGCGCCATCGGGCCGATGACCGCGATGTCGGACCCGGACAGGCGCCCGGGCAGGGCCTGGCCGCGCGGCGGGCAGATATCCATGGTCGGCTTGTGGCCGTAGACGCCGCAGTAATGGGCAGGGTTGCGGATCGAGGCGCCGATGTCGCTGCCGGCCTCGATGCCGGTCAGGCCGGCCGCCAGCGCCGCCGCCGACCCGCCGGACGAGCCGCCTGGCACCTTCGACAGGTCCCAGGGGTTGTTGGTGGTGCCGTAGACCGGATTGTAGCTCTGCCAGTCGGCCAGCCAGGCCGGGACGTTGGTCTTGCCGAACACGACGACCCCGGCCGCCTCCATGCGGTCGACCGCGACCGAGTTCTTCGATGCGATATTATCGGCATAGGCCGGCAGGCCCCAGGTGGTGGGCATGCCGGCGACGTCGAACGATTCCTTGATCGTCATCGGGACGCCGTGCAGCGGCCCCCACAGCTTGTCGCGCGCCAGCGCCCGGTCGGCCGACCGGGCGCGCTTGCGGGCGCCCTCGACATCCATCGCGACGACGGCGTTCAGTGCGGGATTGTGTTCTTCCACCCGGGCCAGATAGAGATCGAGCAGCTCCAGGCAGCCGACCTTCTTGCGTCGGACGAGGCTGGCCAGTTCCTTGGCGGAGCGGAAGGGGAGATCCTGCATGGAATCCTCGGATGGTCGGGGAGGGGGCGGGGAGCGCGGCGATGCCGATCGATCCTAGCCCTGCGGCGGAATGGGCGGCAACGACGGCCGTTGTCCAGGCGCATGATGTTTGGTGATTCTTGATTGGTGATTCTCGGGGAGGTCGACCGCAATGGATCCGGTATCGGCGATAGCGCTGACGCTCGGCGTCGGCTGGGCCAGCGGCATCAACCTCTATGCGGCGATGCTGACCCTCGGCCTCATGGGGGCGACCGGGGCGATGGAACTGCCGCCGGACCTGCAGATCCTGGCCTCGCCGGTGGTCATCCTGGCGGCCGGGCTGATGTATTGCGTCGAGTTCTTCGCGGACAAGATACCCGGGGTCGACAGCGGCTGGGATGCGCTTCACACCTTCATCCGCATCCCGGCCGGCGCGGCGCTGGCGGCCGGCTCCGCCTGGAGCATCGATCCCTCGATCGGGCTCGCGGCCGGGCTGGTGGGCGGAACGCTGGCCGCCGCCAGTCATGCCGTCAAGGCCAGCACCCGGCTGGTCATCAACACTTCGCCCGAGCCCTTCACCAACTGGGGCGCCTCGGTCGGCGAGGATGTCGCGGTCGTCGCCGGCCTGTGGGCCGCGCTCAATCACCCGATCGTCTTCATCATCCTGCTGATCATCTTCGTCGGCCTCATCATCTGGCTGCTGCCGAAGCTGTGGCGCGTGATGGGACGGATCTTCCGGCGCATCGGCCGCTGGCTCGGCGGCGGCCAGCCGCCGGAGCCGGCCCCCGCGCCCGCGCAGGCCACCATGCCATCATCGGTGCGCGACCCGCCGAACCGCCCCTGACCTGGGCTAGGGCCTAGCAATAGGCGGTCGCCGTCGCCTAAGCTGCCCTCACGGCTGGGAGACGGAATCGATGGATACGGCGACCTCCGCCGGGCGCATCCTGGCGCCGGATGAAGTGAAGGCCCTGTCGCGCCGCTCCGACCTGCGCGGCGGCATGCAGCTTGTGGCCCATCTTGTCCTGATCGCCGCCGGTGCGGCCCTGGTCGCCGCGGCGCGCGGGCATTGGCTGGTGGTGCCGGCGATGCTGCTGCTCGGCTGGTTCCTGGTCGGGCTCTTCGCCACGGTCCATGAGTGCGTCCACTACACGGCCTTCCGCACCCGCCGGGCCAATGACTGGGCGGGTTGGCTCGCGGCCGTGCCGAGCCTGCTCGACGCCAATTTCTACAAGCACTTCCACTATGCCCATCACCGCCATTGCCAGGACCCGGCGCTGGATCCCGAGCTGTCGCCGCCGCCACCGCGGACGCGGGGCGAATATTTCCGCCGGCTGACCGCGCTCAACTACTGGAAGGCGCGCTTCGCCGGCGGATGGAAGGTGATGCGCGGGGATTTCTCGGGATTCGACTTCATCCCGGCGCGGGCGAGGGGCGCGGTGCGGCGCTCGGTCGTCGGCATGTTCGCCCTGGCGGCTGCGGTGCTGGTGCTGTGGGTCGCCATCGACCCCTGGGGCCCCGTCCTCTACTGGATCGGGCCCGTCCTGCTGGCGCAGCCGATCCTGCGCGCCATCCTCCTGACCGAGCACACCGGCTGCACGGAGGACGGCAACACCCTCACCAACACGCGGACCACGCTCGTTTCGTGGCCCGTCCGACTGGTACATTGGAACATGCCCTACCACGCCGAACATCACCTTTATCCCTCGATTCCCTTCCATGCCTTGCCGGCGGCCCACCGCCGGATCGCGCCGCGGCTGGCGCATGTCGCGCGCGGCTACGCGCCGACCCATCGCGCCATCATCCGGGACCTGGCCATCCGGGGTCGGGCGGCCACCCCATGACGCAGCCGCGGACCTTCGCCCTGGGGGATTTCGCCCTCCAGGGCGGCATGACCCTGCGCGGCGCGCAGCTGTCCTACACCACCTACGGGACGCTCTCGCCGGCCGGCGACAACGCCATCCTCTATCCGACCTCCTATTCGGCACAGCACCACGACACGGAATGGCTGATCGGGCGGGGTCGGGTGCTCGACCCGGCGCGCTGGTTCATCATCATCCCCAACCAGTTCGCCAACGGCCTCTCGAGCTCGCCCAGCAACGCCGGCGGGGCCTATGACCGCGGTCGCTGGCCGAACGTCACCTATCTCGACAACGTCGAGGCCCAGCGCCGCCTGCTGACCGAGGGGCTGGGGATCGACCGCCTGGCGCTGGTCTATGGCTGGTCCATGGGCGGCCAGCAGGCCTATCACTGGGGGGCGTTGCATCCGGAGATGGTGGAGCGGATCTGCGTCGTCTGCGGCTCCGCCCGCACCGCGCCGCACAACCAGGTCTTCATCCAGGGCGTGCGCGCGACGCTGACGGCCGATGCGGCCTATCGCGACGGCTGGTTCCATGAGACGCCGCTGCGCGGCCTGCGCGCCATGGGGCGCGTCTATGCCGGCTGGGCCTTGTCGCAGACCTTCTACCGCGAGGAGTTGTGGCGTGGCATCGGCTACAGCTCGCTGGAGGATTTCCTGGTCTCGGGGTGGGAAGGGAACTACCTGCGCCGCGACGCCAACAACCTGCTGGCGCAGCTCTGGACCTGGGAGCATGGCGACATCTCGGCCAACGACCGCTATCGCGGCGACCTGCGCCGGGCCCTTGGCTCCATCCGGGCCAAGACGCTGGTGATGCCGGGCGGCAGCGACCTCTATTTCCAGGTCGCCGACAATGCCCGCGAGGTGCCGCACATCCCCTATGGGCGCCTCAAGCCCATCCCGTCCGCCTGGGGCCATCGCGCCGGCAACCCGGCCCAGAACCCCGAGGACGAGCGCTTCATCGCGAAAGCCGTAGCGGAGTTGCTGGCGACATGAGCGGGCACCTTTCCCCGGGCGCGATCGCCTGGGTCGACGGCGAATGGAAGGCGCTCGACGAGGCGTCGATCTCCATCCTCGATCTCGGCTTCAGCCGGGGCGACACCACCTATGACGTGGTCCATGTCTGGGATGGCGCCTTCTTCCGGCTCGACCACCACCTGGATCGGTTCCTCCGCTCGCTGTCGATCCTGAAGATGGATATCCGCCGCAGCCGCGCCGAGTTGCAGGCGCTGCTGGCGGAATGCGTGCGCCGCTCGGGCCTGCGGGAATCCTTCGTCGCCATGGTCTGCACCCGCGGCCGCCCGCCGCTCGGCTCACGCGACCTGCGGCTGTGCCACAACCGGCTGATCGTCTATGCGGTGCCGTTCGTGTGGATCGGCGGCAAGGAAAGCCAATCGCTCGGCATGTCGGCGATCATCCCCGAAATGCGCCGGATCCCGCCGGAGGCGGTCGACCCGACCGTGAAGAACTATCACTGGCTCGACCTGGAGCGCGGGCAGCTGGAGGCCTATGAGCGCGGTGCCGACACCGCGATCCTGCTCGGCACCGACGGCAATGTCACGGAAGGGCCGGGCTTCAACGTGTTCGCGGTCTATGGCGACCGCATCGTCACGCCGGATCGCGGCGTGCTGGAGGGCATCACCCGCCGGACGGTGATCGATATCTGCCGGGAGCGGGGGCTGGCGCTGGAGGTCGGCCCGATCAGCGGCGAGCGCTTCCTGGAGGCCGACGAGGTGTTCGCCACCAGCACCGCCGGTGGCATCATGCCGATCGTCCGCGTCGACGACCGCATCCTGTTCAACGGCGTCCCAGGCCCGACGACGGTGCATATCCGCGACCTCTACTGGGCGCGGCACGCGACGCCGGGCGAGCTGTCGCCGGTCGATTATGGGGGAGCGGCCGCCGCGGCGGAGTAGGGCCGGGTCAGCCGATCAGGTCGGCGACGATCTTCTGCAACTCCTCGCGGCTGAGGCCATGGGCCTCCGGGCGGCGTACCAGGCCGGGTTTCGGCGGCATCGCCTTGATCGTCTTGGTGCTCAATTCGGAAATGTTCTGCATATCTGTCCGTAAATCGTCCCGGCCTCGGGCCGGGTAGAGGTGATGGGGGTCGTCGCTGCGATCAGGGCGGGTAAACCGCGCTCGGTGCTCGATCGGATTATGGCGAGCTGGCCGGAGAGATCGCATCGGCTGACATCATATAGGGACGCCATGTGGCGATTTCACGTCAGCCGCATCGAATTCCGGCAAGTGTCCATCTAAACGCCCCAGACCTCGCGGAATACGCGCACCCAGTTCTGCCCGAGGATCTTCAGGATCGACCCGTCGCCATAGCCCCGTGCCGACAGTCGGTCGGCGAGGTGGGGCAGCTTGTCCGGGGTCTCGATGCCCTGCGGGTAGTGGTAGGGCGGCGGCGGATAGCTGGCTGGGTTCCAGCGGCCGGCGGCGACCCAGCCGTCATAGAGCGCGCGCGCCGCGTCGAGGTCGGCGAACGGGTGCTGCCCCCGGTAGTAGTCGATGCCGAGCCCGACATGGGCGTCGCCGACGAGCTGGACCGTGTAGTCGATGTGATCGATCAGGTCGTCGACGGTGGGGCGCGGGCGGGCGGCGACGAAGGCGGGGAATCCGTTCATCCCGACGAGGCCGCCGGTGGCGGCGGCGGCACGGATCTGGTCGTCGCCGATGTTGCGCGGCGAATCCTGCACGGTGCGGGGGTTGGAGTGCGAGAAGACCACCGGGCGCGTCGCCCGCTCCATCGCCTCCATGGTCGTGCGGTAGCCCGTGTGCGAGCAGTCGAGGACGATGCGCAGCTGGTCCAGCCGCTCGATGAGGGCGATGCCGAATCGGCTGAGGCCGGCGTCGGTCCGTTCCTCGCAGCCGTCGCCCACCCGGTTCTTCACATTGTAGGTGAGCTGGAGCATCCGCAGGCCCAGCGCATGGTAGCCGTCCAGCAGGGCCAGGTCGTCCTCGACCGGGTCGGCGCCCTGGAAATGCAGGATGATGCCGAGGCGCCCGCTGCGCTTGGCCTCGTCGATGTCGGCGGCGCGGCGAACCAGCAGCAGGTCGTCGCGTTCGCGCGCGAAGGCGAGCCACCCGGCGAGCGCCTTGAAGGTCTCGCCCGCACCGCCCGTCGCGCCCACCGTGGGGCATAGCGCCGTGACGCCACCCTGCCGGTAGAGGTCGACGAAGCGCTTCTCGTGCAGCAGCGGGCAGGTGGCGTCGATGACGATCGCATCCCGGTACAGGCTTGCTCGGTCGGTCGCCACTGGCACCTCCTGCTCATTGTCATCGGACGGTCTTGATACTGGCCCCATCCGCCCGACATGCAAATTGAGGAGGTTGAGAGTCCGAAGGCGGGAGCGACCCGCGAGGCCGTCCGAATTCGAGCCTTACAGCGAGAGGACCACCATGCAGATTCCACTGCAGATCACCTTCCGGCACATCGAGCCGTCCGAAAGCGTCGAAGCCCGCATCCGCGAGCGCCTGGGTCGACTGGGGCGCTTCAAGGACCGTATCACCAGCTGCCGCGTGGCCATCGAGGGGGTCCGCCGGCAGAACGTGATGAAGCTCTTCAAGGTGCGGGTCGATATAACCTACCCGGGTGGAGAGATAGCGGTCGCGCGCGAGCAGCATGAGTCGCCGGCGCGCGAAGGGGTTCATATCGCGGTGAACGAAGCATTCGAGGCCGTGCGTCGGCAACTCATGGACAAGGCGGAGAAATTGGCGGGGATCGTGAAATCCCACGAGGTACCACCCCATGGCGTGGTCGATCGCATCTTCGCCGAGCAGGGCTACGGCTTCGTGCGGATGCCGGACGGCCAGGAGGTCTACTTCCACCGCAATGCGGTGGTCGATGACGGGTTCGATACATTGGAGGCCGGTGCCAAGGTGCGCTGCGAGGTCGCCGAGGGCGAGGGCATCAAGGGCGCCCAGGCCTCCACGGTGCGACCGATTAACCACAATCTGCCGCCGGTGGAACGCGTCCGCGTCTAGCTTTCTCAACACGTTAGACAGCGGCCGCACGCTCGCCTACCCTCGGGCCGCCCGCTTCCCGCGGCCCGAGGATGGATGCAGCGCTTCTCTTTCTTTCAGCTGGCCCTCAATGCCCTGGACCGGCATCGGAGCTGGCCGGCCTATTGGCGCGACGCCGCCCCGCGCGATGCCTACGACGCCATCATCGTCGGTGCCGGCGGGCATGGGCTGGCGACCGCCTATTACCTGGCCAAGAACCACGGCATCACCAATGTGGCGGTGCTCGAGAAGGGTTGGCTCGGCGGCGGTAACACCGGCCGCAACACCACCATCATCCGCTCCAACTACCTGTGGGACGAGAGTGCGGCCCTCTACGAGCACGCGCTGAAGCTCTGGGAGGGCCTGTCGGCCGACCTCAACCTCAACGTCATGCTGAGCCAGCGCGGCGTCCTCAACCTCGCGCACACGCTGCACGACGTGCGCGAAGGGGTGCGCCGGGTACAGGCGAACCGGCTGAACGGCATCGATGCCGAGTGGCTGTCGCCGGAGGAGATCAAGGCCTTCTGCCCGGTCGTCGACATCGACGCCCGCCGCCGCCATCCCGTCCTGGGCGGGACGCTGCAGCGCCGCGGCGGGGTCGCCCGCCATGACGCCGTCGCCTGGGGCTATGCGCGGGCGGCCGACGCGCGCGGGGTCGACATCATCCAGAATTGCGAGGTGACCGGCATCGACGTCGTCGACGGCCGGGTGGTGGGCGTGCAGACGACGCGCGGGGCGATCAAGGCCGGCAAGGTCGGCCTGGTGCCGGCCGGGCATTCCTCGGTGCTGGCGAACATGGCGGGCTTCCGCCTGCCGGTGCAGTCGCACCCTCTCCAGGCCCTGGTGTCGGAGCCGATCAAGCCGGTGCTGGACTGCGTCGTCATGTCGAACGCCGTCCATGTCTATGTCAGCCAGTCCGACAAGGGCGAGCTGGTGATGGGGGCAGGGATCGACGCCTACAACTCCTATGCCCAGCGCGGCTCGTTCCATGTCATCGAGCACCAGATGGGGGCGCTACTGGAGCTGTTTCCGATCTTCGGGCGCCTGCGCATGATGCGGACCTGGGCCGGCATCGTCGATGTCTGCCCCGATGCCTCGCCGATCATCGGGCGTACCCCGGTGGAGGGGCTCTATCTCAATTGTGGGTGGGGGACGGGGGGCTTCAAGGCGACCCCGGGATCGGGCTGGGTGTTCGCGCACACCATCGCCACCGACGCGCCGCACGCGCTGAACGTCCCCTTCGCCCTCGACCGCTTCACCTCCGGCGCGCTCATCGACGAGCATGGCGCCGCGGCGGTCGCGCACTGAAAGCCTGGATATGCTGCTGATCCCCTGTCCGTGGTGCGGGCCGCGCGAGGAGACGGAATTCGCCAATGGCGGCGAGGCCCATATCGCGCGCCCGGTCGACCCGGCGGCGCTGTCCGATGCGGAATGGGCGGCCTACATCTTCCTGCGCGACAACCCCAGGGGCTGGCTGCGCGAGCGTTGGTTCCACGCCCAGGGCTGCCGGCGCTGGTTCAACCTGGTACGCCATACGGTGACCCACGAGATCGCCGCGGCCTATCCGCCCGGCGCTGCCCCGCCGCCGCTGCCGGGTGCCGGGGCATGAGCGGGTTCCGCCTGCCCCAGGGCGGGGCCATCGATCGCGAACGCGCCGTCGGCTTCACCTTCGACGGCCGAGCCTATTCCGGCTTTGCCGGCGACACGCTGGCATCGGCCCTGATTGCCAGCGGCGTCGCGATGGTCGCGCGCAGCTTCAAGTATCACCGCCCGCGCGGCATCTATTCGGCCGGCCCGGAGGAGCCGAGCGCGCTGGTCCAGCTCGGCCGGGGCGCTTGGTCGGAGCCGAATGTCCGCGCGACCCAGATCGAGTTGTTCGACGGCCTGGTCGCCAGCCCCGTCAATGCCTGGCCCAGCCTGGGTTTTGACCTGGGGGCGGCGAACCAGGTCCTGGGACCGCTGCTGGTGGCCGGCTTCTACTACAAGACCTTCCTGGGCCCGCGTGGCTGGTGGCGGCGGGTCTATGAGCCGGCGATCCGGCGCATGGCCGGCATGGGCCGGGCGCCGACGGAGGCCGACCCCGACCTCTACGACCACACCCACGTCCATGCCGACGTGCTGGTGGTCGGCGCCGGCCCGGCCGGGCTGGCGGCGGCGCAGGCCGCTGCGTCGGGTGGTGCCCGGGTGATCCTGGCCGATGACGGCGCGCGGCCGGGCGGCGATCTTCTGGACGGCGATGCGGTGGTCGACGGCCAGCCCGCCGACCGCTGGATCGCCCGTGCCGGCGACGCCCTGGCGGGAATGGCGGACGTCACGGTTCTCGGCCGCACCACCGTCCTCGGCCTCTACGACCATGGCTATGCGGTGGCGGTCGAGCGCCGGACCGACCACCTGCCGCGAGACGCGGCCGCGGGCCATGCCCGGCAACGGGTCTGGCACATCCGGGCGGCGCGGACGATCGTCGCAGCGGGCGCCCATGAGCGCCCGCTGCTGTTCGGCGGCAACGACCGGCCCGGCATCATGCTGGCCGGCGCCGTGCGCACCTATGCGCGCCGCTACGGGGTGGCCTGCGGACGGCAGGCGGTCTTCGTCACCAACAATGATTCCGCCTATGCCGCCGCCGAGGCGCTGGCGGATGCCGGCGTCGCGGTGACGGCGATCGTCGACCTGCGCCCCGGCGGCTCGCCGGTCGCCGGTGGTGCTGCGGCGCGAGGCATCGAAGTCCTGAACGGGCGGGTGCCGATCGCGGTGCATGGCCGGCGGGCAGTGTCGGCGATCGACGTGCGTGCATTCGACGAGGATGGCCTGTCGGGATCGCTGCGCCGGATCGATTGCGACCTGGTCGGCGTCTCCGGGGGCTGGAACCCGGCCGTGCATCTGCTGGGGCAGCTTCGCGGCCAACTCGCCTATGACGAGGCACTGGCCTGCTTCCGCCCGGACGCGATGCCACCGGGCCTCGCCGTCGCCGGCTCGGCCGCCGGCCATTTCGACCTCGCCGCCTGCCTCGCCTCCGGCCACGCCGCCGGCGAGGTCGCGGCCATGGCGATCGGCCGCCGGTCCCGCGCGGCGAAGCCCGTGGCGGCCGCGCCCGCCGTCGGCGCACCGATCCTGCCTTTCTGGGGGCTGGCGCAGGGCTATCGCGGCAAGGCCTTCGTCGACCTCCAGAACGACGTGACGGTCGGCGACATCGGGCTGGCCGCCCGTGAAGGCTTCCGCTCGATCGAGCATGTGAAGCGCTACACCACGGCCGGCATGGGCACCGACCAGGGCAAGAGCGGCAACGTCAATACGATCGGCGTGCTGTCGCAGGCGCTGGCCCGCCCGATGGGCGAGACGGGGACGACGACCTACCGCGCGCCCTATGTGCCGGTCGCCTATGGCGCGCTGGCCGGCCGCCATGTCGGCGCCCTCTTCGATCCCGAACGGATCACCCCGATCCATCCCCGCCACCTGGCCGCCCACGCCGTCTTCGAGAATGTCGGGCAATGGAAGCGCCCGCGCTTCTTCCCGCGCAACGGCGAGGACATGGAGCGCGCGGTCCTGCGCGAATGCCAGGCCGTCCGCACCGCCGCCGGCATGATGGACGCCTCGACGCTGGGCAAGATCGAGGTGCGGGGCGCGGATGCCGCCGCCTTCCTCGACCGCATCTACATCAACCCGATCGCCAGTCTGGGCGTCGGTGCCTGCCGCTATGGCGTCATGTGCCGCGAGGACGGCATGGTCTTCGACGACGGTGTCGTCATGCGGCTGGCCCGCGACCGATTTTTCCTGACCACGACCACCGGCGGGGCCGCCCGCGTGCTCGACTGGATGGAGGAGTGGCTGCAGACGGAATGGCCGGAACTTCGCGTCTTCTGCACCTCGGTGACCGAGCAATGGGCCACGGTGGCGGTTGCCGGCCCCGCATCCCGCGCCGTGCTGGCCAAGCTGATGCCCGATGTCGACCTGTCGGCGGCGGCCTTCCCCTTCATGAGCTTCCGCGACGGGATGGTGGCCGGGCTGCCGGCCCGCATCGCCCGCGTCAGCTTCTCGGGCGAGCTCGCCTACGAGATCAGCGTCGATGGCGGCTATGCCCAGGCGCTCTGGGACGTGGTAGCCGCCGCCGGCGCCCCGCTCGGCATCGTGCCCTATGGCACCGAGGCGATGCATGTGCTGCGGGCCGAGAAGGGCTATTTCATCGTCGGCCATGAAACCGACGGCACGGTGACGCCGCTGGACCTCGGGCTGGAGCGCATGGTGGCCAAGCGCAAGGATTTCCTCGGCAAGCGCTCGCTCCTGCGCGCCGATACCGGGCGCACCGATCGCAAGCAGCTGGTCGCCCTGCTGCCCGAGGATCCGGCGACGCTGCTGACCGAAGGGGCGCAACTGGTGGATGAGCCCGTGCTGCGCACGCCGATGCCGATGGTCGGCCATGTGACGTCGAGCTATCGCAGCGCGGCGATGGGGCGGACCTTCGCGCTGGCCCTGGTGAAGAACGGGCGGGCCCGCATCGGCGAGCGGGTCTATGCGCCGCTGGTGGCGCCGGCGTCCGGCAGCCTCATCGTCGCGGCCCGGATCGCCGACCCCGTCCTCTTCGACCCGGAAGGTGGGCGCCGTGATGGTTGAAACCGGGACTACCCTGCTGGACAGCCTGTCGGTCGACATGACGGCCCGGTCCGGCCAGGCCGTGACCCTGGCGGCCCTGCCGATGCTGGGCCAGATCACGCTCCGCGCCGACGGCGACTGCCTGTCCCTGGCGGCAGCGGCCCTGGGCGTCACGCCGCCCGACGCCCCCAACCGGTTCCAGTCCGACGGCGCGCGGGCCGTCCTGTGGCTGGGGCCGGACGAGTGGCTGATCCTGGTGCCGCGGCCGGAGGTGGCGACGACGGTCGCGCGCTTCGAGATGGCGCTCGCCGGCAATCATTTCGCGGCCGTCGATACCTCGGCCGCCCGGCTCGGGCTGGAAATCTCCGGCCCGATGGCGCGGACGGTGATGGAGAAGGGCTGCCACCTCGACCTGCACCCGCAGCATTTCGGGCCGGGGCACGTCGCCCAGTCGACCCTGGCGCGGGTGCCGGCGATCATCCTGCAGCGCGACGGGACCCCGACCTACTGGGTGCTGGTGCGCCCGTCCTGCGCCATGTTCCTCGGCCGCTGGATGATCGACGCCGTGGCGGAATTCCACCTGGCGCCGATCCCCAAGGGCTGAGAAGCGGGGGCCTTACCCCTTGAAGCTCGAGATCGAGGTTTCCTTGCTGGTGATGAATTCCAGCAGGGCGGGCACGCCGTTGCGGGTCTGCTCGATGCCGCGCTGGATGGCGGGGATGATGTCTTCGGGCTTGGTCACCCGCTCGCCATAGCCGCCGAAGGCGCGGGCCATGGCGGCGTAGTCACCCGAAATGTCGGTCGCGCGGTAGCGCTCGGTCGACACCGGCATGATGCCGAGCTCGATCGCCATCGAGAAGTTGTTGAGCAGGATCGAGAGGATCGGGATGCGCTCGCGCACCGCGGTCTCGAAATCCATGCCGGTGAAGCCGATCGCCGCATCG
>CAZQOA010000114.1:0-14997 GCA_964594715.1 uncultured Rhizobiaceae bacterium | reverse complement strand
CGAACGACTGCCCCAGCTGCTTCAGATCGAGATTGCTCGCACCATTCCAACTAAAGATAGCCATAGACTCGCCCCCTGGATTCAACCACGGATAACCGATCGTGGATGTTCCATATCCCCAAGTTTTCGGTCATTGGCAACGGGATTCTTCTGCGAACCATGGGAATGCTGGTAAAAATGCCACAGTGCACAGGGGGCATGGCCGATATCCCGTGCCCTCGATCCTTGAACCGGCCGCCTCGCTACTCGCGAGGGTTGCCGCCTTGCGACCGCGGCGCTCCGCCGAGCCCGGCTTCCCTTGCGCTGCCGGCCTGCATAGATTGCCGCGACCCCAGAAGATGCGAGGAATGCCATGGAGCCGACGGGCGCCGCCGACGAGACCCATCCCGAAATCCGAGCGGCAGTGCGCGCCCTGTGCGCCCGGTTCCCCGGCGAGTACTGGCGCGAGAAGGACCGGGAGCGGGCCTATCCGACCGAGTTCGTCCGTGCCCTGACCGAGGCCGGGATGCTGTCCGCATTGATCCCCGAGGAGTATGGCGGCAGCGGCCTCGGCCTTTCGGCTGCCGGTGCCATTCTGGAGGAGGTCCATCGCAGCGGATGCAATGGGGCTGCCTGCCACGCCCAGATGTACACGATGGGCACCATCCTGCGGCACGGCAATGCTGAGCAGAAGGCGCGCTGGCTGCCCGGCATCGCCGAGGGCAGCCTGCGATTGCAGGCGTTCGGGGTGAGCGAGCCGACCAGCGGCACCGACACGCTGAGCCTGCGCACCACGGCGGTGCGCAAGGGCGACCGCTACGTCGTCAACGGCCAGAAGGTGTGGACTTCGCGCGCCGAGCATTCCGACCTGCTGCTGCTGCTGGCCCGGACCACGCCGCGCGACCAGGTGGCCAAGCGCACCGACGGGCTGTCGGTGATGGTCGTCGACATGCGCGAGGTGCGCGGCCGGAGCCTGACGATCCGCCCGATCCGCACGATGTTCAATCACGGCACCACCGAGATCTTCTTCGACGACATGGAGGTGCCGGCCGAGAACCTGCTGGGGGAGGAGGGCCGGGGCTTCCGCTATATCCTCGACGGGATGAACGCCGAACGCATCCTGATCTCCTCGGAATGCATCGGCGACGCCCGCTGGTTCATCGCCAAGGCCCGCGACTATGCCCGCGAGCGCGTCGTCTTCGGGCGTCCGATCGGCCAGAACCAGGGCATCCAGTTCCCGATCGCCAAGGCCTATGCGGCCAGCGAGGCGGCGGCCCTGATGGTGGAGAAGGCCCAGCGCCTGTTCGAGGCCGGGCGGCCGTGCGGGCCGGAGGCCAACATGGCGAAGATGCTGGCGGCCGACGCGTCCTGGCAGGCGGCCGACATGTGCGTCCAGACCCATGGCGGCTATGGCTTCGCCGAGGAGTACGATGTCGAGCGCAAGTTCCGCGAGGCCCGGCTCTACCAGGTGGCGCCGATCTCCACCAACCTGATCCTGGCCTATCTCGGCGAGCATGTGCTGGGCCTGCCGCGCTCCTACTGACCCGGGTTCGTTCGATGGCATTTCCCGAGGACATCCGGACCGCGCGGCTGGTAATGCGGCGCCCGGCGACGGCCGACGCCGAGCGCGTGTTCGCCAACTATGCCCGCGACCCGGAGGTCTCGCGCTACCTCACCTGGCGACCCCACCGCAGCCTGATCGACACGCGCTCCGCGCTCGCCAACTTTCGTCAGATGTGGACGAGCGACGATCGCCGGTCCTATGCCATCGATGCCCCCGGCCTGCCCTGTGCCGGGGGCATCGACCTGCGCGTGACCGACGAAGGCCGGAGCGTCGTCTTCGGCTATGTGCTGGCGCGACCGCTATGGGGGCAGGGCTACATGACCGAGGCGCTGGTGGCGGCCGTGGAGGTCGCCTTCTCGCTGCCCGGGGTATGGCGCGCCTGGGCCTATTGTGACGTGGCGAACCCGGCGTCGGGCCGGGTGATGGAGAAGGCGGGGATGCGCTTCGAGGGTGTCCTGCGCCGCTGGGCCCTCCATCCCAACGTCGACCCGGTCCGCCCGCGCGACTGCCGAATCTATGCCCGGGTGCGCGAGGAGAATTCGGCCCCCGGCTACGTCGTCCGCCCGCCTGCCGCTCGCCTGTCGCCGAAGGGGTGATATATTCGGGTTCCACCCGTTTCGAGGGAGGCCCCGGTGCCCGACACGTCCCTGGCTTTGGTGCAGCGTCTGTATGAGCGCTATTCGGAAGGTTCGGTGGAGGAGCTGTTCGCCGCACTCCATCCCGGCTTCACGCTGACCTCCTGCGGGCCGGCGACGGAGTTCCGCACCAGCGGCGTGTGGGCGGGGGCCGCGGGCCTGCGCGACTATCTCGAACGGCTGCATGAGCGCTGGATCGTGGAGGAGCATACGCCGCTCGAATTCATCCAGCAGGGGCCCCGCATCGTGGTGCGCACGCGGGTCCGGACCCGCAGCCGTGACACCGGACAGTGCGCAACCCTGGAGAAGGCGGACTTCTGGACCGTGGAAGGCGGCCAGGTCCGCTCCTACCAGGAGATCTTCGATACCGCGACCGTGCTCTCCGGCTGCGCCGACCCGTTCGAGCCGGTGCCTCGCTAGTATTGCCGGGCCGCTACTGCTTGACCGCCGCCGGCGGGGTGCGGAAGCTGATCGCCATCCGGTTGTAGACGTTCATCAGACCGATCGCGATGGTGAGGTCGGCGAGCTGCTTCTGGTCGAACACGGTGGCGGCGGCTTCATATTCGGCATCGGGCACGCCTGTTTCGGCAACCCGCGTCACCGTCTCCGCCCAGGCAAGCGCGGCGCGTTCGGTGTCGTCGAACAGCGCACCGCCCTCGCGCCAAGCCGGGATCAGCACCAGCTTCTCGACCGCCATGCCGTCCTTCAGCAGGTCGCGCGAATGCATGTCGATGCAGTAGGCGCAACCGTTGATCTGCGAGACGCGAAGGTAGACGAGGTTGAGCAGCGCCTTCGGCAGGCCGCTCCGCACGACGTGGCCATAGACGCCGCCGAGCGCCTTCACACCGGCCGGCGTGGCAGCATTGTAGTCCATGCGTTGAGTCATCTGACAGCTCCTGACCAGTCGGGCGTTCGCCGCTGGTAGGGAAGAGATGCGCCCCGCCCTAATCATGGAACAGTACCGAGATTGGCAACTCCGACTGTACCATCGAGCGATGGCCGCCCTCCCCATCCACCTCGATCGTGCCGGAAGGTCGCTGGCTGCCCAGATCTACCGGGCGATCCGGGAGGGCATCGAGACGGGGCGGCTCGCCGCGGGCGCGAGGCTGCCCTCCTGGCGGGATTTGGCGGCCCAGCTCGGTGTGTCCCGTGGCACCGTGCGCTTGGCCTACGAACGTCTGATCGACGAGCAATTCGCGATCGGCCTGGGGGCGGCAGGCACTCGCGTCGCCGCGCGCCCGTCGCAATCCTCCATACCCGACGGGTCGTCGCCGGAAGCGCCGCTCCTACCGGACCTCTACCGTGACTTTGCGACCGCGCCCCTGGTGTTTCAGACGGGTGTGCCCTCCCAGGACGCCTTCCCCTTCAAGCTGTGGTCACGCATCCTCACGCGTGAGGCCCGGCGGGCCGCTGCGGCGCCGGTCGGGTATCCCGATCCGCGCGGCAATCCAGACCTGCGAAAGGAGATCGCGGCTTACCTGGGCATCGCCCGCGGCGTTCGGTGCAGTCCCTCCCAGGTGCTCGTGACGGCCGGATTCCCCGGTGCGCTCGGTCTTGCGATCCGTGGCCTTCAACTTGAAAGGATGGAGGCCTGGGTGGAGGATCCGGGCTTTCCGCTCACTCGCACCGCGCTCGGCCTGGCTGGCATGACGGTGACAGCGGTCCCGGTCGACGCGGAAGGGCTGGATATTGCCGCTGGTGTTCGAAGCGCCCCCGGAGCGGCACTGTCGGTGGTGACGCCGGGCCAGCAGGCGGCGCTCGGGATGACGATGTCGCTTCCGCGGCGGCTTGCATTGCTCGAATGGGCCCGGCGGAACGGCGCATGGATCATCGAGGACGATTACTTAAGCGAGCTGCAGCTGAAAGGGCGGGCGGCCCCGGCTCTCGCATCCCTCGATCATGGGGGACGGGTGCTGCATATCGGCAGTTTCAGCAAGACCATCAGCCCGGCGCTGCGCCTGGGCTTCCTGGTGGTGCCGGCGGAAATGGCCCATCGGTTCGGGGAGATCGCCGCTTGCCTGGTGCCGGCGGCGGCCGTGCCCATGCAGTGGGCCGTGGCGGAATTCCTGCGCGAGGGGCACTATCTTCGCCATCTCCGCCGCATGAAGCGGCTCTACGCCGCCCGACGGGAGACCCTGCTTCGCTGCCTGGGGGAGGTGGCGTCAGGTTCGATGAAGGTGCAGGCGACCGCCGGTCTGGCCGTGGTGACCTTGCTTTCCGGGCGTGCGTCCGACGTGGACATCGCTTCGCGCGCCCTGCCGTTCGGCCTGGCACCGACCCCCCTTTCGCCCTGGTACCTGCGGTCCCCCCAGCAGCAGGGGCTGCTGCTCGGCGTGACCAACCTGAACGAACGGCGGCTGCCGGCGGACTGTCGTCGGCTGGTGGAGCTGACGCGTTAGAGGGTTCGCAATCAAGCGCCATGGGCCGCCGGAGAGATGAGTTCGCTTCCACCGCAAGTAGATTGGCGATGGATACTTGATCCGGATGGGAGGGGGAAACCGCCTGTTCGGCCTACCCCGGCACCTCTACTTGACAGTCCCTTTGCCGCGGCGCTGAATCCGTGCGTAGACGACGTCCGCGCACCCGTTTTGGTAATCCATCGCGTGGACCCACGAAGGAGCAGTGCTGCGCAATAGATCCGCCGGAGGATGACATGACGCGAAAGCTGGCAACTTCCATCGTCGCAACGGTGATCGGCATCGCAACGGCATCGGTTGCCGCGGCGCAGGACATCAAGCTCTACGCATTCAGCTCGGGGGCGCTGACGATCGGCAAGGGCATCCTGCAGAACCTGGCGCCGGTAGATCCCCCGATCCAGGTGCCGGTCGGGTTCTATGTCGTCATGCATCCCAAGGGCAACGTGCTCTTCGACACCGGCAACAATGACCGCATCATCACCGATCCCAGCTATTGGGGCGCGTCCTTCGGGGCGCTGAAGCCGGTCAACACGCCCGATGTGGCGATCGACACCCAGCTGCAGAAGATCGGCCTCAAGCCGGACGACATAAAGTACGTCGTCGTCAGCCATCTCCACCTCGACCATGGCGGCAATGTCGGGAAGTTCCCGAACTCGACCATCGTCGTGCAGAAGTCCGAGATCCAGAACGCCTTCTGGCCGGAGCCGAGCACCGGCGGCCCGTACATGATCGGTGACGTGCTGCCGCTGCGCAAGGCGAACAGCGACTATCCGAATGCGGTCAAGATGCTGCAGCTGAACGGCGATCTCGACCTGTTCGGCGACGGCGCGTTGGTCGTCAAGCGCTGGGTCGCCCACACGCCGGGCAGCCAGATGATGACGGTGCGGCTGAAGAATACGGGCCTGATCATCCTGACCGGCGACAATGTCTATTTCCGCGAGAACGTGGAGAAGAGCCTGCCGCCCAATATCGTGCTGGCCTACAATCCGGCCGGCTTCCTCAGCGCCTATGAATGGATCCGCCACATGATGGCGACGGAGAAGGCGGATTTCTTCACCGCCCATGATCCCGACGCCTTCAAGGCGATGAAGAAGGCCCCGGAGTTCTACGACTGACGGCCCTCGTCACCCTCGCCGAACTGCGGAAGAGCTATGGCCGGCGCGTGGCGGTGCAGGGCGTTTCGTTCGAGGTGCGGGACCGCGAGGTGATGGGCCTGCTCGGGCCGAACGGCTCGGGCAAGACCACCATCCTGCGGATCGTCACCGGCTATCTGCGGCCGAGCGCCGGGACGGTCCGGGTCGACGGGCACGACGTTCTCGACGGCCGCGCGGCGCGCCGGCTGATCGGGTACGTCCCCGAGGACGGTCCCCTCTACGGCCACATGCGGGTCGTCGAGTACCTCGCCTTCGCCGGGCGCCTGCGCGGATTTGCCGGCGCCGAGCTGGGACGCCGCATCGAGGCAGCGTGCGAGCGGCTGGGGCTGGGCCCGGTCCGCGACCGCATCATCGGGCGCCTGTCCCGCGGCTACCGCCAGCGGGTGTCGCTGGCGCAGGCCATCCTGCACGGCCCCCGGCTGCTGGTGCTCGACGAGCCGACCAACGGCCTCGACCCGCGCCAGATCATCGAGTTCCGCGGCCTCGTGCGCCGGCTGGCCGCCGACTGCGCCATCCTGCTGACGTCCCATATCCTGGGCGAGATCGAGCGGGTCGCCGACCGCGTGGCGATCCTGCTGAACGGCCACCTCCTGACCACCCATGCGATCGCCCGGCCGGGGCGGATGCTGGAGGTCGGCATTCGCGGCGACGCCACGTCCAGGGCCCGCATCGCGGCCGTGCTGGCGGCCACGCCGGGGCTGACCAGCGTGGCCGAGGCAGGCCCGGCCGCGTGGCGCGTCGGCATCGAGGGCGCCGAAGTCCTGGCGCGGCTCGGCGCCGGCTTCGCCCAGGCCGGCATCGCCGCCGTCGAGCTGGCCGAGGCGCCATCGGAACTGGAGGACCTGTTCCTGCGGCTGACCGCGGGCGAGGCGGCCCCGTGACCAGCCTCGCCACCCTGACCGGCAAGGAGGTGCGTGCGCTCTTCGCGTCCCCCGTCGCCTATGCGGTGATCGCGGTCTTCCTGCTCCTCAGCGGCTATACTTTCGTCGTCAGCCTGGCGGTGGGCAAGCAGGCGACGCTGGTCCACATCTTCTTCCAGTCGGCGGTGCAGCTCGTCCTGCTGGTGCCGCTGATCACGATGCGCCAGTTCGCCGAGGAACGGCGTGCCGGCACCCTGGAGCTGCTGCTGACGTCGCCGGTCCGCGAGGTGGAGATCGTGCTGGCGAAGTTCGCCGCCTGCATGGTCGTGCTCCTGGTGATGATCGGCCTGACCTTCACCTATGCCGTGGTGCTGGCGGTCTTCGGCGCACCCGACTGGGGCCCGGTGTACAGCGGCTATGCCGGGCTGCTGCTGCTGGCCGCGGCCCTGGTCGCGATCGGCCTCGCCATCTCCGCGCTCACCGCCAACCAGATCGTCGCCGCCGTCGCGTCGCTCGGCCTGTTCGGGCTGCTCTGGGGCATCGACCCCCTGGCGGCCCTGCTGCCGCATCCGGTGGACGACTGGATGCTCGGCCTGTCGCTGCTCGCCCGCTTCACGCCCTTCGCCGTCGGCGCCTTCTACACCTCCGACTTCGGCTTCTTCCTCACGGTCACGCTGCTGGGGCTGTTCCTGGCCGTGCGCGCGCTGGCGCGGCGCTAGAGGAATGGACGAGCACGCCTTCGACCCGGGTGCGCTGCTGTGGTTCGGCGGCTGGCTGGTCGCCGTCGCGGCACTGTTCCTGGCCGGCCTCGCCATCCCGCTCCAGACCGGGCTCGACGGCTGGCGCGCCTGGCTCTACGGCGCGGGCGTGGCGACCCTGGGGCTGGGCGCCTGCCTGCTGGCCAATCTCGCCGTCACCCTGAACGACGCCCATCTCGACGTCACCCGCGAGCGGGTCTACACGCCGTCGGTTGCCGCCATGCGCGCGGTCGATGGCGTGATCCAGCCGGTGTCGGTCACCTATTTCTATCGCTCGCAGGACCCGGTCGGCCGGCGCGCCCGCGACCTCCTGGAGGTGATGGGCCGCCGCAACCCCATGCTGACGGTGACCGCGGTCGATCCCGACCGGGAACCGACCCTGGCCCGCACCCAGGGTATCCGGATCTACAACGCCGCCGTCATCGAGGCGGAGGGGCGGCGGGTGCTGGTGCAGAGCACCGACGAGGCGGAGATCGCGATCGGCATCCAGCGCGTGCTCCGCCAGCGCGTGATCGCCGCCTGCTTCCTGGAAGGCCATGGCGAGCTGCCCATGGAGAGCATGGAGTTCCACACCCACCTGGAAGGGATCGCCGACCACAGCCATGGCGATGCCTCCTCCAAGGTGGTCGACATGCCGGGCCATGGGATCGGCCGCCTGCGTCGCGCGCTGGAGGCCCAGGGCTACGAGACCCGCAAGCTGGTCCTGGCCAATCTCCGGGCCGTTCCGCAGGCATGCACGCTGGCCGTCGTCGCCCGTCCGCTGACCACCTTCCTGCCGGGTGAGGGGGCGGCACTGCGCGCCTATCTGGGGCAGGGCGGGGCGGCGTTGCTGCTGTTCGACCTCGGCTTCGTGCTGGAGCCAGAGCTGCTGCGGCTCGTTGGCGATCTGGGCGTGCGGGTGGAACAAGAGGTGGTGGTCGATCCGCTGAGCCATTACCTGACCGACGCCGAGATGGTGGCCGTCACCGGCTACGACCCGCATCCCGTGACCCGGTCGGTGTCGCTGACCTTCTTCCCCGGCGTTCGCCCGCTGACGCTGGGGCAGCCGGCCCCCGGGTTGACGGTGACGCCGCTGCTCGCCAGCAGCCGCGACAGCTATGCGCGCCGGGTCGAGCCGGCGGAGACCCGGGCGGTCGAGCCGGTCCAGCTGGCGCGGTCGGGAGAAGGGGGGGCGGCGACGGTGGCGGGGCCGACGGCTCCGGAGACCGGCCCGCGGGTCCTGGGTGCGGCCGTCGAAGGGGTATTGCCCGGCGGTGCCGCGCCGTCGCGCGCGATCGTCGTCGGCGACGGTGACTTCGCCAGCAACTCGTTCTTTCCCTACATGTCGAACAGCGACCTCAGCCTCGCGATGGTGCGCTGGCTGGCCCGGGAAGAGCACGGCACGGCGGTGGCCTCGCGCATCCCGGTGACGCCGCTGCTGCTGCTGACCGCCCGGCAGACGCGGGCGATCTTCCTGTTGCTGGTCCTGGCCCTGCCGCTGGCAGTGGTCGCCGCCGGCGGCATCGTCTGGTGGCGGCGGCGATGATCCGCCGCGGCAGCGCGGTCGCCTGGCTGGCGGCGGTGGCGGCGCTCGGCTACCTCGCCCTGATGGTGGCCAACGGGGCGATGCCGGTGCAGCGCCAACTCGTCCGGTCGGAGGCCAAGGGGGTGCTGACGGTGGTGCCGGAACGCATCCGCCGCGTCGAGCTGCGTCGGGATACCGAGCGCCTGGTCCTGCAACGGTCCGGGGACACGGGCTGGACACGCCCCGACGGCAGCGCGCTGCCGCCCGAAGCTGCCCGGCACATCACCACGGCCATCCGCATGATGCACCGGTCCGGCCCGGTGCGCGAGATCGCGCCGGAGGAACTCGAAGGCGTCGATCCCGCGCCCTACGAGCTGGAGCGCCCACGCGTCGTCGCGGCCCTTTACGAGGCGGGCGAGGTACCCGTGCTCGTCGCCCGCTTCGGCGGCCGCAACCCGGACGATTTCCTGCAATACATGCGGCTCGACGGCGACCGCCGGCTCCTGCTGATGTCGCGTTTCATCGGCGAGGAATGGAGCAGCGCCATGACGGCCGCTGCCAACCCATGAGGCCGACCCCATGAGGCCGACGATGCCGACGCGCCATGTGCTGCTTGCGGCGCTCCTCGTCCTGCTCGCCGCCTGGACCGCCCCCGCGGGTGCGCATACCGGCGGCAGCACCGGCTTTGCCAGGATCAGCCTCCACGGCCAGACCGTGCGCTACAGCCTGACGCTGGCCACCGACCTGCCGGGCGGCAGCGGCGTCGGCGCGGCGTTGGACGGCGTCACCAAGGGTGGCGGGGACTACGACGCGCTGGCGGGCCTGGTCGCGCGCAAGGTCACGGTCTCGGGTGACGGCCGGGCCTGCGCGCCGGTGCCCGGGACGGTGACGCCGCCGGCCCCGGACCGGCGCACCGCCATCATCGTCGTCCATTACGCCTGCGCCGCGGCAATGCGCGAACTGACCGTGCGCGACGACCTGTTCGATACGTTCGGCGCGGACTACCACACGCTGGCCAACTTCGCGCATCCGGACGGCGACCAGCAGTTCGTGTTCCAGCCGGACCGCCGTGAGGCGCAGATGCCGGTGGCGAGATCCGCCACGGGCAAGGCGGCCCCGAGCAGTGCATTCGCGTTCTTCGAGCTTGGGGTCGAGCACATCCTGCTTGGCTTCGACCATGTCCTCTTCGTCGCGGCGCTGCTGCTGGGGGGCGGCGGCCTCGGCACCCTGCTCGGCATCGTGACCGCGTTCACCATCGCCCATAGCATCACGCTGGCCCTCTCGGTGCTCGATGTGGTGACGCTCCCGGCCGGCTTCGTCGAGCCGGTGATCGCGCTCTCGATCGCCTATGTGGCGCTGGAGAACATGCTGCCCGGGCACCGGGTGTCCCGGCGGTGGACCGTCGCCTTCCTGTTCGGGCTGGTCCATGGCTTCGGCTTCGCCGGCATCCTGGCGGAACTGGAGCTGCGCCCGGAGGGGCTGGTGACCTCGCTGCTCTCCTTCAACCTCGGCGTCGAGACCGGGCAGGCGCTGATCATCGCACTGCTCCTGCCGCCACTGGTCTGGATCCGCGGTTTCGCGTGGCGGGATCGGGCGGTGACGGCGGTGTCCGCCATCGTCCTCGTGGTCGGCCTGTCGCTGCTGGTCGACCGCACCCTGCTGCCGTGGATGTGATGTGCGGGATGTGATGCGCGGTGCCTAGCCGCGGCCGAGGCGGGCGACCTGGGCCAGCAGGGCGTCGACCTCCGCCTCGCTGTTATAATAATGGGGCGAGGCGCGCACGACCTGGTCGAGGCCGCGGCGCTCCATGTCCCAGCGGGTCCCGGCCACGGTGGAGGTGGTGACGTTGATCCGTTCCGCTGCCAGCGCCACCTTGATCTCGCCCGCCGCCCGGCCGGCCAGGGTGAAGCTGACGATGCCGCACTTCTCGCGGCCGATATCCTGGACCCGGGCGCCGGGGATGGCGGATATCCCGGCCCGCATCCGTTCGGCCAGCGCCCGCGTCCGCGTCGAGATCGCCTCCAGCCCCCAGCCGAGCGCGTAGTCGACGGCCGCCTTCAGGCCGAGCTTGCCGGCGACGAAGCTCTCCCAATTCTCGAAGCGCCGCGCATCCGGGCGCAGCCGGTAGCGATGGGGAGCGACCCAGTCGGCGGCGTGAAGGTCGAGGAAGGGTGGATCGAGCCGATCGATGAGGTCCTTCCGGACATAGAGGAAGCCCGTGCCGCGCGGCCCGCGCAGGAACTTGCGGCCGGTGCCCGACAGCATGTCGCAGCCGATCTCGGCGACGTCGATCGGCATCTGGCCGACCGACTGGCAGGCATCCAGCAGGTAGGGCACGCCGGCGGCCCGGGTCAGCTTGCCGATGGCGGCGGCCGGGTTCACCAGGCCGCCATTGGTCGGGACATGGGTGATCGCCACCAGCCCGGCGCGCCCCTTGCGCTTGCGGCTGTCCAGCGCGCGGGCCATCGCCTTCAGGTCGGTCTGTCCGCTTTCGTCCGACGGGATGGTTTCGACCACGGCCCCCCGCTTCTGGGCCTGGTGGAAGAAGGCGATGACGTTCGACGAATACTCGGCCTCGGCGGTCAGGATGCGGTCGCCCGCCTGCAGCGGCAGGGCATAGAAGGCCATGTCCCAGGCCCGCGTGGCGTTCTCGACGACGGCGATTTCCCCCGGCTCGGCGCCCAGCAGCGTCGCGATCGACCGGTAGACGCCGTCCTCCAGCAGGGCCTCGGCGGCGTCGGCCGCCTCGTAGCCGCCGATCCGCGCCTCCAGCTCCAGATGGTCGACGACCGCCTTCAGCACCGGTGCCGGCATCAGCCCCGCGCCGGCATTGTTGAGATGGTTGACGGCGGCGACGCCGGGGGTTTCGCGGCGCGCGCGCTCGAGATCGATGGTCATCCGACAGGGCTCCGAACTTTCGGCCGAGGTCGCGCACCTGCGACGGCAGGGGGCGATGCGGGCGCGGGATTATAGCGGTGCTTGGGCAATTGCCATCCCCGCGGGAACATGAATCCCTGCCCGGGCGTTGTCCGGCACGGCGGAAAGCCGGACCGGGCGGCCCGGGTGGCACCAGCCACGAATCTGCCCTAATTTCGCGACAGGTATCCTTGCTTTGTCCCACCCAGGAGGTGAACCCAGATGAGAGCCACTCTTGCAGCCGCCGCGACCGCGGCGTCCCTGGCCTTCGCGGTCCCTGCCGCCGCCGCCGTGACCCAGGACGATTTCCTGGTGCGGACGACCGGCAACCTCGTGACGCTGTGCGAGGCGCCGCAGGGCGATCCGCTGGCGGTGCACGCGCTCAATTTCTGCCACGGCTATGTCGCGGGGGTCGCCGACCAGTTCCAGTCGATGGGTTCTCCGCGGCCGGGCGCGCCGCCGCCCTATTGCTTGCCGACGCCGCCGCCGACGCGCACCCAGGCCATCGCCACCTTCGTCAGCTGGGTGAAGGCCAACCCGGCCGAATCGAGCGCGCTGGCGGTCGACAGCCTGTTCCGCTTCGCCCGCGCCACCTGGCCCTGCAACCGCTGAACCCGGAAGGAGAATTTTGAAATGATGGTCTCGACCCGGACGCTGGGCGCGTTGCTGTTCTCGAGCATGATGGTCGCCGGCTGCGCCGGCATGTCGCCCACCGAGCAACGGGTGCTGTCGGGAGGTGCCATCGGCGCCGGCGGCGGTGCCCTCATCGGTGCGGTCGGCGGCAATGCCGGCCTGGGTGCGGTCCTTGGCGGTGCCGCCGGCCTGGCCGGCGGCTACCTGTGGGACCAGCACAAGCAGGCCGAGGCGGATGCCTATCATCGCGGCTACAACGACCGGCGGGCCCCGGCCCGCCGCCGCTACTAGCCGCCAGGACGTGACGGCGGCCGGCGCCGGGGGCTCACGCCTCCGGCTCGCCGGCCGCCAGCCATTCGGCGTAGGCGGCCTTGGTCTCGTCATTGGGCGGATAGAGCCCGGGGATCGCCTGGCCCTGGCGCACGCGTAGCTGGACGAAACGCTCCATCCGCTCCTGCTCGGCGGAATCGCGTGCGACCTCCTCGACCAGATGGCGGGGGATGACGACCACCCCGTCCAGGTCGCCCACCAGCACGTCACCCGGAAACACCGGCACGCCGCCGCAGCCGATCGGCGTCTGCACCTCTACCGGGTGGAGGTTGGTCATGCTCGCCGGCGCGGCGTTGGCGGCGGCGAAGATCGGGAAGTCGAGTTCCGCCAGCACCGGCGCGTCGCGCATCGCGCCATCGGACACCACCGCCGCCAGGCCGCGCATCTTCAGGCGCCAGGCCAGGATGTCGCCCAGCGTGCCGGCCCGCGTCTCGCCGCCGGTGCCGATGACCAGGACATGCCCTTTCGGCGTGCCCTCGACGGCGATGCGCTGCGCGTTGTCGGGGTCGGTCGGCTTCGGTGGCTGGCAGATATCCTCGCGCCCCGGCATGTAGCGCAGCGTGTAGGCGGGGCCGGCGAAGCGCGCGGCGCCGTTGTTCATCGGCCGCACGCCGTTGATGGCGAGGTTGCGGAAGCCGCGCTTCAGCAGCTGCATGGTGATGGTGGCGGTGCTCGCCTGCATCAACAGCGCCAGCGTCGCGCGCGCCACCGCCTTATTCGGAGCCATGGTCGTCGTCCTTCCTCAGGGGTTGGTCGTGTCTCCGGGCCCGAGCGCGCGCTGCATCAGGACGCTGTCGACCCAGCGGCCATGCTTGTAGCCGATGGCGTCGAGGATGCCGGTCGTGCGGAAGCCGAGCTTGGCGTGCAGCCCGATCGAAGCGACATTGGCGCTGTCGCCGATCACCGCCACCATCTGGCGGAACCCCTTGGCCTCGCAGCGCCGGATGAGCTCGCTGAGGAGGGCGGTGCCGGCCCCGGTGCGTTGCCGGTCGGGGGCGAGATAGACGGAATTCTCTACCGAATGGCGATAGGCCGGCCGCGGCCGGTAGGGGCCGGCATAGGAATAGCCCACCACCCGGCCGTCCTGCGCCGCCACGATGTAAGGGTAGCCCCGAGCGACGATCTCGGCCTGCCGGCGGCCCATCTCCTCGATGGTCGGCGGGATCTCCTCGAACGAGGCCAGCCCGTGCAGGACATGGTGGCGATAGATGGCGGTGATGGCGGGAAGGTCGTCCGGGGTGGCGTCGCGGACGACGAGGGCGGTGGTGCCGGCTTCGCTCATGCGGCCAGCTTCCCCGCTTCCAGGCGCGACAGGCCGGCCATGACCAGGCACATCTCGCTCGCGATCCGGGCCAGGGCCGGTTTGCGCGTGTAGGACCGCTCGTCCATGTAGAGGTCGCGGTTGATCTCGATCTGGAGGGCGTGCAGCCCGTCGGCCGGCCGGCCGTAATGGGTGGTGGTGAAGCCGCCGGCATAGGGCGCGTTGTGCGTCACCCGGTAGCCGAGGCGGCGCAGCACCCCCGCCACCGTGTCGACCACCGCCGCCGCACAGGACGCCCCATGGGCGTCGCCCAGGATGAAATCGGCCCGACGCCGCCCGGGATCGAAGTCGAGCGGCCCGCCCACCGACGGCATGGAATGGCAATCGATCAGGATGGCGTGGCCGCAGGCCCGCCGGCGCTCTTCCAGCAGCAAGGCGAGGTCGCGGTGGTAGGGCTTGTACAGCCGCTCGATCCGCTCCAGCCCCTCGGCGACCGACAGCTTGCTGGCATAGATGTCGGCGCCGCTGGCGACGATGCGCGCGATGGTGCCGAGCCCGGCCATGACCCGCGGCGAGCGGGTGTTGCAGAAGGCGGGCAGGGGCCCATCGAACATCCCCGGGTCGAGCTCGTAGGGCTCGCGGTTGGCGTCGATGTAGGCACGCGGGAACTGCGCCCGGATCAGCGGCGCGCCGAGCGCGGTGACGCCGGCGAACAGCTCCTCCACGAAGCAATCCTCCGACCGGCGCAGCGCCAGCGGATCGAGCCGGCTGGCGGACAGGAGGTCGGGGGGATAGTACCGGCCGGAATGGGGCGACGCGAACACCACCGCGCCCCGCGCGCGCGCCGGCCGCTCGACGACATGCCCGACGCCGGCGGAGGTAGGGCCAGCCGAGGTGGGGGAGGTGATTGCGGGGGAATGGTCCAGGGAATCCATGATCCCCGATGATGACAAACCCGCGCCGGCCCTGTCACGCGTGTTCCGCCG
>CAZQOA010000113.1:0-15174 GCA_964594715.1 uncultured Rhizobiaceae bacterium | reverse complement strand
TGGATGATGCCCATCGTGCCCTGGGCCGGATGGGTGATGAGCTTCACCCCGGGCGTCGCCTCGAGGATCGGCAGGAAGTCCGGCTGGGGATTCTCCAGATAGTCGATCTCACCCGCGACCAGGGCGGCCTGGGCCGTCTGCGGGTCGGACATCCACACGAACTCCACCCGGTCGACCTTCACCACCTTGCCGCCGGCATGGCCGGACGGGGGTTCCTTGCGCGGCACATAGTCCTTGAACTTGGTGTAGACGGTCTTTGATCCCGGCATCCATTGGTCCCGCTCGAAGACGAACGGACCGGAGCCGACGACCTCGGCGATCTGCTGGAACGGATCGGTCTTGGCCTCTTTCTCGCGCATCACGAAGGGCAGGCTGGTGCCGGTCTTGGCCAGGGTGTCGATGACCAGCGCATAGGGTTCCTTCAGCTTCCACTCGAAGGTCTTGTCGTCGATCGGGACCATCGCCTCGGTATAGGACATCAACTGCTTGCCGGCGCCGTCGCGGGCACCCCAGCGCTGCATCGACGGGATGACGTCCCGCACCGTGACCGGCGTGCCGTCATGGAATTTCAGCCCGTCGCGCAGCGTGAAGCGATAGGTCTTGCGATCGTCGCTGACCGTCCATTTGTCGACCATCTGCGGCTGCGGATTCAGGTCGTAGTCCGATGCGAACAGCCGGTCGTAGATCATGTTCCCGTGGATGCCGGCGATGGTCTGTGTCGTCCAGATCGGGTCGATCGTGCGGACATCCGCATGCATGGTCGCGCGCAGGACCTTCTCCTGCGCGGGTGCTGGTGCAGCGGCGAGTGCGGTCGCGGTCAGGACCGTGGTCGCCAGCAGCAGTCGAGGGATCGTCGTTCCCGTCATTTCCCGTGATCTCCTGTTCGTGCCTCACGGAAACGCCTGAAGGCGCGGCCCCCGAATCGACAGGGGGTCCACGCCGACTTGTTGCGCTTCCACCGACAGTAGAAACCGCTTTTCCGGGTCGAGGCAAGAATTGGAGAGGCGTGGCGCACAAAAGACGGGCGCTGCACGAAGAAAAGCCCCCGCGCCGATCGTGGCACGGGGGCTTGCAGGCATCAAATTGGGGAAGCTACTTCTTCTCGATGTTCCACATCGGCGGCACCGTCGGGACCGGGATCACGCCGCTGATCTTGTCCTGGCGGTAGGCGACCGGATTCATCCACTGGGCAAAGGTGACGTAGGGGACCTGCTCGTAGTACTTCTTCGACAGGTCGACCGCGATCGCCTTGCGCTGTTCCAGCGTCTGGGCCAGGCCCCATGAGCGCCGGAGGCCCTCGACCTCCGCATTGCACGGCCAGCCGACATTGGCCTTCTCGCAGCTCATGGCGAGCCAGGCCGCGGTGATGGGATTGGACGAGTTCAGGACCGTGGTGCCGGTGATGAAGATGTTCCAGCCGCCCTGGGCCGGCGGCTCCTTCTTCGCCCGGCGCGCCACCACCGCGCCCCAATCCATCGCCTGGACATCGAGCTTGAGGAAGCCCGCCTTCCGCAACTGCTGGATCATCACCTGGTTGGCGGGATTGATGTAGGCGTGGTCGGTGGCGTGCAGGATGGTGATCGGCTCGCCCTTGTAGCCGGCCTCCTTGAACAGCTGCTCGGCCTTCTTGTAGTCCTTCGGCGCCTTGTAGGGTTCCGATCCCGCATCGGTTTCCATCGGCGTGCCGCAGCCGAAGTACGAGTAGCACAGCTTCTGCAGCTTCTTGTCGGCGGCGATGGTGTCGAGGAAGTCCTGGTTGTTGACGATGTGGTACATCGCCTGCCGCGCCTTCACGTTGTTGAAGGGCGGGTGCAGGTTGTTCATCTGGATGATGCCCAACGTGCCCTGGGCCGGGTGGGTGATGAGCTTCACCCCGGGCGTCGCCTCGAGGATCGGCAGGAAGTCGGGCTGCGGGTTCTCCAGATAGTCGATCTCGCCCGCGACCAGCGCCGATTGCGCGGTCTGCGGGTCGGGCATCCAGATCATTTCCACCCGGTCGACCTTCACCACCTTGCCGCCGGCATGACCCGACGCCGGCTCCTTGCGCGGGACGTAGTTGGGGTTCTTCAGGTAGACGGTCTTATTGCCCGGCACCCACTCGTCGCGCTTGAAGAGGAAGGGGCCGGAGCCGACGACCTCCGATATCTGCTGGAAGGGGTCGGTCAGGGCCTCCTTCTCGCGCATGATGTAGGGGATGCTGGTGTCGGGCTTGCCGAGCACGTCGATGATCAGGCTGTAGGGCTCCTTCAGCTTCCACTCGAAGGTCTTGTCGTCGATGCCGTTGACGGCCTCGGTGTAGAGCATGAGCTGGCGGCCGCTGCCGTCGCGCGCGGCCCAGCGCTTGACCGACGCGATCACGTCCTTGGGCGTCACCGGCGTGCCGTCGCTGAAGCGCAAGCCGTCGCGGAGCGTGAAGACGTAGGTCTTCTTGTCCTCGCTGACCGTCCATTTGCCGACCATCTGCGGCTGCGTCTGCAGCTTCTCGTCCGGCGCGAACAGCGTGTCGTAGACCATCATGCCGTGGATGCCGGCGATGACCTGCGTCGTCCAGATCGGGTCGAGGGTGCGTACGTCGGCGTGCATGGTGACGCGCAACACCTTCGGCTGCGCCGTCGCCTGGGCTGCGGCGGGCAGGGCGGGAAGGGTGGCGGCACCGGCGAGAAGGAGGGCGGCCAGCCAGCGGACCGGCCTTTCCGGGACTATGTTCATGAAACCTCCAAGACGAGCGGCCAGTCATCGCCCCCAGGTGTTGAACGGGCAGGTGTCCTGACGGACGGAGCGATCTGCCGGTCGCGACATGCGACAGTAGAGGACTGCCGGCCGGGCCCCGGCAAGAATTTTCCAGGGCCCGGCCGGCGGCGGGTCATTTCTTTTCGATATTCCACATTGCCGGGATCGACGGGGTCGACAGCACCCCGGAGATCTTGTCCGAGCGATAGGCGACCGGGCTCTTCCATTGCGAGAACGAGACGAAGGGGACCTGGTCGTAGAGCCGCCGGGACAGGTCGACCGCCAGCTTCTGCCGGGTTTCCAGGTCGGGGGCGAGGCCCCAGGCCCGGCGGGCCGCCTCGAACTCCGCGTTGCACGGCCAGCCGACATTGGCCTTCTCGCAGTTCATCCCGATCCAGGTGTTGGTCACCGGGTTGGACGAACTGAGGACGGTGGTGCCGGTGATGAAGATGTTCCAGCCGCCTTGCGCGGGCACCTCCCGCTTGGCGCGGCGCGAGACGACCGTGCCCCAGTCCATCGCCTGCACGTCCAGCTTCAGGAAGCTCGCCCGGCGCAACTGCTGGATCATCACCAGGTTGGCGGGGTTGATGTACTGGTGGTCGGTGGCGTGCAGGATGGTGATCGGCTCGCCCTTGTAGCCCGCCTCCTTGAACAGCTGCTCGGCCTTCTTCAGGTCCTTCGGCGCCTTGTAGGGCTCGGACCCGGCGTCGGTCTCCATCGGCACGCCGCAGCCGAAGTACGAGTAGCAGAGCTTCTGCAGCTTCTTGTCGGCGGCGATGGTGTTGAGGAAGTCCTGCGGGTTGATGATGTGCAGCATCGCCTGCCTGGCCTTCACGTTGTTGAAGGGCGGGTGCAGGTGGTTGAGCTGGATCAGGCCCATGGTGCCCTGGGCCGGGTTGGTCTCGAGCTTGATGCCCGGCGTCGCCTCCAGCATCGGCAGGAAGTCGATCTGCGGGTTCTCCAGATAGTCGATCTCGCCCGCGACCAGCGCCGACTGCGCGGTCTGCGGGTCCGGCATCCAGATGAACTCGACGCGGTCGACCTTCACGACCTTGCCGCCGGCATGGCCGGACGGGGGCTCCTTGCGCGGCACATAATCCTTGAACTTGGCGTACACGGTCTTGGAGCCGGGCACCCACTCGTCCCGCTTGAAGACGAACGGGCCGGAGCCGACGACCTCGGCGATCTGCTGGAAGGGGTCGGTCAGGGCCTCCTTCTCGCGCATCACGAAGGGCAGGTTGGTGCCCTGCTTGGCCAGCGTGTCGAGGACCAGGCCATAGGGTTCCTTCAGTTTCCACTCGAAAGACTTCTCGTCCTTCGCGGTGAGGCTGTCGGTGAAGCCCATGAGCTGCTTGCCGGCGCCGTCGCGGGCACCCCAGCGCTTCATCGACGCGACCGCGTCCTTGGCCATGACCGGCGTGCCGTCATGGAAGCGGAGGCCGTCGCGCAGCGTGAAGAGATAGGTCTTGCGGTCCTCGCTGACCGTCCATTTGTCGACCATCTGCGGCTGCGGCTGCAGCTTGTCGTCGCTGGAGAACAGCGTATCGTAGACCATGGCGCCGTGGATGCCGGCGATGGTCTGGGTGGTCCAGAACGGGTCGAGCTGGCGGACGTCCGCATGCATGGTGACGCGGAGCGTCTTGGGCTGCTGGGCCAGGGCCGGTCCGGTGCTGGCGATCGCCAAGCCTGCGACCATGGCGGCGAACATGCTCTGCACCCCGGGCGATCGAGATTTCAGCATCGTTCCTCCTCATTTCCCCGACGTCGTTGCAGTCCCTGCGAAGGGGCGTCGGCAAATGCAATAGGAGGCCGGCGCCCGACGGCGGGCAAGCCAATTCGTCGGGTTTTCAGCGGGTGGTATCGCGCCATTTGACAGGCGCGGCGCCCGACCCGACAGTCCGGCCCCATGCAACCTGAACGTGAAGGTGCTCGCCGCTGATGCCCATGACCGCCGAGGCCGCCGGCCGATGGGACCCGGACGACCCGGGCCCGACGCCACTGGTGCGGGCGGTCCTGCGACAGGCGGCGGTGCGCCGCCTGTCGCCGCGCCGCGGCGCCGACGGCCTCACCTCCCTGGGCGAGGGGGCAGCCCTCTGCCGCATCGACGGGCTCTCCAGCGATCGGACGTCCTTCCTGGCGGCCCAGCGCTGCAACAGCCGTTGGCTGGTGATGCGCGCGCTCACGCAGGCGGGCCTGCCGGTCCCGCGAGGGTTTGCCGCCGGTTCGCGGGCCGAACTGGCGGACGTGGAGTCCCAGCTGGGATGGCCGGTGGATGTGCGCCCCGTCCTGGTGCGTGACCGCCGCCCCGCCGTGCAGGGGCTGGCGGACCTGGCGTCGCTGGCCGCCGCGCGTGACCGTATTCCCGGCGGTGCCGTGGTGTCGGCCACGGCGCCGGGGACCGCCTATCGCTTCGTCCTGGTGGGCGGCGTCCTCCACAGCCTGACCGGCCCCGCCGCCGGCGGCGAACCGGTGGCGCTGCCGCTGGCGGCGGCCCACCCGCTGAACCGCCTGCTGGTACAGCGGGCGGCGGCGGTCTGCGGCATCGACTGCGCCATGGTTGAGCTGACCACGACCGACCTGGCCCAACCCTTCACGCAGACCGGCGCCGTCATCACCGAGGTGGCGCCGGGCTTCGTGCCGGAGGCGTTCCCTGTCCCCTCGGCGACGGCGGCCGACGCCCTGGCCGGGCACTTCCTGGACTACCTCTTTCCCGAGCCGGCCGACGGCCATGTCCCGATCCTGCTGGTGGGTGGCCCGGACGGCGGCCGGATCGCGCGGCAGGTGGCCCACCTGTGCGCCGCCCGAGGCAGGACGGTGGGCCTTGCCACGCGCACCGGCCTGTCGGTCGCCGGGCTGCCGCTGTTCGTTGACGACCGCCGTGGCCGTCGCGGCCTGCCGATCCTCGTCGACCACCGGTCGGTCGAGGTCGCGGTGGTGGAGTGCGATCCGGACAGCCTCGCCGGCGGTGGCGTCGGCCATGACCGGGCCGACCTCATCGTGGACGGCGATGCGGCGGCATCGCAGCGGTGGGCCGGCGTGCCGCGGTTGGCCGCCACCGGCGATCCCGACGGCGTGGCCGCCCTGGCGACCCGGCATCTCCTTTCTCCGGCGGGGGCATGACCGGCACCCTCGACGTGGCCGCGAGGCCGCCGCTCGCCGTCCTGTCCATCCGCCGCATGGCGGCGGGCAACCGGCTTGGCCCGCGGCCCTGCGTCTCCATCCGGGTGCACCTGGGGGACTGCGCGGCGGTCGACGCCGGGGCGGTCGGTCGGCGCCTGTCGGCCCTGGCACCCACCATCGGCGCGGCGTTCCAGGCCGTCCGGCCGCACCTGCCGGCGGACGAGGGGGGCACGGCGGCGGGCCCGCTGGGGCAATTGATCGTGGCCTTGATGGCAACTGGCCGGCCGCTCGCGGTGGCCGTCCACCGGCTGCCGCAGGACGGCCCGGACCAACGCCGGGTGCTGGTGGAGGAGGGCGATCCCTGCGACCTCCGGCTCCTGACGCTGGGGGCGGCCGCGCTTCTGTGCCATGTGCTGGTGCCGGATGCGGCCGAGCCCTCGCCGGCGATCCGGCTGCTGCTGGACCGGGCCACGGCCGCGATCTCCGGCTCCTCCTGGAATGTGCTGCCGGCAGTGCTGACGGCCCGGGGCGTTGCCTGGCGGGCGGTCGACGGGCCGGCCGGGAGCGATGCGTTCCGCGTCGGCGAGGGTTGGCGGCAACGCCGCACCCATGGCTATGTCGCGTCGACCACGGGGTTCATCGGCGCCCACCTGGCCGAGGACAAGGCGCGGTGCTCGACACTGTTGCGCCGCCTCGGCCTGCCGGCACCACCCCAGATGCCGGTCGCCGACCGGGAAGCGGCCGTCGCCGCGGCGCGCGCGCTCGGCTTTCCCGTGGTGGTGAAACCGGTCGACCGGTCGGGCGGCGCCGGCGTCTCGACCGGGCTCGCCTCCGCCGCCGAGGTCGGGGATGCCTTCGACCGGGCGCAGCGGCAATCCCGGCGGATCATCGTGGAGGCGATGCTGCCGGGCGACGATCACCGCTTCCTGGTGATCGGCGGCCACCTGGTCGGGGTCGTGTGCCGGGGATGGATCGGGGTGGTCGGCGACGGCGCCCGCACCGTCCGCGAGCTGCTCGACGCCGCGAACGCCGAGCCCCGCCGCAACGGCGCCTCGGCCATGCTCCGGCCGATCCGCTGCGACGAGCAGACCGACGTGCTGCTGGCCCGGGCCGGCCTCTCCTTCGCGGCCGTCCCCGGGGCGGGACGGGTCGTCCAGCTGCAAAGTGCCGCCAACTGGGAAAGGGGCAGCGTGCCCGAGGATGTGACGGTCCATGTCCATCCCGACAATGCCGCGGCCGTGCTGCAGGCGGTGGCGGCCGTCGGCCTCGACGTGGCCGGGGTCGACTTCCTGTCGCCGGACATCCGCCGCTCCTACCGCGAAGTCGGCGGTGGCATCTGCGAGGTGAACCGCAATCCCGGCCACCTCGTCCACATCGCGGCCGGCGGTGCGGCGGATGCCGGCCGGCGGTTCGTGGACCATCTGTTGGCGGACGGAAGTCGCATTCCGATCCTGGTGGTGCTGGGCGGCGCGGAGGCCGATGCGCTGGCGGTACGCCTGGCCGCGGGGCTGGAGGCGGCCGGGCTGCCGACCGGGCTGGCCACCGCCGCCGGCCTGGTCGCGGCCGGGCTGCCGCTGGACGATCCCGGGCCGGCCCGCCCGGAGCGGGTCGAGCGCCTGGTGGACGACCCCGCCGTCCGCGCCGTCGTCGTGGCGGCCGATCCGGAGGCGATCGCCGCCGCCGGCCTCGGCCATGGCCGCGCCGACCTGGCGATCCTGACGGGGCCGCCGGGGGCGGCGCGCACCATGGCCGCCGACATCCTGCGCGGGCTGGGGGCCGAGGTGGAGGTGGCGCGGGAGGGTGTGGACCCCGGCCCCTTCGCGGCCGCCATCACCGCCCGGTTTGCGGCGGTCCACCGCCCGGCCCCGCGTTGACTTAGCGGCGGACCCGCCGCCCGGCCCCGCGTTGACTTAGCGGCGGACCCGCCGCCCGCCCTTGCGTTGACTTAGCGGCGGACCCGCCGCTAAGTGCGCCATCCAATTCTGCATGGCCGTGAACAGCTACGGGAGACGAGGGGATGACGCGCGCCAACGCCCGCACCGGCGGGCAACTGCTGGTCGACACGCTCCGGGTGAACGGGGTCGATACGGTGTTCCAGGTGGCGGGCGAGAGCTTTCTCGCCGTGCTCGACGCGCTCTATGACGCGCGCGACGCCATTCGCTGCATCACCTGCCGCCAGGAAGGCGGCGCGGCCTTCATGGCCGAGGCCTATGGCAAGCTGACCGGCAAGCCCGGCGTGCTGATCGTCACCCGTGGGCCCGGCGCCTGCAATGCCTCGATCGGCGTCCACACCGCGCACCAGGATTCCACGCCGATGGTGGTCCTGATCGGCCAGGTGGCGCGCGAGCAGTGGGAGCGGGAGGCGTTCCAGGAGGTCGATTTCCGGCGCATGTACGGCCCGCTCGCCAAGTGGGTCGGGCAGGTGGAGAGCGCCGAGCGCATTCCCGAGTATGTCAGCCGCGCCTTCCACATCGCGACCTCCGGCCGGCCCGGCCCGGCGGTGCTGGCCTTGCCCGAGGACATGCTGCGCGACCTGGCCGATGTCGCGGTCCCCGGTCCCCACCATCCGGCCAAGGCCCATCCGGGGCCGGCCGACATGGCCCGCCTGCATGCGATGCTGGCGGCCGCCAAGCGGCCGCTGATGCTGGTCGGCGGCGGCGACTGGGACGATGCCTCGGCGGCCGACATCCAGGCCTTCGCCGAGGCCAACGACCTGCCGACCGCCTGCTCCTTCCGCCGCTTCGACGTCGTCCACAATGCCAGCCCCGCCTATGTCGGCGATCTCGGCACCGGCGCGGCGAAGGACCTGGTGAAGCTGGTCGCCGAAACCGACCTCCTGATCGCGGTCGGCGCGCGCCTGGGCGAGATCACCACCCAGGGCTACGAGATCCTGTCGTCGCCCGAGCCGAAGCAGACGCTGATCCATATCCATCCCTCGGCCGAGGAGCTGGGCCGGGTGTTCCGGCCGACGCTCGGCATGCAGTCCGGGGTGGCGCAGTTCGCGGCCGCGGCCCGCGCGCTGGCGCCGGTGGCCAGGCCCGCCTGGGCGGATTGGCGCAAGGCGGCCCGCGCGGCCTACGAGGCGCAGCTCACCCCCGCCGCCTACAAGGGGCCGATGCATGTCGGCGAGGCGATGGTGGCCCTGCGCGGGATGCTGCCCACGGACGCCATCATCGCCACCGACGCCGGCAATGCCAGCGGCTGGCCGCAGCGCTTCCTGCAGTTCGGACGCCCTGGCCGCTTCCTCGGGCCGACCTCCGGGGCCATGGGCTATGCGGTGCCGGCGGCGGTCGCGGCCGCGATCGCCTATCCTGGCCGGCGCGTGGTCGGCTTCGCCGGCGACGGCGCCTTCATGATGTCGGGCCAGGAGATGGCGACCGCCATGCAGTATGGTGCGGCCCCCATCCTGATCGTGCTGAACAACAACATGTTCGGCACCATCCGCATGCATCAGGAGCGGGATTTCCCGGCCCGCGTCCACGGCACCGGCCTGACCAACCCCGATTTCGCGGCACTGGCGCGCTCCTACGGCGCCCATGGCGAGACGGTGGAGCGCACCGCCGACTTCGCGCCGGCGTTCCAGCGGGCGTGCGATGCCGGCAAGCTGGCGGTGATCGAGGTGAAGACCGACCCCGACCTCATCACTACCCGCACCACCCTGACGGCGCTGCGCGAAGGGGCGCTCGCCAGGCGCTGACCCCTCGGGCCTCCCAGGGGGCCATGAACATCTGAACCTTCCGGCGGGCTCGCGCGACGGAGGGGGTGAACGGTTCCCGCTCACCCCCTTCGGAAGCCCGGCCGATGACCAGCTCCTTCCAGACCGCCCTTCGCGCCATCGCCTTCCTCGCCGCCGTCGCGTCGGGGATCGGCGCCTTCGCGGCGACCGAGACGCGCGGGCCCGTCGCCGTCGCCGGGGCAGCCGCGCTGATGGCGCATTTCGCCGAGGACATCCGGGTGCTCAACCCGGTCGGCGCCGCCCCCAGGGCCGACCTCGCCTTCTGCCGCGGGGCGGTGGTGGCGGTGTCCTACCGGGTGTCGGCCACCGCCGACCAGGCGCGCCGCCTGCACATGGCCGCGGCGCGCAAGTACGGCGCCCCGATGGCAGCCGCCATCGTGGTCGGCCACGGCGCCGTCGCCCCGCTCGTCTATCGCATGGGCGAGGTGACGCTGACGGTCGAAAGCACCGGCGACGAGATCACCACCCATCACCGGCGCGCCAGCGCCTGCAGCGTTCGGACGAGCTGATACGGACCCGATCAGCCCGCGCCGAATCGGGCCCCGTCCGTCGCCATGGCGGACGGGGCTCGAACCGTCTGGGAGGCCGGCGAGATGTCATGGTTCGCATGGAGGGAATGAAGGGCGCGTCGTCGAGTTGGGGACCACGGTTTCGCGGATATGCCGACGGGGCGGGGGCATGCGGCGGCTGGCTGTGCAGGATCCGACCGATCATGTGGGCTTGCCCAGCGACCCTGAATCCGCGCCACGGCGAATAGCTTTTGACCGCTCCCGATCAATTTCAGGAATTGGCTGGCGTTGTGTAAATGTAGAGATGGGCGGCTTTCCACTAGTGGTTCGATGCCGACGGACGTCCCTTTCTGTCGGCTGAATCGGCCCACCAACCAATTGGCCTAGTCGGGCGACATACCCAAAAGGGTGGAGCCATCCGTTTCGGTCATACTACACTCTCCCCGTTCCTCTTGGCTTGTTTTCACGATGGATTTCAGCAACCGCGAGATTGCGGCTTACATCTGGCTCGCCCTGTTTTTTGGCGCAGTGGCGCTTAATCGCGATGTACGCGTGGCGTTCATCGAGCTTCTACATGAATTCTTCCAACCCCTTATCCTCATCCCATTGGGAGTTGCGGCGGCATACATTACGGCTTGGGTTGTCGTCTTGGCACATGTGGGCATCTGGACCACGGCCAACCTGAAAACGACGATCCTGTGGGCGGTTTCATTCGCGTTTGCGGCGATGTTCGACATCAACCGCGTCAGCGAAGACCGCTCGTTCTTTGCGAAGGCCGCCCGCGAGGCATTCGCGATCACAGGCGTGCTGACCTTCTTGGTCGAGTTCTACTCATTCAGTCTGACAGTTGAGTTGGTTGCGGTTCCCCTGCTGGCCCTGCTCAGTATGATCTACGCCGCGTCCAGAAAGCCGGAATACACTCAGGTCGAGCGCCTAGCCGGAGGCCTGCTATCCGTCATCGGCTTTGGATATCTCGGCTATAGCTTCTATCGCACCGTCCTTGACTTGAAAGCTTTCGCTACACTCGACAACGCCCGCGAGTTCGGCTTGCCGATCCTGTTGACGATTTTGTTCCTTCCGTTCCTTTATGCCCTTGTAATTTACGTTGTCTACGAGCGTAACTTCGCCAGCCTGAGGTCGGCGATCCCGGACCCCAAGTTGCGAAAACGCGCAAAGTGGCGGGCAATACTGGCTTTCGGCCCCAAGCTCGATCTGCTTCAGCGATGGGTTCGTTCGGTCCAACGCTTCAATCCCACCAGTCCTGCCGCGCTACGCCGTTCCTTCCACGAAATACAGATATCGGCGCAACGGGAAGCAAATCCGCCGACGGTATCATCAGAGAAGGGCTGGTCGCCGTATCTGGCTAAGGATTTCCTCAAAGCGGAAGAACTGCCGACACAGCCCTATCATCGTTTCGACGACGATGAGTGGGTCGCTAGTTCGAGCTATCTGGAAATCGGGGAGGGCTTTGGACTCAATAACAATCTCGCTTATTATTTAAACGGAAACAAACATGCCGCTACTCAACTTAAATTAACACTAAATATAAACTTGCCCGATGCACGAGACGATGCGGAGCATCGTTTTCGCAAGATAGGTACGTCCCTTCTCCTCGCATCAATGGGTCAAGAATTTGATCATAGAGTTGCCGAGGGTATTGATTCTGATAGCTTCAACATTCAAATTGGGAAAAGGTGGATACTTCTCGAGAAAAACGTCTGGGAAAATGGCATCCCCGGAGGATATTCGCGGACGCTCACGATACGCATGATAGCCTGACTGTCATCCCGACTGAGGTGGCACGAGATCCGGCCGGCCGCGAGCCGGTTCCAGGGATACGAACTGGCCTTCTATGCATCGCCGACGGTGTCATCCGCCGACGCCGACGCACTCAGCCGCCGTCCGAGAATCAGCCCACCCCTGAACCGCCACCTGCCCCCGTCCCGTCGCCGGGACGGGGGCGCCGGCTTCAGCCGCGGCTGGCGGAGTTGCCGTAGACCGGGGTCAGCCAGTGGCGGTACTTCGCCACCTTGCCGGCGGCGATGTCGAAATAGAGGTCCTGGATCTGCTTCGTGAGGGGGCCGACCTTGCCGTCGCCGACATCGTAATGGTCGACGCCGGTGATCGGCTGCACCTCGGCGCCGCTGCCGCAGAAGAAGGTCTCGTCGGCGATGTAGAGCTCGGTGCGGTCGACATCGCGCTCCACCACCTTCACGCCCAGCTCGTCGCGGAACAGGTCGATCAGGGTCTGGCGGGTGATGCTCTCCAGGATGTCGGCGGTCACCGGCGGGGTGATGACGACGCCGTCGCGCACCATCATGAAGCAGGCGCCGGGGCTTTCCGCCACCTCGCCGCGGTCGTTCAGCATGATCGGCGGGCCGAAGCCGTTCAGCTTGGCCTCGACCTGGGCCAGGCGCGAATTATGGTAGTTGGCCGCCGCCTTCACCCGCGACGGCGAGGCGATGTCGGAGTTGCGGCGCCAGGTGCTGACGCAGCTCTTGATGCCGGTCTTGATCGAGGCGACGTGGGGCCGCGAATAGGCGATGATGAAGGCGCCGTTGTGGATCTCCTCGGGCTTCCAGGCATAGGACTCGCCCTCGCCGAAATAGACCACCGGGCGGAAATGGACACCCTCGCTGAACTTGTTCGCCCGCAACAGGTCGATGAACGCCTGGGTGAACTCGTCGTCGCTGTAGGGCACCGTCATCCGCATGATCTTGCAGGACTGACGCAGCCGGCGCAGGTGCTCGGCGTTCTTGAAGATATAGAGTTCCTTCTCGGTCTCGCTCCAATAGGCGCGCATGCCTTCGAAGACATTGGCGCCGCGCAGCACCGTCTCGGCGGAGACATGTACGGTCGCTTCCGCCCAGGGAACGATCTTGCCGTCCTTCCATGCGAAATCCGGGTTGGTGGTCTTCGCCATCTCGGGGAGCTCCTCCTCAGCGCTCGGTCGTTCAGGGAGGAGCAGGATCGTCCCTCGCGCGCCTTTCGTCCACCGGGTTCGGCGGCTTCCTCTCGATCTCACCGGACGGAGGACGACAGGCCGTCGAGCGCCAGGTTCAAGGCCAGCACGTTGACGCGCGGCTCGCCGATCAGGCCGAAGAGACGGCCCTCGACCGTTTCGGCGACGAGGCGGCGGACGCGCTCGACCGGCAGCGAGCGGGCCTGGGCGACGCGCGGCACCTGGAAGTAGGCGGCCTCGGGCGAGATGTGCGGATCGAGGCCGCTCGCCGTGGTGGTGACGAGGTCGACGGGAACCTGGGCGGTCGGGTTCTCTGCCTTCCGCCGCGCGGCGTCCCCGGTCACCCGTTCGATCAGTGCGGCGTTGGTCGGGCCCAGGTTCGAGCCGGCGGAGTTGGCGGCATTGTAGGGCGCGGGCACGCTCTTGCTGGAATCCGTCGGGTCGGGTGCCGTCGTGGCCGAGGGCCGGCCCTGGAAGTAGCGCCCGTCCCGGAACGCCTGGCCGATCAGCGACGAGCCGATGGTCTGGCCCTCGCGCTCGATCAGCGAGCCGTTGGCCTGGGCGGGGAAGAGCGCCTGGGAGAGGCCGGTCATGGCCAGCGGGTAGGCGAGGCCGGTCAGCACCGTCATCGCGGCGATCATGACCAGGGCGGGGCGAAGATGCTTCAGCATGGCGGTCGGTCCTTCGAGGGGGCGGCCGGTCAGGCCAGCCCAAGGGCGGTGACCAGGAGGTCGATCGCCTTGATGCCGACGAAGGGCACGACGATGCCGCCCAGCCCATAGACCAGGAGGTTCCGGCGCAGCAGGGCGGCGGCGCCGACCGGGCGATAGCGCACGCCCTTCAGGGCCAGCGGGATAAGGGCGATGATGACCAGCGCGTTGAAGATGATCGCCGACAGGATGGCGCTCTGCGGGGTGGCGAGGCCCATCACGTTCAGGGACTGGAGCTGCGGATAGAGTGCCGCGAACATGGCCGGGATGATGGCGAAGTACTTGGCCACGTCGTTGGCGATCGAGAAGGTGGTGAGCGCGCCCCGCGTCATCAGGAGCTGCTTGCCGATCTCCACCACCTCGATGAGCTTGGTCGGGTCGGAATCGAGGTCGACCATGTTGCCGGCCTCGCGCGCGGCCATGGTGCCGCTGTTCATCGCCACCCCGACATCGGCCTGGGCCAGCGCCGGGGCGTCGTTGGTGCCGTCGCCGCACATGGCGACCAGCTTGCCCTTGGCCTGGTCCTCGCGGATGAGCTGCAGCTTGTTCTCGGGCGTCGCCTGGGCCAGGAAGTCGTCGACCCCCGCCTCGGCGGCGATGGCGGCCGCGGTCAGCGGGTTGTCGCCGGTGATCATCACCGTGCGGATGCCCATGCGGCGCAGCTCCGCGAAGCGCTCGCGGATGCCGGGCTTGACGATGTCCTTGAGGTGGACGATGCCGAGCAGGCGGCCGTCGCGCACCACGGCCAGCGGCGTCCCGCCGGCCCGCGCGATCTCGTCGCCGATCATCCGGATATCCTTTGCAACGTCGTCGGTCGTGGCGGTGCAGCCGCCGGTATATTTCAGGATGGCGTCGACGGCGCCCTTGCGGATCGACATCCCGTCGATGTCGACACCGCTCATCCGCGTGTGGGCGGAGAAGGGGACGAAGCTCGCCTTCAGGCGCGCCATGTCGCGGCCGGCGATCCCGTGCTTCTCCAGGGCGAGCTGGACGATGGAGCGGCCTTCCGGGGTTTCGTCGGCGAGTGAGGCCATCTGGGCTGCGTCGGCCAGTTCCTGGATGGCGACGCCCCGCACCGGGCGGAACTCGCTCGCCTGGCGGTTGCCCAGCGTGATCGTGCCGGTCTTGTCGAGAAGCAGCGTATCGACGTCGCCGGCGGCTTCGACGGCGCGCCCTGACATGGCCAGCACGTTGAAGCGCACAAGGCGGTCCATGCCGGCGATGCCGATGGCCGACAGCAGCGCGCCGATGGTGGTCGGGATCAGCGTCACGAACAGCGCGACCAGAACGATCACCGGAACATAGCCGCCGGCATAGGCCGCGAAGCTCGGGATGGTGACGACCGCGAAGGTGAAGATAAGCGTCATGCCGGCGAGCAGGATGTTGAGCGCGATCTCGTTCGGCGTC
>CAZQOA010000112.1:0-15176 GCA_964594715.1 uncultured Rhizobiaceae bacterium | reverse complement strand
CCTCCGACGTGAACGACGGCGAGGAGGAGATCCTGGCCTGCCTCGTCCCGCGCCCTGACCGCGTCATCAACGCGGCCGCGGTCTGGACCTTCTGCGACGCCCGGCTGCCGAAATTCGCCGTGCCGCGCTTCATCCGGATCCTCGATGCCCTGCCGCGCACGGCCACCGAAAAGGTGCGGAAGGAGGCGCTACGGGGGCTGGGCGTGGCGGGGGCGCAGGATCGGCTGCACGGGGTGGGGTGAGGGAAGCGCCCACCTGCTGCCGCCCTCAGGCTCTTCTCTTCAATAGGAGGAGCACCGCGAAAGCTTTGCGATCTCGTCGTGAAGCGCCGTGTAAATCGGCCAGCGCCTGCTCGGCCAATGCGATTGCGGCAAGGGCTTCGGCTCGGCTCAACCGGTGATCGGGGTCGTAATCGGCTTCGTGCCGGGATTGCTGCAACGTCACGAAAGCGTCGGCGACCGAACTAAGTGTCGGCGGAAAGCCGAGGTTTCGCACTTGGCCACAAGCGCTTTTAGCGACACCGTGATCAAGCGCCCTGTAGGCGTGGGCCCACGCCTTGTCCGGCCTGTCGTCGCCCACCCCGACAAGGAGGTCCGCAGCATCCTTGGCCAGGGCATGAAACAAGGCGTAGTACGCGGTACTTACCGACCGCTTGAGGTCTGCCTGTCTAGGCTTCTGGGGGCTTGCCTTCGCAAGCCGCCGCGCCGTCGCCAGAAGCTGTGCGCTCACGAATAGCCGGCGATTTTCTGGTCGGCCGGGAAGTGATGTCGGACGTATGCGAAGCGTTTCTCGCCGATCAACCAGAGCCGGTTGCGCAGTTTCGTGACCAGGGCGGCGACAATGCGGGGATCGATGGGCCGGCCGCCTGGCCGGTAGTCGGCTTCCACAATAAGCATAGGGTCGCCATCGTGATCCTCACCTGCCGATATCCTGACGGCATCAAGGCCGTACGGCCCCATGTCCTGCCGGAGAATTTCTTCGACGGCGGTGACGACGTCCGAAGGGATCAGGTCATCGATCATGGTGGAATCTTAGCACCTCCACGCCGCCTACCACCAGCCGCGGGCGGTTCCGACCCGTCTTGACAACAAAAGCGGCACTATCCCCGTCCGGTGCCCGGTAGGGCGTCGATTTCGAGCCGGCAGCCGGCCTTGATATCCTGCTGCGCCGATGTTTTCACAGCCGCGGCGCCCGCCGAACTCGCCAGACGATCATCGGCCGAAACGGGGAAGGTCACGCCGACAATCGCCTGGACTTCGGTCGCGACCTTCTCCGCCAACGCTGCGCCGACGGGAATCCGCAGATTCGCCCACTAAGCGGCGGCGGCCTCGTTGTAAAGGCGGCCCATCGGCTCGCCCAGAAGGGTCGTCCGCAGCATGTGCCGCGGCTGGCTCTGGTCGAAGTCGGCCAGGGCCAGATGCATGGTGCAGCGATTGTCCCAAAGCAGCAGGTCGTGGACGCGCCACTGATGACGATAGACGAACTCGTGGCGGGTCGCATGGTCGCACAGGAAGTCCAGGATCGGACGGCTTTCCTCGTTCGTCATTCCGACGAAGCGATGCACGCGCTGGCTGACGAACAGCGCCTTGCGGCCGGTATCGGGATGGACGCGCACCACCGGATGGGCGATCGGCGGGCTGATCCTCTTCATCTCTGCGACCTTCTCAGGATCGCGCTCGCCGATGCCTGCCACGAGGCTGATGTCGTGCACCGCCCATAGGTCATCGACGATCGCCCGCATCTTCTCGGAAAGGGTCTCGTAGGCCAGGTACATGTTGGTGAACATGGTGTCGCCGCCGACATCGGGCTTCTGGCGGCAGTTCAGCAACGAGCCCTTGGCCGGGTTGCGGGTGTAGGACAGGTCGGAATGCCAGTTCCGGCCCGTGTTGCGGGTGTCCGAAGGCTTGCCCCCGACCTTCAGGTTGGTGATCTGAAGGATCTCCGGGAACTCCTCCAGCCGGTAGAAGGGATTGGCGTTGTTCTGGTCGAGATCGCCCAACCTGCGGCTGAACGCGACATGCTGGGCCGGCGTGATGTCCTGATCCCGGAAGAGCAGCACCAGATGCTCGTGCCAGGCCTTCTCGATGCTGTCGAACATGGCGTCGTCGATCGGCTGCGTCAGGTCGACCCCGGTGATTTCAGCCCCGATCGCATTCGACAGGCGCCGGATGCCGATTGTGCTCATGAACCGCTCCTTTTGCTTCGTCACCAGACCATGGGCGCGATGCCCAATGCGTACCGGTAGCAAGCAGGCTAGACGCCGCCAGGGTTGACAATCAAGGATTCCGTTCCGGATATTGATAAAAAAACATGCCAAAGTTTCATAGGGAGAGACAAGATGCCGAACATGAGAATGGCAGCATGTGCCGCGGCTCTCTGCGCCATCGTGACGGGGACGGCCACCGGAACGGCGGTGGCGGCGGAATTCCCAAGGAAGCCGGTCGAGCTGGTGATCCCGTTCGCGCAGGGCGGCGGCACCGACCGCGTCGGCCGGATGTTCGCCGACCACGCGGAGAAGTATCTTGGCGGCAAGGTCTTCGTGACCAACCGGACCGGCGGCAGCGGCGCGGTCGGGTTCGCGCACGGCGCGCAGGCGCGCCCCGACGGGCATGTCCTCACCATGGCGGTGACGACCCTCGTCACCGCCCCGAACACGGTTGCCGGCTATCCCGTCAGCTACAAGAATTTCGCGCCGATCTGCCTGCTGGCCGCACTGCCGATGACGGTGTCGGTCCAGACGGACAGCCCCTACACCTCAGTGGAAGAGCTCATCGCCGGCGCCAAGAAGGCCTCGCAAAAGCTGAAGATCGGCACCGCCGGCGCCGCCACGAACAATTACCTGGCCGGTGTCGCCTTCGCGCAGAAGGCGGGCATCGATGCGACGTTCGTGCCCTATGGCGGCGCCGGGCCGGCGCTGGTGGCGCTGCTCGGTGGGCATGTCGACGCCGCGATGGCCGATGCGTCCGAGGTCCTGCCCTATGTCCAGGGCAAGCAGCTGCGAGCGCTGGTGGCGTTCAGCGACCAGCCGATCGCGAGCCTGCCCGGGGTGCCGACGTCAGCCGGCAAGCCCTACGACGTGAACGTCGCCTCGTTCCGGGGAATAGCCGCGCCGAAGGGGACGCCGAAAGACGTCGTCGCGAAGCTCGTGGACGCCTGCGAGAAAGTGGCCAAGGACCCCGGGTTCATCGAACAGATGGGCAAGTTCGGCATGGAGGTGACCCTGATGAAGGGCGAGAAGTTCGGGGATTGGCTGCGCCAGCAGCATGAGACCTATGCCGAGGCGGCAAAGGCGGCTGGCATGGCCGTCAACTAGCTGGAACCGACACGGGACGGAGGCGGTCATGCTCTTCCGAAAGGCGAAAGCCGCGGAGGTCGCGTTCTATGCGGTCCTGGTGCTCGCTGCGGCTTTCATGCTTTGGCAGGCGCTCAAGCTGGACCTCGTCGTTCGCGGCGCGATCGGTCCGGGGCTCTACCCGGCTCTTGTGCTGGGCGCGCTGCTGGCCGGGTCGATCGTCCTGCTCGTCCAGGCCGCGACCTCGCGCGAGGTACGGCTGCTGTCGCCCTTCCTGGAGGGGCTCCAGCACGACATGATGCTCCGGCGCCTCGCGGGCGCCGCCGACGGCCTGCTGGGCACCTCCGTGCGCGTCGTGGCCAATACCGGGTCCGGCTGGTTCTCGGCCCTCCATGCCGGACGGCGCGCGCCACCGGACGGCGAGACCGTGGTCGTCGTTACCTCGGAGACCCCTGACCTGCGGGGGCCGGCGGCGGCGGCCTTCTGCCTCGACCAACTCGATCCGATCGTCCGGCTATGGTTCGATCCGGACGTGGTCGTCGCGCGCGCCGATGCGCCTTGGAGCGATCTGCCCGGCCTGTTCGGCGACTGCGGCCGGGACAGCGTCCGTATCGGCTTCGTCCATGGGCCGGAAGAGGCGGAGTCGATCCTCCGCTGGATCGTCCTGCACCATGGGCGGCAGGTCACCCCGGCCTATCATTCAGAGGCCAAGGTCCTCCTGCGCCATCTCCGCGACGGGCAGTTGGATGTCGCGGTGCTGAGCCTGGCCGAGGCCGAGGGCGATCTCGGCCGCGGCGTTCTCCGCTCCGTGGCGGTGCTGGCTTCCGAGGCGACCGGGGGCGGCACTCCTCTCACGACCGCCGCCGCGCAAGGCTACCCGATGGTCTCCGGCCGGTGGGCCGGATTGGCTGTTCCACGCGGCCGGGGGACCGCTCCCGCAAGAGCGGTCGAACGTTTGCACGCCGCCTTCTCCCAGGCGTTCCTGCGTCTGCGGACCAGCGGCGGGATCGAGGAAGGCGAGGCTTGGTCCGTGGCCCCGCCGGCCGCATTCACCGGTTTCCTGGCCGGCCTGCGCGCGCAATGGGCTTCGCTGTCCGGCGGCACCGTCAACCCGGCGATGCCGCGGGGGAAGGTGGTCGGCCTCGCCGCGGCCGTCTTCGGCGTCCTGTTCTTCCCACAGATCATGGACCTGATGGGCTTTCCGCTGGCCGTGTTCCTCTTTCTCTCGATCCTGATGGCCCTGCTTTGGCCATCCGTCGAAGCGCGGGCGGGCCTCACGATCGTCCCGGTCGCGGTCGGCGTCTCGCTCGTGCTCTACCTGCTTTTCGCGGACCTCTTCTACGTCGTGTTCCCGACCGGCTCGCTGTGGGGAGGATGAGTGATGGATGAACTTCTCCTCCAGGGGCTCGCGACGGTCTTTCGGCCCGACATCCTGATGGTGCTCGTCGCGTCCGTCGCGATCGGTATCGTCGGCGGGGCGCTGCCGGGCATCTCCGCCACGATGAGCGTGGCCGTGATCAGCCCGCTCACCTTCACCATGGAGCCGATCAGCGGCATCATCGCCCTTCTCGGTATCTATACGGGGGCGGTGTATGGGGGGTCGGTTTCGGCCATCCTCCTCGGCATCCCCGGAACCCCGGGGGCGGTCGCGACCGTCATGGACGGTTATGCCATGGGCCGTAAGGGATTGGCCGGTCGCGCACTCGGCATCGCCACGCTCTCGTCCTTCTTCGGGGGCACGTTCAGCGTCCTGGCGCTAGCCCTGCTGTCCTATCCGATCGCCGGGTTCGCATTGTCGTTCGGCCCGCCGGAATACCTGGCGCTGGCGTTCTTCGCGCTGACCGCCGTGGCGGCGTTGTCAGGCGGGTCCGCATTGAAAGGCGGCGTAGCCGCACTGGCCGGCATGTTCTTCGCCACCATCGGCATCGACGAGATGTACGGCACCTCGCGGTTCCATTTCGGCCAGCTCGGCCTCATGGGCGGCATCCCGTTCATCCCGGCCATCATCGGCCTGTTCGCGATCCCCGAAACCCTCGGCACCATCGAAGGCATCTCGGCGGTGCGGCGCAAAAGCCTCCAGATCGCGAAGATCATCCCTGACCGGGCGACCCTGATCGCGCTCCTGCCGGCGCAGATACGTTCGTCCGTGATCGGCACCATCGTCGGTGCCGTGCCGGGGACGGGGAGCGACATCGCGGCCATTGTTTCCTACAGCCAGGGCCGGAACATGTCGCGTCACCCGGAAAAGTTCGGCACCGGGTACGAGGAGGGCGTCGCCTGCCCGGAATCCGGCAACAACGCCGCGGTCGGAGGAACCATGATCCCGTTGTTGACGCTGGGGATCCCGGGCGGGGCGGTGACCGCGATCATCCTCGGGGCCTTCATGACCCATGATCTGCGCCCCGGGCCCTTGCTCCTCCAGAACAATGCCGACCTCGTCTACCAGATCTTCGTCGGCATGTTCTTCGCCAACGTCGTGATGCTGGTGCTGGGCCTGGCCGGCGCCCGGTTCTTCGCGAAGGTCATCCAGATCCCCGAAAGCGTACTGGCGCCGATCGTCCTGATGCTTTGCATCGTGGGCGCCTACGCGCTCAACAATAACGTGTATGATATCTACGTCATGGCGGCCGCCGGCTTGCTCGGCTATTGCATGGTCAAGGTCGGCGTCCCGCGTGCGCCGCTGGTCATCGGGCTGATCATCGGGCCGATGGTGGAGCGGGAGTTGACCCGTACCCTGCTCGTCATCGACGGCAACTGGCTGCAGGCGTTCACCCCGACCAGCACTGCCATCTGGGTTCTGGCCGTGCTGCCGTTCGTGGGGCCGGCAGTGAAGCGTTGGATCGTGGCGGGCCGTCGCCGGCTGGGCGCCGCGTCGGAAACCGGGAGCGCGGCGGAATAGGCCGGAGGCGACCGGCGGTCCTGCCATTCCAAGGGATGAATGAGGTAGCTCCGCATGGAAGCCCTGACGGTCCGTCGGGACGTTGACAGCGACCAGGTCCGCAGCCTCAGCCGGGCGATATCCCTGCTGCGCATCCTGGGTGGCGCCAACGGGGCCTCCATCCGTCTCACCGACATCGCCGGCGCCAGCGGGCTGCACAAGGCCACGGCCCATCGCATTCTGGCGACGCTGGCCAAGGAAGGCTTCGTCCAGCAGGACGGGCGCGAAGGCTATGCGCTCGGGCCGGAACTCTACCTGCTGGGGGCCGTGGCGGCGAAGCGCTTCGACATCTCGCTCGTATCCCTGCCCATTCTCGACCGCATCGCGGAAACGACCGGCGATGTCGCCCTGCTGTTCGTGCCGTCCGGCCCCAACGGCGTGTGCGTCCGACGCCACGAGGGAAGGGCCCCGATCATTCCCGGCACCACGCGGGTCGGCACGGTCAAGCCGCTGGGGGTCGGCGCCGGCTGTCTTGCGCTGCTGATGGCGATGGACGAGGCCGAAGAAATCATCGTCCGAAACGAGAAGGCGCGGACGGCCGCCTATCCGCACGCCACCGCGGCATACCTCCGGCATCAACTCGACCTTGCGCGCAGCCAGGGCTTTTCGCTGGATGACGAGAGCATCACGCCCGGCGTCCGCGCGATCGGCGTCCCGGTGCTGGATGCCCGGGGCCGGCTCCTGGCCTCGCTTTCCTGCACGGTGTTCGCGGAACGGCTGCCACCGGCCCGCCAGCCGGCGATAGCCGCGCTGCTGCGGGACGCGGCGGCCGAGATCACGCGCCTGCTCGGCCCGGCCGGCAACCCCAGATAGCGATCCGGTGTGGCCCGCCCGGCCATCGGCTGATGCGGGCGTCGGTCCCTTGACAAGCGTTGCGATCCGCAACGATCATCGACTGAACGAACGATCATTCGTTGATCCTGCCTGCGGGAGGAACCCTTGATTCTCGCCGAGGAGCATCTGCTCGTCCGTGACACCGCGCGGGCTTTTGCGGAGAAGGCGCTGGCGCCCCATGCGGCGGCCTGGGAAGAGGCCCGCGGCGTGCCGCGCGATGTGCTGCGCGCGATGGGAAAGCTCGGCCTCCTCGGCATGACCGTGCCCGAGGAGTGGGGCGGGGTCGGGGCCGACTATGTCGCCTATGCCCTGGCGCTGATGGAGATCGCGGCCGGCAACGGGGCGGTCTCGACCATCATGAGCGGGCATAATTCGGTCGGCTGCATGCCGCTGCTGGACCATGGCACGGCGGAGCAGAAGGAACGCTGGCTGCGGCCGATGGCGCGCGGCGAGCTGCTGGCGGCCTTCTGCCTGACCGAGCCGCAGGGCGGCTCCGACGCCGGCTCGATCCGCACCCGCGCCGTGCGCAGCAACAGCGGCTGGCGGATCAGCGGGGTGAAGCAATACATCACGTCCGGCGCCACCGCCGACCTCGCGGTCGTCTTCGCCGTGACCGACCCGGAGCAGGGCAAGCGCGGCCTGTCGGGCTTCCTGGTGCCGACCGACAATCCCGGCTACCGGGTCGGCCGGGTCGAGAAGAAGATGGGACAGTCCGCCTCGGACACCTGCGAGATCATCCTCGACGATGTCGAGGTCGGCGCCGACGCGCTGCTCGGCGCCGAGGGCGCCGGCTATCGCATCGCGCTGTCGAACCTGGAAGGCGGGCGCATCGGCATCGCCGCCCAGTCCGTCGGCATGGCGCGCGCCGCACTCGACCGGGCGATCGCCTATGCCAAGGAGCGGGTGACCTTCGGCAAGCCGATCGCGGCCCACCAGGCGGTCGGGTTCCGCCTGGCCGACATGGCGACCTCGCTGCTGGCCGCCGAGCAGGTGGTGCTGCATGCGGCCGCCCTCAAGAGCGCCGGCCGGCCCTGCCTGGTCGAGGCGTCGATGGCCAAGCTGTTCGCATCCGAGGCGGCGGAGCGCATCTGCCGCGATGCCATCCAGACCCTGGGCGGGGCCGGCTACATGGCCGACCTCGGCGTCGAGCGCATCTATCGCGACGTCCGGGTGGCGATGATCTACGAGGGCACCAACGACATCCAGCGCCTGGTCATCAACCGCGCCCTGACGGGGCATTGAGGGCGCGGCCATGAAGGCGCTCCTCGTCGAGAAGTTCGGCCGGCCCGAGGACATGGTGCTGCGCACGGTGGCAGACCCGGTCGCGGGGGCGGGCGAGGTGCTGGTCGAGACCCATGCGGTCGGCCTCAACTATCCCGACCTGCTGGTGATCGCCGGCACCTACCAGACGCTGCCGCCCTTGCCCTTCGCGCCCGGCAAGGAGCTGGCGGGCGTGGTGCGCGCGGTCGGCCCGGGCGTCGCCGGGCTGGCGGTCGGCGACCGGGTGGCGGCCCAGCTCGAATCCGGCGCCTTCGCGGAGCTGGTGGCGATCCCGGCCGAGCATTGCTGCCCGATCCCGGCCGACCTCTCGACCGTCCAGGCCGCGGGCATGGGCCTCGTCTACCAGACCTCGTGGTTCTCGCTGACCGACCGGGCGCGCCTGAAGGCCGGCGACTGGGTGCTGGTCACCGGGGCGGCCGGCGGCGTCGGCATCGCCGCGGTGGAACTGGCCAAGGCGATGGGGGCCCGCGTCGTGGCCGGCCTCACCACCATGGCCAAGGCGGATTTCGTGCGCGCCCACGGCGCCGATGCGGTCGTCGACCTGTCGATGCCGGACCTGCGCGACGGGCTGCGCCGGGCGGTCCATGCGGCGACCGGCGGGCACGGCGCCGACGTGGTGATCGACCCGGTCGGCGGGGCGGTGTTCGAGGCGGCCCTGCGCGCGCTGGCCTGGGACGGGCGCCTCGTCGTGGTCGGCTTCACCGCCGGCGCGATCCCGTCGGTCAAGGCCAACTACCTGCTGATCAAGCACATCACCGTCACCGGCATCCATTGGAGCGACTACCGCGACCGTGACCCGGCCCGGGTCGCCGCGGCCCAGGCGGAGATGTTCGCCATGGCCGCCGCCGGCCGCCTGAACCCGCCGGTGATGGCGACCTTTCCGATGGAACGCGCGGCCGAGGCCCTGGCGGTGATCGGCGAGCGCCGGGTCGAGGGCAAGGTCGTACTGGTGACCGACGCCGGCGCCCGGGCGGGGGCCAGCTAGCCATGCAGCATCTCGCCGTCGCCGACCGCGTCGCCACCCTGACGCTGGACCGGCCGCCCGCCAACGCCATCAATGACGCCTGGGTCGCCGTCTTCCACACCCGCCTGGACGAACTCGGCGCCCGCGACGACTGGAATCTCCTGCATGTCCGCAGCCGGCTCCGCCTCTTTTCCGCCGGCGCGGACCTGAAGGACATGCGCGACCGCTACGGCACGCCGGAGGGCCGGGCCGCCTTCCAGGTGGGCGTGCGCGGGATGCAGGTCCTGTTCGCCCGCATCGAGGCGCTGCCGCGGCCGAGCCTGGCCGAGATCGGCGGGGCGGCGATGGGTGGCGGCTTCGAGCTGGCGCTCGCCTGCACCTTCCGCATCGCTGGCCATGAAATTCAGCTCGGCCTGCCCGAAGTGCGCCTCGGCCTGCTGCCGGGGGCGGGCGGGACGCAGCGGCTGACGCGCCTGGTCGGGCGCGCGCTCTCGGAAAGGCTGATCCTGGGGGCGGAGACCGTGGACGGGGCGGAGGCGGCGCGCCTCGGCCTGGTGCAATGGTCCGCACCCCTGGCCGAATTGCCGGCGCGCGCCACCGCCATCGCACGCCGCATCGCGGACCTGCCGCCCCATGCCGTGGCGGAGGCACGTGCCTGCATCGCGGCCGCCCTCGATCCCGGCGCCGACGGCTATGCCCGCGAAGTGTCGGGCGGGGCTGCCTTGCTGGAAACCACCGAAACCCGGGCGCTGGTCGCCCGCTTCCTCGACAAGAAGGGTTGATACTCCATGGAGATGGCTGACAGGTCGGTCGTCGTCACCGGTGCCGCCTCCGGCATCGGCCGGGCCACGGCGCTGCTGCTGGCGCGCGAGGGCGCGCGCGTCTTCGGCGGCGACATCGACGAGGCCGGTGGCCGCAGGACCGAGGAGCTGGCGGCGGAGCAGGGGCTGCGGGTGGAATGCCTGCCCCTCGACCTGACCGATCCGGCCTCGATCGACGGCTTCGCGGCGGCGGTGCATGGGCGCATCGGCGGGGCGCTGGACGGCCTCGTCAACGCCGCCGGCTGGGACCGCATCCAGCCCTTCATCGACAACCCGCCCGAGATGTGGGACCGCGTCGTGTCGATCAACCTGATGGGCCCCGTCCGCCTGTCACGGGCCGTGCTCGACCCGATGATGGCGGCCCGCAAGGGCAAGATCGTCAATGTCGCGAGCGATGCCGGCCGCGTCGGCAGCATGGGCGAGACCGTCTATGCCGCGGCCAAGGGCGGGCTGATCGCCTTCACCAAGTCGCTGGCGCGCGAGATGGCGCGCTACCAGTTGAACGTCAACTGCGTCTGCCCCGGCCCGACCGACACGCCGCTGTTCCAGGTGCAGCCGGAGAAGATGCGCGCTGCCCTGACCCGCGCCATCCCCTTCCGCCGCATCGCCCAGCCCGAGGAGATCGGCGAGGCCGTGGCCTTCTTCCTCGGCCGCCGCTCCGACTTCATCACCGGCCAGGTGCTGAGCGTCAGCGGCGGCCTGACGATGGTCGACTGAAGCAATCCCGAGGAACGATATCCCATGGCGCTCGCCTTCGACCGCAACCGCATCGACTTCGCCACCTACCAGCCGCAGCATTTCCGGTGGTCGCTGGAGGGCAAGGTCGCCACCATCACGCTGAACCGCCCGGAGCGGAAGAACCCGCTCACCTTCGAATCCTACGCCGAGCTGCGCGACACCTTCCGCGCGCTCGCCTATGCCGACGAGGTGAAGGCGGTGGTCGTCGCCGGCGCCGGCGGCAATTTCTGCTCCGGCGGCGACGTGCATGAGATCATCGGGCCCCTGGTGCGGATGCAGGAGGCCGGCGACATGCAGGGCCTGCTCGACTTCACCCGCATGACCGGCGACCTGGTGAAGGCGATGCGCGCCTGCCCGCAGACCATCGTTGCCGCCGTCGACGGCATCTGTGCCGGGGCCGGTGCCATCGTCGCCATGGCATCGGACCTGCGGGTCGGCACGCCCGACAGCAAGGTCGCCTTCCTCTTCGTGCGCGTCGGGCTGGCGGGGGCGGACATGGGGGCGTGCAACATCCTGCCGCGCATCATCGGCTCCGGCCGGGCGGCCGAGCTCCTTTATACCGGCCGCTCCATGGACGGGGCCGAGGCGGAGCGCTGGGGCTTCTACAACCGGCTCGTCCCCGGCGACCGGGTGCTGGCAGAGGCCCAGGCGCTGGCGGCCTCGCTCGCGGCCGGCCCGACCTTCGCCCACGCCATGACCAAGCGCTGCATCCACCAGGAATGGAGCATGCAGATCGACGATGCGATCGAGGCCGAGGCACAGGCCCAGGCAATCTGCATGCAGACCAAGGATTACGGCCGCGCCTACCGCGCCTTCGTGGCCAAGGAGCGGCCGGTGTTCCAGGGCGACTGACCGCCGGTCATGGATGGCCGCGGGCTCCACGCCGACGCCGGTGCTATGGTTCTGCCGGCGGGCGGAGTCTTCCGGCTCGATCGTGGCGCCGATGCGCCGTTCCCGGGGTCGTGAGCGATGGCCGACACCACCTTCCTCGACTGGCCCTTCTTCGCGGATCATCACCGCGAGCTTGCCCGTGCGTTGGACGAGTGGGCGGCGCGCGAGATCGGGCTCGCCGTCCACCCGCACCCCGATGTCGACGGCGAATGCCGCCGCCTGGTGAAGCTGCTGGGCGATGCCGGCTGGTTCGCCCATGCGGTGCCGGAGGCAGGCGCGGCCGCGCTCGACGTGCGCACCCTCTGCCTGATGCGCGAGACGCTGGCGCGCTATTCCGGGCTGGCCGATTTCGTCTTCGCCATGCAGGGGCTGGGCACCGGCCCGATCACCCTCTTCGGCAGCGAGATGCTGCGCCGCCGCTACCTGGCGCCGGTGCGCGACGGGCGGCGGATCGCGGCCTTCGCCCTGTCGGAGCCCGATGCCGGGTCCGACGTGGCGGCCATGGCGACGACGGCGACGCGGGTTCCCGGCGGCTGGCGGCTCGACGGGCGCAAGACCTGGATTTCCAACGGCGGCATCGCCGACCACTATGTCGTCTTCGCGCGCTCCGGCGAGGCGCCCGGCACCCGCGGCATATCCGCCTTCGTGGTCGATGCCGACACGGCCGGCCTGGCCATCGCCGAGCGCATTCAGGTGGTGGCGCCGCACCCGCTGGCGACCCTGGCCTTCGAGAATTGCGTGGTGCCCGACGACCATCTGCTGGGCGAGCCCGGCCAGGGTTTCAAGGTGGCGATGGCGACCCTCGACGTCTTCCGCGCGACGGTCGGCGCGGCGGCGCTGGGCTTCGCCCGGCGCGCGCTCGACGAGGCAGCCGCGCGGGTCGCCGCCCGCCCGATGTTCGGCCGGATGCTGGCCGACCAGCAGATGACCCAGGCGCGGCTGGCCGACATGGCGACCGCCATCGACGCCAGCGCGCTCCTGGTCTACCGCGCCGCCTGGACCCGCGACGTGCAGGGTCGGCCGCCGACGCGCGAGGCGGCGATGGCCAAGCTCTATGCGACCGAGGCCGCCCAGGAGGTGATCGACGGTGCAGTCCAGCTCTTCGGCGGCCTCGGCGTCACGGTCGGCGTGAAGGTGGAGGAGCTGTACCGGGAGATCCGCGCGCTCCGCATCTATGAAGGGGCGAGCGAGGTGCAGAAGCTGGTGATCGCCCGCCAGGTGCTGGGGGGCGGCCGATGAGCTTCGAGCGCATCGCCTATGCCGCGGCCGACGGGCGCGCCACCATCACCTTCCTGCGGGCCGACCGCATGAACCCGCTCGACTGGTCGACGGTGAAGGAACTGCGCCGGGCCGTCGCCATGGCGGATGCCGACCCGTCGCTGCGGGCGGTCGTCGTCACCGGCTCCGGCCGCGCCTTCTCGGCCGGCGGCGACCTAGAGGGTTATCTGACGCTCTACAAGGACCAGGCGCGCTTCCGCGGCTTCCTGGAGGACTTCTTCCAGCTTGCCGACGCGATCGAGCGGTCGCCGCGGATCTATGTTGCCGCCATCAACGGCTTCTGCGTCGCCGGCGGGCTGGAGCTGATGCTGGCCTGCGACCTCGCCATCGCCGCGCGGGAGGCGAAGATCGGCGACGGGCACCTGAATTTCGGGCAGCTTCCCGGGGCGGGCGGCTCGCAGCGCCTGCCGCGCGCCATCGGGGTGCAGCGGGCCAAGCACCTGATGCTGACCGGACGCCTCGTCGACGGGGTGGAGGCCGAACGCATCGGGCTGGTGGCCGAGGCGGTGCCGGCGGCCGAGCTGGCGGCCCATGTCGATGCGCTGGTGACCGGCCTCCTGGAGCGCAGCCGCGCCGGCGTCGAGGGCATGAAGCACCTGGTGAACGAGGGGATGCGCGGCACGGCGGCAGAGGGCTTGCGCATGGAGATCGACTACGTCCATCGCTATGCCACCACCCACCCGGATGCGACCGAGGGCCTGGTCGCATTCAAGGACAAGCGGCGCCCGCGGTTCGGCGCCTGATCGGGAACATGCCCATGTGGTCGCTCCGCGACAGATACTGCATCGTCGGCATCGGCCAGACCGAGTATTCCAAGGCGTCCGGCCGGACCGTGCTCGACCTCGCCGGCGCGGCCTGCCTCGCCGCGCTTGACGATGCCGGGGTGGCGGCGGCCGAGGTCGACGGCATCGTCAGCTTCAACTTCAACGATTCCGTGCCCGGCATCGCGGTCGCGACCCAGCTCGGCATCCCGGCCGTGCGTTACGCGGTCGACACCGCCGGCGGCGGCAACGCGGCCAACCTCATCATCCTCCAGGCAGTGGCCGCGATCGAGGCGGGGCTGGCGGAAACCGTGCTGTGCTACCGGGCGATGAACGGCCGCTCCGGCTTCCGCCTGGGCGGCGGGCGGGACATGGCGGCCCACGGCATCACCCAGTACACGGCCCCCTTCGGCTGGATCACCTATCCCCAGGCGATGGCCATGTGGTGTCGCCGGCACATGATCGAATACGGCACGACCGCCGAACAGCTGGGGCAGGTCGCGGTCACCATGCGCGCCAATGCCGTCCTCAACGCGCGCGCCATGCAGCGCCAGCCGATGACCATGGACGAATACCTGGCGTCGCGCTTCATCGTCGACCCGTTCCGCCTCTACGACATCTGCCTGGAATCGGACGGCGCCTGCGCGGTGCTGGTGACCCGGGCCGACCGCGCCCGCGACCTTAGGCACCAGCCGGTCTACATCATGGGCGGGGCCTATGGCGGTGGCCCGAACCAGGGCGAGGATCTGTTCGACGCGCTGCGCTGGCCCGACCATTCGCACAATTATGCCCGCTACATCGCCGACGACCTGTGGGGCAAGGCCGGCGTCGGCCCGGCCGAAATCGACGTGGCCCAAATCTATGACTGCTTCACCTACAGCGTCCTCATGCAGCTCGAAGGCTTCGGCTTCTGCGCGGCGGGCGAGGGCGGACCGTTCGTCGCCGCCGGCCACATCGCGCGCGACGGCAAGCTGCCCGTCAACACCCATGGCGGCCTGCTGTCGGAGGCCTATATCCACGGCTTCAATCATGTCATCGAGGCGGTGAGCCAACTCCGCGGCCATGCCGGCGCCCGCCAGGTCCCCGACGCCGAGATCGCGCTCACCACCGCCGGCGCCATGACCTGCGGCAGCGCCCTCGTGCTGCGGCGATGAGCACCCCTATGCATCCTCCCGAGGCTGCCGCCCCATGACCTATGCCAAGCCCCTGCCGGTGCCCGACCCCGACTCCGCCCATTTCTGGGCCGGCTGCCGGTCCCATCGGCTGCTGATCCAGCGCTGCCGGGGATGCGGCGCGCATCGCTTCCCGGCCGGGCCGCTCTGCCCGTCCTGCCGGTCGCGGGACGCCGACTGGATCGAGGCATCCGGCCGCGCCACCG
>CAZQOA010000111.1:0-15326 GCA_964594715.1 uncultured Rhizobiaceae bacterium | reverse complement strand
GCCAAGGACAAGGCCACCGGCAAGGAGCAGCAGATCCGCATCCAGGCCTCGGGCGGCCTGGGCGAGGCCGACATCCAGCGCATGGTGCAGGAGGCCGAGGAGCACGCCGACGACGACAAGCGCAAGCGCGAGCTGGTGGACGCCCGCAACCACGCGGACTCCCTCATCCACTCGACCGAGCGCAACGTCCAGGAGCACGCGGACAAGGTGCCGCCGGCGGTGAAGGCCGAGATCGACCGCGACGTCCAGGCGCTGAAGGATGCCCTGGCCGGCGAAGACGCGGCCGAGATCAAGTCGAAGATGGACCAGCTCTCGCAGTCCGCCATGAAGCTCGGCGAGGCCATGTACAAGGCCCAGCAGGCCGAGACGGGCGGCAGCGACGGGGCGGGTCCGGGTGCCGCCGGCGATGCCGGCCAGCCCGAGAAGGACAAGGTCGTCGACGCCGACTTCGAAGAGGTCGACGACACCAAGAAGAACAAGCGCGCCTAGCCCGAGACCCCCGCCGCCGATCCCCGAACAACGGGTCGGCGGCGGGCCGCTTTCATCTGTTCCCGTGTCCCGGCCGCCGTCCCGGCGGCTTGATTTCGAGTACCCGCCGGACCCATGGCCAAACAGGATTACTACGAGATTCTCGGTGGGCCGCGCGATGCGGACCAGGACGATCTCAAGAAGGCATATCGCAAGTTGGCCATGCGCTGGCACCCCGACAAGAACCCCGGGGACGATGCGGCCGAGCAGAAATTCAAGGACGTCAGCGAAGCCTACGATGTCCTGAAGGACGACCAGAAGCGCGGCGCCTACGACCGCTACGGCCACGCCGCCTTCGAAGGCGGTGCCGGCGGCGGCGGACGCGGCGGCGGCTTCGAGGGCTTCGCCGACATCTTCGAAGAGATGTTCGGCGAGGTGATGGGCCGGCGCGGCGGCTCCGGCGGGCGCGGCAGCGACCTTCGCTACAACATGGAAATCTCGCTGGAAGAGGCCTTCCGCGGCAGCGAGAAGACGATCCGGGTCCCGACCCACGCCGCCTGCGAGGCCTGCAACGGCAGCGGTGCCGAAGCCGGGTCCCGCCCCATCACCTGCCCGACCTGCCAGGGCCACGGCAAGGTGCGGGCCCAGCAGGGCTTCTTCACCATCGAGCGCACCTGCCCCAACTGCGGCGGGGCCGGGCGCATCATCGAGCGTCCCTGCAAGGCCTGCGGCGGGGCCGGCCGGGTGCGCAAGGAGAAGACGCTGGCGGTCTCGATCCCGGCCGGCGTCGAGGACGGCACGCGCATCCGCCTCACCGGCGAAGGCGAGGCCGGCCTGCGCGGGTCGCCGCCGGGCGACCTCTACATCTTCCTGTCGCTGGCGCAGCACCGCTTCTTCCAGCGCGACGCCGCCAACATCCATTGCCGCGTCCCGATCCCGATGACCACTGCGGCCCTGGGCGGCCAGATCGAGGTCCCGACCCTGGACGGCAACTTCGCCAAGGTGTCGGTGCCCGCGGGCACCCAGTCCGGCCACCAGTTCCGGCTGAAGGGCAAGGGCATGTCGGTGCTGCGCTCCAACGCGCGCGGCGACCTCTACATCCAGGCCATCGTGGAAACGCCGATGAACCTGACCAAGCATCAGCAGGAGCTGCTGCGGGAGTTCGAGGAGGCCGGCGGCAAGGACAAGACCAGCCCCGAATCGGCCGGCTTCTTCCAGAAGGTGAAGGAATTCTGGACCGACCTCCGGGAGTAGTCGCCAGCCGACCCGCCGGGTCGGCGCCGGATCGCCCCGCCCACTGGATCGCGTCGGCCGCTTGCGTGCCGCACGCGGCTGTGGCTCCCTCGCCGGCCTGACCGGGAGGGAAAGATGGCCGATGTGAGGATTGCGATTGCCGGGGCGGCTGGCCGCATGGGGCGAATGCTGGTGGCCGAGGCCGACCGCACCGCCGGCGCCCGGGTGACCGCCGGCTCCGGTCCCGACGGCAGCCGGGCGGCCGGCCGCGATATCGGCGAGCTGGCCGGGATCGGCCCCCGCGGCGTCCTGTTGACGACGGACCCCGCACGGCTCTTCGCCGATGCCGATGTCGCCATCGACTTCACCGCACCGGCCGCGACGGTGGCCCATGCCCGGCTCGCCGCCGCCGCCGGCCGCGGGCTGGTGATCGGCACCACCGGCCTGTCGGCCGGGGACCGACAGGCGATCGCCATCGCCGCCGGCCAGGCGGCGATCGTGCTCGCCCCCAATATGAGCCTCTGCGTCAATCTGCTGATGGGGTTGGTGCAGCAGGTGGCAGCCGCACTCGACCCCGACTACGACATCGAGATCGTCGAGATGCACCACCGGCACAAGGTCGACGCGCCGTCCGGCACTGCGCTGGGGCTGGGAGAGGCCGCCGCCCGGGGCCGCGGCGTTACCCTGGAGGAAGCGGCCGTCCGGGCCCGCGACGGCCATACCGGCGCCCGCCAGCGCGGCACCATCGGCTTTGCCGCCCTGCGCGGCGGCGACGTGGTCGGCGACCATACCGTCGTCTTCGCTGCCGGCGGCGAGCGCCTGGAGCTGACCCATCGGGCGTCGAGCCGGGAAATCTACGCGCGCGGCGCGGTCCGCGCCGCGCTGTGGCTGGCTGGCCGCCCGCCCGGCCTCTACGATATGCTGGACGTGCTCGGGCTGCGTCCCACGGGCTCGCGATAGCGACGGAGGGCGTCGCGCAGCGCCTGGGCCACCCGGGCGCGCTCGTCCGCCCCGAGGAAGGCGCCGATCTCGACCAGGCGCCCGTGCGAGGTCAGGAGGAGCCGGTTCCGCCCGCGCGAATCCTCATCCAGGACCACGCGCAGCCAGAAAGGCTGGAAGACCCAGCGCTGTACCGGCTGGCGCGGGCGCAGGCGATCGACCGTCAGGGCGTCGCCGGCGAGGCGCAGCCGGTCCGCGGTGGTGCGGACCCGGGCGTAGCTGATGCGGAAGGCGATATAGAGCCCCAGCACATCCAGCCCGAGGAAGCCGAAGACCGGCCACGCGCCGATGGCCAGGAACAGCACCCCGGTGGCGAAACTGACGCTGCCCAGCACGGCCATCAGGAGGGTGAAGCCCGCCGGCGGCAGACTGCGGTGCGGCCGCAACTCCAGCTCCAGGAGTGGCGGCGGCTCCATGGCGATCGAAGGCCCCATGGGAGAAAGAATAGGGTCGCGGGTGCGGCTGGAAAAGAGCGGCGGGGCGGAACCGGCGACGATAGAGTGCAGGCGGCCGCCTCCTCACCCGCCACCGCCAAGGGTCCCCATGCAGAAAAGCCGGATCGACGAGTTCTTCCGCCGTCTGTCCATCGCCGACCCCGAGCCGCGGTCGGAACTGGAATACCACAACCCCTACACCCTGCTGGTGGCGGTCGTCCTGTCGGCGCAGGCCACCGACATCGGCGTCAACCGCGCGACCAGGCCCTTGTTCGCGTTCGTCGACACGCCGCAGAAGATGGTGGAGCTGGGCGAGGCTCGCCTGAAGGAGTTCATCAAGACGATCGGCCTGTTCAACACCAAGGCCAAGAACGTCATCGCCCTCAGCCGCATCCTGATCGAGACGCATGGCGGCCAGGTGCCGGCCGACCGCGAGGTGCTGGAAACCCTGCCCGGCGTCGGCCGCAAGACCGCCAACGTGGTGATGAACGTCGCCTTCGGCGCGCCGACGATCGCGGTCGACACCCACATCTTCCGGGTTGCCAACCGCACCGGCCTGGCCCGCGGCAAGACGCCGCTGGCGGTGGAGATCGGGCTGGAGAAGGCGGTACCGGCCAGGTGGAAGCAGCATTGCCACCACTGGCTCATCCTGCATGGGCGCTACGTCTGCCAGGCGCGCAAGCCACGCTGCCCCGAATGCATCGTCCGGGACCTCTGCGCCTTCAAGGACAAGACGGTCGCCTTGCCGGCCTTGGTCGAGCCGTAAAGGGGGGCCGGAGCAGGCCGGCCCCCTTTCAGGTCGATGACGGCTCAGCGCCCGCCGGATTCGAACCGCATGTCGGAGCTGTCGGACATGCCGCGGCCGCCGCCCGAGCGGGACATGTCGTCCTCATCGGAGGTCGAGCGGATGTCGCCGGAAAGCTGGCCGCCCGCCTCGACCTCGAGCTGGCCATAGCGGACCTTGCCCGACACGCGGCCGGTGGCCCCGATGAACAGGCGCTTGCGGACGATGAGATCGCCCTCGAAGCGGCCGCGCACCTCGGCCTCGTCGATCTCGGCACTGCCCTTGAAGAGGCCGGTGTCGGAAATCTCGATGACGCGGCTGGTGAGGGTGGCTTCGACCCGGCCCTCGACGACGAGCTTGTCGCAGGCGGTGATCTCGCCGGTCAGGCAGATGCCGTGCCCGACGATCAACGTCTTGCTCTCGTTCTCGCCGCCGCGGCGGGCCGCCGGGACCTCGCCGGGGCGACGACCCGACGCATCCATCGGGCGCGTCACCGGCGGGGTCGGTACCGAGCGGCCGACGCCGGGTATGCCGGCCGGCATCTGCGCGCCGGTCGCCATCGGCTGGGTCGGCGTCACCGGCCGGGTGAAAGGCTTGGCCGCCGCCGTCGGCACGCTCTCCTCGCCTTCTGCCGGGTTGGTGCCGGTCGGATCGTCTTCATCCTTGCGTCGACGGAACATCGTCCAAGACCTTTCGTCTGATACGGTTTCAACCCTCCTCGGCCATTGGGTCGCATGCGACCCGCCGAGAAATTCTTCGAAACGCCCCGATTTTTGAGGCGAAGAATATCCTCTTGGAGCTTGAATTCGAACGAAAATTATCAAACTCCGCGCAACAAGTCAGCGACATACGACTAATAGTATGTCGCTGTTGCCGGACACGCTACCGTATCCGCTAACTTCGTGTTCCGGCAGCAATTGATCAGCGAACCGATCTGGCAAGTTCGTCGGCCGCGCGCTCCACGTCGGCGCGAGAGACGTCCAGATGGGTGACTGCGCGCATCCGAGTCGGTCCTTCGATCATGATCCGGATACCGGCCGCGCGCAGACGCGCGGAGACGGTGCCGGTGTCGACGCCGGTTGCAGACAGGTCGAGGAAGACGATGTTGGTTTCGACCTCCGGCGGGTCGATGCGCACGCCCGGGATCGACGCCGCGCGGGCAGCGAATATCCGGGCGTTCTCATGATCCTCCGCCAGCCGGTCGACATGGTGGTCGAGGGCATGGAGGCAGGCGGCGGCCAGCACGCCGGACTGGCGCAGCGCCCCGCCGAGGCGGTGCTTCCACACCCATGCCTCCTCGATGAAGGCGCGCGGGCCGGCCAGGACCGCGCCCACCGGGCAGCCCAGCCCCTTCGAGAAATCGACCCAGGCGGTGTCGAACGGCCGCGCGAAGTCCGCCGCGGGGATGCCGGCCGCGACGCTGGCGTTCATCAGGCGCGCGCCGTCCATGTGGACCGCCAGGCCGTGCTCGCGGGCACGAGCGGAAACCGCCTCGATGGTCGCCAGCGGCCAGATGGCGCCGCCACCGCGATTGGAGGTCTGCTCCATGACGACGAGGCGGCTGCGCGGCGCCCGCATCTTCGGCCGGCGCACGGCGGCCGACAGGGCATCGGCATCGAAGATGCCGCGGGCGCACTGGATCGGCTGGATCAGCGCGCCGCCGAGGACGGCCACCCCCGCCCCTTCCGAGCCGTAGACATGGGCGCTCGACGCACAGATCACCTCGTCGCCGGGCCTTGTGTGCAGCACCAGGGCGATCTGGTTGCACATGGTGCCGGACGGCAGGAAGACCGCCGCCTCCATCCCCAGGAGGTCGGCCACCCGCTCGTCCAGCGCGCGCGTGGTCGGATCCTCGCCCAGTTGCTCGTCGCCGACCTCGGCCGCGGCCATGGCCGCCAGCATGGCGCGGGTGGGGCGGGTCGAGGTGTCGCTGCCGAGGTCGATGGCAACCCGGGTGGTTGGAGCGCAGGTCTTTGAGGCCACATGGGTCATTGGGCGGCCTCCACGGCCTGGGAGTTGCGGCGAAGATGGAAGGAGAGGCGGTCAAGGAAACGGTCGATATCAGCCTCGTCATTATAGACGTGCGGCGCCACCCGGATGCGGCCGTCCTTGGCGGCGGCGCGGATGCCGTCCTGTTCCAGGAACCCCTCGATGCGGTCGGCGTCGGCACCGGCGATGTCGAAGCTGACGATGCCGGCGCGGGCTTGCCACGACCGCGGCGTCGCCACCCCGATGCCGCGCTCGTCCGCGCCCGCGATCAGGCGGTCGGTCAGGGCGCGGATGCGCGCCTCCACCCGGGCGCGCCCCCAGCCCTCGACCATCAGGGCCGAGCGGCGCTGGACCCAGATGCCGAGGAAGTTGGGGTTGCCGTACTCGTAGCGGTGGGCGTCGGCAGCCAGGGCCGGGCCGGGGTCGCTGCGATCCAGCGTGGCGAAGGAGTACTTGGCCGCATAGGGCGGGCGCAGCCGGTCGAGCGCCCGGTCCGAGACATGGAAGAGGCCGGCGCCGGCCAGGCTGAACTGCGCCTTGTGACCGCCCGCCGCCACGACGTCGGCGCCGAGCGCATCGATCCGGTCGGCCAGGATGCCCAGCCCCTGCACCGCGTCCACCACCAGCAGGATGTCACGCTGGCGGCAGAGTTCGGCGAAGGCGGCCAGGTCGGCGCGGGCACCCAGCCCATAGGTGACCCAGGCCACCGCCACCACCCGGGTACGCGCATCGACCAGTGCCCGGTAGGCGTCGACCGACACGATGCCGTCGGCGTCGGCCTGGGCGATCCGCACCTCGACACCGCGGGCGACGAGCGGGCGCCAGGGGAAGGTGTTGTTCTCGTGCTCCTCGGTCGAAATCACGAGATTGTCGCCCGGCTGCCAGTCCAGCCCCTGGGCCACGATGTTGATGCCCTCCGAGGTGTTCTTCACGAAGGCGAGGCGCTCCGGCCGGGATCCGAAGACGCGGGCGACGTCGCCGCGCGCCGCCTCGATCTCCGCCATCGAGAAGGCCCGGCGCCCGCCCGCCTCATGCACGTCGGCCAGCCATTCGGCCATGGCCTGGCCGACCGTGTCGGGCAGAATCGCCTTGCGGGCGAGATCGAGGTAGGCGAAGCGGGCGGCGGCGGGAAAGCCGGCGCGGACGGTTTCCCAGTCCGGCGCGGGCGGGCGTTGGGGGGCCTCGGTCATGGCGGGGCGTCGCTCCTCAGAGATGCATCACCTGCCCGAGGAAGGCCCGGGCGCGGGCGGTGCGCGGTTGGGTGAAGAATAGCTCGGGTGGCGCCGCCTCGACGATCTCCCCCTCGTCCATGAAGACGACGAGGTCCGCGACGCGCCGCATGAAGCCCATTTCGTGGGTGACCACCAGCATCGTCATGCCGGCCGTCGCCAGTTCCTCCATCACGCCCAGCACCTCCTGCACGCGCTCGGGATCGAGCGAGGAGGTGGGCTCGTCGAACAGCATCACCGCGGGCTCGCGCATCAGGGCGCGCGCAATGGCGACGCGCTGCTGCTGCCCGCCGGAGAGCTGGCCCGGATACTTGGCCGCCTGGTCGCCGATCCCCACCCGCTCCAGCAGCCGCAGCGCCCGCGCCTCGGCCGGCGCGGCCGGCTCGCCACCGGCATAGATCGGCCCCAGGGTCAGGTTGTCGAGCACCGTCAGGTGGGGAAAGAGGTTGAAGCTCTGGAACACCATGCCGGTGCGCCGGCGCACCTCGGCCAGCCGCTGGCCGGCCGGATCGAGGTCGATGCCGTCGACCCGGATGGTGCCCGCCTGGTGGCGCTCCAGCCCGTTGACGCAGCGGATCAGGGTCGACTTGCCGGACCCCGACGGCCCGCAGATCGCCACCCGCTCGCCCCGCGCCACGCCGAGCGTGACCGCGCGCAGCGCGTGGTGCGCGCCGTACCATTTGTCGACGCCGGCGAACTCGACGACCAGATCGGCGCTCCCGGCCGGCGGTGGGGGGATGGGCAGGGTCATCGGCCCTCAACGCCGCCGGGCGGCAAGCCGCCGTTCGATGGCCATGCCGCGACGCGAGAAGGCAAGGCAGAAGAAGAAGTAGAGCATGAAGATGAAGAGGTACACCTCGGGCGCGGAGCGGGCCCAGGCCGGGTCCTCGAGCGCGATCTTGGCGGCCCCCAGTACATCGAACAGCCCGAGGATGGCGACGAAGGTGGTGTTCTTGAAGGCGCGGATGACGTCGTTCAGGAGGGCCGGCACCACCAGTGCCAGGGCCTGCGGCAGCACCACCAGCCGCATCCGCGGCGCATAGCCCAGCCCCAGCGCCTTGGCCGCCTCGTGCTGGGCCGCCGGAATCGCCTGCAACCCGCCGCGCACGATCTCGGCCGCGTAGGCGCCGAAGAAGATGATCATGCCGATGATCGCGCGCACCAGCTTGTCGACCGACAGCTCGGGCGGGATGAACAGCGGGAAGATCAGCGACGCGACGAAGAGGACGGCCAGCAGCGGCAGGCCGCGCACCACCTCAATCACCCCGATCGCGACCGCCCGCATCGCCGGCATCCCGGATTGTCGGCCGAGCGCCAGCAGGATGGCGAGTGGCATCCCGCCGGCGACGGTGGCGAGGAAGATGACGATGGTCAGCGGCAGGCCGCCCCAGAGATGGGTCCCGACCGGCGACAGGCCGAAGATGCCGCCCATCAGCAGCACCAGCATGGCCAGCGAAGCCGCGACCCAGGCGGCGAGCTTGGCGCGGATGCCGAGCGGGTTCAGCGCAGACAGGCCGACCATGGCGACGAAGATCGCGACCACGGCGGCGCCGCGCCACTGCTCGTCATAGGGATAGGTCCCGAACAGCACCAGCCGATGCTTCTCGGCGATCACCGCCCAGCAGGCGCCGGTGGCGGTGCGGCAGGCCGCCCCATCGGGCGCGTACCAGACGGCATCGAGCACGGCCCAGGCGAATGCGCGCGGCACGAACAGTGCGATGGCGAGTGCCAGCAGCACGGTCACGACCGCGTCGAAGGGCGATGCGAACAGGTTGGCGCGCAGCCAGCCGAACAGGCCGCGGGCAATGGCGGGTGGCGGGCGGGGCGGCCCGCCGCCGGCGACGGCATAGGAACGGGATGCGGCCATCGTCAGCGTTCCCGGATGCGGACGGCGCGGTTGACGATATCGGCCAGCGCCCCGATGGTCAGCGCCAGCGTCAGGTAGACCAGCGCCATGATGGCGATGGCCTCGATCGTGTTGCCGCTCAAGGTCAGCACCGTGTTGGTGACGCTGAAGAGGTCGGGATAGCCGATGGCGACGCCGAGCGAGCTGTTCTTCACCAGGCTGATGTACTGGGCCGCCAAGGGCGGCACGATCACGCGCAGGGCCTGCGGGAAGATGATCTTGCGATAGAGGTCGCCACGGTCGAGTCCGATCGCCTGGGCGGCCTCGACCTGGCCGCGCCCCACGGACAGCACGCCGGCGCGCACGATCTCGGCGATGAAGGCCGCAATATAGAAGGAGAGGCCGAAATAGAGGGCCAGGAACTCCGGCGACAGTGCCAGGCCACCCACGAAGTTGAAGCCGCGGAAGGCCGGTACGCTCCACCCGGCCGGCGCGCCCGCCGCCAGCCACCAGGCCAGCGCCGGCGCCAGCAGCGCCAATATGGTCAGCGGGCCCACGGCCGCCAGCGGCCGACCGGCGCGGCGCCGCCGGTCGGCAAGGCGCCGCAGCCAGCGCACGAGCAGCAACCCGGCCGGTACGAGCAGCAGTGCCACGGTGAAGACGCTCGCCTGCTCCGGCCAGGGGATCAGCAGCCCGCGGTTGGAGACGAACAGGAGGTCGCCCAGGCTCCAGGCCTGCCGCGGCCCCGGCAGCAGGGTGAAGAGCGCATACCAGAAGACGATCTGGACGAGCTGCGGGGTGTTGCGGAAGAGCTCGACATAGAGGCCGGCCGCGCGCGCCAGGAGCCAGTTGCCCGACAGGCGGGAAAGGCCGAGCACGACGCCCAGCAGGGACGCGGTGACGAGGCTGGCGGCCGCCACCACCAGGCTGTTCCCCATCCCGACGACGAAGGCCCAGAGATAGGTATTGTCCGGCGAGAAGGCGAAGAAGGCATGGCCGATGGCGAAGCCGGCGCGGTCGAGCAGGAAGTCGAAGCCCGACGCGATGCCGCGTTCCTGCATCGCGCGCCGCGCGGTGTCGGTCATCCAGGCGACGGCACCGAGCAGGGTGCCGATCACCAGGATCTGGTAGAGGGTCGAGCGGAAGCCGACGGTCCGCCAGAAGGCGGACCGCTTCGCGACGGGCGGCATCAAGGCCGGAACCGATGGATCAGAAGGGCGGCGCGTAGAACAGGCCGCCATTGGTCCAGGGCTGGTTGACGCCGCGGGCGAGCTTCAGCTTGGAACTGTCGCCCAGCGAGCGCTCATAGATCTCGCCGTAATTGCCGACCTGCTTGATGATCCGATAGGCCCATTGCGGATCGAGGCCGAGCCCCTTGCCCGTCGCGCTGCCGGCGGTGCCGAGGAGGCGCTGCACCTCCGCCTCCTTGCTCTCCTTCATCTGGTCGACGTTCTTCGAGGTGATGCCGCGCTCCTCCGCCTCGAACAGGGCGAACACCGCCCACTGCACGATGTCGCGCCACTGCGGATCACCCTGGCGCACGACCGGGCCCATCGGGTCCTTGCCGAAGACCTCGGGCAGGATGACGAAATCCTCGGGATTCGGCGCCACCGCCGCACGGATCGCCGACAGGCCCGAGGTGGTCTGGACGAAGACGTCGCAGCGTCCGCCGAAGAAGGCGGTGTTCAGTTCCTTCTGGTCCTCGATGACGACCAGGGTGACCTTGATGCCGTACTTCGCCTGGGCGTCGGCGATGATGCGCTCGGAGGTCGAGCCCGGGCGCACGCACACGGCCGCCCCGTTCAGTTCCTTCACCGACTTCACGCCGAGCTTCTTCGGCACCATGAAGCCCTGGCCGTCATAGAAGGTGGGGGTGATGAAATCGAGGCCGAGGTCGGCGTCGCGCCCGTAGGTCCAGGTGACGTTCGACAAGGTCACGTCGACCTCGCCCGTCTGGAGCACGGTAAGACGGGTCTGCGTCGTGCTCTTGACGTACTGGACCTTGCTGGCGTCGCCGAGCGCGGCGGCGGCGATGGCGCGGCAGACATCCACCTCCAGGCCCGACCACTCGCCCTTGCTGTCGACCATGGAGAAGCCGGGCCGGCTGCCGTTCATGGCGCAGATCAGGGCGCCGCGCGCCTTCACCGCATCCAGGGTCGGACCCGCCGCGACGTCGGAAGGCATGGCCGTGGAGGCGAAAGCCAGGGTCGCCGCGAAGAGCGAGGGGACCATCAATGTCGCCAAGGTAGAGCGTGGCATCGCGGGTGATCCTTAATCGGGAGGGAGTACCGGGCCGGTATGATGCCACGACATTGCAAGATGGCGGCGGGCTTGCAACCTAAAATCGGAAGAACGACCCCCGCCGGTCAGGTGCCGACCGGACCGCCATCGTCCTTGGTGATGACGATCACCGAGGGCCGGGGCGGCATGCCCGGGGCGAAATCCGGCCAGCGCGTCGAGGGAGCGTCGAAGTGGGAGCCGGCCGATTGGCCGGGATGCTGCACCGAAAGGAACAGGCTGCGCCCGTCCGGGGTGAAGCACGGGCCCGTCACCTCCGCGCCGATGGGCGCGCGGAAGAAGCGGCGGGTCAGCGCGCGCTCCGGGCCGGTGGCATCGGTGACGTAGAGGCCGTCCGCGCCGCCGGCCGCCTGGCCGCTGTCGGTGGCGATCCAGAGCCGCCCGTCGGCATCGAAGGCAAGATTATCGGGGCCGGAGAGCCAGCCATCGGCGGTGGTATCGGGATGATAGGCGGCGCCGGCATCGATGCCGGGGCGACCGCCCCGAAGGAACATCTCCCACCGCGCCTCGGTGGCGGCGTGGTCGGGCCGGCCGGACCGGTCGGGCTGGATCATCTCGATGATATGGCCATGCCGGTTGTCGGCGCGCGGGTTGGCGGCGTCGAGCCCGTCCGGCTGCCGCCGATTGTTGTTCGTGAGAGTGACATAGACGCGGCCGGTGACCGGGCTGACCTCGACATCCTCGGGCCGGTCCATCGGCGTCGCCTTCATGAGGTCGGCGGCCCGGCGCGCGCCGATCAGCACCTCGGCCTGGTCGGCGAAGCCGTTCTCCGCGGTGAGCGGCCCCTGCCCATGCACCAGCGGCAGCCATTCCAGGCGCCCGTCATCATGGAAGCGCGCCACATGGAGGGTGCCGTCGTCGAGAAGGTCGCGATTGGCGGCCCGGTCGGACGGGTTCCAGGCCCGCGCCGTCACGAACTTGTAGACGTACTCGAAGCGCTCGTCGTCGCCCTGGTAGGCCACGATGCGGCCGTCGCCATTCACGACAATGGTGGCGCCCTCATGCTTGAAGCGGCCAAGCGCGGTCCGCTTCACCGGCACCGACGCCGGATCATAGGGGTCGAACTCCACGATCCAGCCGAAGCGGTTGGGCTCGTTCGGCTCGCTGCCCAGGTCGAAGCGCGAGTGGTAGCGGTGCCATGCGTACCAGCTTCGGTCGGCCACCCCGTAGCGGTCGCGGAGCCGGTCCGCCCCTGAAGATCCACCAAGGCCAGATCCGCCGAAGAAGGCGTGGAAATTCTCCTCGCCGGTCAGGACGGTGCCCCAGGGCGTCTGGCCGCCGGCGCAATTGGCCAGCATGCCCGCCACCTGGCGGCCGGTCGGGTCGGCCGCGGTGCGCAGGCGGGAGTGGCCGGCAGCCGGCCCGGACAGGGCCATCGGGGTCGCGGCCGTGACGCGGCGCGTGTAGCGGCCGTCGACCGTCTTCCAGCCGCCCGCGTCCCGGCGCACCTCCACGACCGAGGCGCCGATCGCCGCCATCTCCACCTCGGTCTGCGCGCGGCTGGTCTTCCGGGCGGCATCCCGCCCCGGCCCCAGGCCGGGGAACATCAGGCCGGCATTGGTATATTCGTGATTGACCACGAGCAGGCCATGATCGCTCGACCGGCTGTCCGGCGGCAGCGGGAAGAAGCACACGAAGTCGCAATTATAGCCGAACTGCATCGCCTGCGCGGCCGGGGTCTGGCGGGCGACGTCGAAGGCGGGGGCGCCCGCCGACAAGGGATCGCCCCAGCGCAACAGCACCTGCGAGCCATACCCGGCCGGGATATGGGCGTGCTCGTCCAGCCCCTGGACCACCTCGGCGAAGCCTCCTGGCCCGCCCAGCCCCGCAGCGGCCTCGGCCGGCGGTGCGCGCAATCCGGACCAGCCGGCGACCGCGGTGGTCAGGAGGCCGGCCAGCGCCGCCCGGCGCGACAGACGGCGCGCCACGAGATCGCCGATCGAGGGCTCCGAGGATGGATTGCGGCCTGCCGTCCCATGCTCCGCCAGGGGTGCGAATTCGGCCTCGTCCAACGGTGTGCTCCCCCGAAATTCGGCCGACATGGCCGGGTTATCCTCAACGGAAGCCTGTCACCCGCATGTGACACCGGCGTGACCGATTGGCCGCCCTTCTTGCCGAATGGAGCCCAATCCGATAGAACCCGGCCCGTTCCTCCAGAGAAATGTGGCCCAGAATGGCTGAAACACGCCACGATGTCGTCGGCATTGGCAACGCCATCGTCGATGTCCTAGCCCATGCCGAAGACCGGTTCCTCGATGCCGAGGGCCTGGCCAAAGGTACCATGACCCTGATCGACGCCGCGCGCGCGGACGCGCTCTATGACCGGATGGCGGCCGGTGTCGAGATGTCGGGCGGCTCGGCGGCCAACACCATGGCCGGCATCGCCTCGCTGGGCGGCCGCGCCGCCTATTTCGGCAAGGTGCGCGACGACGAGCTGGGGCGCATCTTCGCCCACGACATCCGCGCGACCGGGGTGGCGTTCGACACCGCGCCCGCGACCGACGGCGCCGGCACGGCGCGCTGCCTCATCCTGGTGACGCCGGATGCACAGCGCACCATGTCGACCTATCTCGGCGCCTGCGTCGAGCTGGGCCCCGACGACGTCGACGAGGCGACGGTGGCGGCCTCGTCCGTGACCTACCTGGAAGGCTATCTCTTCGACCCGCCGCAGGCGCGGGAAGCCTTCGTCAAGGCGGCGGGGATCGCCCGGCGGCATGGCGGGCGGGTCGCCCTCAGCCTGTCCGACCCGTTCTGCGTCGATCGCCATCGCGACGCGCTTCGCCTGTTCGTGCGCGAGCATGTCGACGTGCTGTTCGCCAACGAGGTGGAGATCCTGTCGTTGACCGGCTTCACCGACTTCGACGACGCGCTGCGCAGCATCCGCGGCACCGTGCCGATCGCCGCCCTGACCCGCAGCGCCGACGGCAGCGTCGTCGCCACCGCCGACGACGCCTACGTCGTCCCCGCCGCCCCGGTGGCACGGGTGGTCGACACCACCGGCGCCGGCGACCTCTATGCCGCGGGCTTCCTCTTCGGCCTGACCCAGGGCCGCGACCTCGCCGAGTGCGGCCGCCTGGGGGCGGTCGCCGCGGCCGAGATCATCTCGCATTTCGGCGCGCGCCCGGAACGGCCGCTCGTCGAGCTCATCCGTCCCATTTGACGTGGCATCTGGCATAAGCCTTGCTGCGCTGCCATATCGAGCATTCATGGACATCCGGAACATCGCCATCATCGCGCACGTCGACCATGGCAAGACCACGCTGGTCGACGTGCTGCTGCGCCAGTCGGGCACCTTCCGCGCCAATCAGCAGGTGGCCGAGCGGGCCATGGATTCCAATGACCTGGAGCGCGAGCGCGGGATCACCATCCTCGCCAAGTGCACCGCGGTCATGTGGAAGGAGACGCGGATCAACATCGTCGATACGCCCGGCCACGCCGATTTCGGCGGCGAGGTGGAGCGCATCCTCAGCATGGTCGATGGCGTCGTGGTCCTGGTGGACGCGGCCGAAGGGCCGATGCCGCAGACCAAGTTCGTCGTCGCCAAGGCCCTGAAGCAGGGCCTGAAGCCGATCGTCGTGATCAACAAGGTCGACCGCTCCGACGCCGACCCGCAGCGCGTCCACAATGATGTCTTCGACATGTTCGCGGCCCTGGGCGCCGACGACGATCAGCTCGACTTTCCGACCCTGTTCGCATCCGGCCGCAGCGGCTGGGCCACCACCACGATGGACGGCGAGCGGGTCGACATGAGGCCGCTCTTCGACCTGATCGTGACCCACGTGAAGGCGCCGGTCGTCGATGTCGACGCCCCCTTCACCATGCTGACGACCCTGCTGGAATATGATTCCTACCTGGGGCGCGTCCTGACCGGGCGCATCACCAGCGGCACCGCGCGGGTGAACATGCCGGTGAGGACGCTGCGCGGCAATGTCGTGGTCGAGGATGGCCGCCTCAGCAAGCTGCTGGCCTTCCGCGGGCTGGAGCGGGTGCCGGTGCAGGAGGCCCAGGCGGGCGACATCATCGCCGTCGCCGGCCTGACCGACACC
>CAZQOA010000110.1:0-15903 GCA_964594715.1 uncultured Rhizobiaceae bacterium | reverse complement strand
AGCAGATTGATGATCTGCGCCTGGATCGACACGTCGAGCGCCGAGACCGCCTCGTCGCAGACGATGAACTCCGGATTGACGGCGAGCGCTCGGGCGATGCCGACGCGCTGGCGCTGGCCACCGCTCATCTCGTGCGGATAGCGGTCGGCGAACCGGGGGCTGAGGCCACAGATGGACAGCAGATGGGCGACCTGTCGCTCGCGCGCCGCCCCGTCGGGCTCGATGCCGTGGACGTACATCGGTTCGGCAATGATCTCGCCGATCTTCATGCGCGGATTGAGCGAGCTGTACGGGTCCTGGAAGATCACCTGGATGCGCCGGCGGATCGGTACCAGCTCCTTCTGCCCGAGGGCGCGGAGGTCGATCCCATCGAACACCACCTCGCCCGCGGTCGCGCGCTCGAGCTGAAGGATGCAGCGCCCGGTCGTCGTCTTGCCGCAGCCCGATTCCCCGACGAGGCCCAGGGTCTCGCCACGGTGGATATCGAAGCTGACGTCGTCGACCGCCTTGATCGCCGCGACCGTGCGCTGGAAGAGCGTGCCCTGATAGATCGGGAAATACTTCTTCAGGTTCCGGATCCGGACGAGCACCTCCGCCGGCCGGTCGCCCGCACGGGCGTGATGCTGCGCCTCGCGTGTCGCGACGGCGCTCATGACGCAACCCTCGCGGGCTGATCCAGCTCGTCCTTGCGCCAGCATGCCGCGAAATGGCCCGCGCCGGCATCGAGCAGGGGTGGGTGCTCGTCGGCACATCGCTGGATCGCGTAGCGACAGCGCGGCCGGAACGGGCAGCCGCCATCGAGGCGGGTAAGGTCGGGTGGTTGCCCCGCGACCGGGTCGAGGCGCGCGCGCCGCGGCTGGTCGAGCCGCGGCACCGAGCGGAGAAGCGCCAACGTGTAGGGATGGCGGGGTGCATGGTAGATGTCGCGCGCCGAGCCGGTTTCAACGATGCGGCCCGCATACATCACGTTGACCCGGTCCGCGTAGCGCGCGACGATCCCCAGATTGTGCGTGATGAGGATGAGGGCGACGCCCATCCGCCGGGTCAGGTCCTTCATCAGCTCGAGGATCTGCGCCTGGATGGTGACATCGAGTGCCGTCGTCGGCTCGTCGGCGATGATCAGCTTCGGTTCGCAGGCGAGCGCCATCGCGATCATCACGCGCTGCCGCATCCCGCCGCTCAGGAGATGGGGATACTGGGCAAGCCGGCGTTGCGGGTCGGAGATGCCGACCAGCTTCAGAAGCTCCACGGCGCGGGCATCGGCCCGCTCGCGCGACATATGCAGATGCACCTGCAGCGGCTCGGTGAGCTGTCGGCCGATCGTCAGGACCGGGTTCAGCGAGGTCATCGGCTCCTGGAAGATCATGCCGATGTCGCGCCCGCGGACAGCACGGATCCCGTCCTCGTCGAGCGTCAGGAGGTCGCGCCCCATGAAATGGATGCTGCCGCCGACGATGCGCCCCGGCGGCCAGGGGATGAGGCGCAGGATGGCGAGGGCGCTGACGGATTTTCCGCAGCCGGATTCGCCGACGATGGCCACGGCCTCGCCTTCCTCGACATCATACGAGATACCGTCGACCGCCCGAACGACGCCCGCAGACGTAAAAAAACGGGCTTCCAGGCGCTCTACCTTGAGCAGCGCCATCCGTCTTCCCTGCCATCTCTTCTCGTCGCGTCCCTTTTTGATGGGACTCGTTGAATTCATAAGACCGAAACACGGCGGGTTCGTAAAGTCTTTCGCTCCACCTGTATTTAGTGACGGGCCTGGGTCTTGACGAGATGTCGGTCGGCGCTGCGCGCGGACGGCCTCTCACTCATTGGGGCACTACCGGCGATTGCCGTCCCGGTATAAAGAAACACCCGCCACCTCGGCCACGGAACGGAGACTGCCAGATCATGCACATCAACGCGCAGCGCGCAGACGACCGGCTGACCCTCGGATTGATCGGCAGACTGGACATCAACACGGCGCCGGTTCTGGAACGGGAGCTGGGGCTGGAGGGTATTCGGCACCTCGTCCTCGACTTCGACGAATGCGCCTACATCTCCAGCGCCGGGCTGCGGGAGCTGCTGCGCGCCCAGAAGCGGCTGGCCACGATCGGCGGCACGATGCTGCTGACCAACGTGACGCGCGAGGTCCAGGAGGTCCTGGACGTGACCGGCTTCTCCAGCATCATCCCCAGCCGGCGCAAGGTCCGGCAGATCTCCATCGACGGCCTGGAATTCCTCTCCGCCGGCGTCTGCGGCGAGTGCTATCGCCTCGACCGGGAGACCATCGTCAAGCTCTACAACGAAGGCATCGCGCCCGACATCGCCGAGAAGGAGAAGGAATTCGCGAAGGCGGCCTTCGTGGCGGGGATACCCACCGCCATCTCCTATGACGTCGTGGCCTGCGGCAACCGCACGGGCGTCGTCTACGAGATGCTGGAGGCGACGCTGTTCAGTTCGGTCATCCGGAACGACCTGCCCAACATCGCGGCCCACGCCGAGACACTGGCCAGGATCGCCCGGACCGTGCACGCGACCCCGGCCGACCCCGCCGTCTTTCCCGACATCAAGGAAAGTTTCCGCGACTACATCCGCCAGATGGATTTCTTCCTGTCGGCGGACGAGATCGCGTTCCTGCAAGCCAGGCTGGATTCCATTCCGGGCGCCGACACCTGTGTGCATTTCGACCTGCACACCAGCAACATCATGATCCGGGACGGCGAGCCCGTGATCATCGACATGGGGGATTTCTCCCGCGGTCACTACCTGTTCGATGTCGGACTGATGTGTACCATCTATGGGATACCCGAACTCGGTATCAGCGAAATGGCGACGAAGATTCCGAACGACGACGGGTTCCGCCTGTACGAAGGTTTCCTGAAACATTACTTCGCCGACAAGACGGACGAGGAATACCAGTTCTTCCAGCGCAACATGCACTTCCTGGCGTCGCTGCGGCTGATATACACGATCACGTTCATACCCAAATTGCGAGAGAAGCTCGCCGGAATGATCAAGGACGTGCTTCTGCCGAAGATGATGGGGTAATGGCAGGGTGCGCGCCGGCCACCGGATGCAGCACCTCTCCCACCCGCTGGACGGCCGCTTCCCACGAACCATCGGCGTCCGCCGAGTACCGGTGCGCCTGCGCATACCATTCCACCGGCCCATCGCCGGTGAACCAGTACCACATGCGCCCCCGCGCGAGGGGCAACAGGATGAGGGTCTGCGTTCCGGCACTTGCGGCCAAATGAGCATGCGCATTGCTGCAGGTGACGGCGAACTCGGCCCGCGCGGCGACGACCAACCCCAGGTCCAGGTGGTTCCTGTAGTCGATGGGCAGGTGCAAGAGTTCCACGCCGGCATCGCGGCACCGACGGAGCCCGTCCTCCTCGTCGGAATACTGGAAAGAGACGACCCGCACGCCAGTCGCGGCGATGCGCCGCACGAGATCGGGCAGCAGGTGGAGGGGGATGGATTTTTGGCCGGAATACTCGGAAAGAGGACTGGACCAGGAAACGAGGGCATAACGGGAGACACCCAGCAAGCTCACCTGCTCCTGCACATGGCATGACGCGGAAGCGCTTGGTTCGAGGCGAGTGCGTGTTTGCTCGGAGAGACCCTCGAATCGCACCAACTGCTCCGCGATCGCCTCAAACGATCCCTGGGTTTGCACGAGGCCGAGCGCCCGCTGGACAGCGGCATCGTCTGCGGTATCGATAAAGTCGGCGCCGGCATAGTTCGCTCGGAAGGTCTCGATCAGGCGCCCATCGCAGCACACAAGGCAGCGGACGCCTCGTTCCACGAGCCGCCGAACGACCCACGAGAACAGGATCTGCTCGCCGATCCCTTGCTCCGGCCAGATGAGGACGGACCTCGCCTCCGGTCGGGTTGCATTGAAGTAGGGGATGTCGAGGATCGCCCTCGAGAATTGCGTGCCGGCGATGAAGAAGCGCCGGAAATGATGGGCCTGGCCGCGGTCGAACACGCGATTTCGCAGTAGCAGTTGTCCGAGCAGCCGGTGCGCCTCGCCGAACTGCGGAAACTCCCTGACGAGGGAGGAGAGTGCGTCGATGGCCAGGGCGTCCGCCCCGATGTTCCGCAGCGCCGCCGCGGCGTAGTAGCGGACATTCGGCGGCAGGGCGGCGTCGAGTGCGCCACAGGCCAGGTCCGGGACGCTGCCGGGAAACCCGGTGGCGGAGAGGCAGTATGCCTTCATCGCGCGCCAGAGCGCGGCGTGATCGGGCTCCGGCGGCGCAGCTTCCAACAGGGTGAGCGCCACGGAGAATTCGGCGGCAGCGACCCTTCTCTCTATCTCGCGCATCGCCGCGCCGGGATCCATCGCTGTCTCGCGTCCCCAGGTGAACCGCCTGCCGTTGGGCGGCTGGCGCGAGATACTGCCAGCATTCGTAGAAAATTCCGAGCGTCCGCGGCGCTGGCCGACAGGACATGGAGGATCGCATTGCGCGAATGGCGCGTGCGCCCGCCTGACGCCGAATGAGATGGCCCTTCAAGCGGTGACCTCGGCGAGGTCATCCTGACTTATCTGAAATCGCTGGAAAATCCGGCGAGCGCGGATATTGGCGTCCCCAAGGGGATTCGAACCCCTGTTACCGCCGTGAAAGGGCGGTGTCCTAGGCCTCTAGACGATGGGGACGTAAGAGCGTTCGCGGGCGGACGGCTTCCACCTAAAGGGGGCGGTCCGACAAATCAAGCGCAGAACGCGTTACGCGGCCGAAACAACTGAAACCATTGGCCGGTGAACCGCCCCGGCGCTGCCGGCGACCCATGGGCATGAGCGACACAGCCCCATCGGAGCGCACCATGCGGTACCTGTCCATGCATCATGAGCACGTCCGGTCCCAGGGCCGGGCCCTGCCCCTTCGCGCGACCGGCCACGCCATCCTCCGCACCTTGGCGGCCTGGCGGGACCGCAGCCGCCAGCGCCGCGTCCTGGCCGAGCTCGACGAGCGGATGTTGCGCGACATCGGCGTCACCCGGGCGGACATCGCCTGGGAGGTCAACAAGAGCTTCTGGCAGCGCTGACCCGAACCCGGCACCCGCGCCGGCTAGGACGCCGGCGCGGCGTCGTCGATGCGAATCTGCACCGTATCGCCGCCGTTCCAGTTGTCGACCGAAACCCGGCCGGCGACATGCACCGTGCGGCCCCGCGCCGCCAGCAGGGCGGGGCCGAGTTCGTTGTCCATGGCGCGGAAGGCGATGCCCTTCACCCGCTCGCCCGCCGCCGAGGCCAGGATGCAGCGGACATGGTTCTGGCCGGCGAGGTCGGCGCGGACGACGCGGACATGCGCCAGGGCGAAGCGCGGCTCCGACATGCCGGTACCATAAGGCCCCAGGCTGTCGAGGCGGGTCACCAGGCCCGGCTCCAGCGCGGACAGGGCCAGCGCGCCGTCGATGCCGATCTCCGCCACCCGGGCCGTGGCAGCGCCGCACAGGCCGAAGCGCTCGCCGAGGAACTGGCCGAACTGGGCGATCGCGGCGGCAGGCAAGGTGAAGCCCGCGGCCATCGCGTGGCCGCCGCCCAGCGTCAATATGCCGGCCTGCCTGGCCGCGATCACGGCTGCCCCCAGGTCGAACCCCGGCACCGAGCGGCCGGACCCCTTGGCGATGTCGCCCTCGATCGCGAACACCATCGCCGGGCGGTCGAAGCGATCCTTCAGCCGGCTCGCCACGATCCCGATGACGCCCGGATGCCAGCCGACATCGCCCACCGCCAGGACCGGCGCCAGGGCGTCGGCCTCGACCAGTTCCGTGGCGGCGGCCAGCACCTCGGCCTCGATGCGGCGGCGCTCCTCGTTGAAGCGGTCCAATTCGGCGGCGATGGCCGCGGCCTCGGCCGGATCGTCGGTCGACAGGAGCCGGGCGCCGAGATCGGCGCGGCCGACGCGGCCGCCGGCATTGACGCGCGGGCCCAGCACATAGCCGAGGTGGAAGGCCTGCGGCCGCTCGTCGAGACGGGCCACGTCGGCCAATGCCGCCATGCCGATATTGGCGCGCCTGGCCATCACCTTCAGCCCCTGGGCGACCAGGGCCCGGTTCAGGCCGGTGAGCGGCATCACATCGCAGACCGTGCCCAGCGCCACCAGGTCGAGCAGGTCGAGCAGGTTCGGTTCCGCCCGCGTCGTCCACCAGCCGGCCGCCCGGAGCGTGCGGTTGACCGCCACCGCCAGCAGGAACGACACCCCGACCGCCGCAAGCCCGCGATGCGGCGTATCCTGGTCGAGGCGGTTGGGGTTGACCACGGCGATGGCGGCCGGCAATGCGGGCTCCGCCACGTGATGGTCGATCACCACCACATCCAGCCCGGCATCCCGGGCGGCGGCCAGCGGCGCGAAGGCGGTGGTGCCGCAATCGACCGTGATGACGACGCGCGCCCCCTCGTCCCGCAGCCGCAGCAGGGCCGGGATGTTGGGGCCGTAGCCCTCGATCATGCGGTCGGGGATATAGACCCTGGCCTCGGCCCCGGCGGCGCGCAGGAACCGCGACAGCAGCGCGCTGGAGGTGGCGCCGTCCACGTCATAGTCGCCGAATATGGCGATCCGCTCGCCCGCCTGCACGGCGGCGGCGATGCGGGTGGCGGCATCGTCCATGCCGAGCAGATGGCTCGGGTCCGGCAGATGGTCGCGCAACGTCGGCGCCAGGAAGCGCTCCGCCTCGTCCGGACCGATGCCGCGCGCGACCAGGACCCGGGCCAGCACCTCCGGCAGGCCGAAGCGGTCGGCCAGCGCATAGGCCGGCCGGTCGTCGGCCAGCCGCGCGCGCCAGCGGCGCCCCGTGAAGGACCGCTCGACGCCAAGAACCGCGGGCGCGGCGCCGCCGTCCATCGCGGGGCTCAGCAACCGGCCGGATCGGGGTTCAAGGGCTCAGAACTCCAGCGGCTTCACCTCGAAGTTGTGGTGCGCCTCGATATAGCGGACCGTGCCGGTGCGCGACCGCATGACCATCGAGTGGGTGACGGCGCCGCCGCCGAAGCGCCGGACGCCGCGCAGCATCGCGCCGCTGGTGACGCCGGTGGCTGCGAACATGACATCGCCGCTGGCGAGGTCGAGCAGGCCGTATTTGCGGTTGAAGTCGACGATACCCATCCGCTTGGCGCGGCCGCGCTCGTCGTCGTTGCGGAACAGCAGGCGGCCCTGCATCTGGCCGCCGATGCTGCGCAGCGCCGCCGCCGCCAGCACGCCTTCCGGCGCGCCGCCGGAGCCGATGTAGATGTCGACGCCACTGTCCGGCTGGGCCGTCGCGATGACGCCGCTGACGTCCCCGTCGGAGATCAGCATGATGCGCGCACCCGCCTCGCGCACCTTGGCGATCAGGTCGGCGTGGCGCGGGCGGTCGAGGATGCAGACCACCAGGTCCTCGATCGAGCTCTTCTTGGCCTCCGCCAGCGACTTCAGGTTGTCGGCCGGCGACGCGTCGAGGTCGACCACGCCCTCGGGCAGGCCGCCCCCGACCGCGATCTTGTCCATGTAGACGTCGGGCGCGTTCAGGAACCCGCCCTCCTCCGCCATGGCGACGACGGCCAGCGCGTTCGGGCCGCCCTTGGCGGTGATCGTCGTCCCCTCCAGCGGATCGAGCGCGATGTCGATCTTGGGACCCTTGCCGGTCCCGACCTTCTCGCCGATGTAGAGCATCGGCGCCTCGTCGCGCTCGCCCTCGCCGATGACCACGGTACCGTCGATGGCCAGGGCGTTCAGCGCCCGGCGCATGGCGTCGACCGCCGCCTGGTCGGCCATCTTCTCGTCGCCGCGCCCCATCAGCCGCGACGCCGAAAGCGCGGCGGCCTCGGTCACCCGCACCACCTCCATGGCCAGGTTGCGCTCCATGGTCCCCGGCTTTGCGTTCGGCCCGGGCTTCAGGTTCGACATGGTCTCCTCCCTCACAAATCTTCGATGCGGATGGTGCGCGGCGGTTCCAGGACCGTACCCAGCGCGGCGACCCGCTCCAAGGCCCGGCGCATGCGCGCCTCCTCCGTCTCATGGGTCGTCAGCACCACGGGCACGGCCTCGCCCGGCGCCCGCCCGCGCTGCAACATGCTCTCCATGGAAACCTCCTCGTCGCGCAGGGCGGCGGTGACGTCGGCGATCACGCCCGGCCGGTCGACCACCATCAGGCGGATGTAGTAGCAGCCGCGGTGGCGGGCCATCGGGGCCGCGTTGGCCGGCTCCAGCAGGGCGGCCGGCCGCCCGAAGGTCGGTACGACGCGGCGGCGCGCGATGTCGATGAGGTCGGCGACCACCGCCGAAGCGGTCGGGCCGGCCCCCGCGCCGCGACCTTCCATGACGACGCGGCCGACGAAATCGCCCTCCGCCACCACCGCGTTGAACACCCCCTCGACGTTGGCGATGGGGGTCGCGACCGGCACCATGCAGGGATGGACGCGCTGCTCGATGCCGTGGTCGGTGCGGCGTGCGATGCCGAGAAGCTTGATGCGAAAGCCGAGTTCGTCGGCATAGGAGATGTCGAGGGCCGAGACGTGCCGGATGCCCTCGACATGGATCGCGGCGAAGTCGACCTCGGTACCGAAGGCGGTCGCCGTCAGCACGGCCAGCTTGTGGGCCGTGTCGATGCCGTCGACGTCGAAACTGGGGTCGGCCTCGGCATAGCCCAGGCGCTGCGCCTCGGCCAGGACCTCGCCGAACTCGCGCTGCTCGCGGCGCATGGTGGTGAGGATGTAGTTGCAGGTGCCGTTCAGGATGCCATAGACGCGGTTGAGGCTGTTCCCGGCCAGCCCCTCGCGCAGGCCCTTGATGATCGGGATGCCGCCTGCGACCGCGGCCTCGAAACCGATCGGCACGCCGGCCGCTTCGGCGGCCCGGGCCAGGGCCGCGCCATGTATCGCCAGCAGTGCCTTGTTGGCGGTGACGACGGGCTTGCCGGCGGCGATGGCGGCCTCGACCAGCGCCTTCGCCACCCCCTCCGATCCGCCGATCAGCTCGACCACGACATCGACCTCCGGGTCGCCCGCGAGCGCGGCTGCGTCCTGGTACCAGCGGACGCGCGACAGGTCGATGCCGCGGTCGCGCCGGCGATCGCGGGCCGATACGGCGGTGACCACCAGGCGGCGGCCGGCGCGCTCGGCGATGCAGTCGGCATGGGTCTCGAGCAGCCGCAAGGTGCCCGCACCGACGGTGCCGATGCCGGCCACGCCCACGCGCAGGATTTCGGTCATGGGCGCGATCCGTCGGTCATGGCATGGCTTCTGGGCAATGTGGTGAGAGCAATGGGGGTGGTGAGAGCAAAGGGGGTGGCGGGAATGAAGCGGGTGGCGGCGGCGCACATGGTTCGCAGCGGTCCAGTTCGGCCGATGGTTGAAGCCGGGTGCCTCCGACGCCGCGAGCCGGCGAATCGGAGGTGCCCGATCCCCTTGGTAGCCGCTTGCACCCGGCGGAAACAGGGGAAACCCGCCCGGCAGGCGGGCTCAATTTTCCCGGCTCAATTTTCGAGGCCGACTCAATTCTCGAGGTAGGTATCGACGCGCCGGAGATCGCGGCCGGCGGCGGCGGGCGCCGTGCGCACGGAGATGTCGCCCTCCGGCACGCCGAGGCGCACCAGCTCGCGCATCACCGCATTGCCGCGCTCGGTTGCGGCGGCGGCGGCGGCCAGCATGGCCTCGCCGGCGACCGCGGCACCGCCGCGCGGCGTGATCGCCACCACGCGCACCCGGCCGCCCTGCTCGCGATGGCGCTGCTCCACCTCCGCCAGTGCCCGCTTTCCGGCATCCGGCAGGGCCGTGCCCGACTCCGGGAATTCGATCTGGGCCACCAGCGTGCTGGTACCTGCAGCGGAACCGGCGGCGACCCGCGGCGGCGGCTCGGACGGGACGGCCGCCATCGCGGGCGGCGGCGGTGGGGCCGCGCCCAACGCATCCGGGGTCATCCGCCCGGAATCGGAGGGCGTGGTCGACAGCGATGGCGGAACGGGGATGGTGGCCGCATCGGGCGCGCGCGGCAGGCCGGGGGTCGCCTGGGTCGAAGAGGGGGACGTCGGCGGGGGCGGCGGCAGGGCCGAACGCGGCGGCGGGCTTGCCGCCTGCCCTGCCCCCAAGGCCACACCGGTTCCCGGCCGCGGCGTCGGCGGCACCGGGGCCATGGCCAGGGGCGCCGGCAGGTCGGACGACTGTTCCGGCTGCGGCAGGGGCTTGCCGGTCACCGGCATCGTGCCCGGGTCCGCACGCATATTCTCGGGCGTGGCCGTGACCGTCGGTCCGGTTGCCGCCGGAGCCGCGGGTGGCGGGGCCTTTTCCTTGGCACTGCTGCCGAACGGCCACCACCAGGACGAACCGCCGGAATCCTCCTTCTCGGCGGGCTCTGCCGCCGGGGGGATGGGGTCGGCCGGGGCCGGCATCACGGCGGCGGGCGCCACCGGTGTCGCCCCGGAGGGCGGGGCCGGCCGCGCGGCCGCCGCTGGCCGCGGCGGCGCCGGGCGCGGCGGGGCCGCTTCCGGCACATTGCCGATGCGGAACTGCTGGTCGGTATAGCGCGCGTTCTCGCGGTCGCGGACGAGATCCTGGGTCAGCGCCTTGCGCTGCTCCGCCGTCAGAATCGGGGTTGGCTTGGCCGGCACGCTGGCAAGGTTGGGCTCCTTGGTCTCGGCCCCGGCCCGCCGGGGCGGTGCCTCGCCCCCGAACCAGGAGCAGGCGCCCACGGCCAGGGCCAAACCGGCCGCTGCGAGCGGCTTTGCGTAGTTGCTGCTGATGCCCATGATCCCCGTCGATCCGTTTCCGTCCGCACCGAACCTTCTTGCCAACCCGCTTCATCGCACCCCATGGGGTGCAGCACGGCGAGACACGCATCATATACGAGGCGTATCGTGACGACCCTAGCACGCGCGGCACCCTCGCGGGAACGGCGGCTAAGCAACTGGAGAGATGCATGGCCGACGCGACCGACGGCAACGACAAGGCCCACGACCCGGCGGAAATGTCGCGCGCCCTGGCCGGTATTGCCGAGCGAAGCCAGAAGCTGGTGGCCGACTTCCTGTCCCGGCGCCCCAATGCCGACCAAGGCGTCGGGATGGCCGATCCCCTGAATATCGGCAACGCCTTCATGGAGATGACGGCCCGCCTGATGGCCGACCCGACCAAGCTGGTGCAGGCGCAGATGCAGCTCTGGACCGACTATCTCCAGCTCTGGCAGCGCAGCTCGCAGCGCTGGCTGGGTTCGGACACCCCGCCCATGGTGCTGCCCGCCGACGGCGACCGGCGCTTCAAGGACGCGGCGTGGCAGGACAACGCCGTCTTCGACTACATCAAGCAGTCCTACCTCCTGAGCGCGCGCTGGATGCAGTCGGTCGTGCGCGACGTCGACGGGCTGGACGAAAAGACCGCCCGGAAGGTCGATTTCTATACCCGCCAGTTCGTCGATGCGATGGCGCCCTCCAACTTCGTCATGACCAACCCCGAGGTGCTGCGCGCCACCATCGAGACGCGCGGCGAGAATCTGGTGAAGGGGCTGGAGAACCTGCTGGAGGACATGGAGCGTGGCGACGGCCGGCTCGACATCCGGATGACCGACGAGGACGCCTTCGAGGTCGGGCGCAACGTCGCCGTCACCCCGGGTAAGGTCATCTACGAGAACGACCTGATGCAGCTCATCCAGTACGAGCCGACGACGGCCAAGGTCGACCGGCGGCCGCTGCTGGTGATGCCGCCCTGGATCAACAAGTTCTACATCCTCGACCTGCGCGAGAAGAACTCGTTCCTGAAATGGGCGACCGACCAGGGCCTCACCGTCTTCGTCGTCTCCTGGGTCAATCCCGACGAGCGCCTCGCGGACAAGACCTTCGAGGACTACATGTTCGAGGGGCCGCTGGCCGCGCTCGACGCCATCGAGCAGGCGACGGGCGAGAAGTCCGTCAATGTCATCGGCTACTGCCTGGGCGGCACGCTGCTGGCCAGCACACTGTCCTGGATGGCGGCCAAGAAGGACAAGCGCTTCGCGTCGGCCACCTTCTTCACCACCATGGTCGACTTCACCGAGGCGGGCGAGCTCGGTGTCTTCATCGACGAGGAGCAGCTCCAGGCCCTGGAGGCGCGCATGAACCAGCGCGGCTACCTCGACGGCACCGAGATGGCGACCACCTTCAACATGCTGCGCGCCAACGACCTGATCTGGTCGTTCGTGGTCAACAACTACCTCCTGGGCAAGGAGCCGTTCCCGTTCGATCTGCTCTACTGGAACGGCGATTCGACACGCATGCCCGCCGCCATGCACAGCTTCTACCTGCGCCAGATGTACCAGAACAACCTGCTGGCCCAGCCGGGCGGGATCACGCTGGGCGGCGTGCCGATCGACCTCACCCGCATCGAGCTGCCGGTGTTCATCCTGTCGACCCGCGAGGACCATATAGCGCCGTGGAAGTCGACCTATGCCGCGACCCACCTGTACCGGGGCCCGACCACCTTCTGCCTGGCCGCATCCGGCCACATCGCCGGCGTCGTCAACCCGCCGGCCGGCAGCAAGTACAGCCACTGGGAAAGCGATACGCTGGCGCCGACGCCGGAGGAATGGCTGGCGAATGCCAAGGAGGTCCCCGGCTCGTGGTGGCCGCATTGGCGCGAGTGGCTGAAGCCCCACGCCGGCGGCCAGGTCAAGGCGCGCAAGCCCGGCAGCGGCAAGCTGAAGCCGATCGAGGACGCGCCGGGGCGCTATGTCCGGGTCTCGACCAGGGATTGAGCGACGGAGAGCGCGCACCCATTCGACGAGCTCAGGGTGAGGAACGGGAGTAGAACTGGGAATTCATCCCAGGCCATCCTTGCCCTGAGCTTGTCGAAGGGGCCGGAGGGCGAGATGAACTCCGCCGTATCACCTCATCCCTTGAACGACCGGCTCCACCAATCCAGCAGAGGCGAGGCGCTCTTCGCCACATAGCCATAGTCCGGCAGGTTGAAGGCCGCGATCTCGGCCTCGGAGAAGCCGATCTCCTTCTGCAGGTCGTCGGGCAGTTTGGCGTTGGTGACGGTCGGCAGATAGCCCATCTGGTCGGCGAAGCCGACCTGGGCCTGCGGTTGCAGCATGGCCTCCAGATAGGCCCAGGCGCAGTCCGCGTTCTCGGCATTGCGGGTAATCGCCATGTCCGAGATGTAGGGGGTCGCCCCCTCCTTCGGCGTCGCGCATTCGACCGGGATACCGGCCTTCTTCCACATGAAGCCGCGCGCCTTGAAATTCAGCGTGATCCAGATCTCCTCGCTCTTCAGGGCAGCGGCCACGGTCTCGTTCGAGGGGTAGACCTTGGGCTCGACCAGTTGCTTCAACTCCAGCAGCTTCGCCTTGCCGGGCTCGTAGTCGGTCATGCTGCCACCGGCGATCAGGGCCGCGGATTCGATGTTCTGGACGAAGTGGCCGTCCATCAGCCCGACGCGACCCTTGTATTTCGGGTCCCACAGGTCGTTGAAGGATTGCGGCGGTGCCTTGATCCTGGCCGGGTTATAGACGATCACCTTGGCGCTGTAGATGTGCGCGATGGTGAAGGGCCGCACCAGCGGCTTCAGCACGTTGGCGTGGCTCGGCACCCGCGCCGGGTCGATCGGGGCCAGCAGCCCTGCGGCATTCATCTCGAAGGTGTCGAGATCGCTGAGGCAGACCACGTCCATGGCGCTGCGGCGCGAGGCGCGGCCGGCCAGCAGCTTGGTCTTGCGGGCGACCGACGTGCCGACATCATGGATCGTCTCGATCCCCTTCGGATCCATCAGCGGCTTCTCGACATTGGCCCTCAACAGCTTCTGGTAGTCGCCGCCCCAGGTGCCGACGATGACCTGGCTGCAGGACGGCGCGGCCGCGGCACGCCCGCCGCCGGCGGCCAATGCCGCGGCGGCCGCCGTCGACCCTGCCAGGAAACCGCGCCGCGTCCAGTCCGCCGATGCCACCATGATCCGAGCCCTCCCCATTCCGGAGTCGAGCTTAGCGGCTGCGGCGGCCGGTGGGAAAGGGCAGTCGGCGGGGAAAGATCAGGCGCCGACGCCGATCCCTTCGGCCCGGTACTCCTGCCCGAACTCGGCGTAACGCTCGGCCGTGCGCGCGAACGCCTTCCAGTCCTCGGGCGAGATCTTGCGCTTGAACGCGGCTGGGCTGCCGGCCCACATCTCGCCCGACGGCACGCGCTTGTTCGGCGTGACCAGGGCGCCGGCCGCGACCATGGCCCCGCCCTCCACCACCGCGCCGTCGATCACCGCCGCCTTCATGCCGACGAAGGCGCCGCTTTCCAGCCGGGCCGCGTGGATCAGGCAGAGATGGCCGACCGTCACGTCATCGCCGATGATGGTGGCGTGGTCCTCGGGCGGGTTCACATGGATGACGGTGCCGTCCTGGATGTTGGTCCGGGCGCCGATGCGGATGATGTTGGTGTCGGCGCGCAGCACGCAGCCGAACCAGATGCCGGACTGCGGCCCGACCTCGACGTCGCCGATCAGCACCGCCGTCGGCGCGATGAAGGCATCCGGCGCGATGCGCGGCCGCTTGCCGCGAAAGGGGATAAGGATGCCGCCCGGGGTCGGCGCGAAACTGTTCATGGTCATCACTCCGCTGCTGCTGCGGCCCGGGCGGCACCGAGGCCGAGCATCAGGCCGATATTCTGGACGGCCGCACCGGATGCACCCTTGCCGAGATTGTCCAGCCGGGCCACCAGGACCGCCTGGGCGTATTTGGCGTTGCCGAACACCCGCAGTTCCAGGCGATCGGTGTCGTTCAGGGTCTCGGGCACGATCCGGTCGACCATCTCCTTGCCCTCGCCCACCGGCACCACCGAGACGAGGTCCGAGCCGCGATAGCGGTCCGTCAGCACCGCCTCCAGGTCGCGCGCGGTCGGCTTCTTCGGCAGGGTGTCGAGGTGGAGGGGCACGGACACCAGCATGCCCTGGCGGAAATGCCCGACCGAAGGCACGAAGATCGGCCGCCGCGACAGGGCGGAATAGAGCTGCGTCTCGGGCAGGTGCTTGTGCTCGAGCTTCAGTCCGTAGAGCTCGAAGGGTGGGCCGCCCGTCTGGTCGTGGGCTTCGATCATGCCCTTGCCGCCACCGCTGTAGCCGCTGACCGCATTGATCGTGACCGGATGGTCGGCCGGCATCAGGCCGGCATCGACCAGCGGACGCAGCAGCGCGATGGCGCCGGTCGGGTAGCAGCCGGGGTTGGTGACCCGCCTCGCCATGGCGATGCGGGCGGCCTGGTCCGGCGTCATCTCGGCAAATCCGTAGGCCCAGCCCTCGGCCGTCCGATGGGCCGTGCTGGCATCCAGCACCCGCGGGCCCCGGTTGCCCAGCGCGTCGGCCAGCGCCACCGATTCGCGCGCGGCGTCGTCCGGCAGGCAGAGCACCACCAGGTCGACCTCGGCCATCAGCTCCTGGCGTGCGGCCGGGTCCTTGCGGCGGTCCGCCGGCAGGCTCTTCAGCTCGACACCCGGCGTCGCCAGCAGGCGCTCGCGGATGCCGAGCCCGGTGGTGCCGGCCTCGCCGTCGATGAATACCCGCCGCTTGCCGCTCTCCTCGACCATCGGACTACCCTCCTACGCCTTTCAGTATCTGCTTCGCCGACCCGCCCGGTTGCAAGGTCCGGACATGAAAAAGGCCGCGCTGAGCGCGGCCCTTGCAGGGATGACGGGCGTTTCGCCCGGCGCTCAGCCAGCGGATGGCGCGCGTCGACGTCGCGCGGCGACTTGCGCGCGCGAAGCAACGACTTCCACCAGGAAATCCAGGGTGCACAACATTCCCATGGGTCGCTTCTACACCGGCCTGACGTTCAACCGAAATCAAAAAATCCGCTCGGACAAGAAAAGGGGCCGCACTTTCCAGCGCGGCCCCTTCGTCCCGGCAGATGCCCGAAGGATCAGCGCTTCGAGAACTGGAAGCTGCGGCGGGCCTTGGCCTTGCCGTACTTCTTGCGCTCGACGACGCGGCTGTCGCGG
>CAZQOA010000109.1:0-16548 GCA_964594715.1 uncultured Rhizobiaceae bacterium | reverse complement strand
GGTCGCGAAGTGGACGGTGGTCGTCGCCATCGGCGGTCTCCCCCATTCGTCGCGCTTATAGTATGCGACTTATGAGGGTATGGGGAGTCTTGATGAACGAGGGGCGAGGGCCAGCGCACCAGCTTCTCTTCATGGTGAGCCCGACGAACCATGAAATCTCACCGGCAGCCGATTGCCGCACCCATCCCCCCGAGGGGAGGGTCAAAAAATTCCCCAGTTTCGGGGATTCACTGGTGTCGCCATTGACGATCGAAATCGCGATCCCACCCTCACCAAGACTGGAGGCAGATGGGGAAGATCAACGGCTTAGCCCGTTTTCTCCGGTTTTTCCCCAACGCTCGTGCGCACCATTCCGCACCTTGACGCGAAATACTATCAACTCCAAGTAAATGCCATGGGAGGTCGAATATGACATTGAGGGGTAAGTATCTTCATTCCGGTTGCGCGCTGGTGGTAGTCGGGCTCGCGCTCCTCCCATCCGTGTCGCTTCCAGATCCGGAGCCTGTCTTTCGAGCGATGGGGCTGCGGCAGTCGGAGGCGGCGACAGTGATGGTGTCGACCGCGACGGCAGGTACGGAGTTGGTGACATCGGTGGGTGATCCAATCCTCGACACCGCTGAGTATACTCGTGTCGAGAATGGCGACTGGGATCGAGCCGCGGAGATCCGCTTCGCTGACGATTTCGAGGTCCTACGGCACGGGCCCCCAGCGATGGGCAGAAAGATGCGGGTGGAAAAGGGCTAGCGGCGCTCATCGGGAACTAGGCCGGCGGCTCGGCGGCGCTGGCACGGCACCGACCCCTTCACTCGAACCAAGTCCAAGTTCGGAGGCTCCTGGTCGGACGAGGTCCGCGGGGCCCGGGTGTCGATCGAGCACACAAACCGCAACCGGGAACTCCTGCCGAAGCCGAAGATCCCCGACGTCTGGCTAACGAAACTCTGAGCCGTCAACGCGAGATCGAAGGTTGCACATCCGTAGCGGCGGTTCGGTAGTCGTAGATTCTGTGAATTGCATCGGTGATAAAGGTGCGCCCCTCAGAAAGGGTCATTGCTCGCTCATATTCTTTATCGCGGTGTCGTTCTATTTGGGCAGTTTGGGTGAAGCGGGTGCGTCGCTCCCTACCTATAAGTAGCTCAAGCTTCTTCTCGCCGCCGCATTCTTTGGCGAGTAGTTCAAAGATGTTGTACAGGTCCACCCAGTTCTCTGCCTTGCCAAGGAGAGAGGTGGCCTCACCTAGGACGGGGTTGGACAAGGCCTTCCGGACCAACTCGGCTGCGGCGGATGGTATGGATAGTGCGTCAGTAGATCCGATCGTTCCGGTAGAAACAACCATGTCGCTTCTGATCGTTACGTTGGCACTTGCGAAGACGTAGTGAGTGAATTTTCCATTGGCGCCCGTTTCACGTAGGGCATCCAAAGCGACAGGTTGCTGACCGTGCGCCCGCAATGCCGCGTTCGCTAAATCGACCAGTCGGCACGATTCCTTGTAGGCTTCGTCCGAGCTACTGATCGAATCTAGGCGCGGGCTGAGAATGTAGGGACGAAGCGTGCCTTGATGATTGATCTTCTGCACGTGGAGAACGTCCGTTTCGGAGAATGTTGCCTCTAGAAATCGTATGTCAAATTCATGCCCAGCGATTCGAATGGCCCATTTTCCCTCGCTGTGTCGATCCGCATTTCCAGGGTCAGGTCCGTCGCTCAATCTTGCCTCCCTCTCCTTCGGCTAGCACCGGGCCTGTCCCATCCGCTGCCAGTTCGACACCCCTTGCCGGATCGTCGCCGCGTCGATGATCCGCACCGTCACGCCCGCTTGGGCGCGATGTGAGCGTAACACCTCGCAGACATTGTGGGCATAGCCGTCACGGTTCTTCCCGTCGCTGACCATACCGACGTAAAGCCCTTTCGCCGGCGCCTGCCAGCGCTCATGGTCGGTCGGATCGGTCGCGATGTACGATGACGTGTTGACCATCGTGTAGCCGGACCAGTGCGGCCGGCAGAGCGACACGACGCGGTGCATGGTCGGGTCCATCTCGACGGCGCCGGCCTTGCTTGGATTGGCGCCGCACACGAGCGCCCGAGGGCCAGCATCCCATCAGCGATCTAGACGATGCCGAAACCTGCCGCAGTCGGAGAACTCGGCACTTCCCTGGACGGTGGCGCTCATCGGAACGCCCCATGAACAGAATCCCCGCGTTTTCCCCGCAGCAGGGGTCCGAAAGGGGCATTTCCGTGCATGTTCTGTCCACGGCGGCCATTTTTGGCACCGGGCGGAATATCGAAAACACGCGCTATTTCAAGGGGTTCGCTGGTGCCGCCGGTGATAATCGAAATCACGACCCCACCCTTACCAAGGGTGTGCTCTACCACTGAGCTACGGCGGCCCCGCAACGAAGGCCGGGACGTTTACACGGCCCCGGCATCCTAGGCAAGCCGTCTATTGACGGCCGCCTCAGCCGTGCGGGACGGACTTGTCCACCAGGTCCCAGATGAAGCGGCCGGAGGGCTGGCGCTGCTCCTCGGCGACATGGGCGACCAGGCCGGCGGCGCGGCTGACGACGGCGAAGCCGCGCATCAGTTGCCAGGGCACGCCGATCTCGCCCAGCAGGGCGGCGACCGAGCCGGTGGCGTTGATCGTCACATGCTTGCCCACGGCACGGTCGAGGGCGGCCGACAGGGCCTCCAGTGCCGTCAGGTGGCGACCGGGCAGGTCCAGCGCGCGGCCGAGCTGGATGAGCTTCAGCGCGCGCGGGTCGTCCGGCCGGTGGAGGTGGTGGCCGAAGCCCGGTACCGGCCGGCGCTCGGCGGCGAAGCGCTGGGCGACGCGGGCGGCCGCGGCCTCGGTCCCGTCGGGCGCCTCCAGGATCTCGGCCAGCAGGCGGGCGCAATTCTCCATGGTGCCGACGAACTGGCTGCCGACCGCCAGCAGGCCGGAGGCGACCGCGCCCTGCAAGTTCTCGGGCGCGCTCATGTAGACGAGGCGGGTGGCAATCGCACTCGGGGTCAGCCCATGCTCCATGAGGACGATCAGCACCGCATCCACCACCTGGCGGTCGACGGCGGTGGCGGGGCGGGCCATCACCTGCTCGAACATCACGTCGACGAAGGTGCGCTGCCCCAGGATCTCCTCCACCAGGTCGCGGTCGCGGTAATGGATCGAGGTTTCCGTGTGGCGGCAGAGGCTGGTCGTCGGCGGGGTGGATGGGGGCATGGGCGTCTCCGGCGATGGGAGCGAGGTCAGGGAACGTGGATCGCGGCCGCGCGCAGGTCGCCGGTCAGCTCCGGGCGGCCGTCCTCGATACGCCAGGTGCGGATCATCACCGGCAGGCCGATGGCGGGGGCGACCGACCATTCGACGATCGTCTCCGCCGGCACGCCATTGCCGCCGGTGCCGCGGCGGTGATGCTCGATCATCACCACCTCGAAGCGGCCGGCCGGCACCTGGATGGCATGGCGGTCGGTGACGGTGACATGGACGAACCAGCGCGCGATGCCGTGCGGGTCGGCCTCCTCGGCATCGAAGGTGACGATGCGGGCCGGCTCCAGCGGGCGCAGGGCGGCCAGGCGGCCGCGGTCGAAGCGGGCGGCGCCGTCGCCCCGGCGGATCGGGAAAACGCCGTCGGCGATGCGCACCGGCCGCTCCGCGCCCGCAGTCTCCTCGCTGATGTCGACGATCCCGCCGCCGGCACCGGTGACGGTCCAGGTCATCGCCGGGCGCGGGTCGCCGGGCTCCGCCCAGACGATCCGGGTCCCCTGCCTGGCCGGTGGGATCTCGTCGGCGAGCACGGGCAATGTCAGTGCGACGAGCGCCACCACGGCCCGGGCGGCGCCGGCCATCACGACGCGGGTGTCCGGGCCGCTGCCTCGCGCTGGAGCTGCGGCTTCAGGATCTTGCCGAAGGCGTTCTTGGGCAGCTCCGGATAGAGGTGGACGAACTTCGGCGTCTTCACCGGCCCGACCGCTTCGCGGGCGAACGCCATCAGGTCGGCCGGCGTGGCGGCGGCCCCGGGGCGGAGCTGGATCGCGGCATGCACGGCCTCGCCCCACTTGGCGTCCTCGACCCCGAACACGGCGACGTCGACCACGTCGGGATGGCGGCCGAGCACGGCCTCGATGTCGATCGGATAGACGTTGAACCCGCCGGTGATGACGACCTCGCGCGATCGCCCCTTCAGGGTCAGGTAGCCGCGGCGGTCGATCGCCCCCAGGTCGCCGGTGCGCAGCCAGCCGTCGACCAGCGTCTCCGCCGTCTTCTCGGGATTGCGCCAATAGCCGGTCATCAGCAGGTCGCCGCGGGCCGCGACCTCGCCGGTTTCACCCTGGGGCAGGCGGCGCCCGTCGGGGTCGAGGATCGCGACCTCGGTCAGGAGGCTGGGCCGGCCGACGGTGGCGCGGTTCTCTTCCCGGGCCAGCTCGTCGGGCGGCACCACGGTGATGATCTGCGGCGCCTCGGTCTGGCCGTAGGAGGTGGCGAGCACCGGCCCGAAGCGGTCCTGGGCCGCCCGGATGCGCTCCGGCCGCATCGGGCCGCCGCCATAGACGAGGTTGCGCACACTCGGGCAGGGCGCGTCGTCGGCCGCTTCCATCAGCAGGTAGATGACGGTCGGCGGCAGGAAGGTGAGGGTGGTGCCGAAGCGGCGGAAGCATTCCAGCACCTCCGCCGGCCGCCGGCGGTCGACCACCGCGATCCGCCCGCCCGCGGCCAGGGTCGGCACGATGTAGGTGGAGGTGCCGTGGGTGATGGGGGCGGCCGCCAGGAAACGGTCGGCGGGCCCGAGGCCGTAATGGTGGATCTGGGTGATGGCGTTGGTCGTCCAGGCGCGATAGGGCTGCATCACGCCCTTGGGGGCCCCGGTCGAGCCGCCGGTGAACTTGATCGCCTGGGTCGCCGACAGCGGCAGGTCGTTCGGCGCGGGCGACCGGCCGGCATGGGCCGCGGCCAGGCCCTCCAGCGTGTCGGCGGCGCGGCTCGCGGCGTCGATCGTCACCAGCCGCGCACCTTGCGGGTCGAAGCCGTCGCGGCACTCCGCATCGGCGACGATGATCGAGGGCTGGGTGAAGCCGACCATCCGGTCCAGCTCCTGGCGGCCATTCTTGGGATAGAGCGGGACCCACACCTTGCCGGCCGCCATGGTCGCCAGCAGGGCCGTCACATGGTCGGCGCTGTTGTAGGCCGACAGGCCGACGCGGGTGCCGGGCGCAGGGTCGATCGCCTGGAAGGCGGCGGCCAGCGCCTCGACCCGCGCGGCCAGCGCCGCATAGGTCAGTTGGCCGCGCCCGTCCTCGAGGGCGATGGCTTCGGGCTGCGCCTGGGCGCGACGGAAGAAGAACCGTACGGGATGCATCGGCGACGCAATAGGCGGGTGGCGGGCGGTCGCTGTCAATCGCGCCCGACCCGGTTACACTGGCCGGATCGAACCTCAGGGGACCCACGACCATGCAGCAGGATGCGCGCGGACTGGCGCTCGGCACGGACTCCGGCGCGGCGGCCCGCGCCTACGACGCGGCCATCGAATCCTACCTGCGCTATCGCACCGATGCCGCCCGCCATGTCGAGGCGGCGCTGGCGGCCGATCCCGCCTTCGCCATGGTGCATGTCCTGCGCGGCTATTTCGCGATGCTGTCCTTCAACCGGGCGAACGTGCCGGCGGCCGAGGCCGCACTGGCCGTCGCACGGGCGGGGGAAGCGGGTCTTAGCCCGCGCGAGCGCCGCCATGTCGAGGCGCTGGCCGCGTGGGTCGACGGCCGGCTGTGGCGGATGCTGGGGGCATGGGAGGCGATCCTGGCCGACCATCCGACCGACGTGCTGGCGCTCCGCCTCGCCCACTTCAACTATTTCTGGCTGGGGGAGGTGCGGGCGATGCGCGATTCCGTCCTCCGCGCCAAGGCGGGCTGGGCCAGCGACCTGCCGGGCTTCGGCACGGTTCTCTCCTGCGAGGCCTTCGGGCGCGAGGAGTGCGGCGACTATCGCGCGGCCGAGGCGGCCGGGCGCGCCGCCGTCGAGCGCGACCCGCTCGACCTGTGGGGCACCCATGCGGTCGCCCATGTCATGGAGATGGAGGGTCGCCACCAGGACGGCATCGCCTGGCTGGAGGGCCTGCACCCGCATTGGGAAGGAGCCGCCGCCATCGTCCATCATCTGTGGTGGCACCGCGCCCTCTATCATTGGGAGCTGGGCCAGTTCGACGCCGTGCTGGCGCTCTATGACGAGCGCTTCCGCGACCTGGGCTCGGTCCTGACCAAGGCGATGCCCGACCTCTATATCGACCTCCAGAACGCCACTGCCATGTTGTGGCGGCTGGAGCGCGCGGGCGTCGCGGTCGGCAGCCGCTGGGACGAGCTGGCGGAGAAGGCCGATGCGCGCACCGGCTGCACGCTGTCGGCCTTCACCCAGCCGCATCTGATGCTGGCCCTGGCCGCGACCGGCCGGGGCGAGGCGGCCGACCGGCTGCTGGCAGTGCTGGACGCGGCCGGCGAGGGCGCCGGCACCCTGGCCCCGGTCCATGCCGCGGTGACGCGGCCCGTCGCCGCGGCCGTGCTGGCCCACCGGGCGGGCGACTGGGCCCGGGTGGTGGATCTGCTGTGGCCCGTGCGCAACGAGTTCTGGCGCCTCGGCGGCAGCCACGCCCAGCGCGACATCTTCCGCCAGATGCTGGCCGACGCCGCCGCCCGCGCCGGCGATCGCAACCGGCTGCGCGTGATCCTGACGGAGGAGAAGCTGGGCCGGACCCTGCCCTTGACCCAGCGCCGCGGCTACGCGCCCCTGGCGATCGCGGCTTAGCCGGGACCTAAAGGCGATCCACCGGCAGGCGCAGATAGACCTGCCCGTCGGCTTCGGGCGGGGGCATCGCGCCGGCGCGGATATTCACCTGGATCGCGGGCAGGATCAGCGTCGGCAGGGCGAGCTTGGCGTCGCGCTCGTTGCGCATCCGCACGAAGTCGGCGGCCTCGACCCCGTCATGGACATGGATGTTGCGCTGGCGCTCGTCGGCGACCGTGCTTTCCCAGGCATAGGCGTCGCGGCCGGGGGCCTTGTAGTCGTGGCCGACGAAGATGCGGCTCGCGGGCGGGCGGGCCAGGACACGGCGGATCGAGCGGAAGAGCGTGCCGGCGTCGCCGCCGGGGAAGTCGCAGCGGGCGGTGCCGAAGTCGGGCATGAACAGGGTGTCGCCGACGAAGAGGGCGTCGCCGATCGCATAGGTGACGCAGGACGGCGTGTGGCCGGGCGTGTGCATCACCTCGGCCTCGATCGAGCCGATCCGGAAGCGCTCGCCGTCCGCAAACGTGCGCGCGAACTGCGAGCCGTCGACGGCCAGGTCGTCGGCGCCGAAGATCGGCTTGAAGGTGCGCTGTACGGTGGCAATGCCGGCGCCGATCGCGACCGGTGCGCCGGTCCGGCCGGCGACATGCGGGGCGGCGGTCAGGTGGTCGGCATGGACGTGGGTTTCCAGGACCCACTCGATCTCCAGCCCGGCCGCCGCGGCCGCCTCCAGCACCCGGTCGGCGGCGCGAGTGGCGGTGCGGGCCGATTTCGGGTCGAAATCCAGCACCGGGTCGATGATCGCGGCCCGCCTGGTCGCCGGGTCGGCGACCAGGTAGGTGATGGTGAAGGTCGCCTCGTCGAAAAAGCCGGAGACCGTGGGGCTGGCTTGCGTCATCGGATCTCCTGCGGGCTGGAAGCGGGCGGACATGGCTAGACGGTCGACGGCGGCAGGTTGACCAGTGCCGCCAGCGGCACCGGCCGCAAGGGGACCCGGCTGGTGGGCGGCGTCACCAGGCCCGCCTCGATGCCGGCTTCGTCGGCCAGGATGTGCTGGACCGCGGTGGTGCAGACGCGGCCCTGGCAGAGCCCCATGCCGGCCCGGGTACACATCTTGAGGGGCCCCATCTCGCGATAGCCGGCGGCGACCGCGGCGCGGAGCTCGCCCGCCGTCACGTCCTCGCAGCGGCAGACGATGGTCCCGGCCGTGGCCGCGGCAAAGGCGCCCGGCCGCAGTGCCGACCATTCGGCCAGCGCCTGGCGAAAGAGGGCCTGGCGCCCGCGCCGGCTGCGGGCGGCGTCGGCCCGCCAGCCGAGCAGCGCGTGGTCGCCGGCGCCGAGCCGTCCGGCGATCGCGGCGGCCGCGATTCGGCCCTCGGCCAGGGCGTTGTCGACGCCCAGTACGCCCGCGCCGTCGCCCGCCGCATAGAGGCCGGGCACCGTCGTTTCCAGCTGTGCATCGCGCACCGGGTACCAGCCGCCAAGCGCCGCGTCCCAGGCATGGTCCGCGCCGGCCAGCCGGGTCAGCTCGATATTGGGGCGGACGCCGAAGCCCATGCCCAGCACCCGGGCCGCGATGCGGGCGCGCGCACCTTCGACCGGGCGCCAATCGGCATCCACCGGCGCCACCTCGACCGCCGCGATGCCGTCGGCGTCGCCCTCGACGGCGACGACCATGTGGCCCGTCATCACCCGCACCCCGGCCCGCGCGAGCCGCGCCCGGAAGCCGATGCCACGCGCCAGCAGACCCGGGGCGGTCGCCATCCCGGCGACGATGCCGGGACCCGGCCGCGGGGCGGCGTCGACAACGGCGGCGACCGGCACCCCGGCGGCGGCGAACTGGGCGGCCAGCAGATAGAGGAGGGGCCCGGCACCGGCCAGCACCACCGGCCCGTCCGGCACCGTCCGCGCGCCCTTGAGGAGGAGCTGGAGGCCACCCAGCCCGAACACTCCTGGCCGCTGCCAGCCCGGCACCGGCACCGCCACCTCGACCGCGCCGCCGGCGACCAGGACGGCGCGCGGCCGGACCTCGGCCACCTGCCCGCCGGCGCCCCGCACCCACAGCGCCAGCCCGGGGTGGATGCCGACCACCTCGTGGCCCGGCCGATGGTCGACGAGGGTGGCGGCGGCGAGGCGGGCACGCAGCTCCGCCCCGCGTTCGTCGGCGCCCGGACCGCGCCAGGGAAGGCCGGCGGGGTTGGTGCGGAAGACCTGGCCGCCGGCGGCGGCATTGTCGTCGAAGAGGGTGACCGGCACGCCCGCCTCGGCCAGGGCCAGGGCGGCGGCAGCGCCGGCCGGCCCCGCGCCGACGATGACGGCATCGGCGGTCATCGGGGGGCGCCGCCGGCCAGCGTCACCACCATCCCGTCCCGCACCGGGGTGCGGCAGGTCCGCTCGTTGGCGCTGCCGTCGATGGTGGCCACGCATTGCATGCAGGTGCCCATCAGGCACCAGGGCCCGCGCGGCTCGCCCAGCTTCACCGAGCGATGGAACGCGTCGTGCCCGTGGGCGAGCAGGGCCGCTGCCAGCGGGATGCCCCGCGGCAGCAGGATGGACGTCCCGTCGACCGTCACGGTTGCCAGTTGCTGGTCGGGGTCGAGGTTGCGAAAGCGCGCGGTCTGCACGGGGGCGGTCAGCTCCTGGTCGAGGATGGGGACACCATAGTGGGGAGCGCGCGCGGTGGAAATAACGCCCGCGGCGCAGATCGTTGATCCCGGTACGGATCGGGGCTACGTCATCGGGCACAAGGATCGAGGGACCCTTCCGTCATGACGCCACCGATCATCGAGGCCGATGTCGCCATCCTGGGGGCCGGCATCATCGGCGCCTCCTGCGCCTACCAGCTCGCCCGGCGCGGCGTCCGGGTGGCGCTGATCGACCGGCGCATGCCGACCACCGGCACGTCCGGGGCCTGCGACGGCTATGTCTCGATATCCTCGAAGAAGCCCGGCCTGGTCATGGCCATGGCGGCGGAAAGCAAGCGCCTCTACCCCGAGGTGGTGGCCGACATCGGCGGCGACGTCGAATACCGCAACTGCGGTGGCCTGCTGCTGGTCGAGGACCCGGCCACCGTCGACCAGCTGGAGGAGCGGGCGGCCGGCGTGCGCTCCTACGGCTTCGACATGCACCATCTCGACCGCGCCGCCATGCTGGAGGTCGAGCCGAACCTGTCGCCCGGCCTGCATGGCGCCTTCCGCTGCCCGGGCGAGGCCATCGTCAGCCCCTATCTCATGACCCTGGGTCAGGTGGCCCGGGCGGTCGACCGTGGCGCCACCACCCTGTGGGAGGCCGGGCCGATCGGCTTCGAGATGGATGGCGACCTCATCGCCGCGGTGGAGACGACGCGGGGGCGCGTGCGGGCAGAGCAGTTCGTGTTCGCGGCCGGCGTCTGGTCGGCCGAGCTCGGCGCCCGGCTCGGCCTCGACCTGCCGGTCGTCCCGCGCCGCGGCGAGCTGGTGGTGACCGAGCGCGCGCCCGGCATCGCCACCCACTACCTGATGTCCGCCAACTACCTGCTGGCCAAGGCCGACCCGGAGGCGGCGGCGAAGTCGAGCGACCCGCTGATGCGGCTCGGCCATGGCTTCTGCCTGGAGGTGAATGCGCTCGGGCAATGCATCATCGGCTCGACCCGCGCCTTCGTCGGCCATGACCGCTCGACGACGGCCGACGGGGTGGCGGCGATCGTGCGCGAGGCGATCCGCCGCCTGCCGGCGCTGGCCGGGGTGCAGATGCTGCGCGCCTTCGGGGGCTTGCGCCCCTATGTGCCGGACAAGCTGCCGATCATCGGCCGCAGCGGCCACGTCCCGAATCTGATGGTAGCAACCGGACACGAGGGCGACGGCATCTGCCTCTCGGTCGTCACCGGCGACATCATCGCCGACATTGCCGGCGGATGGACGCCGCGCCTCGACGTGGCGTCGCTGTCGCCGGACCGGTTCGCGCCGCTGGTGGCGGCCAAGGTGGCCGACGCGGCGGCGGGGCGGGCCGCGGCGGAATGACCGCGGCCTCGGTTGTGTATCTGACAGTTCGATCGCTGTCGTAACATACGCGTAGGCCATCCAGGCAGATTGCACCCGTTTCCAGCCTTGCGGATCGGGTGGGCCAATGAGCACGGTGACGGCGGCGGGCGTGTTCTACGGGTGGCGGGTGGTCGGTGCGGCCTTCGTGCTCGCCATCTTCGGCTGGGGCCTCGGCTTCTATGGCCCGCCGGTCTATCTGCATGCGGTGCGCGAGGCGCGGGGCTGGCCGCTGGCGCTGGTTTCGACCGCCGTCACCGTGCATTTCCTGTTCGGCGCCATCGTGGTCGCGAACCTGGCCGGCCTCTATCGCCGCTTCGGCGTGGCCAACGTCACCAAGGCGGGGGCGCTGGCACTCGGCGCCGGCATCGTCGGCTGGGCGGTGGCGGTGGAGCCCTGGCAGCTCTTCCTCGCGACCCTGTTCAGCGGCGCCGGCTGGGTCGCCATGGGCGCCGCCGCGGTCAACGCGATCGTCTCGCCCTGGTTCGTGCGGTCCCGCCCGGCGGCGCTCGCCATGGCCTATAACGGGGCCAGCATCGGCGGCGTGGTCTTCTCGCCCCTGTGGGTCGCGATGATCGGCCAGATGGGCTTCCCGGCGGCCGCGGCGACGATCGCCCTGGTCATGGCCATTGCCGTCTGGGCCCTGGCCGACCGCATCCTGTCGCGGACGCCCGAGCGGATGGGCCTGCTGCCGGACGGCGACGGGCCGGGGGCGGCAGCGGCAGTCAGTCGCTCGCCGACGCAGGGTTTGCGGCTGTGGCGGGATTTCCGGTTCCTGACGCTGTCGGCCGGCATGGCGCTCGGGCTCTTCGCCCAGATCGGGCTGATCGCGCACCTCTTCTCGATGCTGGTGCCGGCGCTGGGGGCCGGGATGGCCGGTCTCGCCATGGGCGGGGCGACGGCTGCCGCCATCGCCGGCCGCACCCTGGTCGGCTGGTCGATGCCGGCCGGCGCCGATCGGCGCCTGGTGGCGTGCGCCAGCTATGCCGTCCAGGTCGCGGGCTCGCTGGTCCTGCTGGCGGCGGGCGGCGCGGATGTGGCGCTGCTGCTGGTGGGCGTCCTCCTGTTCGGGGCCGGCATCGGCAACGCGACCTCGCTGCCGCCCCTCATCGCCCAGGTGGAGTTCGCCAAGGCCGATGTGCCGCGGGTGGTCGCCCTCATCGTCGCCGTCGCCCAGGGCGCCTATGCGTTTGCCCCGGCCGTGTTCGGGCTGGTCCGGGAATTCGCGCTGCCGGGCGGCGTCTTCGCCGCGGCGATGGTCATCCAGTTGGCGGCGATCGGGGTGTTCCTCGCCGGCCGATGCCCGGCTGTTCGACCGGGCGCCGCCTAGTTGGGCTCGTGGTAGGGGATGCAGCGGGCCAGCCGGTCGTCCAGCCGCAACTCGGCGCAGAAGGCGCTGGCCGACGCCATCGTCTCGAAGCGCCCGGCATAGATGCGCCAGCCGGACTGCCCGCGGTCGGACACCACGAACTCGGCATCGGCGTCGACCATCGTCAGGCTGTGGGGATGGCGGTCGAGCAGCCGTTCCCACTCCCAGCGCGCCTGTGCCTCGGTCCCGACCGCGCCCAGCCACACCCGATAGTTGCGCGGGCCTTGCGGCCGCCGGGCGCGGTCCTGGATCTCGGTCTGGAGGTTGGTGTGGGTATGCCGCGGACGCTGCACGGGGGCCGGCGGGAAGGCCATCGCGACCGCGCCGCGCCGCGCCATCTCCGCATCGCTGGGCAGGGTGTGCGGCGGCTGGGCCATCCGCGGTGGCGGGGCGGGCGGCGCCGGTTGGTAGGAATAGGGCATGGGCGCCGGCTGATAGGGTCTGGGTGGGGGCTGGTATGCCATCGCCGGCGGCCGATAGGGCATTGGCGCCGAACTGGAAGGCGGCGGCGGATAGAGGTTGGTCGGCGGCACCCTCGCATAGGGTGCGGGCGCCGGCGGTGCCGCATGGGAGGGGGCCGGATAGGAGGGGGCCGGCGCGTAGGGGCCCGCAAGGGGGGCCGGGGCGGTGGTCCCGGGCGGCAGCGCCGGCGGCGCGTAGGGCTGGGGCGCGTAGGCCTGCTGGCTCCGCGGAGAGGTACCGGAGGCCGCGACTTCGGGAACCTGGGCGACCGCCGGGGTGGGCGGGGTCCAGGCCGGCACGCTCGGGGCGGGTGCGGGCGGCGGAGCGATCGCCGTCGGCCGAGGGGATGCGGTTGGCGGCGGCTCCGGCGGCGTGGCCGCACTTGTCGTAGCCGCGCTCGTGCTTCCGGGGGGCGCGCGCTGCCCGGTCACCGTCAACTCGCCCTCCGGCGCCCGGAAGCCGGGCGCGCGGCTGCTGAAGAGGGTGCGCCAGCCGGTTTCCGGCGGCTGCGGCGCGGCGGGCGCGGCCGCAACCCGCGGTGGCGCATTGCGCATCGGCGCTGGCGGCGGGGCCTCGACGACGATGGGCGACATGGGTGCGGGCGGCGGGGTGGGGGCCGGTTCCACCGGGGCCGGTGCCGGTGCGGGCATGGCAGCGCTCGGTAGTGGCGCCGGGGCAGCTGCGGGCGGCGGCGGTGCGATGTCCATCGCCACCGGCGCCGCCGGCTCCGTCGCGGCACTGGGCGCGGTGGCGGCGCGGCCGCGGCCCGGCAGGATCGGCGGCGGCGCGGGGCGTGTCTCGGCTGTCTCGGCGGATGCGACGGGAGCCGGCGTGGCAGGCGGCGGGGCGGGGGGTGGCGGTGCCGGGGTAGGCGCCGGGGCGGGCCGTGCAGCCACCGCGGCCGGTGCCGTCGGGCGGGATGGCGGCAGGGCGGGCGGAGCGGCCGCCGGGCGCGTCGCGGCCACGGGCGGGGCGGGTGCGGCGGCCGGTGGCGGGGGGCTTGCCGGTGGCTTTTCTGCGACCGGCCGGTCCGGCGGTTCCGGGGGCCGTTTCTCGGGCGGCGGCGCTTCGGCCACCTCCTTCCCGGCGGATTCCTTCTCGGCCAGGTGGGCGCGCGCGGCCGGCAGCCCGGCGGCGGCGGCCTTGCGCATCCATTGGTCGGACAGGTTCGGGTTGATGCCGCGATAGTCGCGATCGACCAGCAGCAGGGCCAGCAGGTACTGGGCCTGGGGAATGCCCTTCTCGGCCGCGACCTCGAGCCATTTCCCCGCCGCGTCCAGGTCCCGGTTCGGCCCGAGCGCGCCGCGGGAATGCAGGATGCCGAGATTGTAGGCCGACTTGGCATGGCCCGATTCGGCGGCGCTCAGATAGTATTGGGCGGCGCGGGCGGCATCGGCCGGGACCCCGCGCCCCTTCTCGTAGATCAGGCCGAGGTTGAACTGGGCGGCGACGTCGCCCTTGCGCGCCAGCGGCGTCCACAGGCGCACGGCCTCGGCGAAGTCGCCGCGGTCATAGGCGGCCACGGCCTCGTCGAAGCCGCCCTGCTGGGCGGCGGCGGGCCCGGTATCCAGGACAACTGCCGCCAGCGGCCCGGTGGCGAGGATGGCGGCCAGGATGGCGGCGCGGAACGGCTGCATCAGGATGCTTCTTTCGCGGCGGGGCGGCGGAACCGGCGCACCGGGGTCGAGCCGTCGTCCGGCTCCTCGCCCCAGCGGCGCACCAGGCCGCTGTCCATGTCGAGGAGGTCGAGCGCGCGCCCGACGGTGTGGTCGACCAGGTCGTCGATCGTCTCCGGCCGGGCATAGAAGGCGGGCACCGGCGGCATGATGATCGCCCCCATCTCCGCCAGCTGGGTCATCGTCCGCAGATGCCCGACATGCAGCGGTGTCTCGCGCACCAGCAGGATCAGCCGCCGGCGTTCCTTCAGCACCACGTCGGCAGCCCGCGTCAGCAGGCCGGCGGTGACGCCGGTCGCGATCTCGCTCATGCTGCGCACCGAGCAGGGGGCGACGATCATGCCCTCGGTGCGGAACGACCCCGACGAGATGGCCGCGCCCAGATCGTCGGCGCGATGCACCACGTCGGCCAGCGCATGCACGTCGGCGGTCTTGCGCGCCAGCTCGTAGGCGAGCGTCACCTCGGCCGACTTCGTCATCACCAGGTGGGTCTCGATCGGCGTGTCGCGCAGCACTTCCAGGAGCCGGACCCCGTAGATGATGCCCGAGGCGCCGCTGATGCCGACCACGAGGCGGCGATTGGTCATGGTCCTCACGCTTCCGCTGGGTGGACGTATGTTGCCCATCAACCCCGCAGCGTCAAGTTGGCCGCAACCCCGCTTCCCCCGTCGCATCCCCGGCGCCGACCGTGGTAGCGTTCCCATCCCGCCTTGCAGGCACCCCTCGAGGGGCGCCGTTGCCGTCCGATCGAAGGACCCCTGCCATGAAGTGTTTCACCGCCTCCCTGGGTACGGAGACGAATACGTTCTCGCCCATGCCGACCAGCCGGAAGAGCTTCGTCGAGAATTTCTATGCCCGTCCCGGCGAGCATCCCGACCGGCCGACCAACTGCACCGCGCCCTTGTGGGCCGCGCGCAAGCGCGCCCGGACCAAGGGCTGGGAGGTCGTCGAGGGCTCGTGCTCGTTCGCGGCCCCGGCCGGGACCACCGTCCGCGTGGTCTATGAGGAGCTGCGCGACGAGATCCTGGGCCAGCTTCGTGCCGCCATGCCGGTCGACATCGTGCTGATGGGGCTGCACGGCGCCATGGTCGCCGACGGCTATGACGACTGCGAGGGGGATTTCCTTTCCCGCATCCGGCAGATCGTCGGGCCGGACGTGCCGGTCGGCGTCGAGCTCGACCCGCACTGCCATCTGACGAAGCAGCGGGTCGCCGCCGCCGACGTCATCATCTGCTACAAGGAGTTTCCCCACACCGACTTCGTCGAGCGCGCCGAGGAGCTGGCCGACATCGTCGAGGCCATGGCGCTGAAAAAGGTGAAGCCGGTCATGTCGGTGTTCGACATGCGCATGATCAACGGCTTCCCGACCTCGCGCCAGCCGATGCGCGGCTTCGTCGACCGCATCATGGCGATGGAGGGCAAGGACGATATCCTGTCGATTTCCATCGCCCACTGCTTCCCCTTCGCCGACGTGCCCGAGCTGGGCGCCAAGGTGCTGGTGGTCACCGACAACCAGCCCGAGAAGGGGGCGGCGCTCGCCGAGAAGCTGGGCCGCGAGCTGTGGGACCTGCGCGACGAGCTGCGCCCGCCGGCGCTTTCGATCGATGCGGCGCTGGACCGCGCCGTCGCCCGCAACCAGGGCCTGGTGGTGATCGCCGACCCGTCGGACAATCCGGGCGGCGGGGCCGGTGGCGATTCCACCTTCATCCTGCGCCGCATGATGGAGCGCGGCCTGACCGATGCCGCGCTGGGCCCGGTGTGGGACCCGGTCGCCGTGCGCATGTGCTTCAACGCCGGCGAGGGCACGCGCTTCGCGTTGCGCTTCGGCGGCAAGATGGCGCCGACCTCGGGCGACCCGATCGACGCCATGGTGACGGTGACGAAGCTGGTCCGCAACGCCACCCAGACCTTCGGCAAGGCGCTCTCCAACGTCGGCGACGCCGCCGCGATCGAGGTCGACGGCATCGCCGTCATCCTCATCGACAACCGCACCCAGGCGTTGGGCAGCGACCTCTTCATCAATCTCGGCGTCGACCTTGCGGCCCGGCGCATCGTGGTGGTGAAGTCGACCAACCACTTCTTCGCCTCCTTCAGCAAGGTGGCCGAGGAGGTCTTGTACATGGACGCGCCCGGCCCCCTGCCGCGCAACTTCCGGCACCTGCCCTATACCCGCGTGCAGCGCCCGAAATGGCCGCTGGACGCGAACCCCTGGGCTTGAGGAGACGGCCGATGCGCTGCCGCCCCGCCTCTTTCGGGGCCGAGACCAAC
>CAZQOA010000108.1:15725-16643 GCA_964594715.1 uncultured Rhizobiaceae bacterium | reverse complement strand
CCTATGAATCAGTGATCATTCCCTTTGGGAATCCTGAATGTCGATCCGGCCTAGCTCTCGTCTCCCACGCACAACCAGGCGGTTCCCCCTCCGCCGACGGCCTGGCGGGTGCCGGCGTTCCTGATGGCAATGCGGGGCCGCGCCCGAGCCATGCGCAGTCCGCCCCCGCCGGCAATCCGCGCCGGCTCGTGCCGGGCGAGCTCGCTCCTCCGACGGACCCCCGTCGCACCCCGAGATCCTTCCTGAACTGGACCCTCGCCGGGAACACCACGGGCCTGGGGCAGGTCGCGGATGGGCGCCCCTTCTGGGTCGGCAACTTCGATGGCCAGCGCGGCAGCGACCTCCTGTTCTACTATCCCGGAGACCAGAACTGGTGGCTCGGCCGCGTCGGCGGCAACGGCATGCTGCACTGGAACCTGGCCGCCAACACGATGGGCCTCGGCCAGATTGCGGATGGGCGCCCCTTCTGGGTCCGCAACTTCGACGGCCAGGGCGGCGACGACCTCCTGTTCTACTATCCGGGCGATCAGAACTGGTGGCTCGGCCGCTTCGACACCAACGGCACGCTGACCTGGAACCAGGCCGGGAACACGACGGGCCTGGGGCAGGTCGCGGATGGGCGTCCCTTCTGGGTGGGCAACTTCGACGGCCGGGGTGGCGACGACCTGCTGTTCTACTATCCGGGCGATCAGAACTGGTGGCTCGGCCGCTTCGACACCGACGGCACGCTCACCTGGAACCTTGCCGGCAACACGGCGCATCTGGGCCATGTGTGGGATGGGCGGCCGTTCTGGGTGGGCGATTTCGACGGCCAGGGCGGCAGCGATCTCCTGTTCTACCATCCGGGCGACCAGAACTGGTGGCTCGGCCGCTTCGACGGCGACGGCAGGTTGAACTGGAACCTCGCCGGCAATACGA
>CAZQOA010000108.1:3283-15625 GCA_964594715.1 uncultured Rhizobiaceae bacterium | reverse complement strand
CGGGCCTGGGCCAGGTGGCGGATGGGCGCCCGCTCTGGGTGCGCAACTTCGACGGGCGGGGCGGCGACGACATCCTGTTCTATTATCCGGGCGACCAGAAATGGTGGCTCGGCCGCTTCGACGACAACGGCACGCTGAACTGGAATCTCGCCGGCAATACGACGGGCCTGGGCCAGGTGGCGGATGGGCGCCCGCTCTGGGTGCGCAACTTCGACGGTCGGGGCGGCGACGACATCCTGTTCTACTATCCGGGGGACCAGAACTGGTGGCTCGGTCGCTTCGACGGCCACGGCGCGCTCGGCTGGAACCAGGCCGGCAACACGACGCACCTCGGCCATGTGTGGGATGGGCGGCCGTTCTGGGTGGGCAACTTCGCCGGCAGCCGCGGCAGCGACCTCCTCTTCTACTACCCGGGCGACGCCAACTGGTGGTTCGGCCGCTTCGATACCGGTGGCGTCATGACCTGGAGCCTCGCCGGCAACACCACGGGCTTCGGCAATGTCGCCGACGGTCACCCCTTCTGGTCGGCGAACTTCGACGGCGAGGGCGGCGACGACATCCTGGTCTACTCCCCGCGCGACCAGAACTGGTGGTTCGGGCGCCTCATCCTCCTCCCAGCCGAGTAGTTCCGACAGCAGAAGGGTGACAGGCGGGCACCCGCCCCTCTACACTCTATGCGAGCCGGGGGGTGGGGATGGTCGCGCGGATCGCGACGGTCGCGTTTCAGGGGATCGAGGTCCGCGCGGTCGACGTACAGGTGCAGATGGCGGCCGGCCTGCCGATCTTCGCGTTGGTCGGCCTGCCCGACAAGGCGGTGGCCGAAAGCCGCGAGCGGGTGCGGGCCGCGCTCTCGGCCATGGGCCTGGCGCTGCCGCCCAAGCGCATCACGATCAACCTGTCGCCGGCCGACCTGCAAAAGGAAGGCAGCCATTTCGACCTGCCGATCGCGCTCGGCCTCCTGGTCGCCATGGGTGTGCTGCCGGAGGCGGCGATGGCCGATTATGTCGCGCTGGGCGAGCTGGCGCTGGATGGCGCGCTGGCCCCGGTCGCGGGCGTGCTGCCGGCCGCGGTCCACGCCAACGGTCTCGGCCGGGGGGTGATCTGCCCGGCCGCGTCCGGCGGCGAGGCCGCCTGGGCCGGCGACCTGCCGATCATCGCCGCCCCCAGCCTGCTGTCGCTGGTCAACCATGTGAAGGGGACCCAGCTCCTGACCCCGCCCCGGCCGCAGCTTGCCGACGATGGCGGCGGCGGCCCCGACCTGGCGGCGGTGAAGGGCCAGGAAACGGCCAAGCGCGCCCTGGAGATCGCCGCCGCCGGCGGCCACAACCTGCTGATGGTGGGGCCGCCCGGGTCGGGCAAGTCGATGCTGGCGGCGCGCCTGCCCGGCCTGCTGCCGCCCCTGACCCCGGCCGAGGCGCTGGAGGTCTCGCTCATCCACAGCGTCGCCGGGCTGCTGGCCGAAGGGCGGATCAGCCGGCGCCGGCCCTTTCGCGACCCGCACCATTCGGCCTCGCTGGCCGCCCTCATCGGCGGCGGCCCGCGGGCGCGGCCGGGCGAGGTGTCGCTCGCCCATCGTGGCGTCCTCTTCCTCGACGAACTGCCGGAGTTCCAGCGCCCGGCGCTGGAATCGCTGCGCCAGCCACTCGAATCCGGCCGCGCCGTGGTCGCCCGCGCCCAGGCCCATGTCGCCTACCCGGCGCGCTTCCAACTGGTGGCGGCGATGAACCCCTGCCGCTGCGGCCATCTCGACGATCCCGCGATCGCCTGCGCCCGGGCGCCGGGCTGCGCGCGCGACTACCAGTCCCGCCTGTCCGGCCCGCTGATCGACCGCATCGACCTGCATGTCGACGTGCCGGCGGTGACGGCGGCCGACCTGGCCCTGCCACCGCCGGCCGAGACCTCGGCCGACGTCGCGGCCCGGGTCGGTGCCGCGCGCGACCGGCAGCGGGCGCGGTTCGAGCACCTGGGTGCCCCCGGGCTTGCCTGCAACGCCGAGGCCGACGGCGAGGTGCTGGAGGCGATCGCCGACCCGGACCCCGACGGCAAGCGCCTGCTGGCCGACGCCGCCCAGCGCCTCAAGCTGTCGGCCCGCGGCTGGCACCGGGTGCTGCGCGTCGCCCGCACGCTGGCCGACCTCGAGGGCGCCGAGCGGGTGCGCCGCATCCACATCGCCGAGGCGCTCGCCTACCGGCGCCAGTCCTACGGGAACATGGGCTTCGCCGGCTGACGGGCGGTCAGTGCCGGTATTCGGGTTCCTGCCGGTCCAGCATGCGCTTGATCGCGACGAAGTGGCGCCGGGCCAGGTTGGGCAGCTCGGACGCCATCTGCTGGCGGGTGTGGCGGCGGACCTCGTCCGGGATCGGCCGCAGCTCCTCGCCACCGGTGCGGGCCAGCACCTGGAACATGCAGGCGCGCTCCAGGTAGTAGAGGTCGTTGAAGGCATCGGCGACGGTCGGGCCGACCGCGATGACGCCGTGATTGGCCAGCATCAGCACGTTGGCGGTGCCGAGCCCGTCGGCCAGCCGGTCACCCTCGCCGGCGTCCAGCGCCAGGCCCAGGTAGCGCTCGTCATAGGCGATGCGTCCGTCGAACATCAGGGCGTTCTGCTCGCACATCTCGAGCTGCATGCGCCGGCGCAGGGTGAGGGCGGTCGCGTGCGGCTGGTGGGTGTGGAGGACGGCCACCGCGTGCGGCGCCTTCAGGTGGATCCGGCTGTGGATGAAGAAGGCAGTCTCTTCCACCTGCTCGCCTTCCAGCACCTGCCCGTCGGCGGTGCAGAGGCAGATCGACGATGCCGTCACCTCCGACCAGTGCCAGCCATAGGGGTTGATGAGGAAGCGCTCGCCGCGGACCTGACCGTCGGCATCGGGCACCGCCACCGAGAAATGATTGTCGACGCCTTCGTTCAGCCCCAGCCGCGCCGCCCAGCGAAGCGCTGCCGCCAGGTCGACCCGCAGCGCTTCCACCGTACCATCCGTCATGCCGATCATTCCCTTCATCACCGGTTATGCGCCGTGACCGGCGCCGCAAGGTCGCGTTCGATCGCCGTCGCCACCAGGGCGACCTGCGGGTCCAGGCGGGCCCAGGCCGCCAGCTGCACCTGTCGTATTGCGGGCGCACGGTAGCGGAAACCGAAGGCGACCGCCGCCCGCAAATAGGACGAACGGCTGCCCTCGGCCAGCGCCTCCAGCGCCTGCCAGCCGCGCTCGGTGGCGAACCGCGCCCAGACGATGGCGGCCGTCGCCCGTGCCGTGTCCGGCAGGCGCGCCGCGCCGGCGACGGCGGCCAGCAATGCTGCCGACCGGGGCGAGATGGCGGGTGCCGACCACAGGGCCGACAGCCCCCACATCCATTGCCACGAGCGCAGCCGGTCGCGGGCCTCGTGCAGCATCGTCTCGAAGCGGCCGCGAACCGCCGCATCCTCCAGGAACTGGCCGATATAAAGAGCGTAGATCCGCGCCGCCCACGGCGCGCCGGCGAAGCCCGACAGCGCATGGTCGAGCGCCGCCGGGTCGCGGGCGCGCCCGAGGCGCAGCAACGCCCATTGCTCGCTCTTGAAGCGGTGCTTGCCGAATTGCTCCAGGTCGGTCATGGCGGCGCGGGCGACCTCGATCTCCGGACCACCACCTGGTCGATCGGGCCGCCGCTCGTCCAGTTCGCGCCATTCGCGCAACAGCTCGTCGGTCGGTGCGATACGGCTTTTCTTGTCGTTGGCGGCAAGTCCCAACGCTGCCAGCCCGGCATGAAGGTCTCGTTCCAGGGCGACGGCCGCCTCTGCATCGGCCGCGGGCGCCGTCAGCCCGTCGATGAGACGGAAGGAGCAGTGCCCGCGCTCCGCGCACCGCCGATCGAGATCGCGCAGCGCAATCGTCACCAGCGTCCCGCTCGTCAGCAGGCCGTCCGGTACGCCGCGCGGGCCGACCGTCGGCGCGAAGCAGGACCATAGTCTTTGCCCGGCGGAGGCCCAGTGGTGCGGAAGGCCAAAGCCGATCAGATCGGCCAGGAGGCGCTGGCGATCAAAGCCGGTGCCCGCGCGTGCCACGTCGATTTCGACGACGAGGGGCCAACGTGCATCGCGCAACTCCGCATGGACGGCGGCGCCGAACTGCGCCGCGCATTCCTGCGTGGATGCCAGCAGAAAAGGGTCGAGATTTCCCGCGGGCAGGGCGGAGAATACACGGCGGCGATCGAGATGAGGTTCCGCCGTCGCGGCAGCGGCAGCGGCAAACAGAACGAACAGCAGGCGCTCGGCCGGTCCAAGCACCGCTCGGATTCGCGGTGCGACGGCATCGGCGCCGACGGTCCCGGGTTCGTGCCGGAAATAGGAGTAACGGGCCGGCGGCACCAACGGCGCCTCGGCCAGGACCATGTTGCGTACCTGCCCGAAGGCGCGCCGGAACACCAGCGTGTAGTGCGGCGCGAAGACCTGATCGATGGACATCGCCTCATTGATCGTGGCCAGGGCCCTGCCCCATGTCCGATCGTCGAGTGCGGAGAGTTCGGATCGCAGCGTCAAGAGCGTGCCTGCCCGACGGCGGCTGCGACCAGCGCGGTCATCGGGTCGCCCGCCGCCCATTGGCGCAGCAGCGGCGCTCGCTCCGCCGCCGGCCGGTGGCGCAGGCCATGGGCCAGTTCCGCCCGCAGATGCGGGCAGTGGCCGGTGCCGGCCAGTGCCTCCAGGCTGGTCCAGTCGGCCCGGCTGGCGAAGCGGGGCCAGATGGCGGCGGCGGCGACGCGCACCGTGGGCGCCACCGTATCCAGCGCGACGAGCCGGGCGAGGGTGGTGGCGAAGCGCCGCGATATGCGCGGCGCCTGGCGAAAGGCCGACAGGCCCCACATCCATTGCCACGGATGCAGCCGCGCCGCATTTTCCGCCAGCAGCGCCTCGACCCGGCGCGCGACTGCCTCGTCCTTCATGAAGCGGGCGAGGTAAAGGGCGCATCCGCGCGCGGACGCCGGCATTTCCACGAAATGGTCGATGACATGGTCCAGCGCCGCCGGATCGTCCTGGCGGCCGAGCAGGCCGAGCGCCCCGTCGAGGATGATGCGATGGCGGGGGTCGGTGATCGCGGTCCCCGTCACCAGGCGCAGCGCCGCGGCGGCATCGTCGTCGGGGCCGATCATGCGGGCGGACTGCGTGCGGCGCTCCGCGAAGAACGCCTGCCGGCTGCGCACCCGGCTCTTGTCGCGGTTGACGGAAAACCCGTGGCGCGCAAGCACCGCTTCGGCCCCGTCGGCCAGCCGCTCCGCCGATCGCCGGTCGCCGGTGAAGATGACGGTATCGTCGACGACGCGGAAGGACGTCGCCCGTTCGCCGGCGCACCACTCGTCCAGGGACCGTAGTGCCAGGGTGACGAAGTACATGTCGACGGAGCTGACGCCGGGCAGGCCGCGCGGGCCGGTATGGGGCTCGAAGCTCGCCCAGAAGCCCCGTGCGACGTCGGTCCAGTAACCCGACAGGCCGAGCCCGGCCAGGTCGTCGAGCAGCGCCGAGCGATCGAGCGTGGCACCGCAGCGTGAAACGTCGATGGTCAGCGCGAAACGGTCGGCGGGGGAGGCGGCGGCGAGCGCGGTCGAGAAGTTCCGAGCCCAGTCCCGGGCCGACGTGAACAGGCGATCGGCACCCGGTGCCGTCGGTGCTGCGGAAAAGACCCGCGAACGATCGATCGCCCGCTCGGCCGCGCTGGCCGCGGCGGCGGCCAGCAGCGTGAAGAGCGCTTCTTCCGCCGGCTGCATCAGGGCATGGAGGTAGTGACCTGCCGTCGCTGCGCCGGGCTTTCCGTTCGCCTTGGGAACCTGATAGGCGAGCGGCGGTTGCGGCGGCCGGGCGGCTCCCGCCAGCAGCGAGGCCCGCACCGCATCGAAGGCGCGCCGGTGGATGAGGTCGAGATGCGGAGCGAAGGCCGAACGCGTCGGCAGGTCCGCCAGGATCTCGCCCTGAAGGCGCCGCCAGTCCTGCTCCTCGAGGTCGGCCAGGGACCCGGCCAGATGCATGTTCTGCGGTATCAAATTACCGCATTCCCGATTCGGCTGCGACTCGCGGCGACTCCTGGCACGTTCATTGGACGTTCCGTGATTCACGTCCGAGTCGCCGCGTCATAAGCGATCGTGATTTGTTCGAGCTTCGTTCGGCCACGGCCGGGACTGCCTAGACGGCCGCCACCCGCCGGGCCCTGGCCGGGCGCGGCGGGTCGGTCGCGGCATCCTGGCCGCCATCGGCGAACACGCCCAGGAGTGCTGCCCGGATCGCCTTCAGCTTCGGCTCCTTCTCGACCTTCAGCCCGAACACGTTCTTCACATAGAAGACGTCGACCACCTTCTCGCCATAGGTCGAGATGCGCGCGGTGGCGATCTGCACCCCCTGGCGGGTCAGCGCGCGGGTCAGGTCGGCCAGGAGGCCCGGGCGGTCGCGGCCGTTCACCTCGATCAGGGTGTGGTGGGCGGACGCGGAGTTGTCGACCAGGACGCGTGGCGGCAGGGCGAGGGTGCGGGTCAAGGGCGCATAGGGGACCGGTCGGCGCAGCTCGGCCGCGGGCGACAGGCGCCCGTCCAGCGACTGCTCCACCATCACCGCTAGGCGGGCCAGCTTGTCGGGCCGGTCGAAGGTGCCGCCGGCCGCGTCCTGGACGGCAAAGCTGTCGAGCGCCATGCCGTTGGCCAGCGTGTTGATCCGGGCGTCGACGATGTTGGCGCCGGCCACCGCCAATGCGCCGGCGATGCGCGAGAACAGGCCCGGATGGTCGGCGGTGTAGATGGTGACGTCGGTGACGCCGCGCGCCCGGTCGACCCGGGTGTCGACGGTGAGCGCGCGCCCCTCGCGCTCGGCCAGGCGCACGATGCGGGCATGGCGGGCCTGGGTCTCGACCTCCAGCCCAAGCCAGAAGGCCGGATAGATGATGTCCGCGAAGCGCGCGAAGCTGTCGTCGTCCCATTCGTGCAACGCGGCCCGCAGCCCCTCGCGGGCGGCCGCGATGCGGGCCGCCCTGGGCCCCGTCGCGATGCCCGACATCTCGTCAGCGGCGCGGTGGTAGAGCTCGCGCAACAGGGTCGCCTTCCAGCTGTTCCAGACCTTGGGGCCGACGGCGCGGATGTCGGCCACGGTCAGGGCCAGCAGCAGCTTCAGCCGCTCGGGCGACTGCACCTCGGCCACGAAGTCGATGATGGTCTTGGGGTCGTCGATGTCGCGCTTGAAGGCGGTGTTGGACATCAGCAGGTGGAAGCGCACGAGCCAGGCCACCGTCTCGGTCTCCTCCGGCGCCAGGCCGAAGCGCGGGCCCAGCTTCAGGGCGATCTCCGCCCCCTGCACGGAATGGTCGCCGCCGCGGCCCTTGGCGATGTCGTGCAGCAGCAGGGCGACATAGAGCGAGCGGCGCGAAGCGACCGTCGGCATCACCTCGGTGGCGACCGGATGGTCGCCCTTCAGGTCGCCACGCTCGATGCGCGACAGGATGCCGAGCGCGAAGATGGTGTGCTCGTCGACCGTGTACACATGGTACATGTCGTACTGCATCTGGGCGACGACACGACCGAAATCGGGCACGAACTTGCCGAACAGGCCGACCTCGCTCATCCGCCGCAGGATGTGCTCGGGGTCCTTGCGCGAGGCCAGTATCTCCAGGAACAGCCGGTTCGCCTCGGGGTCGCGGCGCAGGCGATTGTCGACCAGCCGCAGGTCCCGGGTGATCTGCTTCAGGGCGGCCGGATGGATGTCGAGCCCGGATTCCTGGGCGGCGTGGAACAGGCGCAGCAGGTTGACCGGATCGTCCTGGAAGATGGTCGGCGACGGCAGGGCCAGGCGGCCGCTCTCCACCGCGAACCCCTCGACCTTGCGCCGGCGCAGCATCAGGCGCTGCAGCAGGGGCGGTGCCGACTTCTTGTGCTCCGCCTCCAGGGCCGCGCAGAGGATGCGGGTGAGGTCGCCGACATCCTTGGCGACCAGGAAATAATGCTTCATGAAGCGTTCGACGCCGCGCGTGCCGGCATGGTCGGTATAGCCGAGCCGGCGCCCGATCTCGGCCTGCATGTCGAAGGTCAGCCGCTCCTCGCCGCGCCCGGCGATATCGTGGAGGCAGAAGCGGACCGTCCACAACAGGTCCTGGGCGCGGGTGAAGCCCTGCACCTCCTCGGGCGACAGCACGCCCCGGTCGACCAGGGCCGGGACGTCGTCGACGCGGTAGGCGTACTTGGCGATCCAGAACAGGGTGTGGAGGTCGCGCAGGCCCCCCTTGCCCTCCTTCACGTTCGGCTCCAGCAAATAGCGGCTGTCGCCCAGCCGGCGATGGCGCTCGTCGCGCTCGCCGAGCTTGGCCTCGATGAAGCCGATCACGTCCTGGGTCTGGACCTCCTGCTCGTAGGCGCGGCGCAGGTCGGCATAGAGCGCCTGGTCGCCCCAGATCCAGCGCGCCTCCAGCAGCGCCGTGCGGACCGTATGGTCGGCCTTGGCCTGGCGCAGGCATTCCGCCACCGAGCGCGTGGAATGGCCGACCTTCAGGCCGAGGTCCCAGAGCAGGTAGAGCAGGTATTCGACCACCTGCTCGGTGTGCGGCGTCGATTTCCACGGCAGCAGGAACAGGAGGTCGACGTCCGAGAAGGGGGCGAGCTCGGCGCGGCCATAGCCGCCGACGGCGACGATGCCGATGCGCTCCGAGGTGGTCGGGTTGGCGACTACATGGACGTGCGAGACGGTGGCATCGTGGAGGACGCGGATGATCTGGTCCATCAGGTGGGCGAGGCCCCGTGCGGCCTCCGCGCCGCGCTGATTGGCGTAGAAGCGGCGCATGACCTCGCCCCGGCCATGCTCCAGCGCGCCGCGGACGAGCTTCAGGATCTCCGCGCGAAAGGCGGCGGGCGCCGGCTTGCGGGCGGCGGCGGCGTCGATCTGCCGGATCAGCTCGCTGCGGTCGATGATGGCGCGGGGGCGGGCGATGGCGTTCATGGCATCCCCAATATAGTGCATCCCGGGCCGGTTAGCCTGGGCGATCAACCCAGGAAGCGCACCATCAGCAGTTCGTCGACATAGCGTTCGCCCAGCTTGAGGGCACGCACCTCCAGCCCGTAGGGCGTGAAGCCCCGGCTCTCATAGACCCGGCGGGCCGGCGCGTTGCCGGCGACGACGCTGAGGTGCAGCAGCTCCACCCGGCCGGTGGCGTGGGCGATGATGCGGTCGACGAGGTGGCCGGCGATGCCGCGATCGCGCCAGGCGGGACGCACATAGACGCCCCACACCGTGCCCTTGTGGCGGCGCTTCTCGCCGGCCTCGCTGAAGAAGCCGGCCATCCCGACCAGCTCGCCCCCGGCGATGGCGCCGAAGGTGTGCCCGCCGGCAAGGCGGCCAGCCACGGTCTCTGGCGGCAGGCTGCGTTCGTCGGCGATGGAGCTGCCGAACGCCTCGGGATGGCCCGCCAGCGCCTCCAGCCGCAGGGCGCGGTAGATCTCCACGTCGGCGGCCGAGAAGGGCCGGATCGTTACTGAATCGGCATTGCCGGGCTCGGTCACGGCAGCAGGCCCTTCAGCTGGTAGAGCCGGTCGAGGGCGTCGCGCGGCGACATGCCGTCGACGTCGAGGCCGGCCAGGGCCGCTTCGATCGGCGAGGGCCCGGCCGCCGCGGCGGCCGGTGCGGCACGGACGGCGGCGAAGAGCGGCAGGTCGTCGGCGATGCGGGCGGCGGTGGCGCCCGAGGTCTCGCCCTTCTCCAGCGCCGCCAGCACCGTCTCCGCCCGGGCGACGGCGGTGGCGGGCAGGCCGGCCAGGCGGGCGACATGGATGCCGTAGGAGCGGTCGGCGGCGCCTGGCGCCACCTCGTGCAGGAAGATGACGCTGCCCTGCCACTCCTTCACCCGCATCGTGTGGCAGGCGAGGTCGGGCAGCTTGGCCGCCAGCGCCGTCAGCTCGTGATAATGGGTGGCGAACAGGGCCCGGCAGCGGTTGGCGTCGTGCAGGTGCTCGACCGTGGCCCAGGCGATGGCGAGCCCGTCATGGGTGGAGGTGCCGCGGCCGATCTCGTCCAGGATGACGAAGGACCGCTCGGTCGCCTGGTGCAGGATGGCCGCCGTCTCCACCATCTCGACCATGAAGGTCGACCGGCCGCGGGCCAGGTCGTCGGCGGCCCCGACCCGGCTGAAGAGGCGGTCGACGACGCCGATGCGGGCGCTGGCCGCCGGCACGAAGGACCCGGCCTGGGCCAGGATCGCCATCAGGGCGTTCTGGCGCAGGAAGGTCGACTTGCCGGCCATGTTGGGGCCGGTCAGGAGCCACAGGCGCTGGCCGGCGCCCAGCGCGCAGTCGTTGGCGACGAAGCCGCCGGCCTCGCCGGCGAGCGCCGCCTCCACCACCGGATGGCGGCCGCCGGCGATCGCGAACTCCAGCCCGCCATCGATCTCCGGCCGGGTCCAGCCGCCGTCGACGGCGCGCTCGGCCAGTGCCGATGCGACGTCGAGCCGGCCCAGGGCGGCGGCCGTGGTCGCGATCGGCGCGGCCGCGGCCAGGACGACCGCCGCCAGCCCCTCGAATATATCCAGCTCGCAGGCCAGCGCCTGGTCGGCGGCGGTGGCGATGCGGCTTTCCAGCTCGCCCAGCTCGACCGTGGTGAAGCGCATGGCATTGGCCATGGTCTGGCGGTGGATGAAGCCGTCGGCCGCGCGCAGGCGCTCGGCGTGGGTGGCGGTGGTCTCGACGAAGTAGCCGAGCACGTTGTTGTGGCGGATCTTCAGGCTGGCGATGCCGCTCTCGGCGGCGTAGCGCGCCTGGAGGCCGGCGATCAGCCGCCGGCTGTCGTCGCGGAGCGCGCGCAGCCCGTCCAGGCCGGCATGGTGGCCGGCGGCGACGAAGCCGCCGTCGCGGGCCAGCAGCGGCAGGTCGGCGGCCAGGGTCGCCGTCAGGTGCGCCACCAGCGCGCCATGGTCGCCCAGGCCGAGCCGGCAGGCGACCAGCCCGTCGGGCAGGGGTGGGAAGCCCGGCGCACCCAGCCGCAAGGCCAGGCGGGCGGCGGCGGCCAGCCCGTCGCGCAGCGCCGCCAGGTCGCGCGGGCCGCCGCGGCCCAGCGCCAGGCGTTGCATCGCCCGCTCGATGTCGGGCGCGGTGGCCAGGGCCGCCCGCACGTCGCGCCGCAGGTCGGGGGCATCGACGAAGGCCGCCACCATGTCCAGCCGCCCGCCGATCAATGCTGGGTCGGTCAGCGGCGCGGACAGGTCGGCCGCCAGCCGCCGGGCGCCGGCCCCGGTCAAGGTGCGGTCGAGGATGGCCAGCAGGCTGCCACGGCGTTCGCCGCCCAGGGTCTCGAACAGTTCCAGGTTGCGCCGCGTCGCCGGGTCGATCTGGAGGATGGCCTCGGTCGCGGTGCGCCGCGGCGGCTGCAGCCGCGGCGCCCGGCCGAGCTGGGTCAGCTGCACATAGTCGAGCACCGCACCCAGGGCCGCCGTCTCGGCCCGGCCGAAGCTGCCGAAACCGTCCAGGGTCTCGACCGCGTAGGCCTCGCAGACCCGGCGCCGGCCGTTCTCGCTGTCGAAGCGCGGGTTCGGCAGCGGCGTCAGCCGGGCCTTCCAGTCGGCCAGGGCGGCGGCCAGGTCGGCCCGGCCCAGCACGCGCTCCGACACCAGCAACTCGCCCGGCGCGAGGCGCGCCAGGGCCGCGCCGACCGCGGCCGGCTCCAGGGGCTCGGCCGCAAGCTCGCCGGTCGACAGGTCGTGCCAGGCGAGCGCCAGCCTGCCGGCGGCGTCGGCCAGGGCCGCCAGATAGTTGTTCCGCCGCGCATCGAGCAGGGTTTCCTCGGTGATCGTGCCGGGCGTGACGATGCGCACCACCTCGCGCCGCAGCGGGCCCTTGTTGCCGCGCCGCTTCGCCTCGGCCGGGTCCTCCACCTGGTCGCAGATGGCGACCCGGTGCCCCTGGCGGATGAGGCGGGCCAGATAGGCCTCGGCCGCGTGCGCCGGCACCCCGCACATCGGGATCGGCACCCCGGCGTGCAGGCCGCGCTTGGTCAGGGCGATGTCCAGCGCCCCGGCCGCGATCTCCGCATCCTGGAAGAAGAGCTCGTAGAAATCGCCCATGCGATAGAAGAGCAGGCAATCGGGGTGGGCCCGCTTGATCGCCAGGAACTGGGCGATGACCGGCGAGGCCGGCTCCGGCGCGGCGGCGGCGGTCGTTGCGGATGGTGCGGCGGCGGACATGCTGCCCGCTCGATAGCACGACTCGGGGTCCCGGTGCTGCCCCTGGGGGCCGGCTGCATCGCAAGCTGTTGGAGGGTCGCCAAGCGCCGACCCAATGGGTTGATCCGCGATTCCGGGTGCGACTAGATTTAGGCAACTGGATCGCGCCCGAGTCGCGACCCGCTGTCTGCCGGGGGGC
>CAZQOA010000108.1:0-3183 GCA_964594715.1 uncultured Rhizobiaceae bacterium | reverse complement strand
CGGCGCCGACACCCTGTTCGGCGGCAACGGCAACGACGTCCTCGATGGCGGCGGCAACAACGACAGCATCGTCGGCGGCAATGGCCTCGACACGCTCTTGGGCGGAACGGCGAACGACACGCTGGCCGGCGGCAACGGGATCGATTCGATCCTCGGCGGCGACGGTGCGGACTTCGTCGACGGCGGTGAAGGCGGTGATGTCCTTGGCGGCGAGGAGGGCGCGGACGTCATCGAGGGCGCGGGCGGGGCCGACACCATCTCGGGCGGCAACGGCAATGACAGCCTCGACGGCGGCGACGATGCCGACACCATCTCGGGCGGCGACGGCAACGACACCATCCTGGGCGCCGACGGCGCCGACACGATTCTTGGCGGCCAGGGCAATGACAGCCTGCTGGGGGGCGACGATTCCGACCAGCTTTCCGGCGAGGTAGGTGACGATCGCCTCTTCGGTGGCAATGGCGGCGACATCCTGTCGGGCGGGGCCGGAAACGACCTGATCGACGAGCGGGCCTTCGACGGCGGCAATGATTCGATCGTCGGGGGCGATGGCACCGACAGCCTCTACGGCGGCAACGGCGACGACACGCTGACCGGCGGCCAGGGCGCCGATTCGCTGACCGGCGGCAGCGGCCAGGACAGCCTGTCGGGCGACGGCGAGGCCGACACGATCCTGGGTGAAGGCGGCGCCGACGTGATCGACGGCGGCGTCGGCGACGACTTCCTGTCGGGCGGCACCGACGACGACACCATCGCCGGCGGCAATGGCGACGACACCATCGATGGCGGCCAGGGTGCCGACGACATCGATGGGGGCGACGGCTTCGATATCCTTTCCTTCGCCTCCTCGGCGGCGGGCGTCGTCATCGACCTGGCCGCCGGAACGGGCAGCGGCGGCGACGCCGCGGGCGACGAATTCACCACGCTGGAAGGTGTCATCGGCTCCGGTGCGGCCGACACGCTGGGCGGCGATTCGCTGGACAACCGGCTGGATGGCGGCGGCGGTAAGGATGTCGTCTCCGGCGGCGGCGGGGCCGATACCATCGCCGGCGGCAGCGATGCCGACACGCTGGCCGGCGGGGACGGCGACGACATCATCACCGGCGACGAGGGCGACGACCTGATCGACGGCGGTGCCGGTGCCGACACGCTGGCCGGCGGGGGCGGGCGCGACGCCGTCAGCTACGCCGCGTCGGCCGCGGGCGTCGTCGTCAACCTGACGATCGACGGCGCACAGGCCGGCGGCGACGCCGCAGGCGACGTGCTGAGCGGCTTCGAGGACCTCTATGGCAGCGACGCCGGCGACGATTCCCTGGTCGGCAATGGCGGTGCCAACCTCATCGTCGGCGGTGGCGGCAATGACACGCTGGAGGGGGCGGCCGGCGCCGACACGCTGGATGGCGGCAAGGGCGTCGATGCCTATGCCGGCGGCACCGGCAACGACCTCTATATCCTGGACACGCTGGACGAGGTGAGCCGCATCGCCTTCGACGATGGCGGCACCGACGACGTGGTGCGCGCGCTCGGCCTCACCTTCTCCGATGTCGACCTGGCCGCGCTCTTCGCCAAGGGCATCGAGCTGGTCCAGGATGCCAAGGGCACGCACACGATCCCGGCACCCCCGCCGCCCCCGGACGATCCGGGCCCCCTGCCCGAGCCCGGCGGCAAGGCGATCACCGTCGCCAGCTTCCAGGAGCTGGCCCTGGTGCAGGAGGTGGACGAGATCGGGCTGGTGAACACGTCGGCGTCGGTCGCCCTGCCCGGCTTCATCCCCAACCTGACCATGACCGGCCAGGCCAACCTGAACGCCGACGGCAACGACCTCGCCAACGTCATGCTGGGCAATGTCGGCAGCAACATCCTGGTGTCCTACGACGGCAATGACAGCGTCGTGGGGGCGGCCGGCAACGATTTCCTGGCGGCCGGCAAGGGCAACGACACGCTGTGGGGCGACGACGTCGCCGGCAGCGCCACCGGCGACGATACCGTCTGGGGCGGCCAGGGCGATGACGTCATCCGCGGCGGCAAGGGCGACGACATCCTCAACGGCGACATCGGCGCCGACACCATCGACGGCGGCAACGGCGACGACCAGGTCAATGGCGGGTCGGAGGGCGATGTGCTGAATGCCGGCGACGGCGCCGACACGCTGCGCGGCGGTCAGGGCAAGGATGTCCTGGACGGCGGCAAGGGCGAGGACAGCGTGGTGGGCGACCGCGGCGCCGACACGCTGACCGGCGGCGACGATGCCGACATCTTCGTCTTCCACGCGGACAGCGGCGTCGACGTCGTCACCGATTTCGAACTCGGGATCGACCGGATCGAGGTCGCGTCGGACGTCAATGGCAGCGGCATCATCGACTTCGCCAGCTTCCTCGAACGCATCGCCGACATCGGCGCCAACGCGGTCATCGACCTGGGCGGCGGTGCCTCGGTGACGCTGCTCGGCATCTCGCGGACGGAGCTGACCGACGAGGACCTGATCATCGTGTGATTGGACGGCGTATAGGGCGGACGTCGGCATCGGCGTCCGCTCCCTCGCATTGTTCCCAGCCTCAAACGTTCCGCGCTAGGCAAGATGGCGGGTGGTCGGGCACTATATCCGGCCGTCAAGAACCAGGACCCGTCCGGGGTCTCGCTGGGAGGGGTCCGAGGGAACGCCATGGAAGACGCCGACAACCGCATCACCGAAGAAGAGGCGCTGCAGTTCCATGCGAACGGCAAGCCCGGCAAGATCGAGATCTCGCCGACCAAGCCGCTGACGACGCAGCGCGACCTGTCCTTGGCCTATTCGCCGGGTGTCGCCGTCCCCTGCCTGCACATCGAGAAGGACCCGTCCAAGGCCTACGACTACACGGCCAAGGGCAACCTCGTCGCGGTGATCTCCAACGGCACCGCCGTCCTCGGCCTGGGCGACCTGGGCGCGCTCGCCTCCAAGCCGGTGATGGAGGGCAAGGCCGTCCTCTTCAAGCGCTTCGCCGACGTCGATTCGATCGACCTGGAGGTCGACACGCGCGATGTCGACGAGTTCGTCAACTGCGTGCGCTTCCTCGGCCAGACCTTCGGCGGCATCAATCTCGAGGACATCAAGGCGCCGGAGTGCTTCATCATCGAGCAGCGCTTGCGCGAGCTGATGGACATCCCGAGCTGCCACGACGACCAGCACGGCACCGCCATCGTCTC
>CAZQOA010000107.1:0-16792 GCA_964594715.1 uncultured Rhizobiaceae bacterium | reverse complement strand
CGCAGGAGGCAGCCGTGGTGATGACCGCAAACAGGGCCGAGAGCGCCGGGCCGAAGCGGACCTCCTTGCCCTCCATGTTGGCGCCGCCGATGCCGGCACCATGCAACAGCGGATTGCCGGCCGCCTCCGCCCAATAGGTGACGGCGACGCCGGCCACGAACAGCACGCCCATGGCGGCCAGGATCGCCCAGCCCTGGCGTGGATCGCCGGCCATGCGCCCGAAGACGTTGGTCAGCGCGGCACCGATCGCGAAGATGGCGATCATCTGCAAGAGGTTGGTGAGCGCGGTCGGGTTCTCGAAGGGATGGGCGGAGTTGGCGTTGAAGAAGCCGCCGCCGTTGGTGCCCAGCATCTTGATCGCCGCCTGTGAGGCGACGGGGCCGAGCGCGATCGTCTGCCGGCCCCCTTCCAGCGTGGTCGCATCGACCTGGGCGCCCAGCGTCTGCGGCATGCCCTGCCAGACGAAGGCGAGCGTGAGGACGATGCAGACGGGCAGGAGGACGTAGAGCGTGGTCCGGGTCATATCGACCCAGAAATTGCCGACGGTGTGGGCGGATGCGCGCGTGAAGCCGCGGATCAGCGCCATCGCGATCGCGACGCCGGTCGCCGCCGACACGAAGTTCTGGACGGTCAGCCCCGCCATCTGGACGAGGTGGGACATCGTCGTCTCGCCGCCGTAATTCTGCCAGTTGGTGTTGGTCATGAAGCTGGCGGCGGTATTGAAGGCGAGTTCGGGCGGGACCGCCGCCATCCCCGCCGGGTTGAGCGGCAGCGACCCTTGGATGCGCTGCAGCAGGTAGAGCAGCAGGAAGCCCGCGAGGTTGAAGGCCAGCATCGCCAGCGCGTAGCCGAGCCAGTTCTGCTCGTCGCGCGCGGCCGGCCCGGCAGCGCGGTAGAGCAGGCGCTCCACCGGCCCGAGGAGAGGAGCGAGCAAGGTGCGCTCGCCGTTGAAGACCCGCGTCATGTAGCCGCCGAGCGGCTTCACCAGGGCCGCGACGAGGACACAGAAGAGGAGGATCTGGAACCAGCCGTTGAGGGTCATGGCGTGGGGGCCTCTCAGAACCGCTCGGGGCGGATCAGGGCATAGACGAGATAGATGAGGAGGATGGCGGCGACGCCGCCGCCCAGGAGATAGTCGACGAGCATGAGACGGCCTTTCCGTGGCTTCACAGGCGGTCGCAGGCGAACGCGTAGGCGACGGCCAGCGCGAAGAACGCCACCCCCGCCGCGACCAGGATCAGATCCAACATTTCCATGCTCCCATCGCTGACGGTCCAAGATGGGGGGCCCGGCCGTAAGGGGGCGAGGTGTATTGCCGGGGTCGGCCGTAAGGATCGCGTAAGGAATGGGCCGACCGAGTGCCCTGGCGCTCGACATTGCCGATGCGAAGGCGAGATAAAGGGCCGGGACTCAAGGAGGAGTAGCCGGCCGATGGCCGAAGTGCCCGCGCGGCCCGCGCCCGATGCCCTGCTCGCCGAGGCTGCCCGCGAGGGCCGCGGCCGGCTGAAAGTCTTCCTCGGGGCCGCCCCCGGCGTCGGCAAGAGCTTCGCCATGCTGGAGGAGGCGCGCCGGCTGAAGGCGGATGGGGTCGATGTCGTGATCGCGCTGGTGGAGACCCATGGCCGGGCGGAGACCGAGGCGCTGCTCGCCGGCCTGGAAGTGACGCCGCGGCGGCAGGTCGCCTATCGCGGCCGGACGTTCAGCGAGATGGACCTCGAGGCGGTCCTGTCGCGGCGCCCGCAGCTCGCCATCGTCGACGAGTTGGCCCATACCAACGTCCCCGGCAGCCGCCATCCCAAGCGGGCCCAGGATGTCGAGGACCTGCTGGCGGCGGGCATCGACGTCTATTCGGCCCTCAATATCCAGCACCTCGAGAGCCTGAACGACATCGTCGCCCGGATCTCGGGCGTGCGGGTCCGCGAAACCGTGCCGGACGGCGTGCTGGAGCTGGCGGACGAGGTCGAGCTGATCGACCTGCCGACCGACGAGCTGATCCAGCGCCTGCGCCAGGGCAAGGTCTACGTCCAGGAACAGATCGCCCGGGCCATCCAGAACTTCTTCTCCAAGGGCAACCTGACCGCGCTGCGCGAGCTGGCGATGCGGGTCGCGGCCGACCGGGTCGACGCGCAGATGACCGCGCACATGCGCAGCCATGCGATCGCCGGGCCCTGGCCGACGCAGGACCGCATCCTCGTCTGCATCAATGAATCGCCGGTCGCCAAGTCGCTGGTCCGCGCCGCCAAGCGCATGGCCGAGCGCGCCCGGATCGGCTGGATCGTCGCCAATGTCGTCACCCCCCACCGCGAATCCCTGCCCGACGCGGCCAAGGACCGCATCATCGAGGCGCTGCGCCTCGGCGAGACGCTGGGGGCCGAGGTGGTGACCCTGACCGCGGAGACCGACGTCGCGCGCGAGATCCTCGACTTCGCCCGCCGCCGCAATGTCAGCCGCCTGGTGGTCGGGCGGCCGCGGCCGCGCCACCTGCTGGCCTTCCTCGCCCGCGAAACCGTCGCCGAGGAGCTGGTCCGCCGCGCCACGGACTTCGAGGTGACGCTGGTCTCGACCGATCCCAAGGACGGGCGGCAGGCGGAGATCGGGGGGCCGCGCCTGCGGCCGGAGCGCGGCCTGCGCGGCTATGCCTGGGCCGCCATCGCCGTCGGTATCGCCACCCTGGTGGCGCTCGCCATCGACGCCGTCCTGCCGGTGTCGAGCCTGTCGCCGGTGTTCCTGGTCGCCGTGCTGATGGTGGCGACGCGCTTCGGGCTGTGGCCGTCGCTGTTCGCGAGCCTGGCCAGCTTCACCGCCTATAATTTCTTCTTCAGCGAGCCGCTCTATACCCTGGAGATGAACAGCCAGGACGACGTGCTGGCGCTGCTGCTGTTCCTGTTCGCCGCCATCCTCACGGGAAACCTGGCGGGTCGCCTGCGTGCGCAGGTGACGGCGCAGCGCGCCATTTCCCGGCGGACCAACAACCTCTACGAGTTCAGCCGCAAGATCGCGAGCGCCGCCAGCCTGGAGGACGTGGTCTGGGCCGCCGTCCACCATGTCGCCTCGACCCTGCAATGCCGGGCCCTGGTCCTGACGCCGGGCGAGGGGGGGCGCCTGGTCATCGTTGGCGGCTATCCACCCGAGGATCAGCTCGAACCCAAGGACTGGGGGGCGGCGGAATGGGCGTGGGAGCATGGCGAGGTCGCCGGCTGGGGCTCCGACACGCTGCCGACATCGGCCTGGCTCTTCCTGCCGCTGAAGACCGGCCCGGGTGCGGTCGGCGTGCTCGGGGTCGCCTTCGATGGCCGGTCGCTGCTGGCGCCGGACGAGCGCCGCCTCCTCGACGCGCTGGTCGACCAGGTGGCGTTGGCCGTCGAGCGCACGCGGCTGGTCGCCGACCTGGAGGCGACCCGGTTCCTGTCGGAGACGGAGCGGCTGCGCTCGGCGCTGCTGTCGTCGGTCAGCCACGACCTGCGCACGCCGCTGGTCTCGATCATCGGTGCGGCGTCGAGCCTGATCGATTCCGATGCGGCCCTCGGGCCCGGCGGCCGGCGGCAGATGGCGGAGGCGATCCGCGAGGAGGGCGAGCGCCTGAATCGCTTCGTCCAGAACCTGCTCGACATGACCCGGCTCGGCTATGGCGCGCTGCGCCTGACCCTGGACTGGGTCGACCTGCGCGAGGTGGTGGGGCGGGCCGCCCGGCAGCTTGGACCCGTGCTGCGGCAGCACCGGCTGGAGATCGCGGTCCCGGGCGACCTGGGGCCCGTCCGGGCCGATGCGGTGCTGATGGAGCAGGTGGTGATCAACCTGCTCGACAACGCGGCCAGATATGCGCCGCCGGGCACCCCGATCACGGTCGCGGCGCGGCGTGAGGGCGGGGAAGTGGTCCTCGACACCATCGATGCCGGCCCCGGCATCCCGACCGACGACCGCGAGCGGGTCTTCGACATGTTCTATCGCGTGCGCGCCGGCGACGGGCAGCGGGCCGGTACCGGCCTCGGCCTCGCCATCTGCCGCGGCATCGTGGAGGCCCATGGCGGCCGGATCGCGGTCGCTTCGGCACCGGGCGGCGGCGCCCGGATCGAGGTCCGGCTGCCGGCCGGCGAGGCGGGACCGCCGGTACCGCCGCCGGAGGCCATATGAGCGACCGCGGTACCAAGATCCTGGTGGTCGACGACGAGGCGCAGATCCGCCGCTTCCTGCGCATCGCGCTCGAAGCCCACGGATTCACCGTGGTGGAGGCGATCCGCGGCCAGGACGCGATCGCCCGCTGCGCCACCGAAAGCCCGGACGTCGTCATCCTCGACCTCGGCCTGCCCGACATGGACGGCAAGGAGGTGGTCGCCCGCATCCGGGAATGGTCGACGGTGCCTATCCTGATGCTCTCAGTGCGCCAGGCCGAGGCGGAGAAGGTGGCCGCACTCGATGCCGGCGCCGACGACTACGTCGTGAAGCCGTTCGGCATCGCCGAGCTGCTCGCGCGCCTCCGTGCGCTCCGGCGCAGCCGATCCTCCGCCGGCCCGGCCGAACCGTCGGAGCTGACGGTGGGCGAGCTGCATGTCGACCTGGCGCGCCGCGAAGTGCGGGTTTCCGGGCGCGCGGTGCGGCTGACGCGCAAGGAGTTCGACCTGCTCGCCATGCTGGTGCGCAATGCCGGGCGCATCGTGACCCACCCCCAGCTGCTGCGCGAGGTCTGGGGTCGCGCCCACGAGAACGACATCCACTACCTGCGGGTCTTCATCGGCCAGATCCGCGACAAGCTCGACGACGACCCGGCCCATCCCCGCTTCATCCTGAACGAGCCCGGCGTCGGCTATCGTCTCATCGTCTCCTGAATCCTGCCGTCGCGCTTGCCGGCGACGCGACGCGTCGGGCACCATCGGGCGACCCCAGGGGAAGGAAGCTTCATGACCAAGAAGATCGCGATCGTCGGCGCGGGCGCCGTCGGCGCCTATGTGGGCGCGCACATGGTGCGCGCCGGCGAGGACGTCACCTTCATCGACCCCTGGCCGGAGCATGTCGCGCACATGCGCGCGCATGGGCTGCGGATCACCGGGGTTACCCCGGAGGAGGAGTTCAGCGTCCCGGTCCGCGCCCTGCATGTGACCGATGCCCAGCAGCTCGCCAAGGGCGCGCCGGTCGACATCGCCTTCGTCTGCATGAAGTCCTACGACACCGAATGGGCGACCACGCTGATCCGCCAGTACCTGGCGCCGGGCGGCTTCGTCGTCTCGCTGCAGAACTGCATGAACGAGGAGCGGGTGGCCTCGGTGGTCGGCTGGGGCAAGACGGTCGGCTGCATCGCGTCGAAGATCTCGGTCGAGCTCTACGAGCCGGGCCATGTCCATCGCGGGGTCGAGAAGGGCGGGGCCGGCTACACCATCTTCCGCGCCGGCGAGGTGCATGGGCGGGTGACGCCGCGCATCGAGGAGGTGTGCCGCCTGGTGGCGTTCTCCGACAGCGCCAAGGTCACCGCCAACCTGTGGGGCGAACGCTGGTCGAAGCTGGTCGCCAACTCGATGCAGAACGGCCTGTCCGCCTGCACCGGCCTGTCCGGCAACGCGATGATGCGCACCGACGCCATCCGCCGCTTCTCGGTCCGGCTCGGCGGCGAGGCAGTGCGGATCGGCCAGGCGTTGGGCTATGTCCTGGAGGACATTCTGAACATCAAGCCCGCCACCCTGGCCGCCGCCGGCGAGGGCGATGCCGCGGCCCTCGCGCTGGCCGAGGAAACCCTGATGGCCGGCGCCAGGAAGCGGGCCGAGGGCCAGCGCCCGTCCATGGGCCAGGACATGGTCAAGGGCCGCCGCACCGAGATCGGGTTCCTCAACGGCTTCGTCGTCGAGCGCGGGCAGGAGATCGGCGTCGATGCGCCGGCCAACGCGGCCCTGACCTCGATCGTGCAACGGGTCGAGCGCGGGGAACTGGCGGCCGATCCGAGCCACATCGTCGACCTCCGACTGAACTGAGGAACCCTTCCATCGGCATTGCGTTCTGGGGACGACGGGCACCGACAGGGTGACGCCGGCGGGTGCCCGCCTGGCGTCGCTCGCCCGTTTCCGGTTGGGCCATTGCCGAGGAGGAGTGGGTGCGTCGTCGAGAGATGCTGGCAGGGGCCTTGTCCCTGCCGTTCGTGGTGGCCGCTACCCGGGAACTCGGCGTCCGGCCGGCGGTCGGCCAGCAGGCCCGGCCGTTCGATGCGGGCACGGTCCGCGCGGCGGCGAAGGCGTTGGCCGCGAAGCCGTGGCAGGCCGCCAAGGACGTCCTTTCCGGGCCCCTGGCCAAGCTCGACTATGACGGCTACCGCACCATCCGCTTCGACCCCAATCGCGCGCTTTGGGCCGCGGAAAAGCTGCCCTTCGGCGTCCAGTTCTTCCACCGCGGCTTTCTCTACAAGGACCGGGTGGAGATGTACGAGGTGGCGGACGGCCAGGCCCGCCGCATCGCCTACGACCCGGAGATGTTCGACCTGAGCAAGGTCGGCCGCCTCGCCGAGGGCGATGTCGGGTTCGCCGGCTTCCGCATCCATGCGCCGATGAACCGGCCGGACTATTTCGACGAGGTCGCTGCCTTCCTCGGCGCCAGCTATTTCCGGGCGGTCGCCAAGAACCACATCTACGGCCTGTCCGCCCGCGGCCTCGCCATCAAGACGGCCGAGCCGGGCGGCGAGGAATTCCCGCTCTTCACGTCCTTCTGGCTGGAGCGGCCGACCCAGGAGGCAGGCTCGGTCGTGGTCCATGCGCTCCTCGACAGCCGCAGCGCGGCGGCCGCCTTCCGCTTCGTCATCCGCCCCGGCGAGGCGACCATCTTCGACGTGGAGATGGCGCTCTACCCGCGGGTGGAGATCGCCCAGGTCGGCATCGCGCCCCTGACCAGCATGTTCTATTTCGCCGCCAATGACCGCGTCGGCGTCGATGATTTCCGCCCCGCCGTCCACGACAGCGACGGCCTGTCCATGTGGACGGGGCGGGGCGAGCAGATCTGGCGCCCGATCGCCAACCCGACCGACCTCCAGATCAGCGTCTTCTCCGACACCGATCCGCGCGGCTTCGGCCTGATGCAGCGGCATCGCGATTTCAGGTCCTACCAGGACCTGGAGGCGCGCTACGAGCGCCGGCCCAGCCTGTGGATCGAGCCGCTGGGCAAGTGGGGCGCGGGCGCGGTGCACCTGGTGGAGATCCCGACCGACAAGGAGATCCACGACAATGTCGTGGCCTTCTGGCGCCCGGCCCAGCCGCTGGCCGCCGGCAGCGAGCATGTCCTGTCCTACCGCATGCACTGGTGCTGGGAGGCGCCGTGGAAGTCCGAGCTTGCGCGCATCGTCGAAACGCGGGTGGGTGCGGCGTTCACCGACCGGGCACGCCTGTTCGTCCTCGAGGCGGCCGGCGAGATGCTGAAGAATGACGGGCGGGAGCGGCAGATCAAGCTCGAGGCCAGCCGCGGCAAGGTGCGCAATGCGGTGGCCCAGCCCAACCCCGTGACCGGCGGCTGGCGGATGAGCTTCGAGCTGCTGCCGGAGGGCGCCAAGGCGGTGGAGTTGCGGGCGCAGCTCATGGACGGGGACAAGCCCGCATCCGAGGTGTGGCTCTATCGATGGACGCCCTGACCCCCGGGAACGAGGCACCCGGAAGCCGCGGCGGGGAAGGCATGCAGGGCGACGCGCTGCCCGGTCCGTCGCCCCTGGAGATGCCGCGGCAGTCCCTGTGGGTGGTGCCTCGTGGCGATCCTATGGCACCGAATCCCGCAACCCTGCTCATCCGCCTGCTCGTCATCGGCGGGGCGATCGTCCTGACCATCCTCGGCGCGTGGGAGATGTTCGCGGTGCTGGAGGTCGGTGGCCTGACGACGCTGGAGGCGTTGGTCCTGGCGATGTTCGTCGCGCTCTTCGCCTGGATCGGGCTCGCCTTCACCAGTGCGCTGGCGGGCTTCGTCGCCACGCTCGCCAACCGCAAGGGCGCGATCGACGCCACCTTGCCGTTGCCGCCGCTGGCGCGGCGGACGGCCATCCTGATGCCGACCTACAACGAGAACCCGGCGCGGGTGGGTGCCGCCTTGCAGGCGATCGACGAGGGCTTGCAGGCAACGGGGCGGGGCGGCCATTTCGACATCTTCATCCTGAGCGACACCACCGATCCCGACGTGTGGATCGCCGAGGAGCGGGCGTTCCTGGCGCTCCGCGACGCGACCGGCGGCCATGACCGCATCTTCTACCGCCGCCGCCCGCGCAATATCGAGCGCAAGGCCGGCAACATCGGCGAATGGGTCGCCCGCTTCGGCGGCGCCTACGACCACATGCTGGTGCTGGATGCCGACAGCGTGATGACCGCCGACACCATCGTCCGGCTGGCGGCGGCGATGGAGGCCGACGGCAAGGCGGGCCTGATCCAGACCCTGCCGATCCTGATTGGCGGGCGCACCCTGTTCGCCCGGATGCAGCAGTTCGCCGGGCGTATCTACGGGCCGCTGATCGCCCGCGGCATCGCCACCTGGCACGGCAGCGAGGGCAACTACTGGGGCCACAACGCGATCATCCGCACCCGCGCCTTCGCGGCGGCGGCCGGCCTGCCGCACCTCAACGGCCGCAAGCCGTTCGGCGGCCACATCATGAGCCACGACTTCGTGGAGGCGGCCTTGCTGCGCCGCGCCGGCTGGGCGGTCCGCATGGTCCCGGCCCTGTCCGGCAGCTACGAGGAGGGGCCGCCATCCCTGACCGACCTTGCGGTGCGCGACCGGCGCTGGTGCCAGGGCAACCTGCAACATGCCGCCGTGCTGCCGGCGCGGGGGCTGCACTGGATCAGCCGCATCCATCTGCTGATGGGCATCGGCTCCTACATCACCGCGCCCATCTGGCTGGCCTTCCTGTGCGTCGGCATTCTCATCTCGCTGCAGGCGCGCTTCATCCTGCCGGAATATTTCCCGGCCGGCGCCACGCTGTTCCCGCACTGGCCGGCGCAGGACCCGGTGCGCGCCATGTGGGTGTTCGGCGGCACCATGGCGCTGCTGGTCGCGCCGAAGCTGCTGGCCTGGATGGCCATGCTGGCCGACCGCCGCGCCCGGCGCGCCAGCGGCGGCGGCATCCGGCTGCTGGCCGGCGTCCTGGTGGAGACGGTGCTGGCCGGCCTGCTGGCGCCGGTGACGATGTTGAGCCAGACCGCCGCCGTCTTCTCGATCCTGGCCGGCCATGACGGCGGCTGGCAGCCGCAGCAGCGCGACGACGGCACCTATCCCCTGCGCCAGGTGGCCCGGCGCTACGCCGGCCACACCGCGGTAGGGGTGATCCTCGGGCTGATCTCCTACGCCGTGTCGCCGTCCCTGTTCCTGTGGATGTCGCCCGTGGTGGTCGGGCTGACGCTGGCGATCCCGCTGGTCGCGCTGGCCGGCAGCAGCCGGATCGGCGGGGCATTGGCCAGGGTCGGCCTGCTGCGCACGCCGGAGGAGGGCGAGCCACCGGCCGAGCTGCGGCGCGCGGGCGAGTTGCGCGGCGACCTGGAGCAGGCACTGGCCGGGACCGGCGAGGCGGTGCAGGAGCTGGCCGCCGATCCCGGCCTGCTCGCCGCCCATCGCCGGATGCTGCCGCCGCCGCGGCGCCCCCGGGCGGATCCGATCGACGTGCCGCTGGCGGTGGGGACGGCGAAGATCGCCGAAGCGCTGACCCGGCCGGAGGCGGTGGCCGCCCTCAGCCGCGCCGAGACCCTGGCGGTCCTGGCGGACGGTGCCGCGCTCGACCGGCTGTTGGCGCTGCCCGACGGGGTCAGCCGCCCAGCCAGTCCTTCATCCACCGGCGATGATCGGCTTCGCGCGTCACCTGCTTCATGAGGTCGGCCGGCGCCACCCCCTCCAGCGCATCGGGGTCGGTGCCGTCCCGCAACGCCTTCAGGGTGGCGTGGATCGCCCGCACCGACGCCATGAAGGGCTGGTGGCCCTGGAGGGATACCCGCACGCCCACCCCGGACAGGTAGTCGCGGTCGCGCAGCGCCCCCGACGTGCCGCCCAGGATGAGCGGGATGCCGACCGTGGCGTGGATCGCCTCCAGCTGCGCCTTGTCCTGGATGCCGACGAAGAAGAGGGCGTCGACGCCGGCCGCCTCATAGGCGCGGGCGCGGGCGACGGCGTCGTCGAGGCCGGTGAACTGCACCGCACTGGTGCGGCCGACGACGACCAATGACGGGTCCTGCCGGCCGGCCAGCGCGGCCTTCATCTTGCCCACGCCTTCCTCGATCGACACCAGCCGGGTTCCGCCGACGGTGCCGAAGGGCTGCGGCAGGTCGGTGTCCTCGATCGTCAGGGCGGCGACGCCGGCGGTCTCCAGCTCCTCCACCGTGCGCTTGACGTTGAGCGCGTTGCCGTAGCCATGGTCGGCATCGACCAGCAGCGGCAGCTGGCCCGCGCGGCAGATGCGATGGGCCTGCTGGGCGAACTCGGTCAGGGTGAGCGTGATGAGGTCGGGCGCCCCGATCACCGTCATGGCGCCGATCGAGCCGGCGAACATGCCGATCTCGAAGCCCAGCTCCTCGGCGATGCGCGCCGAGATCGGGTCATGGACGGAGCCGGGGTGGACGCAGCGGTCGCCCGCCAGGATGGCGCGAAACCGCTCGCGCTGCGGGGTCGAATGCATCGGTGCCTGTTTCCCCTCAGAATTCCGCCGCCGGGATGACCATCGGCTCCTTGCGGGCGGCTTGCAGCCATTCCTGGAAGGCGGGCAGGTTCCAGACCGCGTCGCAATAGGCCTGCCCCACCTCGTCCATCCCGATCTTGTAGGTACGGAAGCGGCTGCATACCGGCGCGTACATGGCGTCCGCGATCGAGAATTCGCCGAACAGGAACTGCCCGGTCCCCCCGAAGCGGCGCCGGCAGTCGCGCCAGATCGCGGCGATCCGGTTGATGTTGGCCTGGGCGTCGGCCGTGGCGACGCGGTCGGGGAAGGAGCTCCGCATGTTCATCGGGAAATGCGAGCGCATGCCCTCGAAGCCGGAATGCATCTCCGCCGACACGGACCGGGCGACCGCGCGCGCGGTCTGGTCGGCCGGCCACAGGCCGGCGTCGGGGGCGAGCTCGGCCAGGTATTCGCCGATCGCCAATGTGTCCCACACCACCCGGTCGCCGTGCCGGATGGCGGGCACGGTTCCCGATGGCGAGTTGCGCAGGATGGTCTCGCGCGTCGTCGGCTCGTCGAGCGCGATGACGATCTCGTCGAACTCGATGCCGCTGGCCTTGAGCATCAGCCAGCCACGCAGCGACCAGGACGAGTAATTCTTGTTGCCGATATAGATGGTCAGGTCCGCCACCGTCGATCCTCTCTCGTTGGCGAGCCACGAGTTAGAGGAAACCTGCGACCGGACGCAACCGTGACTTCGAGCGCCGACCGGGGTAGACAGGCTCGGTGCCCCAGACAGAGACGCGAGTCCGCCCCTTGTCGACCCATAGCCTGATCGACGGCGCCGCTGCGCCGATCCGCCTCGTTCCCCTAGCCGAATCGGCGTTCCAGGCCTGGTCGGAGGCCGGCTCGGCCCTGCGCCGCCAATGGATCGCCGCCAACGCCCTGAAGGCGGAAGCCGGCCGCCATCTGGCGATTCCAGGCCCGGACGGGACGATCGCCGAGATCGTCGCGATCTACGACCCGGCCCAGCCGCTGTGGGCGCTGGCCGGCCTGCCGGATGCGCTGCCGGAGGGCGACTATGCGCTCTCGGACGAAGTCGGGTCCGCACTCGCCACCGCCATGGCGACCGGATGGGCGCTGGGTTCCTACGCCTTCACCCGCTATCGCAAGCGCCGCCGCCAGCCGGCCCGCCTGGTCTGGCCGGCTGCCGCCGATCGCGCCGAGGTGACCCGGGTCGCTGATGCCATCTGGATGGTGCGCGACCTGGTGAACACGCCGGCCGAGGATCTGGGACCGGCCGAGCTGGCCGCCGCGGCCGAGGCCCTGGGCCAGCGCCATGGCGCCGCCGTCCGGGTGCTGCGCGGCGACGAGCTGCTGGCCCAGAACTATCCCATGGTCCATGCGGTCGGGCGCGGCTCGGTGCGGCCGCCCTGCCTGGTGGACCTGACCTGGGGCGACCCGGGCGCGCCCAAGGTGACGCTGGTCGGCAAGGGCGTGTGCTTCGATTCGGGCGGCTACGACCTGAAGCCGGCAGCCGGCATGAAGCTCATGAAGAAGGACATGGGCGGGGCCGCCAACGTGCTCGGCCTCGCCAGCCTGCTGATGGCGGGCAAGCGCAATATCCGGCTGCGGGTCCTGGTGCCGACGGTCGAGAACCTGGTGTCCGGCAACGCCTTCAAGCCGATGGACATCATCCCGACGCGCAAGGGCATCTCGGTCGAGATCGGCAACACCGACGCCGAAGGCCGGCTCATCCTGTGCGACCCGCTGGCCGAGGCCGATTCGGAAAACCCGGCCCTGCTGATCGACATGGCGACCCTGACCGGCGCCGCACGGGTGGCGATCGGGCCCGACCTGCCGGCCATGTTCTGCAACGACGATGCCCTGGCCGGCGAGATCGCGGCCGCTGCCGCCGCGGAAAACGACCCGCTATGGCGCATGCCGCTGTGGAAGCCCTACCGCAAGTGGCTCGACAGCAAGGCGGCCGACATCAACAACGTCGCCGAAAGCCCATTCGCGGGCTCGATCACGGCCGCACTCTATCTCCAGGAGTTCGTCTCGCCGACGACGCCCTGGGTGCATTTCGACATGTTCGCCTGGAATGCGTCGGCCCGGCCGGGGCGGCCGGAGGGCGGCGAGGCACAGACCATTCGCGCCTTGGACCGGATGATCGGGGAACGTTTCGGCTGATGGGTCTGTTGCGCCTGCGCCTGCACTTCGGCGGCCTTGCCCTGGCCGCCGCGCTTCTTCTCCCGCCGCCGGCCGTCGCCGATGTGGCATCCGCCGTCCCGGCCGCGCTGGGCCAGGCGGATCGCGCGACCGAGGCCTTCCCGGCGACCGCACGGTCCGCGGCGGCCGACGCCTATCGCGCGCGGCGCAACAAGCCGCTGTGGGTCGATGCGCCGGCCCGCGCGGCCGCGGTGCGGGCCGCCCTGCGCGCCGCCACCACCGACGGGCTCAACGCCGCCGTCTACCTGGCGCCGGTGGAGGCGCGTGCGGCGGCACGGGGCGACCAGGGGCAGGCCGCCCTGGACGTCGCCCTGACGCGGGCGCTGGCCGCCTATGCCCATGACCTGTGGTACGGCCGCGTCGATCCCAAGATCGTCGACGAGAGCCTGACCCGCCGCCATGAGCGGCTGGACCTGGCGAAGTTCCTGGCCAGCGCCGCCGCGGCCGATGCCGCCGGGCTCGACCGGCTGATCGAGGGGCTGCGGCCCCCCCACGAGCAATACGGCAAGCTGCGCCGGGCCCTGGCGAAGCTCGACGCCAATCCCGGCGCCGGCGAGAAGGCGATCGCGGACGGCCCGATCATCCGGCCGGGAATGCGCGACCCGCGGGTCGGCCCGGTGCGGGAGCGGATCGAGGCCGAGGGCGACTGGTCGGACACCGACGAGCTGGCCTTCGCCGCCCCGAACTATGGCGAGGGCGGGGATTGGCAACGCTATGACGAGGGGCTGACGCGCGCCGTCCGCCGCTACCAGCGCAGCCTGGCCCTGCTCGATGACGGGCTGGTCGGCGGGCGCACCCTGTGGGCGCTCAACATGGATGACCGCGAGCGCCGCCGTATCGTGGCCGAGAACATGGAGCGGCTGCGCTGGCTGCCGCGTCGGCTGGAACCCGACCATATCGTCGTCAACATGGCTGGCTACGACCTGACCGTGATCAAGGGCGGGCGGCAGGTGATGGCCATGAAGGTCGTGGTGGGGCGGCCGTTCCGCCAGACCCCGATCATGCGCAGCGACATCACGGACCTGGTGCTCAACCCCTACTGGAACGCCCCGGAGAAGCTGGCGAAGGAGGACCTCTTCCCCAAGCTGCGGAGCAATCCCGGCTACTTCGCGGAGAAGGGCTATCGCGTCCTCGCCGGCTGGAGCCAGTCCGCGCCCGAGGTGCCGCTGTCCAGCGTCGACGGGGTGCGGCTGACGTCGCCGATGGGTCCGGTGCGCGTGCGCCAGGACCCGGGGCCGAAGAATGCGCTGGGCCGCATCAAGTTCAACATGGCGAACCAGCACGCGATCTATCTGCATGACACGCCGGACCGCCATCTCTTCAGCCGCAGCGCGCGCAACTTCAGCTCCGGCTGCATCCGGCTGGAGAAGCCGGTGGAACTGGCGGAGCTGCTGCTGCTCGACCAGGCGCAGGCGTGGCCGCCGGAGCGCCTGACCGCGGCGATCGAGGTGGGCGAGACGCGGACGGTGTCGCTGCGCAAGCGCTGGCCGGTCTACCTCCTCTACCAGACCGCCTGGGTCGATGACGCGGGCGAGCTGGTTGTCCGTGACGACATCTACGGCCTGCGCCAGGCGACGACGGCCGGCGCGGCCCAGCGGAAGGACGGTTAGCACCACCCTGTCGTCCAGCGGCCCGCCCTGGGTCGCTCGTGGCCGTCATCGCTGGGGGGCGTGACGGGCCGCCGGCCGCATCGGAGATGCGGCCTTATCGCAATGCTTGGGGAGAGTTATCTATGAAGGACCAGCCGAACGCCGTCGGCGGCATGGGGATGCCGTCGCGTCGTCGACTGCTTTGCGGCCTGGCTGCCAGCCTGGTCGTGATCGCGGCCCGCCCGGCACTGGCGGTCGTTGCCGAAGCGCAGCCCGATCGCCGGCTGCACCTGCACAACGTCAACACCCTGGAAACCGTCGACGTCGCCTATTTCAAGGACGGGCGCTACGACCCGGACGCGCTGCAAAGCCTGAGCCGGTTCCTGCGCGACTATCGCAGTGGCCGGGTCGGCCGCATGGATCCCGGACTCTACGACTACCTCCACGACCTTCAGCGCGCCGTCCAGCTCGATGGCGGCCAACCGACACGGATCATCTCCGGCTATCGCACGATCGCGACCAACCGGGCGAAGCGGCGCCATGATCGGTCGGTCGCCCGCGACAGCTACCACACCCGCGGCCAGGCCTTCGACGTGGTGCTGCCCGACCGCGGCCTGCAGGCGGTCCGCTCGGTTGCCGTCAAGCTGCAGCGCGGCGGCGTCGGGTCCTATCCGCGCGCCGGCTTCCTGCACCTGGACGTCGGGCCCGCGCGGGCCTGGTAGGGCTCAGCGGGCGGCGGCGACGCCGGCGGTGCGCTGGCGCGGGACCAGCATCCATGCCCGTCCGCGGGCGCGCATGGCGCCGGCGGCGGCGGCGGCCTGCTCGCCCACGCCCCAGAAGAGGTCGCCGCGCACCCCGCCCTTGATGGCGCCGCCGGTGTCCTGGGCCACCACCAGCCGCCGCAGGGTGCGGTCTGGGGTCGGGGTCTCGCCGAGGTCGAGCCACACCGGCACGCCCAGCGGCACATGCTTGGGGTCGACCGCGACGCTGCGGCCGGCGGTCAGCGGCACGCCCATGGCGCCGCGTGCGCCCGGCACCTCGCGCAGGCGGAAGAAGATGTGGCTCTGGTTGGTCGCCTTCAGCGCCCGCATGCGCGTGGGGTTGCGCCGCATCCAGTCGCGGATGGCGGGCATCGACACGCTTTCCATGTCCATCTCGCCCCACTGCACCAGGGCGCGGCCGACCGGGAAGTAGGGGTGGCCATTCTGCCCGCCATACTCCACGCCGACCACCGATCCGTCAGCCATCCGCACCCGGCCGGACCCCTGGATCTCCAGGAAGAAGGCATCCACCGGGTCGTCGACCCACAGGAGCTCGAGGCCGCGCCGGGCGAGCGCGCCGTTCTGGATCTGGGCGCGGGTCGGCATCCGCCGCATGTTCTGCGGCATGCGGTAGAGGGGGGTATCGAACTTGGCCGTCCGCTTCCACGAGCCGCGCAGCTCGGGCTCGTAGTAGCCGGTGAAGAGGCCGGGCTCGCCGCCACCGAGCGGGATGGGCAGGAACCATTGCTCGAAGAACCGGCGGGCGGCGAACTGGGTCGGTGCGACCGAGTCCGCGGCGCGGCAGGGATCGGCCCAATCCCCCGTCCGGCCCGCCACGCCGTCCGGCCCCAGGGCATAGCTGGCCGGCTGGCGCAGCAGCCGGCCGCAGGAGGTGCGGAAGGCCGTCAGCGCGGTTGCCATGTCGTCGCCCTGCCAGCCGGCCAGGGTTGCGAATGCCGGGTCGACCGGTGGGCCGGCCACGGCCGCGGCATTGGCGGTCGCTGCCCGCTTGGCCCCGGTGCCAATCGATTGCGTCGTCCCGCATCCCCCCAGGGCCGCCGCGGCGATTGCCACGAGCGCCCAGCGCCACCCCCAACCCATGCGTCTGTTCCACCCCGAATCGCCCAGGCGAGACGATAGCCGGGGAGTTGCCGGCTACGCCATGAGATCAATCAGGGCAGGCATCAATCGGCAGCCTGGACCTCGGCCATGTCGGCGCCGAGGAAGCCGCCCGACTGGCGCTTCCACAGGCCGGCATAGATGCCGCCGGACGCCACCAGCTCGGTATGGGTACCGACTTCGACGATCTGGCCGCGATCCATCACCACCAGCCGGTCCATCCGCGCGATCGTCGACAGGCGATGGGCGATGGCAATCACGGTCTTGCGTTCCATCAGCTCGTCCAGGTCCTCCTGGATCGCTGCCTCGACCTCCGAATCGAGGGCCGAGGTCGCCTCGTCGAGAACCAGGATCGGTGCGTCCTTCAGCAGGACCCGGGCGATCGCCACGCGCTGGCGCTGTCCGCCGGACAGCTTGACGCCGCGCTCGCCGACATGGGCCTCCAGGCCCTGGCGTCCGTTCGGGTCGACCAGGTCGGGGATGAAGAGGTCGGCGTGGGCGCGCGCCGC
>CAZQOA010000106.1:6976-16907 GCA_964594715.1 uncultured Rhizobiaceae bacterium | reverse complement strand
TTTTTTTTGCGATCTGCCCTCGACTGCCATCCGCCGAATTCTGCGGAGGACATCCGGCGAGAGCACCGACGGCAGCCGTCGCGCTTGACTGGAACCCGGCGCGCCAATCGCCACCATCGCCGTCGGCCTTCCGAAGATGGTGGTGAAGACGGCACTGCCGGACGTTACCGGCCGATCCAGGAGCTGCGAGATCGCCAGCCGCGGCTCCTTGCCGCACGCCACCACAACCCGGGCGCCGGCATGCTCCAGAACCGGCCGCAACCAGCGCCCGACGCACTCCGGCAACGCTTCCCGAACCCCGAAGCTCGCCTTCGATTTGCAGCGGACGACCTCGGTCAACGCATAGTCGATACCCGGACGCGGATCATCCATCAGCTCCGTCGCCCGGGACAGCAATTCCGCCCAGGTCCGTTGGACGGTCCGGCGCGGCGTCCCATCGGATCGCACGACGTATTTGCCGTCCCGGATCTGCCCGGGAGTCCGCCCATCGAAACGATCGCGATAGAACCGTTCGATGGCGTCGTCGGCCCAGTCTCGCCGCGGGTGCGGCCCGTCATGGCTGATCGAAGGGTTGGTGGTAAGAAACAGCACCGGCGCGCGGGCAATGTGACCGCTCCAGGGCTCGGGCAACTGGAAGTCCGGGCCGCCCTGGCTGCGCACGATCGTCGCGCAGGGGCTGCTGGCGATCGTGCGGTCGAGAAGCCCGAGCGCGACCGGGCATCGGGAAATCGTCGCGGCGTCCATGATTCACCCCCATTCTTCGAAATTGCACCAGCTCAGTGGAACTTGAGCCGCCGGTGTCGCTGCGCGGCCGTAAGAATCAAACCGTCCTCGCCGACGACCACATAGGAATCCAGCCGGTCGACGATGCGGGCATAGGCCGAAGCGCCCATCACCCGCCGGGCGCGTGTTCGCGCGGCCTTGTCCATGAAGCAGACCTCGGCGCCGTGACGGTGGCGGCGGCGGCCGAAATCCAGGAGGACCCCGACGACCTCACCGGAAATGCCACGCTGTCGACAGCGGTGCCTCGCATGGTTGGAAAACATCACGGACCTCCCTTTTGCTGACGTCCGGGCACAATGGCGGATAGCCATGACGAATCCTGTCATGGCAACTTATGCTGGTCGTATGTGCGGCATTCGACTGGAACGGGTGGGTTTCCATGGCCTTCGCGAAAGCCGATCAGATTCTCGACCTCGCCGTCATGGCGAGCAGCCGAAGCTCGGGAATCACCTTGCAGGATGTCTGCCAGCGGTTCGGGATATCGCATCGCACCGCCCAGCGGATGATGCGGGTCCTGGAAGGCCGATACCTGGATATCGAGACATCCACGGACGACGACGGACGCAAACGCTGGCACCTTCCGCCCGGCAACCTGCAGGGCGAACTCGTCCCGGCGCCGGACGAGTTGGCAGCGCTCGATCTGGCGATCGAGGCGCTGAACCAAGCGCGTCGCGCCGACGAAGCGAGCCGGCTCGCCGACCTGCGCGACAAGGTTCTTGCCATGGTGCCGCGGCGACAGGCGGCGCGGATCGAGACGGACCATGAAGCGCTTCTCGAGGCGCAGGGGCTCGCCTTCCGGCCCGGCCCGAAATCTCAATCCGATCCCAGGATTTCCCAGCGGATATCAGAAGCCATCAAGGGCTGCCGAATCCTGCGAGTTCTCTATGGCGCGCATCGTGACGAGGCGGCGCGTTGGCGGGACGTAATGCCGTATGGCGTGCTGACCGGCTTGCGTCCGTACCTGCTGGTGCGGCGCTCTCGTAAGCCCGATCGCACGCTCACCTATCGCATGGATTTCATCCAGGAGGTCGAGCCCACGGAGCAGACCTTCACGCGCGACCCGTCGTTCGACCTCCGGCAGTTCGCCGCGCGCGCTTTCGGCATCTATCAATCGGAGGCCGAGTTTGGGGAAGTCGTCTGGCGCTTCCAACCGGGCCTCGCGGCCAGCCGGGCGCGCCAGTTCGAGTTCCACCCGCACCAGACCATGACCGATGGCGACGACGGATCGCTGACGGTGCGCTTCCACGCCTCGGGACACCTCGAGATGTGCTGGTATCTCTACAGTTGGGGCGACAAGGTCGAAGTACTGGCACCCGAAGCGCTGCGCGAGTTGGTTCGCGGCCATCAGCGCAGCGACTTCGCGACGACCCCCTGAGTGCTGCGAAGGGCCGCCTACTCCGCCGCCATCAGCGCCATCTCCGCCGCCCGGCCCTCGATCGCCCCGCGCTCGGATTGGAAGAGGGCGATGATCGCGTCCATGACGCCGCGGATGCGAGGCAGGACGCGGAGGTCGCGGTGGACCAGGAGCCACTGGTCGGTGCCGGCCTCCTCGATCGGCCGGCCGATGCGGCGCAGCACCGGGTCGGCGTCGCCCATGAAGCAGGGCAGCACCGCCAGCCCGACCCCGGCGCGGGCCGCCTCGCGCAGCAGCAGCCAGTTGTTGACCCGGACCGCGGGCCGGGCGCCGTCGAGCAGGGTCAGCATCCAGCGCTGGCCCGGCATGTAGATATGCTCCTCGTCGAAGCCGACCCAGGTCATCGCCTGCAAGGCCCCGGCCGACCCGTCGGCCGGGCGCTGGTCGGGGTGGGCGTAGACCGCGTGCGCGGTGCGGCCGAGCTTGCGGGTGACGATGCCGGCCAGGTCGGGCATGTCCTGGCGGATCAGGAGGTCGGCCTCGCGCCGGGACAGGTTGGCCAGCTGGTGGCTCGCCACCAGCTCGATCTCGACGCATTTGCGGCCGTGGCGGATGCGCGGCAGATGGCGGGCGATGAAATCCGCCATCGCCTCATCGGCCGACAGCCGCACGGTGCCGTGGATCGTGTCGCTGAGGCCGGCGCTGCGGCGGTGAATCGACTCCGCGGCACGGTCCATGGCCTTGACGTCGGTCAGCAGCTCCTCGCCGGCGGCCGTCAGGACGAAGCGGTCGGGCAGCCGGTCGAACAGGCGGGCGCCGATCGCATCCTCCAGCGCCTTGATGCGCCGGGCCACCGTCGGATGGCTGACCTCCAGGCAGCGCGCCGCCGCGGTCAGGCTGCCCTCGCGCGCCAGGGTCAGGAACACGCGGAGATCGCTCCAATCGGCCGTCATCACGCGCCTCACCCTTCCTGGTTTCGTGCCATACAAAATCGTACAGCCGTTATTCGAAACTGTCGACTGACGAACATCTGCGTTCATCCTATGGTCGTCGGATAGGAACCCGCGAAAAGGGAACGACCCCATGCATTTCGAGCCGCGCCTGTGGGCATTCACCCGAGGGGTGCGTTTGCGTATCGCTTGCACCGTGGCGATCGGCCTCGTCTCGGTGGCGCTGGGCGTCGCGCGCCTCGGCCTGCTGGGCTGGCTCATCGGCCAGATCTTCCTCGGCCGCGAGGTGGCGTCCCTGGTGGCCCCCATCCTGCTGATCGCGCTGGTCATGCTGCTGCGCGGCGTGTTCGAGCATTGGCGCGCGGTGGTCGCCCACGAGACGGCGGCAACGGTGCAGAAGCGCCTGCGGCGGGCGATCTATGACCGCATCGCCGACCTTGGCCCCGCCACCGTCGGCGGCAAGCGTTCCGGCGCCTTGACCCTGTCGCTGATCGACGGGGTGGAGCAGCTCGAGGTCTATTTCGGCCAGTTCCTGCCGCAGTTCCTGATCGCGCTGCTGACCCCGTTCCTGATCTTCGTGGCGATCGCGTTCCTCGACCTGCCGGTCGCCGCCGTCATGCTGGCCTTCGCGCTGGTGGCGCTGTTCGCGCCGGCCCTGTGGCACAAGCTCGACACGCGCAACTCGGCACGGCGGCAGAAGGCCTATGCCGCCTTCGCCGCGGAGTTCCTCGATTCCATCCAGGGGCTGGCGACGCTGAAGGCCTTCGGCCAGAGCAAGGCCCGCGCCGACAAGCTGGAGGTGGAGGCGCGCGACCTCTTCCGCAGTACCATGTGGGTGCTGGCCACCAACTCGCTCGCCCGCGGCATCACCGACACGGCCATCGCCTGCGGTGCGGCGGCGGCCCTGGCGCTCGGCGCCTTCCGCGTCGAGGCGGGCGCGATGGAGCTGACCGCGCTGCTGGTCATCCTGATGCTGGGCGTCGAGATCTTCCGGCCGATGCGCGAGCTGCGCTCGGTCCTGCACCAGGGCATGGTCGGCATGGCGGCCGCCCAGGGCATCTACCAGATCCTCGACGAGACGCCGACGGTGGCCGACGCCCCGGCCCGGCCGCTCGCCACGCCGCTTGCCCCGACCATCGCCTTCGAGGGGGTGCGCTTCCTCTATCCGGGGACAAGGCGCACCATCCATGACGGGCTCGACTTCCGCGCCGAAGCGGGCGAGCGCATCGGCATCGTCGGCCCGTCGGGTGGCGGCAAGTCCTCGATCGTGCGGCTGCTGCTGCGCTTCTACGACCCCAGCGCCGGCACCATCCGGCTTGGCGGCCACGACCTGCGGGAGCTGTCCTTCGACCAGATCCGGCGCATGATCTCGGTCGTCAGCCAGGACACCTTCCTCTTCCACGGCACGGTCGAGGACAATATCCGCATGGGCCGGCCGGATGCCGCCCAGGCCGACGTCGAGGCGGCCGCGCGCGCCGCCAGCATCCATGACTTCGTGACGGGCCTGCCCCAGGGCTATGCCACCATCGTCGGCGAGAAGGGCGTGAAGCTGTCGGGTGGCCAGCGCCAGCGCGTCGCCATCGCCCGCGCGCTGCTGCGCGACACCCCGATCCTGGTCCTCGACGAGGCCCTGTCGGCGGTCGATTCCGAGAACGAGGCAGCGATCCAGCAGGCGCTCGACCTTCTGATGAAGGGCCGCACCACGCTGGTGCTGGCCCATCGCCTGTCCAGCGTCATCGGCTGCGACCGCATCCTGGTGCTGGACGGCGGCCGCGTCGCCGAGAGCGGCCGGCACGAGGCGCTGATGGCCGCGGGCGGGACCTATGCCCAGCTGATGGCCGAGCAGGCCCGCGAATCCGTGGCCGGCCGGATCATCGACGCCGTGCCGGCGGCCGCCACCACCGAGCGCGCGGCCCACGGCTCGGCCATCCCGGCCAAGGCGGTGACCGAGGGCATCATCAAGGCCGAGGGCATGGGCTGGCCGCAGCTCATCGTCGCCCTGATGAAGGTGATCCTGCCCTGGAAGGGCAAGCTCACCCTCACCTTCCTCTTCGGCGTGCTGCGCGTCCTGTCCTTCATCGGCGTCGGCGTGCTGAGCTCGCTGGTGGTGCTGGCGCTGAAGAACGGCCAACCCTACGAGATGTGGCTGTGGGGGCTGGCCGTGGTAGCACCACTGTCGGGCGTGCTGCACTGGCTGGAATCCTGGCTCGCCCACGACATGGCGTTCCGCCTGCTGGCCGAGATGCGGATCGACGCCTTCCGCAAGCTGGACGCGCTGGCCCCTGCCTACCTCGTCCGCCGGCGGACCGGCGACCTGATGGCGCTGGCCACCCACGATATCGAGCTGGTGGAGTATTTCTTCGCCCACACCGTGGCGCCGGCCTTCGTCGCGATCCTGGTGCCGGCCGCCGTCCTGGCGGTGCTGGCCTCGGCCAGCCCGTGGATGGCACTGGCCCTGGTGCCGTTCCTGGTGGCCGTCGCCCTCAGCCCCTTTGCCATGCGCAAGCGCGTCGACCGCCTCGGCTCCGAGGCGCGCGAGGCGGCGGGCGAACTCGGCGCCTTCGCCGTCGATTCCGTGCAGGGGCTGGGCGAGATCGTCGCCTTCCAGCAGGAGAAGGCGCGCGGCGCCAAGCTGGACGCGCTGTCCGACCGCCATGTCCGGCTGCGCCTGCCCTTCTTCAGCGAACTGACCCGCCAGCAGAGCCTGCTCGAGATCCTGACCGGGCTGGGTGGGCTGACGGTGGTCATCACCGGCGCGGTGCTGGCCGGCCGGGGGACCATCGACCCCGGCCTGCTGCCGCTTTTGACCCTGCTCGCCATGGCGGCATTCCTGCCGATCTCCGAGATCGCCCAGGTCGGCCGGCAACTGGCCGACACGCTGGGCGCTACCCGGCGCATCTATGGGCTGGCCAACGAGCCGGTGCCGGTCACCGACGGGCCGGGCGTGCCCGAGCAGGCGCGTCCGGCCGCCCTGGAGGTGAAGGGTGTCAGCTTCACCTATCCGGGCCAGGCGCGGCGCGCGCTGAGCGACGTCAGCTTCAAGATCGCGGCCGGACGGACGGTGGCGCTGGTCGGCACCTCCGGCGCCGGCAAGACCACGACGGCGCAGCTTCTGATGCGGTTCTGGGACCCGGACGCGGGCGCCATTACCTTGAACGGCCGCGACCTCCGCCAGTACCGGCTGGACGACCTGCGCCGCCAGATCGCCCTGGTCGCCCAGGACACCTACCTCTTCAACGACACGCTGCGGCACAACATCATGATCGCGCGGCCCGAGGCGAGCGAGGCGGAGCTGCTGGCCGCGGTCGACCATGCCTCGCTGGGCGACCTGGTGGAGGCACTGCCGGACGGGCTCGATTCACCGGTCGGCGAACGCGGCACCAGCCTGTCCGGCGGCCAGCGCCAGCGGGTCGCCATCGCCCGGGCCTTCCTCAAGGACGCGCCGGTGCTGATCCTGGACGAGGCGACCTCGCACCTGGACGCGGTCAACGAGCAGGCGGTGCGCCGGTCGCTCGACCGCTTGCAGGCGGAGCGCACCACCATCGTCATCGCCCATCGCCTGTCGACCGTGCGCGACGCCGACCTGATCGTGGTGCTGGACGAGGGCCGGGTGGCGGAGACGGGCACCCACGATAGCCTGCTTGCCAAGGGCGGCCTCTATGCCCGCCTGGTCTCGCGCCAGCTCGCCTCGGCCTACGCCAGCGCAGCGCAGTAGGGGTAGGAATGAACGTTCGGCCGCCCTCTCACCCGCCGTCCGGCGGCGAGAGGGCGGGCTTCGCGCCCAGCAGGTAGGCCAGCACCATGTCGCCGATCATCTCCTCATAGGCGTCGATGCGCTCCGGCGCGGTCAGGTCCGCCTGCAGCACCGTGCCCAGCGTGTGTCGGTTCGCCATGTAGAAATAGCCCAGCCCCGACAGCGCGATGTAGAACGCGACCGGATCGACGTCGGCGCGGAACAGGCCCTGCTCGCGGCCGGCCGTGATCAGGCCCTCGATCGCCGCCACCAGCGGGTTGTAGAGGGCCGGGATGGCGCGGGCGCCACGGATGTGGCGGGCCTGGTGCAGGTTCTCCTCGTTCATCAGGCGGATGATCTCCGGCATCTCGCGGAAACCGCGGAAGGTATCCACCACCAGCCGCCGCATGCCCTCGACCGGCCCCAGCCCTTCGAGCTGGGTCTCGTTCTGGCGCCGGCGGAGGCTTTCATAGATGCGCTCCATCACCGCCAGGTAGAGCCGCTCCTTGCTGCCGAAATGGTGGAAGACCAGCCCCTTGGCCACGCCGCAGCGCTTCGCGATGCCCTCGATGCGGCCGCCGGCATAGCCGCGGGCGGCGAACTCGCGCACCGCCGCCCGCAGGATCTTCTCGCGGGTGCGGCCGGCGTCGCGGGCGCTGCGCGGTGCGGCGACCTTCGCGACCTTGGCGGGAGCCTCGGCGGAATCGGCCGATTTCGGGCGTTGACGCGTCTTCATCTTGGCGGCAGCATATGCTCTTGACTGACCGGTCGGTCAATAAGGGGACGATGAGCGGCATGGCGCCACAGCACGGAACCGCAGCGGCCACCAGCAGGGTCGAGACCGCCACCGCGCGCATCGGCGTGGATGTCGGCGGCACCTTCACCGACGTGGTCCTGGCGCTGGGCGACGGGCGCATCGTCCTCAACAAGACCAGCACGACGCCGGACGACCCCGGCGACGGCGTGCTGGCCGGCATCGATGCCGTGCTGGCCGAGGCCGGGATAGCACCCCAGGCGGTGGCCGAGATCGTCCACGGGACCACGGTCGCGTCCAACACCATCCTGCAGAAGGTGGGCGCCCGCACCGGCCTCCTCACCACCGCCGGCTTCCGCGACGTGCTGGAGATCGGGCGCATCCGCACCCCCGGCATGTTCGACCTGCGCTGGAAGAAGCCCGACCCGCTGGTGCCGCGGCGCTGGCGCCTGGAGGTGGCGGGCCGCATCGCCGCCGACGGGTCGACCGTGACCGCGCTCGACGAGGCGGGCGTGCGCCGGGCCGCCGCCTTCTTCCGCGCCGAGGGCGTGGAGGCGGCCGCGGTCTGCTTCATCAACAGCTACGTCGATTCCGGCCATGAGCGCCGCGCGGTCGAGATCCTGCGCGCCGAGGCGCCGGAGATCCTGGTCACCGCGTCCTACGAGGTGCTGCCGGAGATCAAGGAGTACGAGCGCACCTCGACCGCGGTCGTGAACGCCTACCTGCTGCCCGCCATGCGCGGCTACCTGACCCGGCTTGGCCGGCGCCTGGCCGAGCGCGGGATTTCCGCCCCGGTGCAGGTGATGGCGTCGAACGGCGGCATGGTCGGCATCGCCACGGCCAGCAGCAAGCCGGTCTTCGCCGTCGGCTCCGGCCCGGCCGGCGGAGTGACCGGTGCTGCCCGCATCGGTGGCGCCGTCGACGCCCGCAACCTGATCGTCTTCGACATGGGCGGGACCACGGCCAAGGCCTCGATCATCGAGGATGGCCTGCCCTCGCTGGTCACGGAGTACGAGTTCCGCGACGGCATCAGCTCGCCCAGCCGCTTCATCAAGGGCGGCGGCTACATGCTGAAGGTGCCGGCGATCGACATCGCCGAGGTCGGCTCCGGCGGCGGCTCCATCGCCAGCATCGACGCGGGCGGGTTGCTGGTGGTCGGGCCGGAGAGTGCGGGCGGCCATCCCGGCCCCGCCTGCTATGGCCGCGGCAACATGCGCCCGACGGTGACCGACGCCAACATGGCGCTGGGCCTGCTCAACCCCGCCGCACTGGCGGGCGGCAGCCTCCGCGTCGACCCGGCCCTGTCGCTGGCGGCGATCAAGGCCGAGGTGGCCGACCGGCTGGGCATCGACCCGGTCGAGGCCGCCCACGGCATCCGCCAGGTCGCCAACGTCAACATGGCGCGCGCGATCCGCGCCGTCACCGTCGAGCGCGGCCGCGACCCGCGCGACATGGCGCTGATGGCCTTCGGCGGCGGCGGCCCGCTGCACGCGGTCGACGTCGCCCGCCTGCTCGATATCCGCCGGGTGCTGGTGAGCCCGGTTGCCGGCGTCTTCTCCGCCGCCGGCATGCTGTCGGCGGAGGCCGAGCACAGCTTCGTGCGCGCCATCCTCCAGCCGCTCGATACGGCACCGCTCGACCAAGTGGCGGGCGCCGTAGCGGCACTGGCCGCCGACGGCCGCGAGGCGCTGGCGGCCGAGGGATACGGCCAGGACGCGGCCTCCCTGCGGTTCGCGGCCGACCTGCGCTATGTCGGGCAATCGTCGGAGCTGACGGTGCCGATGGCGGTGCCGCTCGACGCGCCCGGCCGCGACCGCCTGCGCGAAGCCTTCCACCGGCTCTATGCCGAGACCTTCGGCTATCGCTCCGACGAGGCGGTGGAGCTGGTCAACCTGCGCCTCACCGCCGTCGGCACGGCCGAGAACCGGCTCGACTTCGCGCACCTCGTGCTCGACCCCAATGCACTGGCCGGGGGCAGCGGTACCCGCATGGTGTCGTTCGAGCGCGGCCAGCCGCCGATCGAGACGCGCCTGGCCCCGCGTTCCGCCATCGCCGAAGGTCCGATCGCGGGGCCGGCCATCATCGAATCCTACGACACCACCATCGTGGTGCCGCCCGGCTGCGTCGCCCGCGCCGTGGCGGCCGGCTGTATCGCCATCGATCTCGAGCCCGCGTGAGGTCCGCCATGCCCCAGGACACCACCCGCCCCCAGGACCGCCTCGACCCGATCACCTTCGCGGTCGTCAAGAACGCGATGGACGCGATCGTCGACGAGATCGCCTACACCGTCATCCGCACCGCCAAGTCCGAGATCGTCAAGGACGTGATGGACTACTCGGCCGCCATCTGCGACGCCA
>CAZQOA010000106.1:0-6876 GCA_964594715.1 uncultured Rhizobiaceae bacterium | reverse complement strand
GCGACGCCATCATCCTGAACGACCCCTATCTGGGCGGGATGCACCTGCCCGACATCTTCATGTTCCACCCGGTCTTCCATGACGGCGAGATCCTGGCCTGGGTGGTGGTGATCTGCCACCACACCGACGTCGGCGGGCGGGTCCCGGGATCGAACGCCGCGGACTCGACCGAGATCTTCCAGGAGGGCCTGCGCATCCCGCCGCTGAAGCTGTTCGAGGGCGGGCGCATCAACGAGACGCTGGAAGCGATCATCGACATCAATGTCCGCGTCCCCGACCGGGTGCTGGGCGACCTCGCCGCACAGCACGCCGCCTGCCAGGTGGGCGCGCGCGAGATCGGCCGGATGATCGGGCGCTATGGCGCCGACGGCTTCCGCGGCTATGTCTCGGCCCTGCTCGACTATGCCGAGCGGATGACGCGCGAGGAGATCCGCACCTGGCCCAAGGGCACCTTCCGCTTCACCGACTACATCGACAGCGACGGGCTGGTCGACCAGCCGGTGCCGCTGTCGGTCGCGATCACCGTCGAGGACGATCACCTGACGGTCGACTGGGCGGGGTCGTCGCCGCAGGTGCGGGCCGCCATCAACTCGACCCTGTCCTACACCAAGTCGAACACCTTCCTGTCGGTGCGCTGCGCGCTGAAGGGCGACATCCCGAACAATGCCGGCGTCTTCCGCGCCATCACCGTGACCGCGCCCGACGGCAGCGTCCTCAACCCGCGCCCGCCGGCCGCCGTCGCCGCCCGCGCGCTCACCGGCTACCGCGTGATGGACGCGATGTTCGGCGCGCTGGCCCAGATCGTGCCGGACGTGATGCCGGCGGCCGGCGAAGGCGGCAACACGGTGGTCTGCATTGCCGGGCGCAAGCCCGACCACCAGCCCTTCATCATCGTCGACATGATCAGCGGCTGCTGGGGCGGCCGCCCGGACCAGGACGGCATCGAGGCCATCACCAACCCCTCGCAGAACCTGTCCAACGCCCCCGTCGAGGTGATGGAGCGCACCCACCCGATCCGCATCGAAAGCTACGCCCTGGTGCCCGACAGCTGCGGCGCCGGGCGCTGGCGCGGCGGGCTCGGGCTGGAGCGGTCCTACCGCCTGCTGGCCGACGACGCCGTGCTGCAACTGCGCGCCGATCGGGTACTTTACGCGCCCTACGGCCTCGATGGCGGCGGCACCGGCGGCCGGGCCGGCAACTGGCTGGGCGAGGGCCGGGACAAGCACGCGCTGCCGGGCAAGGTCACCATGGAAATGCGCCAGGGCGAACTGCTTACCCATCACCAGGCCGGCGGCGGCGGGCATGGCGACCCGTTCGCGCGCGATCCGGCCCTGGTCGGCCGCGACGTATGGAACGGCAAGATCAGCACCGATTTCGCCCGCGTCCGCCATGGCGTCGCGGTCGATGCCGCGTCCGGCATGGTCGATGCGGCGGAAACCGCCCGGCTGCGGTCGGCACGGTAGGGAACGGCTTCGAAAACCGGAACTGGGGAGAACGGGGAATGACAGGTTCGACGATTCTGCGGCGCGCCCTGCTGGCCGCCGCGGTCACCATGGCGCCGCTGGCCGCCATGGCGCAGGACAAGCTGACGGTGCGCATGGACTTCTCGCCCTGGGGCATCCAGGCGGCGATGCACCTGGCCGAGGTGAAGGGCTGGTTCAAGGAAGCCAACCTGGTGGTCGACGTGCAGGATGGGCGCGGCAGCGGCAACACCCTGCAGCTCGTCAATGCCGGGCAGGTCGATGTCGGCCAGATCCAGCTCGGCCTGCTGGCCCAGGCGCGCGAGAACGGCGCCACCGTGAAATCCTTTGCCGGCTTCGACCGCCGCACCGACCTGACGGTGCTGGTCGATCGCGAAAGCGGCATCCGCAAGGTGCAGGACTTCAAGGGCAAGACCCTGGTGGTGTTCGCCGCCAGCCCGTGGGCGCCGCTGATCGACCTGTGGCTGAAGCAGGGCGGCCTCGACCGCAACACCGTCACCATCACCTTCGTCGACCCGGCCGCCCTCTGGGGCACCTACACGACCAAGCGCGCCGACGGGCTGATGTCGACCATCGGGTCGGCCCTGCCGGTCGCCAACGGGCCCCGGCCGAGCCATGCGGTGCTGGCCGAGGATGCCGGCATCGCCTTCCCCAGCTATGGGCTGATCGCCACCGAGGCGACGCTGAAGGCCAAGCCGGACGTGCTGAAGCGGCTGGTCGCGACGCAGCAGAAAGCCTGGGCCTACATGCGTGACGGCGGCATCGAGGAAGGCGTCGACGCGATGCTGAAGCAGCGCCCGGATGCCCGCCTCGACCGCAAGGTCCAGCGCGAGCAGATCCAGCTCACCATCGACTTCTTCGACACGCCCGCCACCAAGGGCAAGCCGATCGGCTGGCAGTCGGAAGAGGACTGGAAGAAGCATCTCGACATGATGCTGGCGGCCGGTGCCCTGAAGGCACCGGGCAAGGCCAGCGACAACTTCACCAACGACCTGATCCAGTAGGCGGATGGTCGCCTGCGTCGAGATCCGCGCGGCCAGCAAGACCTACGGCTCGTCGCGCGGGCCCGTCACCGCGCTCTCGAACGTCGCCATGGACGTGGCCGAGGGGGAGTTCTTCTCCCTCCTCGGCCCGTCGGGATGCGGCAAGAGCACGCTCCTCAAATGCATCTCGGGGCTCGAGGGGGTGACCGAGGGCGAGGTCCGGGTGCGCGGCCAGGCGCTGGCCGGGCCACCCAAGGGCCTTGGCATGGTCTTCCAGCGCGACGTGCTGCTGGACTGGCGGACGATCCTCCAGAACGTCCTCATCACCGCGGAATTCCAGGGCCGCCCCACCGCCGAGGTGATCGATCGCGCACGCGGCCTGCTGGAGCGGTTCGGCCTCGGCGCCTTCCAGGACCGCCATCCCTGGGAGCTGTCGGGCGGCATGCGCCAGCGCGCGTCGATCTGCCGCGCGCTGCTGTGCGAGCCGGAGATCCTGCTGATGGATGAGCCGTTCGGCGCGCTGGACGCGATGACCCGCGACGACCTCAACGTCGAGTTGACGCGGATCTGGCAGGCGGCGCGGCGCACTGTCATCTTCGTCACCCATTCGATCGCCGAGGCGGTCTACCTGTCCGACCGCGTCGCCATGATGTCCAGCGGGCCGGGGCGGATCGTCGAGGTCGTGGCGATCGACCTGCCCCGCCCGCGGCCGCTGTCGATCCGCGAGACGCCCGAGTTCGCCCGGCACGTCAGCCATATCCGCGGCCTGTTCGCGGCGCTGGGCATCGTGAAGGAGTAGCGGCGATGATGGGCATGTGGACGAACTCGTCCGGCCTGCGCGGCACGCTGGGCGTGCTCCTGGGCGTGCTGGTGCTGTGGGAGGCGGCGGTCTGGGTACTGGCGCCGCCGCCGATCATCCTGCCGCCGCCGACCAGGATCTGGGCCGACTTCATCGAGGCGCCCAACTATTTCCTGCGCCATAGCTGGTACACCCTGTCGACGACCCTGGCCGGCTTCGTCCTGTCGGTGGTGCTGGGCGTCGGCATGGCGGTCGCGATCGTCAATTCGCGCCTGATGGAACGCATCATCTACACGCTGCTGGTGGCGCTCAACAGCCTGCCCAAGGTGGCGCTGGCGCCGCTCTTCGTCATCTGGATGGGGACGGGCGTCGAGCCCAAGATCGCGATCGCGGTCATGCTGGCGATCTTTTCCATCGTCGTCGACACCGTGCTGGGCCTGCGGTCGGTCGACCCCGACGCCATCGCCCTCGCCCGCGTCAACCATGCGAGCGCGCTGAAGATCCTGATCAAGATCCGCTTCCCGAACGCGCTGCCCAGCCTCTTCGTCGGCATGAAGGTCGCCATCAGCTTCGCGCTGGTCGGGGCGATCGTCGGCGAGTTCGTCGCTGGCTCGGCCGGCCTCGGCTTCGTCATCCTGGTGGCGCAGGGGCAGTTCGACACATCGCGCGTGTTCGTGGCCCTGGTCCTGCTGGGCGTGCTCGGGACGGTGCTGTTCTACATCGTCGAGGCGATCGAGCGCGTGACCCTGCCCTGGCACGTCTCGCAGCGGGCGGTCTCCAGCCATGACGGACACGGCTGAATCCGCGGAACCATCCGTCGCCTCGACCCGTTCAGTCCGGAACGGGAGCCGAGGCGATGCAGAGCAAACTCATCCACGCCGCCGACGGGCAGCGCACCTATGCCATCGTTCTGGCCGCGGGCGAGGAGGTCATGGCCTCGCTGCGCGCCTTTGCCGACCAGGAGCGGCTGGCCGCCGCGCAGATCACCGCGATCGGCGCATTGAGCGACGCGAAGCTGCAATATTTCGACTGGGAAACGAAGGAATACCTGCCGATCCTGGTGCAGGAGCAGGTCGAGGTCGCGTCCCTGGTCGGCGATGTCGCGCTTTCGCCCGATGGAAGCCCCGCCATCCATGCCCACATCGTACTTGGTCGCCGGGACGGCTCGGCGATGGCGGGCCATCTGGCCGCAGCCCATGTCCGTCCGACCCTGGAAATCATCCTGACCGAATCCCCATCCCACCTCCACAAGCGCCATGACCCGCAATCGGGCCTGGCCCTGATCGACATCGGCAGGGACCGCGGCTCCTCTAAGGTCGGGGCCTGCCGGTGAACGTGCTGCAGATGCCGCAGCGGACGCCGCCCAGGCCGTCCACTCCCGACCCGATCGAGCGCTACCTGGAGGTTCGCGCCGCGACCGAGGCGCTGGCGGCACCGCTGGGGCCGGAGGACCAGACCGTCCAGTCGATGCCCGACGCCAGCCCAACCAAATGGCACCGCGCCCACACCACCTGGTTCTTCGAAACCTTCCTGCTGGGGCGGTTCGTCGCCGACTACCTGCCGTTCGACCCGGCCTTCGGATACCTCTTCAATTCCTATTACGAGGCGGTCGGCCCGCGCCATCCGCGCCCCAATCGCGGGCTTCTCACCCGCCCGGATATCGCCGGCATCCAGCGCTACCGCGCCCATGTCGACGAGGCGATGGTCGAACTGCTGACCAACTGCCCCGCCGAGGCCGCCGCCCTGGTCGAGCTCGGCCTGCATCATGAGCAGCAACATCAGGAGTTGCTGCTGACCGACATCAAGCATGCCTTCGCCGCCAATCCGATCGGGCCCGTCTATCTCACCGCGCCGGTGGAGCATGCGGGCGAAGCGCCGGCGCCGGACTGGATCGAGCTGGAGGGCGGCGTCGTCCGCATCGGCCATTCGGGGCGCGGGTTCGCCTTCGACAATGAGGAGCCCAACCACCGCGCGCTGCTGCAGGACTGCCGGATCGCCAGCCGCCCGGTCACGGTCGGGGAGTATCTCGACTTCATGGCCGACGACGGCTATGGCCGGCCCCATCTCTGGATGTCCGAGGGCTGGTCGATCGTGCGGGCGCGCGATTGGGCCGCCCCCGCCTACTGGCAGCATGAGGACGGCCAGTGGGTCACCTACACGCTGCATGGCACGCGAGCCGTCCGCCCCGACGAGCCGGCCTGCCATGTGAGCTGGTACGAGGCCGCCGCCTATGCCGCCTGGGCCGGCAAGCGTCTGCCGACCGAGTTCGAATGGGAGACCGCGGCCCGCGCCGGCGCCGATGCCAGTCAGCCAGCCGACCGCGTGCGGCCCCACCCGCGGCCGGTCGGGCACGGCTTCGTGCAGGATGTCTGGGAATGGACCTCCAGCGCCTACCTGCCCTATCCGGGCTTCCGCCCCGCCGCGGGCGCGGTCGGCGAATACAACGGCAAGTTCATGATGAACCAGATGGTGCTCCGCGGCCGCTCCTGTGCCACCGCGCCCGGCCATGATCGCCTGAGCTACCGCAACTTCTTCCCACCGGACGCGCGATGGCAGTTCAGCGGCTTCCGACTTGCAGAGGATGCGTGATGGCGACAGCAGACCGGCTTCGAGTGCAAGAGCTGAGGATCCATGACCTGGAACCCTCGAACGAGGAGTTCCGCCGCGCCGTGGTCGACGGCCTGTCGGCCAGCCCCAAGACCCTGCCGTGCAAATTCTTCTACGACGCCGAAGGCTCGCGGCTGTTCGACGCGATCTGCGACCTGCCGGAATATTACCCGACCCGCACCGAGCTCGGCATCCTCCGCGCCGAGGCGCCGGCGATGGCCCGGGCGATCGGCCCGGCCGCGCGCATCGTCGAGTTCGGGTCGGGGTCCGGCGTGAAGATCCGGCTGCTGCTGGCGGCGATGGAGGCGCCCGCGGTCTATGTGCCGGTCGATATTTCCCGCGACCACATGATGGAGGCGGCGGCCGGCCTGGCGGCGGACTTCCCGGCGCTGCGCATCACCCCGATCTGCGCCGACTACACCCAGCCCTTCGCCCTGCCCGCCACGCCCGGCATCCGCAGCGCCGCGACGGTCGGCTTCTTCCCCGGCTCCACCATCGGCAACTTCACCCCGGCCGAGGCGGTGGCATTCCTCGCCCGCGCCCGCCGGCTGCTGGGGCCGGGCTCGATGATGCTGGTCGGCGTCGACGTGCCCAAGGATGCGGGTGTGCTGGAGGCCGCCTACGACGATGCCGCGGGCGTCACCGCCGCCTTCAACCGCAACCTGCTGCGCCGCATGCAGCGCGAGCTGGGGGCGGAGCTGGAGATCGACCGGTTCCGGCACGAGGCGCGCTGGTGCCCCGACCGGCGCCGGGTGGAGATGCACCTGGTCAGCCTGTCGCGCCAGTCGATCACGATCGGCCCCGAGCGGTTCGAACTCGACCGCGGCGAGACGATCCACACCGAGAATTCCTACAAGTACTCGGTGCCGGAGTTCCGGGCGCTCGCCGGCCGCAGCGGCTACCTGCCGGCCCGGACCTGGACCGACCCGGCCGGCCGCTTCAGCGTCCACCTGCTACGCTCGAGCTGACGGGCCGTATCCCTGCGTGGCGTTGGAGCCCGGGCGAG
>CAZQOA010000105.1:0-17546 GCA_964594715.1 uncultured Rhizobiaceae bacterium | reverse complement strand
CGGTCCGAGGCCGCCTTCGCGCACCAGGGTCCGCCAGGTGAAGAAGCTGAGGGCCAATTGCAGCACCACGCGCTGCCGCGGGCTCAACTTCTCACCCAGGGCCTCCTGATAAGCCTTCATATGCGGCGTCATCCGCATCTCGGTGATCTCTTTCGTCGGTTGATGGAATTCGGCATCGCGCAATACGCATGCGGCCAGTTCGGCGTTGCGTCCATACCAGCCATAGACCGCGAGAAGGCCGCGCCGGAGCCGCTCGTCCTGATCCTCGATGCCGTGCCAAGGCCCCGATTCAGGAAGGGGATCGCGCTCCAACGCCAGCCCCGAGCAGGCGAGAAGAAGGCTCCGCTCGTCCGGAAAGTGGGCGTAGAGGGTATGCCGCTGAACGCCGGCATGCGCGGCCACCATGCTGATGGTCGCACGTGCCGGGCCGACGCTGCCATGCAGTTCCACGGCGGCTTCGACGATGCGTCGCCGGGTTTCCGCCTGCTGCTCGGCGCGGCGCTTGAGGGTGTAGGTCCGGGTCATGTCAATTCCATTGCACGCAGACGTGCATCCATATTGACGGATGCATCATAATTCACTACACATGAATGTATCGTGAAATAAGCCGCAATGCCACCGGCTGGTCCGGTGGAGGTCAAAACCCTGATGATCAGCGTGGAGACAGTCATGGAAACGCGGATAGATGAGGTTGCCGACGGCATCTTTCGGCTCTCGACCTTCGTGCCGGACATCGCGCCGCCGGCCGGTTTCACCTTCAACCAGTTCCTCATCCCCGGGAACGAGCCGCTGCTGTTCCACACCGGGCTGCGGAAGATGTTCCCGCTCACCCGCGACGCCGTAAGCCGCCTCATCCCGCCCGACCGCCTGCGCTGGATCGCCTTCGGCCATTTCGAGGCGGACGAATGCGGTGCGATGAACGAATGGCTGTCGGTTGCGCCGAACGCCCAGCTCGCCCATGGCCAAACCGGCTGCGCGGTGTCGCTGAACGACATGGCCGACCGCGCGCCCCGCGAGCTGAAGGATGGGGAAACGATCGAGCTGGGCGGGGGCAGGCGGGTCCGTTACATCGACACGCCCCATACCCCGCACGGCTGGGATGCCGGCCTGCTCTACGAAGAATCGACCGGGACCCTGCTCTGCGGCGACCTGTTCACCCAGCTCGGCGATGGCCCTGCGTTGATCGAAGGGGACATTGTCGGCCCCGCGATCGCGGCCGAGGACGCGTTCGCGTACTCCAGCCTCAATCCGGACATGGGAAGGACGATCCGCACCCTGGCAGAACTGTCACCGCGGACGCTGGCGCTGATGCACGGCCCATCCTTTTCGGGCGATGGCGGGGCGGCACTGCGGGCCCTGGCGGACGACTACGACCGCCGCACCGCCGAGCGGCGGCTTGCCGCCGACAGCGACAACGCCGCTTAGGTGGGGGCGCCGCTGATCGGGCGGCGCTCCGTCACAAGCGGATATCCTCGCGGAAGCGATCGATCTGATGCATCCGCTCATGCAGGATCGTTACGATGCCGATGTCGCCGTTGCCGAGCCGCCACCAATAGACGAGGTGCCGCTCGTATCGGAAGGAATAGCCTTCGACGCCGAACGCCGCCGGGACGGGCCGCGCGCTCCTTGTCGCGTCGGATCAGATCCCGGATATACTCGCTGTGGATGGCAGTTTGTTTCTCATGAATTCAGTTCGCCGACCGGTTGCCGAAAAAGGCGCGCAGGACCGATTCCGGATTATGCCCGGCGAGGTTGACCGGGATGATGGCATCCGAATCCACGACTATGGCCGGGGAGCTTGTCGGCTGGGGAAGGACGCCTGATCGCTCGCGCCTACGAGGAGAAGATCGGTGAATTCCGAGATGGCCATCGCCTCGACCGGCAGGGGCAGGCGGTCAACGGGCCGGAACTGCCAACGCCCATACGGCACTCCACAGGGCCAACGCTGACGACCAACGTCTCCGGTGCCGGTGCGCATGCGCACCGGCACGGTCTGGGTAGCCGCTGGCTCGAGCGTCTGCGCGGATGAACGAGGAGCGGTCATGCCCACGAAATCGGCCGGAGCCGGACCATGCACGGCGCCGCGGATCTCGGGCAGGGAAGGCAATTCATAGCCGCCGGGCCACATGACGACGCTCATGCCCTGCGCGCCCGAGGACAGGGAACCGGCATAGGCGATGACACCGAGCGGGACTGTGTTGTCGCGGTTGACGAAGAAATCTCCGATCACCTGGCGCACAACCTCGACCTTAATGATCCCGCCATCGAGTTGCCCCCACATCGACCCCGATGCGCCTCAACCCAGCCAGCAGGCCGGTCCTCCTCTTGTGGCGCGATGTTACGACGTCGAGCCCTCCTCCCGAATCGGGGCGGCAAAGCCGGTATCGGGCGCGCCGCGCCAGCCGAGGGCCTTGTCCTTGATCTTGTTGAATTGCTTTGAGACGCCGGACAGTTTGGCGTCCCATTCGGGGTTGGGCTGCTGCCCCTCGATGGTCCTGAAATAGACTTCCATCATGCAGGTTATGGCGAAGGGCTCGATCAGCGCCGCCTTGACCGCCCAGGCAAAGATCAGCGCGAAGACAAACCCGCCCGCCGACCACGCGCCGGGCATAAGCCAGACCAGAGCCGCAGCGGGGGCCAGCATCAAAAGAAAGACCAGAAACGAAAGCCCATAGACGATGATCGTCAACCACGCCGCGTTCTTGAGCATGGGCTTGTAGTTCTGCCCGTATAACACCAGCGCGGTGCGCGCCGACTGCCATGGATTGGTCGATCCGGTGCGAATGGCATAGGCAAGGATAACCTCGTCGATGAACCCCACCGAAATATTGAGGAAGGCACGCAGGATGCCCGTCATCTGCTGCGCGCCGGGGATGGGCAGGAACGCGGCGATACCCTGAATGAGACCAGTCACCACCCGCAGCACCCCCTTGACCAACTGGTCTATGGCAAAAAGCACGCTTGCTTCGCCAAAGCGTTGCTTGACCACGGCGGTTGCATGGGTGACCTGCGATTTGCCGGAAGGCATCTGGCGCCCGTCCAGCAACTCGACCAGCACTGCGATATGCCCGGCTTTAACGACATAGAGAACATATTCGCGCAAGAAGTAGAGAACGCCGGCGGTCAACCCGAAGCCGATTGCACTACCCCAGAAGATCGCCCCGGTGCGAAACCCATCATCACCGAACGCGCCGATGCCCCAACCGATCCCGGCCCCCGTGCCGGTAACGACGACATAGGCTGCCGCCATACCGAAATAGACGGCGGCACGCAGGAGGATGAAGGGCATGGTGCGGCCCATGAGGCCGAGGGAGCGGGAAACCGAAAAATCCCACATCATGCTGCTATCCGATGGCGAGGAGGGCCAGCATCCTTGAAGGGCTCAAGTCTCATGTCCGATTTTCCTAGCTTGCGCATGCGTTTCACCCTCATCAGCAGCCAAGGTGTGCCACCGTGCAGGGTAGGCGAGCTGCCATCGCGCGCCTTGGGGAGAGAGGAAGGGAAACCTTGGGGAAGTGGAGTAGATGTCTGTGGCGATTCGTCTAGCGCAGGCGCGCGAGAGCGCGGACATCCTTGGGCGTCATTCCATAGGCACGGCGGAAGCGGACATCGAGCTAGGACAGGTTGCCGAACCCCGAGTCCATGGCGATGCCGGTGATGCTGTTCCCGGCATTGCGCGGGTCGGAGAGCATCCGGTAGGCCAGCGCCAGGCGCCGTGTGTGGCGACGAAATCCCCGCACGAGATGCCCTCGCTCGAAGGAATTCTGATCGTCCGGAACAAAGTCCACTTTGGTGATCGTCGCAACTGCGTTCTGAAATTCTTCGACGCGCCGGGAAATCTCTAAGTCCTGCAAGCGAATAGATAATATCGTCATATGCTCCGGGAACGGACTTGTGTGCTCCGAATATTCTTCCCTGTGAAGAACACATTGAGACACGAATGTGTTGTTCGTCGAGCGCGCCATTCGCCTGCCAAGGACCAAGCCGGATGAACCGTTTGAGGGTTGTCCTTGGCCTTTTCCCGGCGGGCCGCCCAAGCATGACCTCGGCACATGGACCGTCACCGACCTGGGCCCGATCCTCTTCCGGTCACGGAAGCCGAGATCGAGGTGTTCGATGGTGGTTCGGCGACCTGTTCGATGAATTGTTCGGCCCCGGCGGATGAGCACTCGATACCGGAGCGGAGATCAGCGAACGGGAAGGTTCGTGGGTGGGCGTATTCCTGGCCCATTCGGGGATTGAATTGGCGGAGGGAGCGGGATTCGAACCCGCGATACGGTTTCCCGTATACACACTTTCCAGGCGTGCGCCTTCAACCGCTCGGCCACCCCTCCGGAGGGGTGGGGTTCTACCCTGTGTGGGGCTCGGGCGCAACGGTTCCGCCATGTCCAGTCGGCATGAAAAAAAGGCGGCGACCCCGGGGGCCGCCGCCTTCTCTTCGTCCGGCCGCCGGGCCCTGGGGCACGGCGGCGATCGGATGAGCTAGCGCACCTCGCAGATGCCCTGACCCTTCACGGTCACGGTCGCTGCGTTGTTGGTCACGTCGACCACGCACTGGCGCATGCCCGTGGGAGCCATGACCCAGATGCGGCAGGTGCGGCCCTCGCCACAATCGGCGCCCGTGATGTCCATGTAGGACCGCGCACCAATCGTGTAGGCCTTCTGGAAAGCCTGGTTGGAGGGATAGAAAATCTGGATGGTGCCGGCAGCGGCGGTCTCGTTGACCACGACAACTGCATTGGCGGCCATCGGCAGCGCGACCGCCGCGGCGAGGGCGGCGGCAAAGATCGGAGCCTTCATGGTTTCTTAAACCTCCTAATTGGTCCCTGCTTCGCCTTGCCCGGGCACGCGGCACGCCGGAAGAGCGCGCCGGTCGTGCGCCGCCACCCTTCCCCAGGACGAAGCGCCAATTGTTTCTTTAGTCCAAAACATCCCGGCGGTAAAGTTCACTCGTCGCCGCATTCCCTGCGGTGTAGCCAATTTACCATGGGGTTGGGCGGTGATCCTCGGACGCATTCTCGGCTGGCTCCTGGCGGCCGCCGTGCTCGTCGTGGTCGGACGCGACCTCATGAACTATTGGTACCAGGGCGCCTGGAGCTTCGTCGCCACCGGCGAACTGTGGACCCAACTCCACCCGGAAAGCCTGCTCCTCCTCCAGCCGGCCGTCCAGCGTCACGTCTTCGCCTTCTATCCCCAGATCTGGGACCAGCTCTTCATCCCGCTGCTGGAGCTGCCGGCAGCCGGCCTGCTGGGCGTCCTGGCCGTGATCCTCCTGGTCGTCTTCCGCCGCCGCCGGCGCCCGCACGGCGCCTTTAGATAGGGGGCTTGGCAGAGAACGAGACTCAGCCGTCGCCCATCTTGAGGGCGGCCAGGAAGGCGGACTGCGGGATCTCCACCTCGCCGAACTGGCGCATCCGCTTCTTGCCCTCCTTCTGCTTGTCCAGGAGCTTGCGCTTGCGGCTGATGTCGCCGCCATAGCACTTGGCGGTGACGTCCTTGCGCAGCGCCGAGATGGTCTCGCGCGCGATCACCTTGCCGCCGATCGCGGCCTGGATGGCGATCTTGAAGAGCTGCCGCGGCACCAGCTCCTTCAGCCGCTCGCACAGCGCGCGGCCCCGCGACTCGGCCTGGCTGCGATGGACGACGATGGAGAGCGCGTCGACCGGCTCGGCATTGACCAGGATGGTCATCTTCACCAGGTCGCCCAGCTCGTAGCCGTCGATCTGGTAATCGAAGCTGGCATAGCCGCGGCTGACCGACTTCAGCCGGTCGTAGAAGTCGAAGACGACCTCATTGAGGGGCAGGCGATAGACCAGCATCGCCCGGGCACCGGCGTAGGTCAGCTCCAGCTGGACGCCGCGGCGATCCTGGCACAGCTTCAGGATGGACCCCAGATACTCGTCGGGGACGAAGATGGTGGCCTTGATCCAGGGCTCCTCGATCTCCTTGATCCGCATCACGTCCGGCATGTCGGCCGGGTTGTGCAGTTCCTTCAGCTCGCCGTTGGTCAGATGGACGCGATAGACGACCGAAGGCGCGGTGGTGATCAGGTCGAGGTCGAATTCCCGCTCCAGCCGCTCCTGGATGATCTCCAGGTGCAGGAGGCCAAGGAAGCCGCAGCGGAAGCCGAAGCCCAGCGCCGCCGACGTCTCGGCCTCGAAATGGAAGCTGGAATCATTGAGGCGCAGCTTGGACAGGCTCTCGCGCAGGCGCTCATAGTCGGCGGCGTCGATCGGGAAGAGGCCGCAGAACACCACCGGCACGCTGGGCTTGAAGCCGGGCAGGGGCAGGGCCGCCGGGCGGCGCTCCTCGGTGATGGTATCGCCGACATTGGTGTCCGCCACCGCCTTCACGTTGGCGATGATGAAGCCGACCTCGCCCGGCCCGAGCTGGGCCACGTTCTGGGGCTTCGGCGTGAACACGCCGACCCGCTCCACCTGGTGGGTGGCGCCGGTTGCCATCATGCGGATCTTCAGCCCGTGCTTCAGCACCCCGTCCTTCACCCGGACCAGGGTCACCACGCCCAGGTAGGGGTCGTACCAGCTATCGACCAGGAGCGCCTTCAGCGGCGCGTCGGCATCGCCGGTGGGCGGCGGCAGGCGCTTCACCAGGGCCTCCAGCACGTCGCCGATGCCAAGGCCCGTCTTGGCCGAGATCGGCACCGCGTCGGAGGCGTCGAGCCCGATCACGTCCTCGATCTGCTGCTTCACCCGGTCGACCTCGGCCGCGGGCAGGTCGATCTTGTTGAGGACCGGGACGATCTCGTGGTGGGCGTCGATCGCCTGGTAGACGTTGGCCAGCGTCTGGGCCTCCACCCCTTGCGTCGCGTCCACGACCAGCAGCGAGCCCTCGCAGGCCGCCAGCGACCGCGACACCTCGTAGGCGAAGTCGACATGGCCGGGCGTGTCCATCAGGTTGAGCTGATAGGTCTCGCCATCGGCCGCCTTGTAGGACAGCCGGACGGTCTGCGCCTTGATGGTGATGCCGCGCTCGCGCTCGATATCCATCGAATCGAGAAGCTGCTCGCGCATGTCGCGCGCCTCGATGGCGCCGCACATCTGGATCAACCGGTCGGCCAGGGTCGATTTCCCATGGTCGATGTGGGCGATGATGGAGAAGTTGCGTATATGGCTGAGGTCGGTCATTAGGCCGGAACATAGGAGGGGGCCCCGGCCGGCGCAACCGGGCCCGCCTGGCAGATGTTGCCGCCCCCCGTCCTTCAGACCGCCGTCGGCGGGCAGGGCGGGTAGGTCAGCCACATTTTCCGCGTCTCGCCGTCCGTCCCGGCCACGTCGAGCGGCGTCCGCTTCGTCCAGTCGGCGACGTGGACGATCCCCAGCGGATCGTGCGGCGGCAGGGGGTCGCAGAACAGCCGGGTGTCCGGGTTCCAGGCCGGCAAGGCCAGGTGGCACAGCCAGTTGCACCGTGTCGGCAGCGGTAGGAACGGCAGCCGGTCGAGATAGATCGCACGGTTCAGCGCGAACTGCTCCAGCAGGAAGACCGCGTCGCCATACGCCGCCTGCCGTCCGAGCCAGTCGCACAGAATCTCGTTCCAGCGCTGCCAGTGCGGTGCGTCCGCCTGCAGCGCGAAGGCGCCGGTATTGATCGTCGGGCGGCCGGTCATGGCGAACGCGATCTCGCTGCCGGCGATGGTGGCGTACCACTTCTGCAGCCGCTGCCAATAGGCCCGCCCGCGGCGCAGGTCGGGATAGGAACGGTCGAGTTCCAGGATCGCTGCCAGCCGGCCGTCGGCGGCACCCGCGAAGAACAGCTCGACCGGGTCCGGCATCTGCAGCCACAGGTCGGCATCGAGCCAGAGGATGGTGGAATAGCCGGGGAAGAGGTGCGGCAGCAGCGGCCGCGACGTCATTGCCTTGAAGCCGGGCTTCGCGTCCTCCAACTGCCGGCGGAGCGGGAAGTCGAAGCCCCATTCCGCCACGACGACGATGGCACCATCATCCTCCAGCCGCTGTCGCTGCGGGGGCTTCAGCCCGGCATCGAGCACGCCGAACGCCGCCTGGTCGAGGGCGCCGCAGGCCTCCAGCGACCGATGCAGGCCCTGGAGCATGGGGAAATAGGGTGCGTCCGCGCCGGAGACGATGATCCGCCGGCCGCCACCCCCGGTCCCGCCCGCCGGCGACTGTCCCACCGGCGACAGGCCCACCGGCAGGGTCATCGGCGTCAGGCCGCCAGGTTGCGCGACAGCGCCCCCGCGAGGCGGCGGGAAAAGGCGGCAGGGTCGGCCGGTGGCTCGCCCTCCAGGATGCGGGCCTGGTCGAGCAGCAGGTGGGCGACCTCGGCCAGCTCGGTCGCTGTCCCCGGCTCCCCGGCCCGGACCGCCAGCCCCTGGATCAGCGGGTGGCGCGGATTGACCTCGAGGATGCGCCGCGACACCGCGTCGACCTGCTTGGCAGCACGCAACATGCGCTCCAGGTGCATGTCGAGGTCGCCATCGTCGGCCACCAGGCAGACCGCGCTGTCGGTCAGGCGCTCCGACGCGCGGACATCCTTCACCGCCTCGCCCAGCGACACCCGGAAGAGGGCGAGCAGCCCGTCGATCGGCCGGCCGGCATCGGCGGCCGGCTCGGGCGTGCCTTCGGGCGTGGCGATCCGGGCCAGGTCGGCGCCGCCGCGGGTGACCGAGCGGAACGGCTTGCCGTCGAAGCGGCCGACATTGCCGGTCCAGAACTCGTCGATCGGGTCGGTCAGCAGCAGGACCTCGATCCCCTTGGCGCGGAAGCCCTCGATCTGCGGGCTGCGGGCGAGCTGGCCCGCATCCTCGCCGTTGATGACGTAGATCGCCTCCTGGCCGGGGCGCATCCGGCCGGCATAGTCGGCCAGCGACACCAGCTCGTCGCCGGCGGTCGAGCGGAAGCGGGCGAGCGCCAGCAGCTGGTCGCGCTGCTCGCCGTCCTCATAGAGCCCTTCCTTCAGCACCGCGCCGAAATTGCCCCAGAAGGTCGCGTACTCCTCGGGGGCGTCGGCGGCCTTGCGCGCCAGCTCGGCCAGAAGCCGCTTCACCAGCCCCTGGCGGATGCGCCGCAGCACCGGATTGGTCTGCAGCATCTCGCGGCTGATGTTGAGCGGCAGGTCCTCGCTGTCGACCACGCCCTGCACGAAGCGCAGGTAGGCCGGCAGCAGCTCGCTCGCAGTGTCGGTGACGAAGACGCGGCGGACATAGAGCTTCAGGCGCACCTGCCGTTCCGGATGGAACAGGTCGAACGGGCGGGTCGACGGCACGAACAGCAGGCTCGCATATTCGAGCGTGCCCTCGGCCTTGCTGTGCAGGGTCAGCCACGGCTCGTCGAAGGCGTGGCCGACATGATGGTAGAACTCCTTGTACTGCTCGGCCGTGATCTCGCTCTTGGGGCGGGTCCACAGCGCCGACCCGGCATTGACCTGCTCGGACTTGCCGTCGGCCACGAGGCGGATGGGCAGCGCGATATGGTCGGAATGGGTGCGCACGATGTCGCGGATGCGCGCCGGGTCGAGATAGTCCGACGCGTCGTCCTTCATGTGCAGCACGATCCGGGTGCCGCGGGCGGGCGCGTCGTCGGCCTCGGCGATGGTGAAGCGCCCCTTGCCGTCCGACTGCCAGGCCCATCCGGCGGCGTCGCCCGCCTTGCGCGAACGCACCTCCACCCGGTCGGCCACCATGAAGGCGGAATAGAAGCCGACACCGAACTGGCCGATCAGGCTGGTGCCGGCGCCGTCCGGCCTGGTGGCCTGCTTTTCCATCTCGGACAGGAAGGCGGCGGTGCCGGAGCGCGCGATGGTGCCCAGATTCTCCACCAGCTCGTCGCGGTTCATGCCGATGCCGGTGTCGGCCACGGTCAGGGTCCGGGCACCCGCGTCGGGCGTGACGGTCACCTCGTAGGGCGTGTCGCCGGCGAGCGACGGGTCGGTCAGCGCGCGGTAGCGCAGCTTGTCGCAGGCGTCCGACGCGTTGGAGACGAGTTCGCGCAGGAACACGTCGCGGTTCGAATAGAGGGAATGGGCGACGATCTCGAGCAGGCGGCTCACCTCCGCCTGAAAAGAAAGCTGTTCCTCGCTCATGATCCAGGCGTCCGGTGCTGCTGGTGACCCGGGCCGCGATATGGGCCGGCGGCGACGGGGACGCAAGGGTAATGTGCCATCGACCTGTCCGCGCCCCCGGCCGTCCGGCCGCAACATCCGGTGGGTCGCCTCTTGTCAGACGGCACCGGAGGGGCGACCTTTCCCCCATGTTGCCGCGCGCGCATTCCCGTGTCGTCGCCGTCCTTGGGCCGACCAACACGGGCAAGACGCATCTCGCCATCGAGCGGATGCTGGGCCATGCGACGGGCATGATCGGCTTCCCCTTGCGCCTGCTGGCGCGGGAGAATTACGACCGCATCGTCCGCCTGCGGGGCGCCGCCTCGGTGGCCCTGGTGACCGGGGAAGAGAAGATCATCCCGGCCAACCCGCGCTATTTCGTCTGCACCGCGGAATCGATGCCGCTCGACCGGCCGGTGGACTTTCTCGCCATCGACGAGATCCAACTCGCCGCCGACGCCGAGCGCGGCCACATCTTCACCGCCCGCCTGCTGCATGCCCGCGGCCTGTCGGAGACGATGCTGCTCGGCTCCGACACCATGCGCGCCCTGGTCCGCCGGCTGGTGCCGGAGGCGGAGTTCGTCGAGCGGCCGCGCTTCTCCACCCTCTCCTATGTCGGCGAGCGCAAGGTGACGCGCCTGCCGCCGCGCAGCGCCGTCGTCGCCTTCTCGGTCTCCGACGTATTCGAGATCGCCGAGCTGGTGCGGCGGCAGCGGGGCGGCACCGCCGTCGTCCTGGGGGCGCTCAGCCCGCGCGCCCGCAACGCCCAGATCGGCATGTACCAGGCGGGCGAGGTCGACTACCTGGTCGCCACCGACGCCATCGGCATGGGGCTGAACATGGACGTCGACCATGTCGCCTTCGCCAGGCTCGCCAAGTTCGACGGCCGTGCGCCGCGCCGCCTGACGGCGGCCGAGATCGGCCAGATCGCCGGCCGGGCCGGCCGCCACATGAGCGACGGCACCTTCGGCACCACTGCCGACCTGGGGCCGATGGAGCCGGAGATCGTGGAGGCGGTGGAGAATCACCGCTTCGACCCGGTCGGCGGTGTGTTCTGGCGCAATGCGCGCCTCGACCTGCGCTCGCTCGACCGCCTCGCCGCCAGCCTGGAGGTGCGGCCGCCGTCGGCCGTCCTGATCCGCGCCCGCGAGGCCGACGACGAGCGCGTGCTGGCCGCCATGCGCCGGATGCCGGACGTGGTGCAGCGCGCCCGCACCCCCGACGGCGTGCGCCGCCTGTGGGAGGTGTGCCAGGTTCCGGACTTCCGCAAGACCATGAGCGACGCCCACATGCGGCTCCTGGCCCAGATCTACCGCCACCTGTCGTCGTCGGCCGGTCGCCTGCCGGAGGCCTGGGTCGCCGGCCATCTCGCCCGGCTGGATCGCGGCGACGGCGACATCGATACGCTGGTCGCCCGCATCGCCCATGTCCGCACCTGGACCTACATCACCCATCGCGGCGACTGGATCGCCGACCCCGCGCATTGGCAGGACCGGGCGCGGGCGATCGAGGACAAGCTGTCCGACGCGCTGCACGACCGCCTGACCCAGCGCTTCGTCGATCGCCGCGCGGCCATGCTGGTGAAGCGCCTGGCCGGCGACGACGACCTGCTGGCCGCGGTCACCCGTGAGGGCGAGGTGGTGGTCGAGGGCCATGCGGTCGGCCGCATCGACGGCTTCAGCTTCCGTCCGGACGCCTTGGGCGTGGAGGAATCGCGACCACTGCTGACGGCAGCGCGCCGGGTGCTGCCGGCCGATATCGCGGTGCGGGTGAAGGATTGCCTGGCCGACCCCGACGCGGCCTTCGCGCTGGCCGCCGATGGCACCATCGCCTGGCGCGGCGCGGTGATCGCGCGGCTGGCCGCCGGCCCGTCCTTCCTGGCACCGGCCATCGCCATTCCCGACAGCGAGTTTCTGACCGGCCCGCACCGCGAGGGGCTGCGCCGCCGCCTGGCCCTGCGGGTGGAGGCCGAGATCGGCACCACGCTGGGCGCCCTGCTGCGATTGGCGAAGCTGCCGCTCGACGGCGCCGGCCGCGGCCTCGCCTTCCAGCTTGCCGAGGCCCAGGGCTGCCTCGCCCGCGCCGGGGCCGAGCCGCAACTGGCGGTGCTGTCCGCCGCCGACCGCGCCGTCCTGACCCGCGCCGGGGTCCGCTTCGGCGCGGAATGGCTCTATCTCCATCCGCTGGTCCGCCCGGCCGCGGTGGCGCTGCGGGCGCTCCTGGCGGCGGTCGCGGCGGAGCTGCCCCTGCCGCCGCCCGTGCCCCATCCGGGCCGCCTCGGCATTCCGCGCCAGGACGGCTGGCCCGGCGACTATTACCGGGCGATCGGCTATCCGCCCCTCGGGCGGCGGGCCTTGCGGGTGGACCGGCTGGAGGCGCTGGCCGCCATGGCCCGGCGGCTGGCGCGGGGCGGGCCCTTCGTCGCCACCCCGGCGCTGGCGAGCCTGGCCGACTCGTCGGTGGCCGACCTGCCGGGGATGCTGGCCGCGCTCGGCTACCGCGCCGTCGTCGAGGGCGAAACGACCACCTTCGTGCCTGCGTCCAAGCGACGCAGCCGGGTGGGCGCGGGGCGGGAACCGGTGCCCGATCGGCCCCAACTGGGCGACCGGTTCGCGGCGCTGGGTGCGTTGCGCCGGTCGGGCCAGGACTGATCCCCCGGTGGCGGACGAGGCGGGGGTCGACCAGGCAGGGACGGCTGGCGCCGGCCGGGTCGACCGCTGGCTGTTCTTCTCGCGCCTCTGCAAGAGCCGGTCGCTGGCGGCGCAGCTGTGCCACGATGGGCGGGTCAGGATCGACGGCGTCACCGTGCGCCGGGCGGCGCAGACGGTGCGGCCCGGCACCGAGATCGCGATCGAGGTCGGCCGTTCGGTCCGCCGGGTGCGGGTCCGGGCGCTGGGCCTCCGGCGCGGTCCCGCGCCGGAGGCGCAAGGCCTCTACGAGGACCTGGGCACGGTGCCGGCCGAAAACGGCTGGGATTGAGCGGCAACGCGAAAAGGGGGGAGCGATGGGTACGCTGGACGGCAGGATCGCCTGGATCACCGGGGCCGGGTCGGGCATCGGCCTGGCCGGCGCCAAGGCGCTGGCCGAGGCGGGTGCGACCGTCATCCTCTCGGGGCGGCGGCGGGAGCCGCTGGACGAGGCGGCCCACGTCATCGCCGACCAGGGCGGGCGGGCCGAAACCGTGCCGCTCGACGTCACCAGCGCCGACGCCGTGGGCGATGCGGCGGCCGCCATCCTCGGCCGGCACGGGCGGGTCGACATCCTGGTCAACAATGCCGGGACCAACGCCCCCAACCGCTACTGGAAGAACATGACGCCGGCCGACTGGAACCTGGTCGTCGGGGTCAACCTGAACGGCCCGCTCTACTGCACGACGGCGGTGCTGCCGGCGATGCGGGCGCGCCGGGACGGGCTGGTCATCAATGTCGCATCTTGGGCCGGCAAGTTCGACACGCTGCTGACCGGGCCTGCCTACAACGCCACCAAGCACGGCCTTGTATCCATGACCATGTCGCTCAACATCGAGGAGTGCGTGAACGGCATCCGCGGCACCGTGATCTGCCCGGGCGAGGTGGCGACGCCGATCATGCAGAAGCGTCCGACCCCGCCCAGCCCGGCGGAGATGGCGCGGATGCTGACGCCCGAGGATCTGGGGCGGACCATCCGCTTCGTGGCCGAGATGCCGGCCCACGCCTGCATCCACGAGATCCTGATGGCGCCGACCTGGAACCGGATGTGGCTGGGCGGCGAGGATCTTCCGAAGCGCTGAAGGCGGGTGGTCGCCGTCCCCGAGATCGGGGTGGAGCCTAGGAAAACTACGAAAAACCCGAATTCGCGCAGGGTTGAAGCACCTCGCCGGGGGTGTTAAGGCAACCCCTCCCCCCGAACGCCTGCCGCGCCACCGGAGACATTTCCATGACCTACGTCGTCACCGAAGCCTGCATCCGGTGCAAATACATGGACTGCGTGGAGGTGTGCCCGGTCGATTGCTTTTATGAAGGCGAGAATATGCTCGTCATTCATCCGGACGAATGTATCGACTGCGGCGTGTGCGAACCCGAATGCCCGGCCGAGGCCATCGTCCCCGACAGCGATGGCACGGCCGAGAAGTGGCTCCAACTCAACCGGGACTACTCCACGCAGTGGCCGAACATCACACGCAAGGGAGAGGCGCCCGACGACGCGGATGAATTCAAGGGCGTTCCCGATAAGTTCGCACGCTTCTTTGCCGCGGACCCCGGCAAACGCTGACCGCGCCAGAGTAGGGCCGGATTCGGCCCTGTATTTTGTGATACTTTTCTGATATAGTCCGTTCGGATTTTAGGGGCGGTCATCAGGCCGCGCCGGATCGTCTGCGTAGAACGGAGTGCCGGACTACCGGAGGCTTCAATGGGTTCGGCAGCGCCTTCACCGGGCGCTTGCGGGGCCTGCTTGTGCCCCCGGGGAGAGGAATTTCGTTCTCGGTGACGGGTCGGCGCGCCCCATGCGGCCGCCTGATCTTTGTCAGGTCTGAAGGCACGATGAAGAATTCCGCCCGAGAATCAGTCCGCGAGTCAGTGAAGTCGGCGTCGAGGTTGCCACCCGCGGTCCCCGCGAAACCGAAGGCAGGTGCAAGGGCCTCGGCAGCGGCCAAGGGAAACCCGGTGGTGACGGCGAGAACGCCGATCAAGCCCGCCTCGGCCACCAGCCCCGCCCGACCCGCAGTGAAGGCGCCGGGTGTGAAGCCACCGGCAGCGAAGCCGCAGGCAAAGGCCACTGCGGCCGCGCCCGTAGCCACGGCCCGGGCGATCGTCCCTTCCAGCGCCAAGCCGCCTGTCGCGAAGTCCCCTGCCGTGAAGTCGGGCGGGACCAAGTCGAAGGCGCCGCCGGCCAAGACGAAGGCGACCCCGCCCAAGGCCCCGGTGCCGAAGCCCGCCGTCAAGTCGGCCAAGGTCGCGACCGGCAAGGGCTCGGCCGGCAAGGTTGGGGTCGGCAAGGTTTCCACTAGCACGATTTCCGGCGGCAGGCCCGCCATCAGCAAGCCGGCCAGCGCGAAGGCCGGCGTTCCTCCGACCAAGACGGCAGCCGCGAAGGCGAAGCCCGCCACTCCCGCGGCGCCGCAGGCGAAGAAAGTGACGCAACCAAAGTCGATGGCGAAATCAAAGGTACCGACGGAGGCCACGCCCGTATCCGTGGCCGCAGCACCCGTGGCTAAAAGTGCATCCGCAGCGAAGCCCGTTTCCCCCGCGAAGCCCGCTCCCGCCGCCAAGGCGGCCCCTGCCGCCGCGAAGGCGAGCGCTGCCGGCGCCAAGGCGGCTCCTGCCGCTGCGAAGGCAACGACCGCCAGCGCCAGGGCGGTCGCTTCCGCGGCTCCGCGCCAGGCCACCAGCCCGGCCCCGCGGCCCCTGGTGTCGTCACCGCCGACGCTGAAGGTGGTCGAGAACACGGCCCCGCCGCCCAAGGCGCCGCTCCAGCCGCCCCTGCTGAAGCCGGTGCCGAAGCCGATGCCGCTGAAGGTGGTGGAAGGGTCGGTCGAGGGTCCCGGTTTCGAGGTCGAGGACCATGTCGTCTATCCGACGCACGGCGTCGGCAAGATCACCGCGATCGAGACGCAGGAGATCGCCGGGCACATCCTCAAGGTCTTCGTGGTCCAGTTCGAGAAGGACCGGATGACGCTGCGGGTGCCGGTCGGCAAGGTCCGCGCCGCCGGCCTGCGCCGTCTCAGCACCCGCAAGGAGATGGACGCCGCCCTGGCGAAGCTGCGCGGCCGCTCGCGCGTCAAGCGGACCATGTGGAGCCGGCGCGCCCAGGAGTACGAGGCCAAGATCAACTCCGGCGACCCGGCGTCGATTGCCGAGGTGGTGCGCGACCTGCATCGCAACGCCGGGCAACCGGACCAGTCCTACAGCGAACGGCAGATTTATCAGGCCGCCCTGGACCGGCTGGCGCGCGAACTCGCCGCCGTGGAACGGATCGACGAGGAAACCGCGACCCAGCGCCTGGAGAAGATGCTCCAGGCCGCTGCCTGATGCGGGCCGCCTGACCGAAAGGCCGGCCATCCGACGCCGGCGCCGGGCGGCGGAGGATGGCGGGTGACGGTGGTGGAGGCGGGGGTTCCATGCCCGAGAGATCGAGCATCGCGACACTGAAGGCGAGCCGGCGCGTCTGGGCGGTCGGCGCCGTCCACGGCGAAGCCGGGCGCCTCGCGCGCGTCCACGACGCGCTCTGGGACCGGCTGGCCGCCGGCGACCGGATCGTCTATCTCGGCAACCATCTCGGCCGCGGGCCCGACGTGCGCCGCGCGGTCGACGAGCTCATCCGCTTCCGGCGCGAGGTCATCGCCCGGCCCGACTTCTTCGCCGGCGACGTCGTGCATCTGCGCGGCGCGCAGGAGGAGATGTGGCAGAAGCTGCTGCAGATCCAGTTCGCGCTCAACCCGCGCGAGGTGCTGCCCTGGATGCTGCGCCAGGGTGTCGGCGCCACCATCGAAGCCTATGGCAGCAGCGACGAGCAGGGCATGGCGGCCGCCCGCGACGGCGTGCGCTCGCTGATGCGCTGGACGGCCCAGCTCCGGGCGCAGATCAGCGCGGCCGAGGGCCATACCTCGCTCGCCAGCAGCCTCCAGCACGCCGCCGTCACCGACGACGGCAACCTGCTCTTCGTCAGTGCCGACGTCGCGCCGGAGCGGCCGCTGGCGGCCCAGGGCGACGTGCTGTGGTGGGGCACCGGCGCCGGCATCGATTCGCTCGACGAATCCTTCGCCGGCTGCAAGCGGGTGGTGGCCGGCTATGACCGCCGTGGCCGCGGTGTGCGCATTCGCAGCCACGCCGCCATCCTCGACGGCGGCGCCGGGCAGGGCGGCATGGTCGTCGCCGCCTGCTTCGACCCGGCCGGAGCCCTGGTCGACCGCATCGAGGCCTGATCGGCCGGTAGCTGCCGGAGAGATGTCGTGGTTCGTCCCTCGACAAGCGCTCGGGATGAGGAAGCTCACCACGAGGAGAAGCCGGTGCCTTGGCCCTTCCTCCGGCCCTCGTGGTGAGCCTGACGAACCATGAGCTTGCCCGAGCTCCACCGATGGCTGGTCCAGCGACCAGCCTCGCTCAATCGCCGATCGGGCGGCACGCTGCGCGGATCATCCGGGAGATCACGGGCTCGCCCTTCTCGGGGTCGGCACGCTGCTGGCGGTCGTAGCGCACGACCCAGACGCCGCGTTCCTCGACGGCGGCGAAGCTGCCGCTCTTCAGTGGCGTCGGCATCACCTTTTCGGCATGGATGGCGGCCAGCGCCTCGACGGCGGTCTTGGCCATGGCCTGGCAGGCGGCCATCGTCGGCTGCTCGGTGACCGTCGGCGGGAAGCTGGGGTCGCCGGCGGCGGAGAAGAGGGAGAGCACGAGTAGAGCCTTCGCCGCCATGAGGTCCTCCCGCCGGGTTCGTTCGTCTCGCAGATGGCGCGGACCGGGCCCGGCCGGGCAACGCACCCGGCCGGGGTCGAT
>CAZQOA010000104.1:0-17884 GCA_964594715.1 uncultured Rhizobiaceae bacterium | reverse complement strand
TCATCCCTCCACCCGCGTCACCACCAGCGGGCGCGCCTCCAGGGTGCGGTGGACGGGGCACTTGTCGGCGATCTCCAGGAGCTTGGCGCGCATCGGCTCGTCCACCGCGCCTTCGATCGCGATCACCCGCTCGATCCGGTCGATCATGCCCTCGCGGTTCTCGCACTCGGCGCAATCCCTGGCGTGGACCCGGGAATGGCGCAGGCGGACCTCGATGCGGCCGAGCGCCAGTCCCTTGCGCTCGGCATACATGCGCAGCGTCATGGCGGTGCAGGCGCCGAGCGACGACAGCAGCAGGTCGTAGGGCGAGGGGCCGGTATCGTCGCCGCCGACCGCGGTCGGCTCGTCGGCATGCAGCAGGTGATGCCCGGCGGTGATGGTCTGGGCGTACCTGCCGGTGCCGCGTTCGGCGACGATGACGACGCCTTCTGCTGGCAGTGCGGCGGGTGCTGCCTCGCCGCCGACATAGCGTTCCGCCCATTCGCCGAGCACGCGGCCGACGAAGAGCCCGTCCTCCCGCCGGGAAAGGAGGTGGTCCGCCCCGTCGACGCCGATGAAGCTCTTGGGATGGCGGGCCGCGACGAAGATGCGGGTCGCCTCCTTGATCCCGACGGTGGCGTCCAGCGGCGAGTGGCAGACCAGCAGGGCCCGGCGCAGCTCGGCGACGCGTGCCGCCAGGTCGTGGCGGGCCAGGTCGTCGAAGAAGCTGCGGGCCAGCCGGAAGGGGCGCCCGCCGATCTCCACCGCGGCGGTGCCGTCGGCGTCGAACCGGTCCGGCACGGCGATATGACGGACGACGTGGCCGGGGTCGAGCGGGGCGCCGATGGTGGCGACCGCGCGCGCCTCGGGGATGCGGTGGGCGGCGGCCAGCATGGCGGTGCCGCCCAGGCTGTGGCCGACCAGCAGGGCCGGCGCCTGGTACGCGCGGCGCAAATGATCGGCGGCGGCCACCAGGTCCTCGATGTTGCCCGCGAAGTTGGAATTGGCGAAATCCCCGTCGCTGCCGCCGAGCCCGGTGAAGTCGAAGCGCAGCACGCCATAGCCGCGCTCGGCCAGGGCGCCCGATATGCGGGCCGCCGCCAGACTGTCCTTGGTGCAGGTGAAGCAATGGGCGAAGAGGGCATAGGCGCGCGGCGGCCCGCCCGGCAGGTCGAGGCGCCCGGACAGCTCGACGCCGCCCGATCCGGGAAAGCGGAAGCGTTGGTGATCCATCCTGGTCCCTCCCTCACACGGTAACCTTGCCGGTCGCGGCACCAGACTACCCATATATTGACAGGCTGGCGCCGTCCCTCGGCGCGCGCTAAGAGAATAGGTTTCGCGATACTTGGACGAAGGGCCGCACCGGACGATCAAGGGCCGGGGTGGTGTCAAAGGAACGAACATGCCGCAGAAATGGACGCCCGACGGCTGGCGCTCGAAGCCCGCGAAGCAGATGCCCCACTACCCCGACGCCGAGGCCCTGGCCCGCGCCGAGGGCACGCTGCGGAACTATCCGCCGCTGGTGTTTGCCGGCGAGGCGCGGCGCCTGAAGAAGGCGCTGGGCAACGTCGCCGAGGGCAAGGCGTTCCTCCTCCAGGGGGGCGACTGCGCGGAAAGCTTCGCGGAGTTCCACCCCAACAATATCCGCGACACCTTCCGCGTGCTGCTGCAGATGGCCGTCGTGCTGACCTATGGCGCCGCCTGCCCGGTGGTGAAGGTGGGCCGCATGGCCGGCCAGTTCGCCAAGCCGCGCTCGGCCGACACCGAGGAGATCGGTGGCGTCACCCTGCCCAGCTATCGCGGCGACAACGTGAACGGCATCGAGTTCACCGAGGAGGCGCGCCGGCCCGACCCGGAGCGCATGGTGCGCGCCTACAGCCAGTCGGCGGCGACCCTGAACCTGCTGCGCGCGTTTGCCCAGGGCGGCTATGCCGACCTGCACCAGGTGCATCGCTGGAACCTCGGCTTCGTCGATCGCAGCCCACTCGGCGAGCGCTACCGCGAGCTGGCCAACCGCCTGACCGAGACCCTGGACTTCATGGCCGCCTGCGGCCTGACCTCGGAGACGACGCCGCAGATCCGCGAGACGGACTTCTTCACCTCGCACGAGGCCCTGCTGCTGCCCTACGAGCAGGCCCTGACGCGGATCGATTCCACCACCGGCGACTGGTACGACGTGTCGGCCCACCTGGTGTGGATCGGCGACCGCACCCGCCAGCCGGACGGCGCCCATGTCGAGTTCCTGCGTGGCGTGAAGAACCCGATCGGCATGAAGGTCGGCCCGTCCATGGACACCGACGAGCTGATCCGGCTCTGCGACATCCTCAATCCCGAGAACGAGGCGGGACGCCTGACCCTCATCGTCCGCATGGGCCATGACAAGGTCGCCCAGAAGCTGCCGCCGATCCTGCGCGCCGTGAAGCGCGAGGGCCGCAAGGTGGTGTGGAGCTGCGATCCGATGCACGGCAACACCGTGAAGTCGCCGTCGGGCTACAAGACGCGGCCGTTCGACCGCATCCTGACCGAGGTGCGGACCTTCTTCGCCGCCCATCAGGCGGAAGGAACCCACGCGGGCGGCGTGCATTTCGAGATGACCGGCCAGGACGTGACGGAATGCACCGGCGGGGCACAGGCGATCAGCGACACCGACCTGTCGGATCGCTACCACACCCATTGCGATCCCCGCCTGAACGCCAGCCAGGCGCTGGAGCTGGCGTTCCTGATCGCCGAGCAGCTGAAGTCGGAGCGGCTCGGCCTGTCGCACCGGGCCGCGGCGGCCGGCGCCTGACCCGCCCTTGAGCCAAGGAAGAAGCCGGCAACATGCCCGCTGACGGGGTGGCCGCGGCGCCTTCGGGCGCCGCCCCATCGCCATCCGCCGACCAGGTCGCGCGGCTGGCCGACAAGTATTTCCTCAAGACCAAGGAGGCGGTGGGCCGCTTCGGCGACACCCGGGTCACCTATGCCGTGTTCATGCGGCGGCCCGTCATCTGCACCCCGAAGCTGGCGGTGGCATGGCTGGAGGCGGTGGCGAAGGCCCGCGGGGTCGAGTTCGAGATCCGCCTGACGCACCCCGAGGGGCAGTGGGTCGGCGCCGGCGAGCCGCTGATGATGCTGTCCGGCCCGCTCTACCACCTGGTCGACCTGGAGACGATCTATCTCCAGAAGCTGGGGCCACCCTGCGTCGCCGCCTACAACGCCTACCAGATGTGCGTCGACCTGCCGAACGTGTCGTTCCTGGCCATGGATGCGCGGCACTGCGCCGGGCAGGAGATGGCGGACATGATGGCCTATGCCGCCAGCGTCGGGTCGGCCGCGGCCAAGCGCGAGGTCGGCGCCCGCGGCTTCATCGGCAACGCGACCGACGCCACCGCCCATCATTTCGGCAATGAGCGTGGCATCGGCACCATGCCGCACGCGCTGATCGGCTATGCCGGGTCGACCGTGCGGGCGGCCGAGATGTACCACCAGTCCTTCCCGGACGAGCCGATGACGGTCCTGGTCGATTATTTCGGGCAGGAAGTGACCGATTCACTGACCGTCTGCCGGCGCTTCCCGGAAATCGCGGCCTCGGGTCGGCTGGCGTTCCGGCTCGATACCCATGGCGGCCGCTATGTCGAGGATCTCGACCTCAACAGCTCCTACGCGGTGCTGGACCGGCATGTGCAGCGCGCGATCCGCGGCTATCGGACCGAGACCGAGCTGCGCCACCTGGTCGGCACGGGCGTGTCGGCGGCGGCCATCTGGCACCTGCGCGAGCGGCTCGACCAGGCCGGATTCCATGCCGTGAAGATCGTCGCCAGCTCCGGCTTCACGCCGGCCAAGTGCAAGGCGATGGCCATCGCCGAGGCGCCGGTCGACATGATCGGCACCGGCTCGTTCCTGCCGGAAACCTGGACCGAGACCTATGCCACCGCCGACATCGTCGCCTATGACGGCAAGCCCAGCGTGAAGGTGGGCCGCGAGTTCCTGCTGCGCTATCTCGATCGCTGACGGCCCGTGTCCGGCCGGGGAGGGGGTGGTCCGGTGCGACGATCCACGACATGGCCGGGATGGTTCCTGGGGATGGCCTTGCTCGCGGCCGCGCCCGCCCCGGCGGCGGAGCTGCCCATCATCGACGCGCATATCCACTACAGCGCGGATGCCTGGGAGATGCTGCCGCCGGCCGAGGCGGTGCGCCTGCTGCGCGAAGCCGGGGTGATGCGGGCCCTGGTGTCGAGCTCCGGCGATGACGGGACCCAGAAGCTCCATGCCGAGGCCCCGGACCTGATCGTTCCGGAATTGCGGCCCTATCGCAGCCGCGGCGAGATATCGAGCTGGGTGCGGGACGAGAGCATCATCCCCCACCTGGAGGGCCGGCTCGGCCGCTTCCGCTATGTCGGGATCGGTGAATTCCACGTCTATGGCGCCGATGCCGACCTGCCGGTGGTCCGCCGCGCGGTCGAGCTGGCGCGGCAGCATCGGCTGTTCCTGCATGCCCATTCCGACGCCGATGCGGTCGACCGGCTGTTCCGCCAGGACCCGGACGCGCGCGTCCTGTGGGCCCATGCGGGCTTCGCCGGCCCGGCCGATGTCCGCGCCGCGCTGGGCCGCCATGCCAACCTGTGGGCCGACCTCGCCTTCCGCAGCGACCATGCGCCGGGCGGTCGGCTCGATCCCGAGTGGCGTTCGCTGCTGGAGGCGTTTCCCGACCGCTTCATGCTGGGGACGGACACCTTCGCGCCGGAGCGCTGGCACTATGTCGGCCGCCACGCCACCTGGTCGCGCACCTGGCTGGCGGAGCTGCCCTTGCCGCTGGCGGAGCGGATCGCATGGCGCAATGCGGACGCGCTGTTCGGCGCCTTTCCGGCCGCCGCCGCGGCGGAATGCGGGGCGGAGCTGGGTGCGGCCGGCGTCCGCCGCATCGAGCGGCCGGGCTACACCCTGGCCTACCAGCCGGAGCCGGCGGAGATCGCGCCGGCGCAACTGTTCTCGCTGAAGGTGGCGGTGTGCAGCCGGGGTCGCGCGCCGGCGCCGGCCCTGGTGCGGGTCGATGCCTGGATGCCCGAGCACGGCCACGCCATGAACTACGCCACCGTGCTGACCGGCGATGGCGAGGGGAACTGGCGGGTCGACGGGTTGATGTTCCATATGCCCGGCCGGTGGGAGATCACCTTCGACCTTGGCGTGGGCCGTCCGGGAACGGCGCGCACCGAGCGCCTGACGGCGGAGGAGGCGGTCGAGTGAGGGGGCGGCTGGGCCGGCTCCTTGCGCCGGTTCTGATTGCCTTTGCCTGCCTGGCCCCCGCTGCCGCCACCGACCTGACGGGCGTGGAGATCGCGCGGGTCCTGCGCCACGGGCCGTGGCCGATGCCGTGGCGGCCGGACCCGAGCAACCGGCTGTCGGGAGACCCGGATGCGGCCGTACTGGGCCGCGCGCTCTTCTTCGACCGGCGGGTGTCGGGCGATGCCGGCATCGCCTGCGCGACCTGCCATCGTCCGGACCTTGCCTGGAGCGACGGCCGGGCGCGCAGCGCCGGCCGGGTGGCCGCCGACCGCAATGCGCCGACGCTGCAGGACGTGCGCGACCGGCGCTGGTTCGGCTGGGACGGTGCTGCCGACAGCCTGTGGGCGGCCAGCCTGCGGCCGATCCTCGATCGCCGCGAGATGGCCGGTTCGCCCGCGGCGGTGGCCGGCCTGCTGCGCGACGACCCCGGCATGGCGCAGCTCTACCGTGCCGCCACGGGGCAGGCGGCCCCCGCCGACGACATGGCCGCGGCGGTGGACGCGGCCAAGGCGCTGGCGGCCTTCCAGGAAACCCTGGCCAGCGGGCGCTCGCCCTTCGACCGGTTCCGCGACGCGCTGGCGGCGGGCGGCCGCGCCGCACCCTATCCGGCCGACGCCCTTCGGGGCCTGCGCCTCTTCGTCGGCCGCGGCAATTGCAGCGTATGCCATCTCGGGCCCGCCTTCACCAATGGCGAGTTCGATGATGTCGGCGTCGGCTATTTCGTGGAGCGGGGAAGGGTCGACCCGGGCCGCATCGCCGGCATCGACCGGCTGCGCGCCAGCCCCTTCACGCGCCTGGGGCCGTGGAGCGACGAGCGCCGTGGAGCGCACGCGGCGGCGACCCGCCATGTGGCGCCCCAGCATCGCGATTTCGGCCTGTTCAAGGTGCCGTCGCTACGCAACGTCGCGCGGACCGCGCCCTACATGCATGACGGCCGGCTGGCGACGCTGGAGGCGGTCGTGCGGCACTACTCGGAGGTGAACGAGGAACGCCTCCATGCCGACGGCTCGCGCCTCGTGCGGCCGCTACGCCTGTCGGAGGGGGAGGTGGGCGACCTCGTGGCCTTCCTGCGCACCTTGACCGCGGGCGATCCGCGATAGGGCCTATGCCGGCTTGCGCTCGCGCCGCCTGGGGGTGCCTTTCAGGAACTTGAAGCCGATCCAGGTGGCGATGACGGTGCAGACCAGGATGCCGGCGCCGAGCGCGATCCAGCCGCCCTCGTGGATGGAATCGAGGTTGCCCAGCCCGCGGGCGGTGGCATAGCCCGGCGCCAGCATGGCCGGCACCCAGACGATGGCCGAGGAGATGTTGGCGACCTGGAACTTGCGGTGGCTCATCAGCATGGTGCCGGCGACCAGCGGAATGGTCGAGCGGATGGGCCCGAGGAAGCGGCCGAAGAAGATCGACGCCATGCCGAATCGGCGGAAGAAGAGGCGGGCGCGCGCGACCGAGTGGCGATGCTTGCGCAGTGGCCAGCGCTGCACGACGCTGGGGCCCATCCAGCGGCCGAAGACATAGGACGTGGCGTCGCCCAGGATGGCGCCGCCGACCGACCAGGCCAGGACCATCACCAGGTTCAGGGTGCCGGCGCCGATCAGCCCGCCGGTGATCAGCATCAAGGCCGTCGCCGGGATCAGGAGACCCACGACGGCCAGCGATTCGCCGAAGACGATCAGGCCGAGGATCGGTCCCGCCCAGAATTGGTTGGCGGCAATGAACCCGCCCACGTCGGCGATCAGGCTTTCCAAATTGGCGCTTCCCTGTTTTCAGGTTCGGTCCCGCAAGGGCGAGAGGCCGAGAGATGGGGACGACGGCATCCGGAATGAATGGGGGCGGATGATCGGACCCTTCCGTGCATTTCGCCGGGTCACGCCCGCGGGTCTTCTCCCACGCGGACGACGAGCTTGCCGAAATTCTTCCCTTCCAGCAGCCCGGCGAATGCCTCGGGCGTTTTCTCGAACCCCTCGACCACGTCTTCGCGATAGCTGATTCGGCCATCCTTCAGCCATTTCGGCATGTCCGCCAGGAATTCCGCCTCCCGTGCGACATAGTCGCTCACCAGGAAACCCTGTATCCGGGCCCGCTTCACCAGCAGCGTGCGCAGGTGCCGGCGCCCGGTATCCTGCTGCTCCAGCCGATTGTACCCCGAAATGGTACCGCAGATGATCACCCGGCCGCGCAGCGCCAGGTTGGCCATGGCGGCGTCATGGATGATGCCGCCGACATTGTCGAAATAGACGTCGACCCCGTCCGGGCAGGTCGCGGCGACCGCGGCCACCAGGGCGTCGTCGTCCTTGCCCTTGTAGTCGAAGGCGGCATCGAAGCCGATCGCGCGGCAATAATCGACCTTGGCCGACCCGCCGGCGATGCCGACCGCGCGCGCGCCCTTGATCCGGGCGATCTGCCCGACGAGCTGGCCCACGGCCCCCGACGCGGCCGACACCAGCACGGTCTCGCCCGGCTGCGGCCGGCCGATATCGAGCAGCGCGAAATAGGCGGTGCGCCCCGGCATCCCCAGCACGCCCAGGTGATAGGAGAGGGGGAAGCCGTCCGGATCGATCCGGCGGAGCTGGGTCGCGGGCAGGACGCCATGGGTCTGCCAGCCGAGGTGCCCGCGCACGAGGTCGCCCGGCTTGAAGCCGGGTGCGCGGGATGCCATCACCTCGCCCGCGGCTTCACCCACCATCGTCTCGCCCGGCTCGACGCCGCGGGCATAGGACTTGGCCTGGCTGATGCGCCCGCGCATGTAGGGGTCGAGCGACAGGAAGACGGTGCGCATCAGCACCTCGCCCTCCTGCGGTTCCGGTAGCGCCCCCTCTTGCAGGCGGAAGTCGGTGGCCCGTGGCGCCCGCATGGTGGGGCGCTCGGCCAGGACGAAACGGCGATGGGCGATCATGGGATTGCCTCCGTTCAGGTCGCGAGCCGCGCCAGGGCGGTGTCCTCGATGCGGCAGCGCAGGTCGTCCCGCACCTGGAAGCCGATCGCCTCGTAGAAGTGCCGCGCGGGGTTCCAGTCGCCGACATGGAGCTCCATGCGGGTGATGCCGCGGGCGGCGGCGAAGCGGGCGGCCTCACGCATCAGCCGGCGGCCGAGGCCGGTGCCGCGGGTGGCCTCGTCGAGGTACAGGTTGCTGACGATCAGGGTCCGCTGTCCGCGCCACGCGGCATAGCCTTCGCAGAGTTGGATATAGCCGACCGGCTCGCCTGCCATGCCTTCCGCCAGCCAGAACCAGATGATCGGCCGCTCGCCGAAGCCGTCGCGCAGGATGTCGGCGGCGGCCAGCGTGGCGGCATCCGGCGCGCCGTGATAGGCGGCCAGCGCCTGGGTCAGGGCGACCAGCGTGGCGGCGTCGGCGGCCGTGCCCGGTCTGATGGTGGCGGGGCAGATGGTGGCGGGTGGGCCCATGGCCACCTTGTAACCCATGGCCGGGTGCCGCGTCAGCGGGCCCGGCGGCGGCCGGCCACGATGTCGATCGTCAGCGCCAGGAAGAAGGCGGCGCCGCCGATCGCGAACAGCACGCGATGATCGCCTCCGATCGAGAAGATGTAGGAATAGCCATAGGCTGCCGCCGCCTGGCCCATGGCGTAGGCGGTGGTGGCGAGGCTCCATGCCGCCCCCTGGGCGACGCGGTCGCCGACCAGGATCTCCTGCGTCCGGCCGAGCACGACGGGGACGACGCCCGCCGTGAAGGCGCCGACGACCAGGCTCGACAGGAACAGGACGCCGGGCCATGCCGTCAGCGCCAGCACGCCGACCAGCACCGCCTGGATGGTGAAGGCGAGCCGCAGCGTGGTGCGAAAGCCGATGCGGTCGCCAGCATATCCCGCCAGGATCGGCCCGAACAGCGCGCCGACGCCATAGACCACCCAGTAGCCGGCCCCGGCCTCCACCCCCTGGCCGAGGCCGCGGGCGACGAAGTCGACCAGGAAGACCATGTGCGGCACCAGGCCGACCGCATTCAGCGCATAGGCGGCGAGCAGCGGCTTCATCGCGGCCGGCGCCGTCCTGGCCGCGGCCGGGGGCACCGGGACGCCGTCCTTCCTGGGCCAGGCGAACCAGGAGGCCAGCGTGAGCGCGGCCCCGACCGCGCCCAGCGCGCACCAGGCGGCGGCCGGCCCCTGGTCCAGCAGCAGGGGCACGATGGTGCCGGACCCGGCGATGCCGATGCCGATGCCGGTGAAGATCACCCCGCCGACCAGGCCGCGCCGGGCCGGGTCGACCAGCGGCAGGATGGTCGGTGCGGCCAGGGCCACCAGCCCGCCGCCGGCGAAACCCGCAAGGAACCGCCAGACGAAGTACCAGAGGAACGAGATGGGCACGGCGCAGGCGAAGAAGGACAGGGTCGCCACCACCATCATCGCCCGCAACGTGGTCGTGGCCGAGGTACGGTCGGCCATCCAGCGGGCGGCCAGCGCGCCCGCCAGGTAGCCGGCCAGGTTGGCTGCGCCCAGATAGGCGGCGGCCGACGGCGCGAACCAGCCGGCTTCGATCAGGGCTGGAAGCAGCGGGGTATAGGCAAAGCGTGCGAGGCCGATGCCGACCACGATCGCGCACAGCCCGGCCGCTGTCGCGCGCACGGTCGCATTCATCATCGATGCACGGTCGCGGATTGTGGGCCATGGGAGCTAGGCGTTATCGCCATGGCAGCTATGCGTCGCGGCGGCGCCGCTGCATCCGGGTTGCCCGTTGCCGCCTCGATTGACATGCGGGCGGCGCGACACCTAGCTTCCGGCGAACCTCCCGGAAGATATCATGTCCGATCGCCTCTCCATCGCGCTGGCCCAGATCAACCCGACCGTCGGCGACGTCGACGGCAATGCGCGGAAGATCCGCGAGGCGCGCGGCCGGGCGGCGGCGGCGGAGGCCGACCTGGTGGTCTATCCGGAGCTGGCGCTGTCCGGCTACCCGCCCGAGGACCTGGTGCTGAAGCCGATGTTCCAGGATGCGGTGCGCGCCGCGATCGAGACCCTGGCCGCCGAGACCACGGATGGCGGGCCGGCCATGCTGGTGGGCGCGCCCTGGCGGGTCGACGGCCGCCTCTACAACGCCGCGCTGCTGCTCGATGGCGGCCGGGTCGCGGCCGTGCGCCTGAAATACGATCTGCCCAACTATGGCGTGTTCGACGAGAAGCGGGTGTTCGCCGCCGGCGCCATGCCGGGGCCGATCATGTTCCGCGGCGTCCGCCTGGGCGTGATGATCTGCGAGGACATGTGGACCCCCGACGTGGCGGAGACGCTGCAGGAATCGGGCGCGGAAATCCTGGTCGTGCCCAACGGCTCACCCTATGAGGGCGACAAGGTCGACGAGCGCATCCGGCTGGCGGTCGAGCGGGTGACGGAAACCGGGCTGCCGCTGCTCTACGTCAACCAGGTCGGCGGGCAGGACGAGCTGGTCTTCGACGGCGCATCCTTCGTGCTCGATGCCGACCGCGCGCTGAAGGCGCAGCTTCCGGCGTTCGAGGAGGACCTGGGCATCACCCGGTGGCGGCGCGCCGACGGGCATGGCTGGACCTGCGTCGAGGGCCCGGTGACCGCGCCGCCGGAGGACACGGCCGCGATCTACCTGGCGATGGTGCTGGGCCTGCGCGACTATGTGAACAAGAACGGCTTCCCCGGCGTCGTGCTGGGCCTGTCGGGCGGCATCGACAGCGCGCTGGCGGCTGCGGTCGCGGTCGATGCGCTGGGCGCCGACCGGGTGCGGGCGGTGATGATGCCGTCGCCCTACACCTCGCAGGACAGCCTGGACGACGCCGCCGAATGCGCCGACCTGATGGGGATCGCGCTGTCGACGGTGTCGATCGAGCCGGCGATGCGGGCCTTCGCCGAGATGCTGGCGCCGGAGTTCGGCGATCGCGGTGCCGACACGACCGAGGAGAACATCCAGTCCCGCGCCCGCGGCGTGGCATTGATGGCGCTGTCCAACAAGCTCGGCCACATGGTGCTGTCGACCGGCAACAAGTCCGAGATGTCGGTCGGCTACGCCACCCTCTATGGCGACATGTGCGGCGGCTACGCCATCCTGAAGGACGTCTACAAGCTGACCGTCTATGCCTTGTCGAACTGGCGCAACCAGGCGCTGCCGGCGGGGGCCCTCGGGCCGGTCGGCCGGGTCATCCCGGAGCGCATCATCACCAAGGCGCCGACCGCGGAGCTGAAGCCCAACCAGACCGACCAGGATTCCCTGCCGCCCTATGCCGTGCTCGACGCCATCCTCGAATGCCTGATCGAGAAGGAGATGAAAATCGACGACATCGTGGCAATGGGCCATGACGCCGCCGTCGTGCGCCGCGTGTGGCAGATGCTGGACCGCGCCGAATACAAGCGTCGCCAGGCTCCCCCGGGCGTGAAGATCACCCGGCGCGCCTTCGGCCGCGACCGGCGCTATCCGATCACCAACGGCTTCCGCGGCTGACCCGGCGGCAGGCCCAGTACCTCCCGTGCCCAATACACCCGTGACCGTCTCCGTCCGCTTCGCCCCAAGCCCGACCGGCTTCCTCCATGTCGGCAACGCCCGCGCCGCCCTGGTCAACTGGCTGTTCGCCCGCCGCCACGGCGGCAATTTCCTGCTGCGCCTCGACGACACCGACCTCGAACGGTCGGAAGCGCAGTTCGCTGCCGGCATCGAGGAGGACCTGTCCTGGCTCGGGCTCGGCTGGGACCGGTTCCAGCGTCAGTCGGACCGGCTCGCGGCCTATGCCGCCGCTTTCGCGCGGCTGGAGGCGGCGGGCCGGGTCTATGCCTGCTACGAGACGCCCGACGAACTGGCCCTGAAGCGCAAGGTCCAGCTCTCGCGTCACCAGCCGCCGGTCTATGACCGGGCCGGGCGGAGCCTGACCGCCGGCCAGCGCCGGGCCCTGGAGGCCGATGGCCGCAAGCCGCACTGGCGCTTCCGGCTGGAGGACGGGACCGTGGCCTGGGACGACCTGGTGCATGGTCGCCTCGCCTTCGAGGGCGCCCGCCTCAGCGATCCGGTCATCCTCCGCGCCGACGGCCAGCCCATCTACACCTTCGCCTCGGTGGTGGACGACCTGGAGCTCGGCATCAGCCACGTCATCCGCGGCGACGACCATATCTCGAACACGCCGGTTCATATGCAGATCCATGCCGCGCTGGGCGGCGATCCGGCGGGACTGGCCTTCGCGCACCTGCCGCTGCTGGCGGGGGCACAGGGCGAGAAGCTGTCGAAGCGCCAGGGCAGCCTGTCGCTGCGCTCGCTGCGCGCCGAGGGGGTGGAGGCGGTGGCGGTGGCCAGCCTGCTTGCCCGCCTCGGCACCGCCGACCCGATCGAGCCCGCGGCCGCACTTCCGACCCTGGTCGAAGGCTTCGACCTCGGCCGCTTCGGTCGCTCGCCGCCGCATTTCGACGTGGCCGAGCTGTGGCAGATGAACGCCAAGGTGCTGCACCTGCTGCCGTTCTCCGCGGTGGAGTCGCGCCTGACGGCGATGGGGATGGCGGGCTGCGGGCCCGATTTCTGGGAAACGGTGCGGCCCAATCTCGGGAAGCTGGCGGACGCACTGGACTGGTGGCAGGTCTGCCGGGGGCCGCTGGCACCGGTGATCGACGATCCGGCTTTCGCGGCGGCGGCGGCGGCGGTACTGCCGCCGGAACCGTGGGACGGCGAGACATGGCGCGCCTGGACCCAGGCCGTCATCGCCGCCACCGGCCGCAAGGGCAAGGCGCTGTTCCAGCCGCTGCGCCGGGCGCTGACCGCCCGCGACCATGGACCCGAGATGCGCAATCTGCTACCGCTCCTCGGCCGCGAGCGGGTGCTGAGGCGCCTGGCCGGGGAAACGGCGTAGCCGCGGCACCATTCCGCGCCACCCGTTCGACCGACAGGATACCAGTCGCCCGTGACCCTACGCCTCCACGATACGCTGACCAGGCAGATCGAGCCGATCATCCCGCAGGATCCGAACCGGGTCGGGGTGTATCTGTGCGGGCCGACCGTCTATGACCTGGCGCATGTCGGCAATGCCCGGCCGGTGGTGGTGTTCGATGTGCTGTTCCGGCTGCTTCGCCATCTCCATGGCGAGGACAAGGTCGTCTATGTCCGCAACGTCACCGACATCGACGACAAGATCAACACGGCGGCCAAGGCCAACGGCGAGACCATCCGCCAGCTGACCGACCGCACGCTGGCCGTCTTCCATGCGGACATGGACGCGCTGGGCGCGCTCCGCCCGACCCATGAGCCGCGGGCGACCGACCATATCGCCGGCATGGTCGCGATCATCGAGCGGCTGATCCGCAGCGGCAACGCCTATGTCGCCGACGGGCATGTGCTGTTCGGCGTGCCGTCCTTCCCGGGCTATGGCCAGCTTTCCCGCCGCAACCGCGACGAGATGATCGCCGGCGCGCGCGTCGACGTGGCGCCCTACAAGCGCGACCCGGCCGATTTCGTGCTGTGGAAGCCGTCGCCCGACGACGTGCCGGGCTGGGACAGCCCGTGGGGCCGCGGACGCCCGGGCTGGCACATCGAATGCTCGGCCATGTCCGCGGCGACGCTGGGCCCGACCTTCGACATCCATGGCGGCGGCATCGACCTGATCTTCCCGCACCATGAGAACGAGATCGCGCAGAGCGTGTGCGCCCATGGCGGCCTGCGCACCGAGACGCATTTCGCGCGCCACTGGGTCCATAACGGCTTCGTCATGGTCAATGGCGAGAAGATGTCGAAGTCGCTCGGCAATTTCTGGACGGTGCGCCAACTGCTGGAGGATGGCGTCCCGGGCGAGGCGATCCGCCTTGCCCTGCTGAAGACCCATTACCGCCAGCCGCTCGACCTGACCGACGAGCGCATCGCCGAGGCCAAGGCCGACCTCGACCGGTTCTATGGCGCGCTGCGCCGGGCGCCGGCGGACGGCGAGGGCCGGGCCGATGCAGAGTTCGTGGCGACCCTGTGCGACGACCTCAACACGCCGGCGGCGATCGACCTGCACATGAAGCGCCAGTTGGGGCTGGTGAACGAGGGGCGGGCAGGGGCGCCGGCGGACCTCGTCGCCATGGGCGCGATGCTGGGCCTCCTGCAGCAGGCGCCCGACGCTTGGCTGAAGGGCGACGGTGACGCCGAGATCGATGCGCTGGTCGCGGCCCGGGTGGCGGCGCGCAAGGCGCGCGACTTCGCCGAGGCCGATCGCATCCGCAAGCTGCTGACCGACCAGGGCATCGTGCTCGAGGACAGCGCCCAGGGCACGCTCTGGCGCCGGGCGGGGTGAGGGCCATGGCCGAGCGCGTCCATATCTTCGACACCACGCTGCGCGACGGGGCGCAGACCCAGGGCGTCGATTTCGGGGTCGCCGACAAGGTCGCCATCGCGCGCGCGCTCGACGCCGCCGGCATCGACTATGTCGAGGGCGGCTGGCCGGGCGCCAACCCGACTGACGAGCGCTTCTTCGCCGACCCGCCGGCCTTCGCCCGGGCCAAGCTGGTCGCCTTCGGCATGACCCGCCGGCCGGGCCGCAGCGTCGAGAACGACCCCGGGCTGGCCGCCGTGCTGGGCGGGCGCTCGGACGCCGCCTGCCTGGTCGGCAAGGCCTGGGACTTCCAGGTCGAGGTGGCGCTTGGCATTCCGCTCGACGAGAACCTGCAGCTCATCGCCGACAGCGTGCGCCATGCCGCGGCCAGGAAGAGCGAGGCGATGTACGACGCCGAGCATTTCTTTGACGGCTACAAGGCCAACCCCGACTATGCCCTGGCGTGCCTGGATGCGGCCGACCGGGCGGGGGCGCGGTGGATGGTGCTGTGCGACACCAATGGCGGGACCCTGCCGCACGAGATCGAGGCGATCGTCCGCGACGTGACGCGGCGCATCCCGGGCGGGCGCATCGGCATCCATTGCCACAACGACACCGAGAACGCGGTCGCCAACTCGCTGGCCGCCGTCCGCGCCGGTGCGCGCCAGGTGCAGGGCACGCTGAACGGCCTCGGCGAGCGCTGCGGCAACGCCAACCTGATCTCGCTGATCCCCTCGCTGGTCCTGAAGATGGGCTTCGAGACCGGGGTCGACCGCGACGGGCTGAAGCGGCTGACGGCGCTGTCGCGGCTGCTCGATGAGCGCCTCAACCGGGCGCCGAACCGGCACGCCGCCTATGTCGGCGACAGCGCCTTCGCCCACAAGGGCGGCCTCCATGTCTCGGCCGTGGAGAAGGACCCGCGCACCTACGAGCATATCGAGCCGTCGCTGGTCGGCAACCGGCGGCACATCATCGTCTCCGACCAGGCCGGCCGCTCCAACGTGCTGGCGCGGTTGCGCGATGTCGGCATCGAGATCGATGCCGACGACCCCAAGATCGGCAACCTGGTCGACGTGGTGAAGCGGCGGGAATTCGACGGCTATGCCTATGACGGGGCGGAGGCGAGCTTCGAGCTGCTGGCCCGGCGCGCGCTGGGCACGGTGCCGGAGTTCTTCCGCCTCGACGGCTTCCGCGTCATCGACGAGCGGCGCTGGAGCGCGCGCGGCGACCTGGTGACCCTGTCGGAGGCGACGATCAAGGTGACGGTGGACGGCCAGCGGCACATGACCGTGTCCGAAGGCAACGGCCCGGTGAACGCGCTCGACAGCGCATTGCGCAAGGTGCTGGTGCCGGCCTATCCGGCGCTGGAGGAGATGCGGCTGGTCGACTACAAGGTCCGCATCCTGACGCCGGAGGACGCGACCAAGGCGGTGACCCGCGTCATGATCGAGAGCGACCACCCGGCGACCGAGCGCTGGGCCACGGTCGGCGTGTCGACCAACGTCATCGACGCCTCCTACAACGCACTGCACGACGCCATCACCTACTGCCTGATGCGCGCGGGCGCCGGCACCACCGGCCGGGCCTGATGTCGGGCACCGACCGCAGCCTCGCCAGGGCCGTGGCGGCGGCGGGCGATCCGGCTGCCGATGGCGGTGTCGAACCGGGGCCGGTCGTCGTCCTGGTGCAGCCGCAGCTGGCCGAGAATATCGGCACCGCCGCCCGCGCCATGCTGAATTGCGGCCTGATGCGCCTGCGCCTGGTGGCGCCGCGCGAAAGCCGCCTGTCGGAGCGCGCGGTGGCCGCGGCCTCCGGGGCCGACCGGGTGCTGGAGGCGGCCGAGGTATTCCCCACCCTGGAGGAGGCGATCGCCGATTGCCGGCGGGTCTATGCCACGTCGGCGCGCCCGCGCGAGATGGTGAAGCGGGTGGTGACCCCGCGCCATGCCGCCATGGAGCTGCGGCAGGCGGCCGCGGCCGGCGAGCGCGTGGCGCTGGTGTTCGGGCCGGAGCGCACGGGCCTCGTCAACGACCATATCGCCCTGGCCGACACCATCCTGTCGGTGCCGCTCAACCCCGGCTTCTCGTCCCTCAACCTGGCCCAGGCGGTGCTGCTGGTCTGCCACGAATGGTTCCAGTCGGGCGACGCTACCCCGGCCGAGGACGTGCCGCTGCCCGGCACCCGGCTGGCGACCCACGACGAGCTCCTGAACTTCTTCCTCCGCCTCGAAGCGGGGCTGGAGGAGGGCGGCTTCTTCCAGGCGCCGGACATGCGCCCGCACATGATCCGCAGCATCCGCAACGCCTTCGAGCGTGCCCACCTGACCGAGCAGGAGATCCGCACCCTGCACGGGGTGGTGTTCGCGCTCCGCCAGGCGCCACCGGCGCCCCGCCGGCCGCGTATCCGCCCGGCCGGGCGGACACCGGGCGATCCGCCGCAAGGGTGAACACCGCCTTTTTCTTGACGCTGGCGGCGTTCCCGCTATGTTGCGCGCCTCAATTCCCGGGAACGTGGGTGACGAACCCCGCTGGTGGCGGCCGAAGGCGGCTGTTCCATCGGACTACCGGGACAAAGAACGGAAGGGACAGCGCATGACCAAGCGCGCCGAATCTAAGCACAAGATCGACCGCCGCCTGGGGGTGAACCTCTGGGGCCGGGCGAAGAGCCCCGTCAACAAGCGCGAATACGGGCCGGGACAGCACGGGCAGCGGCGCAAGAAGCCGTCCGACTACGGGACCCAGCTCATGGCGAAGCAGCGCCTGAAGGGCTATTACGGCAATGTCGGCGAGCGTCAGTTCCGCCGCATCTATGAAGAGGCGGTCCGCCGCCGCGGCGACACGGGCGAGAATCTGATCGAGCTGCTGGAGCGCCGCCTCGACGCCGTCGTCTACCGCATGAAGTATGTGCCGACGGTGTTCGCGTCCCGCCAGTTCGTCAGCCACGGCCATGTGACGGTGAACGGCAAGCGCGTCAACATTCCGTCCTACATGGTGAAGGATGGCGACGTGGTGGCGGTGAAGGAGAAGTCCCGCCAGATGATCCTCGTCCTCGAGGCGGTGGCGCTGGCCGAACGCGACGTGCCGGACTACATCTCGGTCGACCATGGCAAGATGACCGGCACCTTCATCCGCGCGCCGAAGTTGGCGGATGTGCCCTATCCGGTGCAGATGGAACCGAACCAGGTGGTCGAGTTCTATTCGCGCTGACGCCCCTCGTTCATATCGGATACCGAGGCCCATCCCGTTCGCGGGGTGGGCCTTTTCTTATGCGCCGGCCGGTTCGCGCGGATGGGTTGCCACGGCGCCCGGCAATCCGCCGTGGATGAAACGCTGAACCCGGGCAAGCCATGACATCTCTCCGGCCGTCGTAGACATCGACGGCGCGCGCAAGAAAAAGGGGGGCGATGAACGC
>CAZQOA010000103.1:0-17954 GCA_964594715.1 uncultured Rhizobiaceae bacterium | reverse complement strand
TGAGGAGAAGCCACCGCTCCGGCCCTCATGGTGAGCCTGACGAACCATGAGCTCGTCCAGGCGCGGTGAAGGCCGACCCCAACCGCGCCCGCAGATCAGTTCGCGAAGGCGGCGATGCCGGTCTGGGCGCGGCCGAGGATCAGGGCATGGACGTCGTGGGTGCCCTCGTAGGTGTTCACCGTCTCCAGGTTCATGACGTGGCGGATGACGTGGAACTCGTCGACGATGCCGTTGCCGCCATGCATGTCGCGGGCGGTGCGGGCGATGTCGAGGGACTTGCCGCACGAGTTGCGCTTGATCAGCGAGATCATCTCGGGCGTCGCCTTGCCCTCGTCCTTGAGGCGGCCGACGCGCAGGCAGGACTGCAGGCCGAGCGTGATCTCGGTCTGCATGTCGGCCAGCTTCTTCTGGATGAGCTGGTTGGCGGCGAGCGGCCGGCCGAACTGCTTGCGGTCGAGCGTGTATTGCCGGGCGGCATGCCAGCAGAACTCGGCCGCGCCCAAGGCCCCCCAGGCGATGCCGAAGCGGGCATTGTTGAGGCAGCCGAAGGGGCCGGCCAGGCCTTTGACGTTGGGCAGCAGGTTCTCTTCCGGCACGAAGACGTCGTCCATGACGATCTCGCCGGTGACCGAGGCGCGCAGGCTGAACTTGCCCTCGATCTTCGGCGCCGACAGGCCCTTCATGCCCTTTTCCAGGACGAAGCCGCGGATCACCCCGTCGTCGGTCTTGGCCCAGACCACGAAGACGTCGGCGATCGGCGAGTTGGAAATCCACATCTTGGCGCCCTTCATGAGGTAGCCGTCGGCCACCTTCTTCGCGCGGGTCACCATGCTGCCGGGGTCGGAGCCGTGGTCGGGCTCGGTCAGGCCGAAGCAGCCGACCCATTCGCCGGTGGCGAGCCTGGGCAGGTATTTCTGGCGCTGCGCCTCGGTGCCATAGGCGTGGATCGGGTGCATGACCAGGCTCGACTGCACGCTCATGGCCGAGCGATAGCCGCTGTCGACGCGTTCGACCTCGCGCGCGATCAGGCCGTAGCTGACATAGTTGGTGCCGGCGCAGCCATAGCCGTCGATGGTCGAGCCGAGCAGGCCGAGCGCGCCCAGCTCGTTCATGATCTCGCGGTGGAAGATCTCCTTGCGGTTGCCCTCCAGCACCCGGGACATCAGCTTGTCCTGGGCATAGGCCCGGGCGCTGTCCCGGATCATCCGCTCCTCTTCGGTCAGCTGGTCCTCGAGCAGGAACGGGTCGTCCCACTGGAAGACGGGCTTGGCTGCGGTGCGCGCGGGCGCGGCTGCATCCGGTGGAGGGGTCATGGCGAAGGCTCCGGGAGACTTTAAGATTGCCGCCCTTATATAGTCCCCCGCCGCCGTCTGGAAGCCCGCCCACCTCGTCACACTGAAGCTGTGAGGCAGCTTGTCGCGGCCGGGTCGGCGCGCTAGCGTGAAGTCGGGAAGGGGGGCGGTGACGAACAACCGTTTCCTCCCGATGCAGGGGGCATGGAGTATTTCCTTCAGCAGGTCATCAACGGGCTGACGCTGGGTGCGATCTATGGCCTGATCGCGATCGGCTACACGATGGTCTACGGCATCATCGGCATGATCAACTTCGCCCATGGCGATGTCTTCATGATCGGTGCCTTCATCGCCATCATCTCCTTCGCGCTGGTCTGGATCGCCGGCGTCGGGTCGATCCCGCTGGCCATCCTGATGGTCCTCGTGCTGACCATGATCTTCACCGCGGCCTATGGCTGGGCGGTGGAGCGCATCGCCTACCGGCCGCTGCGCGGGTCGTTCCGGCTGGCGCCGCTGATCTCGGCCATCGGCATGTCGATCTTCCTCCAGAACTACGTCCAGCTGCTCCAGGGCGCGCGGATCAAGCCGCTGCCGCCGCTCATCTCGGGCGGGGTAATCCTGACGGAGGGGAACGGCTTCGCGGTGCAGTTGAACTACACCCAGATGATCATCATCGCGGTGACGGTCGGGCTGATGGTGGCCTTCACGCTGCTCATCACCCGCACCGCGCTCGGCCGCGCCCAGCGCGCCTGCGAGCAGGATCGCGGCATGGCCGCCCTGCTCGGTATCGATGTCGACCGCACCATCTCGCTGACCTTCGTCATCGGGGCGGCGCTGGCGGCGGTCGCCGGGCTCATGTTCGCGCTCTATTACGGTGTCGTTGATTTCTTCATCGGCTTCCTGGCCGGGCTGAAGGCCTTCACGGCTGCGGTCCTGGGCGGCATCGGCTCGCTGCCGGGCGCGATGCTGGGCGGCATCCTGATCGGCCTCATCGAGGCCCTGTGGTCGGGCTATTTCAGCGTCGAATACAAGGACGTGGCCGCCTTCGCGATCCTGGTCCTGGTGCTCATCTTCCGCCCGACCGGTCTGCTGGGCCGGCCGGAGGTCGAGAAGGTCTGACGCCCGTGACGGCGGCCGAGCCGGCAGCGGCACCCCCGTTTCCCTGGGCGGCCGTCCTGCGTGACGCCCTGCTCGCCGGCTTCGTCGCCCTGGTCCTCGCGGTGCCGATGATCGGATTCGAGACGGTCGACGTCGCCGGCGGCATGCTTGGTCTCGAATACCGCTTCGGGGCGGTGGCGGTGGCGGTGGTGGCCGTCATCGTCGGCCGGGTGGCGCTGGACCTGGTCCAGCAGGGCATGGCGACCGCCGTGCTGGCGGCGTCCGTAGCCACGGCCGCGATCGCGGTCTTCGGCCCCTGGAGCGGAGGCACCGCCGCCTGGCTGGTGGCCATCGCCGCGGCCGTGCTGGCGCTGCGCGCCGGTGCTGCGGTGTGGCGCGCGCTGCCCATTCCCGAGGATGCGAGGTTCGTCGCCCCCGCCATCCTGCTGCGGCTGCGCCGGACCGCGCCGGGCGCGTTCCTGGCGCTGGCGGTGGTCTTCCCGTTCCTGCCCTTCGCCGACCAGCGCGTGCTCGACGTCGCCATCCTGGTGCTGACCTATGTGATGCTGGGCTGGGGCCTGAACATCGTCGTCGGCCTGGCGGGGTTGCTCGACCTCGGCTACGTCGCCTTCTATGCGGTGGGGGCCTACACCTTCGGCATCCTCTGGCAGTTCGCCGGCCTGAATTTCTGGATGGCGTTGCCACTGGGCGGCATGGTCGCCGCCCTCTTCGGCATCGTGCTGGGCTTCCCGGTCCTGCGCCTGCGCGGCGACTACCTCGCCATCGTCACGCTGGGTTTCGGCGAGATCGTGCGCATCGTGCTGCTCAACTGGTACGAGGTGACGGGCGGACCCAACGGCATCTCCAGCATTCCGCGGCCGACCTTCTTCGGCCTTGCCTTCCGGGCCGAGCCGGAGGCCGACGAGGCGACCTTCGCCAGCTTCTTCGGCCTGGAATTCTCGCCCCTGCACCGGGTCATCTTCCTCTACTTCGTCATCCTCGCCATGGCGCTGCTGGTCAACGCCTTCACCCAGCGCATCCGCCGCCTGCCGGTCGGCCGTGCCTGGGAGGCCCTGCGCGAGGACGAGATCGCCTGCCGCTCGCTCGGCATCAACCCGACCAACACCAAGCTCTCGGCCTTCGCCATCGGCGCCATGTTCGCCGGATTCGCCGGCTGCTTCTTCGCCGCCCGCCAGGGCTTCATCAGCCCCGAGAGTTTCACCTTCATCGAATCCGCGGTCATCCTTGCCATCGTCGTGCTGGGCGGGATGGGCAGCCAGCTCGGCATCGTGCTGGCCGCCATCGTGCTGATCGGCCTGCCGGAGTTCATGCGCGAGCTGAACCAGTTCCGCATGCTGGCCTTCGGTGCGGGAATGGTCGGCATCATGGTCTGGAGGCCGCGCGGGCTGCTCGCCCACCGCGAGCCCACCATCCGCCTGCATCCGCGCGGAGGGCAGGGGTGACCGCGCTGCTGGAGGTGGAGCACCTGTCGATGCGCTTCGGCGGGCTGGTCGCGGTCGACGACCTGTCCTTCGCGGCCGAGGCGGGCCGGATCACCGCCATCATCGGCCCCAACGGCGCCGGCAAGACCACCGTCTTCAACTGCCTCACCGGCTTCTACAAGCCGACGGTCGGCCGCCTGACGCTGCGCCACGCGGGCGGGGCCTACCTCCTGGAGCGGCTGGACGGGCACCGCATCGCCAAGGAGGCGCGGGTCGCCCGCACCTTCCAGAACATCCGCCTCTTCCAGCAGATGTCGGTGCTGGAGAACCTGATCGTGGCGCAGCACAACCGGCTGATGCGGGCGTCGGGCTTCACGCTGCTGGGCCTGGTCGGCCACCCGGCCTATCGCCGCGCCGAGGGCGAGGCGGTCGACCTTGCCCGGCTCTGGCTGGAGCGAACGCGCCTCACCGACCTGGCCGACCGGGACGCCGGCACCTTGCCCTATGGCGCCCAGCGCCGGCTGGAGATCGCGCGGGCCATGTGCACGCGACCGCGCCTCCTGTGCCTGGACGAGCCGGCCGCCGGGCTGAACCCGCGCGAGTCGGCCGAGCTGAACGCCCTGTTGCGCGCCATCCGCGACGAGGACGGGGTGGGGGTCCTGCTGATCGAGCACGACATGAGCGTGGTCATGGAAATATCCGACCATGTCGTGGTGCTGGACTACGGCAAGCGCATCGCCGACGGGCGGCCCGAGGCGGTGCGCAACGACCCGACCGTGATCCGCGCCTACCTGGGCGAGGACGAGCACCAGGATCTGCCGCCCGAGATCGCGGCCGACCTGGAAGGGACGGGCTGAGGTGCTGTCCGTCGCCGCCGTCCATGCCTATTACGGGTATATCGAGGCCCTGAAGGGCGTCGACATGGAGGTGGCCGCCGGCGAGATCGTGACCCTGATCGGGGCCAACGGCGCCGGCAAGTCGACATTGCTGATGACGCTGTGCGGCAATCCGCGGGCGCGGCGCGGGCAGATCATGTTCGAGGGCCGCGACATCACCCGGATGCCGACCTTCGAGATCGTCCGCCTCGGCATCGCGCACGCGCCGGAGGGGCGGCGCATCTTCCCGCGCATGACTGTGCTGGAGAACCTGCAGATCGGGTCGACCACGGCGCCGGAATATTTCGACGAGGGGCTGCGCCAGGTCTTCCGCCTTTTCCCGCGGCTGGAAGAGCGGCGGCTGCAACGCGGCGGCACCCTGTCGGGCGGCGAGCAGCAGATGCTGTCGATCGGTCGCGCCCTGATGAGCCGGCCGCGCCTGCTGCTCCTGGACGAGCCCTCGCTCGGGTTGGCGCCCATGGTGGTGATGCTGATCTTCCAGGCGATCCGCGAGATCAACGCCAGCCAGGGCGTCACCGTCTTCCTGGTGGAACAGAACGCCTACCACGCCCTGCGCCTCGCCCACCGCGGCTATGTCATGGTCAACGGGCACATCACCATGAGCGGGTCGGGCGCCGAGCTGCTGGCCAATCGCGAGGTGCGGGCCGCCTACCTGGAAGGGGGGCACTAGGCATGGAAGCCATCCTGGGCACGCGCCTCCCGGTCTTTCTCGGCCTGACCGTGGTGCTGTTCGGCGGTGCGGCCTTCCTCACCGGGCAGGCGGTGGCCCGCGGCTGGCGCCCATGGCGCCAGCTCGTCCTCTACGCCCTGCTGCTCGGCCTCGGCGACCGCTTCCTCATCTATGCGCTGTTCGGCGGCGAACTGCTGTCGCCGTCGGGCTATCTCATCCATTCGCTCGTCCTGCTGGTGATGGCGATATTTTCGCATCGCATTACGCGCGTCCACTGCATGGTGACGCAGTATCCATGGCTGTACGAGCGCGCCGGGCTTCTGTCCTGGAGGGATCGCTCCAGTTGACGTCTCGCGCAGGGACTGGCGATGGCATAGGATAGAACATAGCGATCGGCATCCCCGGGGGATGGACTTCCTCCGGGTGCCAGGGCAGGGGCGGCGGAAGACATGCCGCTTGTGAAGCAACATTCTCTGGGAGCGTAGAATGCGCAGAGTGACTAGCTTCGTCGTCGCCACCGCCGCCGCGGTCATCGGGTTCGGCGGGATGGCGGCCGCTCAGGATATCATCGTCGCATCTGCCGGGCCGATGACCGGCCAGTATGCGGCGTTCGGCGAGCAGCTCCGCCGCGGCGCGGAGATGGCCGTCGAGAACCTCAACGCCAAGGGTGGCGTTCTCGGCCGCAAGCTGAAGCTCGAGATCGGCGACGACGCCTGCGACCCCAAGCAGGCGGTGGCCGTCGCCAACCAGTTGGCGTCGAAGAAGGTATCGTTGGTGGCCGGGCACTTCTGCTCGTCCTCCTCGATCCCGGCATCGGCGGTCTACAATGAGAGCGGCGTCCTGCAGATCACCCCGGCCTCGACCAACCCCGCCCTCACCGACGATGCGGCCAAGAAGGGCTGGAAGAACGTCTTCCGCACCTGCGGCCGCGACGACGCCCAGGGCATCGTCGCCGGCAAGTATCTCGCCAGCAAGTACAAGGGCAAGGCGGTCGCGATCATCCACGACAAGTCCGCCTACGGGAAAGGTCTGGCCGACGAGACCAAGAAGGCGATGAACGCCGGCGGCCTGAAGGAGGCGATGTACGAGGCGATCACCCAGGGCGACAAGGACTTCACCGCCCTCATCAGCAAGATGAAGGCGGCCAAGGTCGACGCCATCTATCTCGGCGGCTACCACACCGAGGCCGGGTTGATGGTGCGCCAGTCCCGCGAGCAGGGCTTCAATGCCCAGCTCATTTCCGGCGACGCCCTGGTGACCGACGAGTTCTGGAAGATCACCGGCAAAGCGGGTGAGGGGACGTTGATGACCTTCGCGCCCGATCCGCGAAACGTCCCAGAAGCGAAGGATGTGGTCGCCCAGTTCAAGGCCAAGGGCTATGACCCGGAAGGCTACACGCTCTATACCTATGCCGCGATCCAGGCCTGGGCCGAGGCGGCGACCAAGGCGAAGTCGATCAAGACGGCCGACGTCGCCAAGATGCTGCGCGGTAACAAGTACAAGACCGTGATCGGTACGCTGGACTTCAACGACAAGGGCGATGTCGTCAATCCGCTCTACGTCTTCTATGCGTGGAAGGACGGCAAATACAAGGAGATCGGCTCCGGCGCCTGACGCTTTCGGGTGCGTGCCCCCGGTCCGGGGGCACGTACAACGAACGACGGCCCGGCGGGTGACCGCCGGGCCGTCTTCATGTTCGGGCGCCGCCACTTGCTTCCTGTCGGAGCCTACTTCTTGCTGGCGCGGCGGCCGGCGCTGCGGCTGCCGGTGCGGCCGAGGCCGATCTTCTTGGCGAAGTCCGAACGCTGGGCCGCATAGTTGGGGGCGACCATCGGATAGTCGGGGGCCAGGCCCCACTTCGCCCGATACTCTTCCGGCGTCATGTTGTAGGTCGTGCGCAGATGCCGCTTCAGCATCTTCAGCTTCTTGCCGTCTTCCAGGCAGATCAGATAATCGGGGTTGACCGACTTCTTGATCGGAACTGCCGGCTTCAACGGCTCCGCCTTCACTTCAGGCATGCCGCCATCCAGCGCCTTCAGCGAGGTATAGACCGCCCCGATCACATCAGAGATCTGAGTCGCGGGAAGCACATTGTTGCTGACGTATGCGGCGACGACCTCTGTCGTCATCCGCAGCAATTCCTCATGTTGGTCGCTGCTCATCTTCTCATCATCCATCTCAAGACATCCCGACAGTCGATACCAAGATAATCGGAAACTGGCACGATGGGACAATGCAAGTCAACGCTTGGTAATCCTCAAACTACTTCAGCCCGCGGCTGCGCTGCCCAGGTAGCCGCAATATAGGTCTGCTGCGGCTCGCCACTACTGCAGATGGAGCAGGCGAAACCCCGGCGGCGCGACTCGCCGGCTTTTCCGGAGTCGGGCTTGGCAATGGCTGGTGGGCTTCTGGCGGCTTGAAGCGACATATGGTATTGGAGCCGACGGAATTTCAGGAACGGAACGAGATGACCGCCGCGCCCACGCAGCCGGAATTGATCGCCCTCGCCTCGGACCATGCCGGGGCCCAGCTCAAGTCTACGCTGGTGGCGGAATTGGAGCGCCTGGGATACCGGGCGCTGGACCTGGGGACTTCGTCCGCCCAGCCCGCCGACTATCCCGACATGGCGGACCGGCTGGCGGCGGCGCTGGCCGACGGCACCGCCCGGCGCGGCGTCCTGGTCTGCGGCACCGGCATCGGCATCTCCATCGCGGCCAACCGGCATCGGCATATCCGTGCGGCACTTTGTCACGACGTCACCAGCACCCGCCTTTGCCGTGAACATAATGACGCCAACGTGCTGGCGCTTGGCGAGCGGCTGATCGGGCCCGAGGTCGCCAAGGAGTGCCTGGCCACGTTTCTTTCGACCGAATTTGCCGGCGGGCGCCATGCGCCACGCGTCGGCAAGCTCGGCTGACCCACCAGCGATCGGATTTCCCTGAAATGGCTCTGTCCCAGGCGCGCGCCCCCCTCATCGAGGATGGTTTCTTCACGTCGTCATTGGCCTCCGCGGATGCGGAAGTGCTGGCTGGGCTTACCGGCGAACTGCACCGCCAGCAGACGCAGGTCGAGTTGATCGCGTCGGAGAACATCGTTTCGCGGGCGGTCCTGGAGGCACAGGGCTCGGTCCTCACCAACAAGTATGCCGAAGGCTATCCGGGCCGCCGTTACTATGGCGGCTGCGAGTTCGTCGATATCGTCGAGGAACTGGCGATCGATCGGGCGAAACGGCTGTTCGGATGCAACTTCGCCAACGTCCAGCCGCATTCCGGCGCGCAGGCGAACCAGGCCGTGTTCCTGGCCTTGCTGAAGCCGGGCGACACCATCCTCGGCATGACGCTGGCGGCCGGCGGTCACCTGACCCACGGTGCTGCGCCCAACCTGTCCGGCAAGTGGTTCAACGCGATCGGCTACGGCGTGCGGCGCGAGGACGCGCTGATCGACTATGACGAGGTCGCCCGACTGGCGCGCGAGCATCGGCCGAAGATGATCATCGCCGGCGGCTCGGCCTATCCGCGCATCATCGACTTCCCGCGCTTCCGCCAGATCGCCGACGAGGTCGGTGCCTACCTGCTGGTCGACATGGCGCATTTCGCGGGCCTGGTCGCCGGCGGCGCCCATCCGAGCCCGCTGCCCCACGCCCATGTCGTGACGACGACGACCCACAAGACGTTGCGCGGGCCCCGCGGCGGCATGGTGCTGTCGATGGACGAGGGCCTGGGCAAGAAAATCAACAGCGCAGTCTTCCCCGGCCTGCAAGGCGGCCCGCTGATGCACGTCATCGCCGGCAAGGCGGTGGCCTTCGGCGAGGCGCTGCGCCCGTCCTTCGCGACCTATGCCCAGGCGGTGGTGGACAATGCCCGCACGCTCGCCGCCACCCTGACCCGGCGCGGCCTGGCCATCGTCAGCGGCGGCACCGACACCCACCTGATGCTGGTCGACCTGCGGCCCAAGGGGACGACCGGTCGCGACGGCGAGAAGGCGCTCGAGCGCGCCTCGATCACCTGCAACAAGAACGGCATCCCCTTCGATCCCGAGAAGCCGATGGTCACCTCCGGCGTCCGGCTCGGCACCCCCGCCTGCACGACCCGCGGTTTCGGCAAGGCGGAGTTCACCCGGGTCGGCGACCTGATCGGTGACGTGCTGGAAGAGCTGGCCAAGGGGCGCGAGGCCAACGGCGCGGCGGAAGCTGCCGTCCGCACCGAGGTCGCCCGCCTGACGGCCAGGTTCCCGATCTATCAAGATCTCGCCTGAAGTCGGGCGGGAACGCATCAAAAGGGGGGATTCCGATGCGATGCCCGTTCTGCGGGTCGGACGACACGCAGGTGAAGGACAGCCGGCCGACCGAGGACAAGGCGGCCATCCGGCGCCGCCGTTCCTGCCCGAACTGCGGCGCCCGCTTCACGACGTTCGAGCGGGTGCAGCTGCGCGAGCTGACGATCGTCAAGAAGACGGGCCAGCGGCAGCAGTTTGACCGGGACAAGCTGGCGCGGTCGATCTACATCGCGCTGCGCAAGCGGCCGGTGGAGCCCGACCGCATCGAGCGTGTCATCAACGGCATCGTGCGCCGGCTGGAAAGTGCGGGTGAAAGCGAGATCCCGTCCGACATGATCGGCCAGTATGTGATGGAGGCCCTGTCGCAGCTTGATCCCGTTGCCTATGTCCGGTTCGCCTCGGTCTACCGCAACTTCCGCGAGGCGAAGGATTTCGAGGATTTCGTTGGCCGTCTCGGCGTCGACCAGGATTGAGGGTACGCCGTCCGCCACCGAGGATGCCCGCCACATGCGAGCGGCGCTCGCATTGGCGGACCGGAACCTCGGGCGGGTCTGGCCCAACCCGTCGGCGGGCTGCGTGGTCGTGCGCGGCGGCCATGTCGTCGGCCGCGGCTGGACCCAGCCGGGCGGGCGGCCGCATGCCGAGGTGGAAGCGCTGGCCCGCGCCGGCGATGCCGCCCGGGGTGCCACCGTCTATGTCTCGCTGGAGCCGTGCTGCCATTGGGGTCGGACGCCACCCTGCACCGATGCGCTGACCGGCGCCGGGGTGGCGCGCGTCGTCTATGCCGTCGACGATCCCGACCCGCGGGTGCAGGGCAAGGGTGCGGCCCGGCTGCGGGAGGCCGGGATCGAGGTCGCGTCCGGCGTGCTGGCGCGCGAGGCAACCGACCTCAACGAAGGTTTCTTCCGCCGGCTGCGGGACGGCCGCCCGATGGTGACGCTGAAGCTCGCGACCAGCCTCGACGGCCGCATCGCCACCCACACCGGTGCCAGCCAGTGGATCACCGGGCCGGAGGCACGGGCGAGGGCCCATCTGCTGCGCGCGCGGCACGATGCGGTGATGGTCGGCATCGGCACCGCGCTCGCCGACGACCCGCTGCTGACCTGCCGCCTGCCGGGGCTGACCGACCGCCACCCGGTCCGCATCATCGTCGACAGCCGCCTGCGGCTGCCGCTGACCTCGCGCCTGGTCCAGGACGCGGCCAGCGCGCCGGTCTGGCTGCTGAGCCTGCCGGACGTCGATGCCGGCCGGCGCCGCGTCTTCGAGGAATGCGGCGTCCGGGTGATCGCGGTGGCGCCGAACGAACCCGGCACCATCGACATGCCGGGTGCCTTCGCCGTCCTGGCCGAGCATGGCCTGACGCGGGTGCTGGTGGAAGGTGGGGGCCGGCTGGCTGCCACCCTGCTGCGCGACGACCTGGTGGATCACCTGCAATGGTTCCGGGCGCCGTCGATCATCGGCGGCGACGGGGTGGCGGCGGCCGTCGCCTTCGGCATCGACACGCCGGACACGGCACCCCGCTTCCTTGGCCAGGACGTCGTGGAACTGGCCGAGGACGTGCTCGAAACCTACCGCCGCATGCGCTGACGCCGGTCTGGAGCGCCAGAGATTAGGCCAGATGGAAACGGCCGTCGGCCGCCGGCGGGATGAGCTTGCCCACACTCCCGGCCGCTCCGACGGCGCCTCCGCCGCGGCGATGGGGTTTGACGATTTCCGCCCGAAGCCTTAGACCGCCCCCCACATTATCAGCGCGCCGACGGAACGAGACGGATCGGGCTCTGTCGCCCGGAATCGCGCTCGGCACATCCATGGATCGGAGAAGCATGTTCACCGGCATTACCGTCGATCGCGGGCGCGTCGCGGCCGTCGAGGCCCGGGGCGACACCTATCTGACGATCGAGACGAAGCTGCCGCTGCGCGACCTGGCGGAGGGAGCGTCCGTCGCCTGCAGTGGGTGCTGCCTGACGGTCCTCGAGGCGGGCGAGGGGTGGTTCCGGGCATCGGCTTCGGCTGAGACGCTGGGCTGCACCACGCTCGGGGGCTGGACGGTCGGGTCGGTCGTCAACCTGGAGCCGTCGCTGCGCCTGGGCGATACGCTGGGGGGACATATGGTCGCGGGCCATGTCGATGCGGTCGCGATCCTGCGCGAGCGCGCACCGGAAGGCGACAGCGTGCGGATGGTGTTCGAGGTGCCCGACGCCGTCGCCCGCTTCGTCGCGGTGAAGGGCTCGGTCGCCCTCGACGGCGTGTCGCTGACGGTCAACCATGTTGACGGGTCTCGCTTCGGCGTGAACATCATCCCCCACACCCTGGAAGTTACCACCCTCGGCACGGCCCGCCCCGGCGATCCGGTCAATTTCGAGATCGATACGATCGCGCGCTACGTCGCACGGCTCATGGGAAAGGACGCAGCGTGAGTTTCACCGAGGTCCAGTCACCGATCGAAGACGTCATCGAAGAGGCGCGCAACGGGCGCATGTTCATCCTCGTCGACGACGAGGACCGGGAAAACGAGGGCGACCTCGTCATCCCCGCCCAGATGGCGACGCCGGAAGCGATCAACTTCATGGCCAAGCATGGCCGCGGGCTGATCTGCCTTGCCATGACCCGGCGCCGGGTGGAGGAGCTGGGCCTGCCGCTGATGCCGCAGAAGAACGCCTCGCGCCTGGCGACCGCGTTCACCGTCTCGATCGAGGCCAAGGAAGGGGTGACGACCGGCATCTCCGCGCCCGACCGCGCGCGGACCATCGCCGTCGCCATCGACCCGGCCAAGAGTGCCGGCGACATCGTGACGCCGGGCCACATCTTCCCCCTGGTCGCGCGCGACGGCGGCGTCCTGGTACGGACCGGCCACACGGAGGCGGCGGTCGACATCTCGCGCCTGGCCGGCCTCAACCCGTCCGGCGTCATCTGCGAGATCATGAACGACGACGGCACCATGGCCCGCCGCGTCGACCTGATCGCCTTCGCCCAGCTGCACGGGCTGAAGATCGCGACCATATCCGACCTCATCGCCCATCGCCGCCGCCACGACCGCATCGTCGAGCGGGCGGTGGAGACGACGCTGCAAAGCCGCTTCGGCGGTGACTTCCGCATGTGCGTCTATGTCAACAAGGCCGCCTATGCCGAGCATATCGCGCTGGTGAAGGGCGACCTTTCGGCGCCCGGGCCGGTGCTGGTGCGGATGCATGCCCTCAACGTCCTGGACGACGTGCTGGGCGACGTCGCGAACGGTCGCGGCGGCGAGTTCGCGGCCTCCATGGAGGCCATTGCCGAGGCCGGGCGGGGGGTGGTCGTGCTGATCCGCGAGCCCTTGTCGACCAGCCTCAGCGACCGGGTGCGGTCGCGCGTCCGCAACGAGCCCCGGGAAGAGCACGAGTTGCGCGACTATGGCGTCGGCGCCCAGATCCTCCTCGACCTCGGCGTGCGCGAGATGATCCTGCTGTCGAACCATCCGAAGACCCTGATCGGCGTGGAAGGCTACGGGCTGACGGTGGTCGAGCGGCGGGCGATCCCGGGCCCAGGGAATGTTGGTCCAGGGAATGTTGGTCCAGCGGCGGGCGGAGCGTTGTGATGAAGAAGCCGCATGTCCTGATCGTGGAGGCCCGCTTCTACGAGGACCTGGCCGACGAGCTGGTGAAGGGGGCGGTCGGCCGCCTGACCCAGGCCGACGCCACCCATGACCGTATCTCCGTGCCGGGGGCCTTCGAGATCCCGGCCGCGATCGCGATGGTCGACCGTGCCGGCCGCTCGGTGGCGGGAGCGGTGCGCTATGACGGCTATATCGCGCTCGGCTGCGTGATCCGCGGAGAGACCACCCATTACGACTATGTCTGCGGCGAGAGCGCGCGCGGACTCCAGGACCTGGCCGTCCGCGAGGGGCTGGCCATCGGCTACGGCATCCTGACGGTGGAGAACGGCGCCCAGGCCTGGGCGCGCGCGCGCGTGTCGGAAAAGAACAAGGGCGGGGACGCTGCCACTGCCTGCCTGGCGATGGTCGACCTGAAACGGCGCCTGGGGCTGGCATCGTGAGCGACACCCCGAGCCCTGTCGCGGCCCTGTCGCCGGCGCAGCTTTCCACGGCGCGCCGGGCTGCCCGGCTGGCGGCCGTGCAGGCCCTCTACCAGATGGAGTTCACCGGCACGAGCGCGCGGCTGGCGATCGCCGAGTTCGTGCGCCACCGCATGGGCGCCACCGCCGACCCGACTGCCGAGGAAGGCGAGGGGGCCGCCCTCGAGGCGCCGGACCGGCTGCTGTTCGCGGCTATCGTCGAAGGGGTGAAGGCGCGTGGGGCCGAGCTCGACACCATGATCGGGTCGGCCCTGTCGGGCGAATGGAAGGTCGAGCGGCTGGAGGTGATCCTGCGCGCCATCCTGCGCGCCGGCGCCTTCGAGATCTTCGCCCGCCCCGACACGCCGGCCCCCATCATCATCAACGACTATGTCGATGTCGCGCATGCCTTCTTCAGCCAGAAGGAGCCGGGGCTGGTGAACGCCGTGCTCGACCGCCTGGCGCGCCAGCTGCGGCCGGAGATGGAGGAGGGGCAGCGTGCCGGACCCGGAAACGCTCGGTGAGTTCGAGCGGATCCGGCGCTTCTTCGCCCCCCTGACCGCGGCCACCCCCGGGGCCCTCGATCTTTCCGACGATGCCGCACTGCTGGCGCCGTCCGCCGGCCACGTGCTGGTCGTCACCGCCGACGCCCTGGTCGAGGGGGTGCATTTCCGGCCCGGCGACCCGCCGGACCTGATCGCGCGCAAGATGCTGCGCGTGAACCTGTCCGACCTGGCGGCGATGGGCGCCCGTCCGCTCGCCTATGTGATGACGATGGCCCTGCCGCGGCGCTGCGACGAAGCCTGGCTCGCGGCCTTCGTCGCCGGCCTCGCCGCCGACCAGCGCGAATTCGGCGTTGGCCTGCTGGGGGGCGATTCGGTGGCGACTCCGGGCCCGGCGACCCTTTCCCTCACCGCCTTCGGCGAGGTCCCGGCCGGGGCCGCCATCCGCCGCAACGGCGCCCGCGTCGGTGACGGGATATTCGTCACGGGGACCATCGGCGACGGCGCGCTGGGCCTCCTCGCGCCGACCGGCCGGCTGGATCGGCTGCCGGCCGCCGATCGCGACTTCCTGGCCGATCGCTATCTGCTGCCGCGGCCGCGGACCCAGGCGGGCCCCGCCCTGCGCGGCATCGCCAGCGCCATGCTCGACGTGTCCGACGGCCTGCTGGGCGATCTCGGCCATATCGCCGCCACCTCCGGCGTCGGCGCGGTGGTGGAGCGCGACCGGGTCCCGCTGTCCGCCGCCGCGCGGGCGGCGGTCGCGCTGGACTCCGTCTTCTGGGACGTGGTGCTGGGCGGTGGTGACGACTATGAGCTGCTCTTCACGGCGGCGATCGACGAGCGGGGCCTGGACGGGGTGCGGGCGCGGGGCGTCCCGATCACCCGGATCGGGCAGGTAGTGGCGGGGGACGGGGTTCGCGTGCTAGACGGCGATGGTCGTTCGCTGACGGTGGCCGCGTCGGGCTATCGCCACTTCTGACGCGGGTTTCCCTCCACCTCCGCCCCCCATCTCCGCCGAAGACCCATAGCCATGTCCGCACCGATCCCGTTTGCCGCCAAGGCCAACGTCGCCCTGCTTGCGCTATGCCAGGCCCTGTCGATGACGTCGACCAACGTCATCATGGTGGTGACCGGGCTGGTCGGCCTGTCGCTGGCCGACGACAAAGCCTTCGCCACCGTGCCGCTGGGCTTCCAGTTCACGGCGATGATGCTGTCGACCATCCCTTCGGCCTACGTCATGAAGCGCTTCGGGCGTCGGACCGGCTTCACCGCCGGCTCGGCCGTCGGGGTCGTCGGGGCGGCCATCGCAACCTGGGCGGTGCTGGAGGCGTCGTTCTGGGGCTTCGCGGCCGGCAGCTTCGTCATCGGCTTCGCCAACGGCGTCTCGCAGCTCTACCGCTTCGCGGCGGCCGACGCCGCGCCGGAGCGGTTCCGCAGCCGCGCCATCTCGCTGGTCATGGCGGGCGGCATCGTCTCGGCCTCGTTCGGGCCGGAATTCGCCATCTGGTCCCGGGACCTGCTGGCGCCGGTGATGTTCGCCGGCTGCTTCGTCGTGGTCGGCGGGCTCCATGTCTGCGCCATCATCGTGCAGCGCTTCCTGACCATCCCGACCCCGAGCCGGCACGAACAGCGCGACCAGGGCCGACCTTTGCGCGAGATTGCGCGCCAGCCGACCTTCATCGTGGCCGTGCTCGGCGGCATGGTCGGCTACGCCGTCATGTCCCTGGTGATGACGTCGACGCCGATCGCCATGCTGGCCTGCGCCTTGCCGTTCGAGGATTCGGCCTTCGTCATCCAGTGGCATGCGCTGGGGATGTACATTCCGGCCTTCTTCACCGGGCATCTCATCCATCGATTCGGCGTGCTCAACGTGATGCTGGCCGGAATCGCCCTCAATGTGGCGTGCATCGCCATCAACCTGGCCGGCGTCGACCTGCTGAATTTCTGGACCGCGCTGATGCTGCTGGGGGTGGGGTGGAACTTCCTCTTCGTCGGCGCGACCACGCTCCTGACCCGCACCCACACCCAGGCCGAGCGCGCCAAGGTCCAGTCTTTCAACGACTTCCTGGTCTTCGGCATGGTCACCGTCGCCTCGTTCTCGTCGGGCGCGCTGCTCCAGACCCTGGGCTGGCAGGCGGTCAATTGGGGGGTGGCACCGCTGATGATGACCGTCCTGGCGGCCATATTGTGGCTGCGCGTCCGCCAGCCGGCCCTGGCCTAGCCGAATGGCCCCAAAATGCCGCTTATTGCGTGAATTAGGGGCTTCTGGCATAACGCGCGCCGCTCTTGGGGGTGCCGGACCGCGCGCCAGGAGGCTCTACCCGTGCGGGCTCGGCGTTAGGACCTTCCGAGGTCCCACGAAAAGAAGGATCAGCCTATGACTGCGGCCTATTGGTTCACGCTCGCCTGCGGCGTGCTGGCGCTTATCTACGGTCTGTATGCCAGCCGAATGGTGCTCGCGGCGAGCCCGGGCAATGCCCGGATGCAGGAGATCGCGGCCGCCATTCAGGAGGGGGCGCAGGCTTACCTGAACCGGCAGTACCGCACGATCGGCATCGTCGGCATCGTCGTCTGCATCGTGCTCGGCCTGTTCCTCGGCCTCCATGTCGCGATCGGCTTCCTGATCGGCGCGGTCCTCTCGGGCGTGGCCGGCTATGCCGGCATGAACGTCTCGGTCCGTGCCAACGTGCGCACGGCGGAGGCCGCCCGCAAGGGGCTGCAGCCGGCGCTCGACGTCGCCTTCCGCGCCGGCGCCATCACCGGCCTCCTGGTGGTCGGCCTCGGCCTCCTCGGCGTCGCCGGCTACTACGGCATCCTCCTGGCATGGAAGGGGGCAGCCGACGACGCCAGCCTCCGCGCCGTGCTGGAGGCGCTGGTCGGCCTTTCCTTCGGAGCCTCGCTGATCTCGATCTTCGCCCGCCTCGGCGGCGGCATCTTCACCAAGGGTGCGGATGTCGGCGCCGACCTGGTCGGCAAGGTCGAGGCGGGAATCCCCGAGGATGACCCGCGTAACCCGGCCGTGATCGCCGACAATGTCGGCGACAATGTCGGCGACTGCGCCGGCATGGCCGCCGACCTGTTCGAGACCTATGCGGTCACCATCGTTGCCACCATGCTGCTGGCGGCCATCTTCTTCGTCGACCCGGCGCAGAAGGCGGTCATGATGATGTACCCGCTGGCGCTCTGCGGCGCCTGCATCATCGCCTCGGTGATCGGCACGTTCTTCGCCAAGCTCGGCCCCAGCAACAACATCATGGGCGCGCTCTACCGCTCGCTCATCGTGTCGGCGGTGATCTCCTTCGTGATCATCGTGGCCGTTACCCATTGGATGGTCGGCCTCAGCGCCTCGCTGACCCTGGGCGGCGTCACCATCACGGGCATGAGCCTGATCTGGTGCGTGGTCATCGGCCTCGGCGTCACCGGCCTCCTGGTCTGGATCACCGAGTACTACACCTCGACGGCCTACCGTCCGGTGCGGAGCATCGCCAAGTCGTCGGTGACCGGTCACGGCACCAACGTCATCCAGGGCCTGGCGGTGTCGATGGAAGCGACGGCGATGCCGGTCGTGGTCATCTGCGCCGGCATCATCCTCTCCTACCTGGTCGCCGGCGTCTTCGGCATCGGCATCGCCGCCACCACCATGCTGGCGCTGGCCGGCGTGATCGTGGCGCTCGACGCCTATGGCCCCGTCACCGACAATGCGGGCGGCATCGCCGAGATGGCCGACC
>CAZQOA010000102.1:0-18204 GCA_964594715.1 uncultured Rhizobiaceae bacterium | reverse complement strand
GCTCATGGCTCATGTTGGCCAGGAACTCCGACTTGGCCTGGGTCGCCCGCTCGGCCGCCGACTGCGCCGCCTCGGCATCGTCGCGGGCAGTCTCCGCCTCCTCGCGCGCGATGCGAATCTCGCGCGCATTGTCGCGGAATACCGTCAGCGCGCGCGCCATGTTGCCGATCTCGTCCTTGCGGGCGGCCGGGATCGGGGCCGCCAGGTCGCCGCCGGCGATGGCCAGCATGCTGCGCTCGATCTCCACCAGGCGGCGGACGATGTTGCGCGCGACATAGAGCCAGACGATCAGCAGGCCGACCAGCAGGCTGGCCACCGACAGCCCGACCAGCAGCCAGCGCGTCTCGTCGACCAGGACGCGCGTGCGGTCGACCGACAGGCTGGCCGTGATCCGGGCCTCGTCGACCAGCGCCTCGGTCTCGCGGGTGAGCGAGCCCACCACCGCCTGGGATTGGCGCAGCGCGTCGCCCACCGCGGCTGCCCCCGCCAGCACCTGCCGGCGGTAGGCGAAGAGGCGGGTGTCGTCGCCGAGGTCGGTGATGCCCTCGACGATCCGCCGCAGGCCCTCGCCCTCGCCCGTGCGCTCCAGCACGTCCAGCGCTGCCGCCATCTTCATGCGCTGGCCGACCACCATGGGGCGAAGCGGCGCCATCACATCATTGCGCGGTGCGCTTGCCACCTGGGCCAGGGCGGCGACCATGCCGTTCATCTCGGCCCGCAGTTCGAGCATGACGATCAGCGGCTCCACCGCCTCGGTCGACAGCCGCAGCAGGTCCTCCTGCTCGCTCGGCACGTCGGTCGTGCCGGAAGCCAGCGCCTCCAGCCGCGAGGTCAGGCGGTAGGTGGCGTCGGCAGTGATCGGCGAGAGGATGCGGCGCGCCTGTTCGGCCAGGTCCTGGACCGTCCGGCTGGCATTGTCCAGCCGCTCCTGGGCCACCAGTTGTCGTTGCGCGCCATGGTCGACGGTGGCCAGCACGCGGGCGATTTCCGCCACCTCGGTATCCAGCCGCGCCAGCCGGTCCACCTGCGGCGACACCGACTTCAGGCGGGACAGCAGCTCGTCGATCTGCCCGAGGTAGCGGGCCACGGCGCCGAACCGCTGCAGGCGCTCTGCCTGGGTGGCGGATCGCCCGAGCAGGGGAGCGGCGGCAGCCATTTCCGACGCGCGCCCCGCCAGCGCCAGCGACAGCGTCACCTCCGGAATGCTCTCCTGCGTCAGCCGGCCGATCGTCTCCTGCACCGTGTTGAAGCGCACCCACGCAACGACCGTCGCCACGACCGTCAGGGCCGAGATCAACCAGAAGGCGAGGAGGAGCTTCCGGGCCAAGGCCAGTCTCCGTCCAATCCTCGTCCGGGGCGACGGCGTCCGGGCGGGCCGCCTAGAGTTCCGCCTCGGCGCGCGACGACACGATCGAGATGATACGGGTGAAGCCGCTCAGCTCGAACACCTGCCGCACCTGCGGCTTCAGATCGCACACCAGGAACTTGCCCTTGGCCGCAGTGCTCTGCTTGGCTGCGGCCAGCACCACCCGCAGCCCGGCGCTGCTGACATAGTCAAGTTCGCCCATGTCGAGCAGGAGGCGATGGCCAAAGCGCGTCATCGCGTCCCGGATGGCCAGCTCGGCCGCGGGAGCCGTGGTGCTGTCGAGCCTGCCGACCGGCTTCACGACGACGCCGGCGCCAAAGGGTTCTTCCTCGATGCGCATGATGCTGGAACCTTCACACGATTGCTTGGGAGGGGGAGACGGCCGCGCGCTTGGCGATGCGGAGTCGATTGCAGGAGTTGCGCCTCTCATACACCACCTCGTCCATCAAGCGTCGGACGAAGTAGATGCCGAGGCCACCCGGAACCCGCGCATCGAGCGGCGCGTCGACATTCGGTTCGGGCAATGACAGCGGATCGAAGGGCGGCCCGGCATCGACGATCTCCGCCCAGACCCCGCCGGGATCGAGGCCGTAGCGCACCTCGATGCCGGCCGAAGCCGGCAGGTTCGCGTGATGGACCACGTTCACCAGCAACTCGTCCAGGCACAGCCGGAGATCCCACAGGATTGGCCCCGGCACGCCGGCGCCCTGCCCTTCCTCGATGATCCGGTCGAGCAGGCGCGGAATCTCCTCCTCCGCGCGCACGCTCGCCGATCGCATCGCCCCCGCCGCCCCCATCACCATCGACCGCGCCCCGGTTCACGCCCCCCGGCATCGAGCATGCCGCCGGCCGCTACCATAAGCGACCGACGGTGGCTGGCAACGCCGGACGATGCGTCGCCCGGGAACTTTCGCGCCTTCATCAAATCGTCACCCGCCGCGGGCGATATAGGCCCCGGCCGGCCGCCGGCCCATCCCACCTCTCGGCCGTCGGCGGAGGCTCATGCTGCTCGAAGTGATCTCGGCTGTCCTCGGCGGACTGGGGTTGGCCATGTTCGGCATGGCCCAGGTCCAGGTCAGCCTGCAGCAGATGGCGGGGCGGCGGCTGCGGGACCTGCTGCGTCGCGCCACCCACTCCCAGGTGCGGGCCGGCGCCACCGGCATCGCGATCGGCGCGGTGACCCAGAGCACCAATGCCGCCAGCTACATCGTCCTGGGGCTGGTGGCCACGGGCTTCATGCCCCTCGGCCGGGCTTTCCTGGTGGTGGCATGGTCGGCGGTGGGCACGGCCGCGATCGTGCTGCTGGCGACCATCCGGTTGGAACTGGTCGTCCTCTACCTGGTCGGCATCACCGGCTTCCTCCAGGCCAGCCGCTTCCGCGACTCTCCACTCTGGGGGCCCGGCATCAGCGCGCTCTTCGGCGTCGGCACCCTCTTCCTCGGGCTGCAGATCCTGCACCGGTCGCTGGGCCCGATGACCGAGGCGCCGTGGTTCGCCGATGTCGTCGCATTCTCCCACGGGCTGCCGGTCCTGCTCCTCCTTTTGGGGGCGGCCATGGCCCTGGTCGTGCAGTCCTCGAGCACGGTCGCCGCCGCCGTGGTGGCACTGTCGGCCACCGGCTGGCTCACCTTCGAGGCCCTGGCCGCCCTGGTCTACGGCGCCGCCATCGGCTCGGCCGCGTCGAGCCTGATCGTCGGCTGCCGGATGCAGGGCACCGGCCGCCAGCTGCTGCTGTTCCAGGCATTCGGCAAGGCGCTGGGCGTGGCCGTCCTGCTGCTCCTGGCTGCGGCGGAACGGGCGCTCGGGCTGCCGTCGGCGATGCATGTGCTGGTGCTGACCCTGGCCAGCGGTCCCGGCGCCCAGACCGGGATCGCCTTCACCGTCGTGCAGCTGACGGCCGCCGTCCTGGCCACCCTGTTGCGCCATCCACTGGCGCGGCTGTGCGCCCGCCTTTCGCCCACAGACCCCGGGGAGAGCCTGTCGCGGCCGCGCTTTCTCTATGACGAGGCGCTGGACGAGCCGACCACCGCCCTCGACCTCGCCACCCGCGAGCAGGCCCGGCTGGCCGCCCTTCTGCCGCCGCTGCTCGACCCGGTGCGTGGCGACGCGGCACCGGGCGAACCGGGAAGCAGGGCGCTGGTGCGCGGCGCGCAGGGCCTGGGGCAAGCAGTCGACCGTTTCCTCAACGACCTCCTGGCGCGCAGGCCGCACGCGGACGCGGTCCGCCGGACGATCGGGCTGCGCAGCCGCAACGAGCTGCTCCTCTCGCAACTGGAGACGCTGGTGCCGCTGGTGAACTCGGTCCAGCGGCTCGAGGCGGACGAGCGCCTGCGTCCCTTCCTCGGGGGGATGGTCGAATCCCTGCATCTCATCCTCGAAACCGCCGCCGAAACCCTGGCGGCACCCGAAGCCGAAGGGCTGGCGATGCTGCGCCTCATGACCGGCGACCGGGGCGACGTGGTGGAGGCGATGCGCCAGGCCGCCCTCCACGACCACCGCGACCTGCCGCCAGCGGCGCAGGAGGAACTGCTGCACCTGACCGGACTGTTCGAGCGCAGCATCTGGATCACCGGGCGGCTTGCCCGCACCGTCGAGGCCGGCCCGCTCGGCGCGGTCGACTGACGGGAATCCTTACCGTGCCGGATCGGGTGACGAAACGGGCACGGCAAACGACAGCATGAGACGGTTGGTGTTCCCGACACGCCGGTAGCGGACGCTGCGGGCGGAGCCGCGGATGAGGCGGATGCCGACGCCGCCCGCGGCCGCATCCTCCAGCCGTGTCGGCGGCACGGGGTCGACATAGGCGGTGGGGTCGAACGGCATTCCCTCGTCCTCGAAGGTCAGCGTCACGTCCCCGTCAGTGGCGAGCGCCACCCGGAAGGTGTGGTTCCCGGCCGCATCGACGAAGGCGTGGCGGATGATGTTGGTCGCTGCCTCCTCGGCGCAGAGGCGCATCGTCAGGACCAGGTCCTGGTCCATCTCCAGCCGCCGGGCCCAGCCGTCCAGCCAGCGCCAGAGCCGGTCGACCGACCCGGCCTCCACCGGCAGTTCGATCAGGCGGCAATTCAATCCGGCAGCAAGTCAGGCCGGGGCGGCGGTCGATACCGCTTCCACCGCCAGCTCCAGGGTCCCGAAGCTCGGCAGCAACCCGTCCAGGCCGGACATGACGAGCACCTTGGAGACGTTGGGCGTCGCCCGGCACAGGACCAGCTTGCCGCCCCGGCGCGACACGGTCTTGGCCGCGCCGACCAGCAGCCGCAGGCCGATCGACGCGACATAGTCGACCTCGCCGACATCGACCACGACCCGTCCGTTCTTGGCGGTGACGGTGGCGAAGGACAATTCCACCTCCGAAGCGCCCTTGATGTCCAACTGCCCGGCCAGCACCACCCGCGTCACCGCGTCCGGCAGCTTCTCCACCGACATCTGCATGTTCCCGATCCCCTCCGGCGTCCGCCCGCGTGCGCGCAATCTAAGGCTCAGCCATGACTAATTGGTGACAGTTTTTGGGCGAACCGGCACGACAAATTTCCTCCCATTGCGATGATGCGCCGCAACAGGAATGCGAGCCTGGACTATTGCCGGTCCCGCCCGCCGCGACGAACTATACGGATGTTGATCCCGTCAGGCCTTGTCCCCCAGGAGCATCCCCATGACCGACACCAGCCGCCCCCTCGCCGGCCGTACCGCCATCGTCACCGGTTCCACCAGCGGCATCGGCCTCGGCACCGCGCATGCGCTGGCCGGCGCCGGCGCCAATGTGCTGCTGAACGGCTTCGGCGACGAGAAGGCGATCGCCGCCCTGGTGGCCGAGATCGCCCAGGCGTCGGGGGTCAAGGTCGCCTACTGCCCGGCCGACATGACCAGGCCGGACGAGATCGCCGGCATGATCCCCTTTGCCGAGGAACGGCTGGGGCCGGTCGACATCCTGGTCAACAATGCCGGCATTCAGCACGTGGCGCCGATCGAGGACTTCCCGATCGAGAAGTGGAACGCCATCATCGCCATCAACCTGACCGCCGTGTTCCTCGGCACCCGCGCCGTCCTGCCCGGCATGAAGGCGCGGAAATGGGGCCGCATCGTCAATATCGCGTCCGCCCACGGCCTGGTCGCATCCCCCTTCAAGTCCGCCTATGTGGCGGCCAAGCACGGCGTCGTCGGGCTGACCAAGACGACCGCGCTGGAAGCCGCCCAGCTGGACATCACCGCCAATGCCATCTGCCCCGGCTATGTCTGGACGCCGCTGGTCGAGAAGCAGATCGACGACCAGGCCAAGGCCCACGGCATCAGCCGCGACGCAGTCATCCGCGACGTGATCCTGGAGCCCCAGGCGGCCAAGCGCTTCACGACAGTGGAGGAGATCGGCGCGCTGGCCGTGTTCCTGTGCGGCCCGTTCGGCCAGTCCTTCAACGGCGCGGCGCTGCCGATCGAGAACGGGTGGACGGCACGGTAGCGGATGGGGTGGCAGGGGTTGGAGGGCGCGCCGCGGCGCGCCGGCCGCCTCAGGGCGCGATGATCCAGCTTTCGAGGATCGAGGCGGCAACCCGGGCATAGTCGTCGAAGCGCTCGGCCGGCGCCGTCAGGCCCCAGGCGTGGAAGGCGCTGCCGTCGGGGCGGGGCAGGATGATCTGCCATTGCCGCCACTCATTGCCGCCGACCTTGTAGGCGGCGCTGAACTCCACCCCCGTCAGCCGCACCCGGGTGCGGCTGTAGGGAAAGGGTCGGTCGTTGCGAAAGGTGGCCTTGGGGTCCAGCCCCTTGATCTGCCGGCGGAAGGCCGCGGCGACGTCGTCGATCTTTTCGTAGACGCCACCGCTGGCGGTGCCGGCCATGTTCTGGATGGTAATCGCCGATTCGCGGTTGCGGGCGTCGCGCCCCGCCGACAGGCGGACGGTGAAATCATTCAGCCGCGACACCTTCCAGCCGGTCGGGTAGCGCAAGGCGTAGCCGAGCCGCCATTCCTCCAGCCGCTCCGCCAGCGTGTCGGCCGGCGCCGCCGCCGCCGGAGCGGCCGCGGCCGGGCGGGGCGGGGTGAAGGGCGCCGCATCGGCGCGCGGCCGCACCGCCTTGGCCGCCGCCTCGCCGGTGATGCGGAAGCCGGCCAGCAGCCGGTCCATCTCGCTCTCGATCGCGTCCAGTCGCCGGACCGCCGCCTCCAGCCGCAGATGATAGTAGATGGAGCTTTCGCCGTTCGGCGTCTGCGGGATGATCGTCACCATCTCGATCCGCGGCGTGGCGGTCCGGCGCATGACCAGCGACCAGGCCTCGCGCCCCAATGCCGGCATGGGCTTGGGGCCCGTGCGCAGGACGAGGTAGTCGAGGTCGCCCTTGAAGAACTCCGTCAGGACGCGAAACGCATCGCGATCGTCGCCGTAGGGGCCCTCCAGCACGCGGACATACAGGGTCATGTCCGCCCGCGGGTCGCGGATGGTGAAGTCGGCCTCGTCGTTCGCCACCGTCTCCCATCCGGGAGGGATCTGAACGCGATAGGCCGCACGTTGATTCTCATGGAACGCAGGGGCCTGTCCGGGCGCCTGCGCTGCCGCCGGCGCCCACACGGCGACGGCGAGAAGGCAGATCAATGCTCTGATCATGGGGCGATGGCTACACGCAGGCCGCCGTCGCGGCAAGGGAACGGTGAATCAACCGCCGCATGGCTGCGGCAAAGGGTCGTGCCGGAGGCCGAGGCGATGCCGAATTCCGCGATTTGCCGCCGTCCCGCCCACCATTGAGGCGCTATTCCGGCATCGCCACCACGATCTTGCCGAAGACGCGGCGCTCCGTCAGGCGGGCCAGGCCGTCCGACCAGTCGGCCAGCGCGATGCGGCTGTCGACCACGGCCCGGATCCGGCCGGCCGCCATGCGGGCCAGCACGTCGCGGACATTGCGCCGGGTCGCCCCGAACGAGCCGAAGATGCGGATCTGCTGCTGGAAGACCTGGAAGAGGTTGGTCTCGGCCGAAATGCCGCTGGTCGAGCCGCAGGTGACGAGGCGGCCGCCGCGCGCCAGCGACAGCAGGCTGCCGGCCCAGGTGTCGGGCCCGACATGCTCGAACACCACGTCGACCCCGCGCTTGCCGGTCAGGCGCCGGGCGATGCTCTCGAACCGGTCGGTGCGGTAATTGACGACATGGTCGGCGCCGAGCGCGCGGGCCTTCTCCAGCTTCTCGTCGTCGCCGGCCGTGGCGATCACGGTGGCGCCCTGGTCCTTGGCCAGCAGGATCGCGGCCGAGCCGATGCCGCTGCCGGCGGCATGGACCAGCACCCATTCGCCCGCCATCAGGCGGGCATTGTCGAACAGCATGTGCTCGACGGTGGCGAAGGTCAGCGGCGCGCAGGCGGCGTCGGTCCACGACACGCCGTCCGGCACCGGCAGGCACAGCCTGGCCGGCATGTTGCGCCAGCCCTGGGCGAAGCCGTCGAGGTGGAACCCCATGATGCCGGCGACCTCGGTGCAGAGATTGTCCCGCCCCTGCCGACAGGCGGGGCAGACGCCGCAGGTCATGCCGCCATAGAGGGCGACGCGGGCGCCGGGCGCCAGGTCGCGGACCCCGGCCCCCACCGCCGTGACCTCGCCCGCCGCCTCCACCCCCACCGTCAGGGGCAGGGTGCGCTTGGCGAAGGCCATGCCGCGGAAGCCCCAGACGTCGATATGGTTGAGGGCGACGGCGCGGATGCGGACCTGCACCTCGCCCGGCCCCGGCGGCGCCGGCCGGGGCATCTCGACCAGCGCCAGTTCGCGCTCGGCGATCAGCCGCAGCGCCTGCATCGTCCCCGCCATTCCCGAGCCTACTCCCGCCCCTACCGTTGCGCCGCCAGGGCCGCCGACAGCCCGCCATCGACCGGCAGGACCGCGCCGTTCACATAGGCGGCGGCGTCCGACAGGAGAAAGCCGACGACGGCCGCGACCTCGTCTGGTCGGGCATAGCGGCCGGCCGGGATCTGCCCTTCCAGCCGCGTACGATGGGCGCCGTAGCCGGCCAGCATCTCGGTATCGACGAAGCCGGGCGCGATGTAGTTGGCGGTGACGCCCTTGCGCGCCACCTCCTGCACCAGGGTGCGCAGATAGCCCAGCGCGGCCGCCTTGGAGGCGGCATAGATCGCATTGCCGCGACCGCCGGCCAGGGCCGCCACCGATCCGATCAGTACGATCCGGCCGCCGCCCGCCGCCGTCATCGGCCGCACCAGGGCCTTCACCAGGCGCGTCATGGCCCAGAAATTCACCTGCATGACCGCCTCGCCCTGGTCCTGGTCGACCATGGCGGCCAGCCGGTCATAGGTGGCGCCGGCATTGTGGACGAAGCCGTGATAGCCGGCCTCGGCCGCCCGCTCGGCCAGCGTGTCGACGGCGGCGCGGTCCGACAGGTCGCATTCGATCGGGGTCCCGGCGCCGGCCGGCGCGGCGCCGCGCCGGTGGGTATAGTCGACGACATAGCCGGATGCCGCCAACGCCTCGACGATGGCGGCGCCGATGCCGCGGCCGCCGCCGGTGACCAGGACGCGCCGTTCGTTCACTGACGCACCTTGGGGCTCACGCCGGGTCGAGCCCGAGCACGAGCGAGACGTTCTGCCCGCCGAAGCCGAAGGAGTTGGAGAGGATGGTGCGGACCTTGGCCGGGCGGGCCACGTTCGGCACCACGTCGAGCGGGATGACCGGGTCCGGCACATGGTAGTTGATGGTCGGCGGCAGCAACTGGTGGCGCAGCGTCAGCACCGAGAAGGCGGCCTCGATGGCGCCGGCCGCGCTCAGCGTGTGGCCGATCATGGATTTGTTGGAACTGACCGGCAGCCGCTCCGCCCGCTCGCCGAAGACGAGCTGGATCGCCAGGCACTCCATCTTGTCGTTCTCGGGCGTGCCGGTGCCGTGGGCGTTGATGTAGTCGATCGCGTCCGGGGCGAGGCCGGCATCGGCGATCGCGTCGGCCATGGCGCGGACGATGGCGCTGCCGTCGGGGTTGCTGCGGGTGCGGTGGAAGGTATCGGCGGCCTCGCCGCAGCCGCGGACATAGGCCAGGGCTGCGGCACCCCGCGCGGCCGCCATGTCGGGCCGCTCCAGCACCAGGGCGGCCGCGCCCTCGGCCATGACGAAGCCGTCGCGGTCCCGGGCGAAGGGACGTGCCGCCCCGGCGGGGTCCTCGTTGGCGGTCGAGAGCGCGGACAGGAGGCCGAACCGGATCAGCGCCTCCACCTGCAGCGAGCCCTCGCTGCCGATGACCAGGGCGCGGTCGCAGTCGCCGCGCCGGATCGCCTCGACCGCGGTCTGGATGGCGCTGGCGCCCGACGCGCAGGCGGTGGAGACGGTGATCGGCGGACCCGAGGTGCCGAAGGCCCGGGCCAGCCGGTCGCCGACCGTGCCGAACAGGAAATCGACATGGTAGGGGCTCTCCGGCCCCTCGTCGGCCACCGCCAGCATGGCCGCGTAGTCCGGCTTGCCCGCCCGTTCGGCGAAGTGCCGGCGCTGCGGCCATTCCAGTTCGACCGGAGGCAGGGCCACGACCAGCTGCCCGTCGAAATCCGGCCCATTGAAACCCTGCTCCGGCCAGCCGGCCTGGGCCAGCGCCTCCGCCGCCACCGCGCGGCCCATGGCAAAGCAGCGCTGGGCCGCCGACAGCTGCTCCACCCCCATATGGTCGACCGCACCGCCGAAGGTGACCTTCAGCCCCTCGACCGGGAAGCGGGTGAGCCGCCGGATGCCGGACCGGCCGGCGGTGAGTGCCTTCCAGTTGGCGTCGGCGCCACGGTCGAGTGCGGTGACGATGCCGATGCCGGTGACCGCGATGGCGTTCGTCATGATGCCTGCTCGACCAATGCCATGCCCTCGCCGCGCCGTACCCCCCAGCCGGTCACCGCGGCCCGGGCGACCGCGCCCGGCAGGTGCACCTCGATCGGGTCGGCGGACAAGGGCGGCGGGGCGGTGCCGGTCTCCACGCACCAGGCGGCCAGGGCGACATTGGCCGGGAACGAGGCTTCGACGCCATGGCCGATGGCAGCCGAGGTGCCGCGGACGGCCAACTCGGGGCCGCGCGCGTCGCAGGCGGCGAGGAACGCCTTCTCCTCCGCGGTGATCGGCCCGGCGCCGCTGGCACCGCTGAGCACGAGGACCGGGTCGATGCCGGGCGGAATGCGCCAACGCTCGGTCGCGACCGCCGCGGCGGCCCGCGGCTGGCGGGTCGACCAGCCGTGCGCCACATCGGCCAGCCGTGCCACCGGCCGCGCGCCGCGGGCACCGGCATGGACGGCACTTTCCAGGACCAGGGCCACGCCCATGCTGCCGAGGCACATGCCCTGGGGCCGCGACCAGGGGTCCGCCCAGGGCCCCCGCAGCAGGCGACCACCCGCCTGGTGCAGCAGCATCATGTCGGGGCGCACCGCGTTGAACGAGGCGGTGACGAGGAAGAGATCGCCCTGGCCGGCCGCGACCCGCCGCCACGCGACGCGCAGCGCCTCCACGCCGGCCCCCTCCTCGCCCATGAAGGTCCGGCTCGATCCGGCAACGCCCAGCACGATCGAGATATTGCCGGCGAACATGTTGGAGAGCTGGGCCAGGAAGGCGGTCGGCCGCAGGCCTTCGGTCAGGCGCGTGTTGAGCAGCGCCTCCGGCGCATCGCCGGCGGCCATGGCGGCCAGGATATCCTCGTCCAGCGCCAGGTCGCGCTCGCCCCCGGCGGCGGCCGCCAGCAGATGGGTCCGCCGCAGCAGGTCCTGGTCGCCCAGCACGCCGGCCGCCTCCAGCGCCAGGCCGGCGGCATGGACGCCATACTGCATCCACGGCCCCATGGTCCGCTGGTCGCCCCGGCGCGGCATGAAGCGGTCGGCCTCGAAGCCACGGATCGGGTGGATATGGAAGGGGGCGAAGGTCTCGGAATCCCGTGCCGCCGCCAGGCGCACCGGGTCCGCCAGGGCCGACAAATGCTGCTCGCGCCCCTCGCCCAGGGCCGAGATCAGCCCGACGCCGGTGATCCAGACCTCGCGGCCACCGGCTGGTCCCGCCGTCATGACGTACGGACCGTCATGGCGCGCCAAGGGGGGCTCCGATGCCGACCCGCAGCATCGCCTCCAGCGTCCGCTGGCGCAGCTCGGACGACGGGAAGGGCACGGTGCGGAAGCGCAATTCCGCCTCCGCGACCAGCTTGCCCTCGCGGGTCACCCGGCCGCGGGTGACGGCATAGCCCGAGCCCTCATGCTCGAGGTCGGCCTCGATCGTCAGCACGGTGCCGGGCTGGACGAAGGCCCGCAGCTTGGCCTCGCGCACCTCGGCCAGGAAGGGCATCCGCCCGCAATCGTTCAGGGCCAGCAGCAGGTATCCCGACGCCTGGGCCATCGCCTCCACCAGCAGCACGCCCGGCATGATGGGATGGCTGGGGAAATGCGCGTCGAGGATGGTCGAGCGGGTCGGCACCTCCCCGCGCATGGCAATCCTGCGTTCCGCCAGGGCGAGCGTTTCCACCCGGTCGACCAGACGAAAGGCTTCGAACTCCATGCCGCTCGGGGCCGTCGACGCTGCGCGTCAGGAGACGGTCTTGGCGGCGACGAGGCTTTCGATCCGCGAAACCAGGTTCCGCATGATGAAAAAATCGTCGCTCGTGGCCCGGCCGGCGTTCACGTCCTCCATCCAGCTTTCGACCGGCATCTTGATCTCGAAGCGCTTGTCGATGGCGAAAGCGATGTCGAGGAAGTCGAGGCTGTCGATGCCGAGATCGTCGATCACGTGCGAATCCGCAGAGATCGACGCGCGGTCGAGATTGCAGGTCGAGGCGATGATCTCGGCGATGGCGTCGAAGGTTTCGGCCATGGGATTCCGTGCAGCCTCGTCAGGATGGCGCGGGGACAGCGTCGAGGGGCCCGGATTGCCGAGCAACCCGGGCCCTGTTCACTTCCCCGAAGCCGTATCGGCCGGCCCTCGATTTGTCAATGTTTCCAGCGATCCGGCGACCGTCAGGCACCGCCCGGCGGCTTTTCCGCCCGCCACCGTCGGTGCATCCACAGCCAGTCCTGCGGGCGCTCGCGGACCCAGCCCTCGACGATGCCGGTGATCATGTCCATGGTCCGCGCCTCGTCGGCCGCGTTGTCGCCCGAGGGCGGCGGCAGTTGCAGCGGCGGGGTGATTTCCAGCCGGAAGCGCCCGCCCTCCAGCCGCATCACCCGCGCGCCATGGACCGGGCAGTCGAAGGCGCGGGCGAACTTCGCCACTGCCGGCGCGGTGCGCACCGGATGGCCGAAGAAGGTGCCCAGCGGCCCGCGGCTGAAATGCTGGTCGACCAGCATCCCGACATGGCCACCGGCCTTCAGCACCCCCATCAGGGCCAGGCCGCCGCGCAGGTCGGTCGGGATCAGGCGCCCCATGTTGCGGCCGCGGATACGCCGGATGAGACGGGCAATGGCAGGGTTGTTCGGTTCGCGGTAGAGCACCGCGATCTCGAGCCCGTGCCGGGCGGCCGCCACCGCCAGCAGCTCCCAGTTCGCCAGGTGGGCGGCGAAGACGATGCCGGGCTTGCCGTCGTCACGCAGTGCCAGGAAATGCTCCTGCCCCACCACCTCGACCCGGCCCCGAGGGTCCGGATGGTCGGGATCATAGTCCCAGAGCCGGCCGATATAGGGATATTCGACGGCGGTGCGGCCGAGATTGTCCCAGGCGCCCAGCAGGATCTGCTCGCGCTCGGCCGGGGTCTTCTCGGGAAAGGCCAGCGCCAGGTTGGCCCGCGCGATCCGGCTCGCCCGCACCCGGGGGCCGATCAAACGCGCGACGCCGCCGCCGAAGCCGGCCATCCAGCGATAGGGCGTGATGCGGGCCAGAAGGAAGAAGGCCTGCACCAGCCCGCCGCCGAGGGCGGTTGCGGCACGCAGCAGCAGGATCTTCAGGCGGATCATCGCCATCGGTGACAAGTTCCGCGGGTCAAGGGGCCGCCAACCGAACGTCCCCGAGGCCACCTGTCAAGGCCGCGTTCAATCGGCGCAATACGGCGCGCCACCGCACCGGCACACCTGATAGTCTTGCCGGCGCCCTTTCCTCCCCCTTCAGGCTTGCCGATCCCGCCATGACCGAAAGACCACTTCCGCTCGACGGCATCCGCGTCGTCGAGATGACCCATACGATCATGGGGCCGTCCTGCGGCGTCGCCCTGGCCGATCTCGGCGCCGACGTGATCAAGATCGAGCCGGCCCCAGGCGGCGATCACACGCGACGCCTGCCCGGCTTCGCTTCGGGCTTCTTCACCCTGTTCAACCGCAACAAGCGCAGCCTGGCGGTCGACCTGAAGCAGGCGGAGGGGCAGGCGATCGTCCGGCGCCTGCTCGGCACGGCCGATGTGCTGCTGGAGAATTTCGGCCCCGGCACCGCCGATCGGCTGGGCATGGGCTGGGACGCCGCCCGGGCGGTCAATCCGCGTCTCGTCTATTGCGCGCTCAAGGGCTTCCTGTCGGGGCCCTACGAGCACCGCCCGGCATTGGACGAGATCGTGCAGTTCATGTCCGGCATCGCCTACATGACCGGACCGCCCGGCCGCCCGCTGCGGGCCGGCGCCTCGATCATCGATATCCTGGGCGGCGCCTACGGCGCCATCGCCATCCTGGCGGCACTGCGCGAGCGCGACCGCACCGGCGAGGGGCAGCTGGTCAAGTCGGCCCTGTTCGAGACCGGCGCCTTCCTCATGGGCTCGCACATGGCCGGTCACGCGATCACCGGGCAGAACATCCCGCCGATGCCGGCCCGCAAGAGCGCCTGGGCCGTCTACGAGCCGTTCGCCACCCGCGACGGCGAGCAGATCTTCGTCGGCATCACCTCCAACAACCACTGGCACCGCTTCTGCGAGGAGTTCGGCCCCGGCAATCCCGCATTGGCGGCGGTGCGTAACGATCCCGCCCTGCAATCGAACGAGACGCGGGTCGCGGCGCGGCCGCGGGTGGTGCCGCTGGTGGCCGAGGTGATCGGGCGGCTGACCAAGGCCGAAGCCGCCCGGCGGCTGGAGCAGGCCGGCATCCCCTTCGCCCCGGTGGTGACCACCGAGGACCTGTTCGACGACCCGCAATTGAACGCCAACGGCTACCTGATGTCGGTCCGGCTGCCCGACGGCGAACACACCAAGCTGCCGAAGCTTCCGCTCGAGATGGATGGCCACGACCTCGGGTTGCGGCTCGAGGCCCCGGAGCTGGGCGAGCATTCTCGCGCCATCCTGGCGGAAATCGGCTACGACGCGGCGGCCGTGGCCGCGCTCGAATCGCAAGGGGTGGTGGTCGCCGGCCGGTAGCGGCCGGCGACCATCCGTCTCAGGCCAACGCCTTCATCAGGTCCGCGCCTTCAGGAGGTCGCGGATATCGCTCAGCAGCCGGACCTCGTCCGACACGGTCGGCGGCGGCGGTGGCGGTGGCGGCTTCCGATAGAGCCGGTTCACCTGCTTGACCAGGATGAATACCGCGAACGCGACGATCAGGAACTTGATCACGGCGTTGATGAAGACGCCGTAGTTGATCGTGGCCGCACCCGCTTCCTTGGCGGCCGCCAGGTTGGGATAATCGGTCCCGCTGAGGTTGATGTAGAAGTCCGAAAAATCGATACCCCCCAGGATCATGCCGATCGGCGGCATGACGATGTCCTTCACCAGGGAATCCACAATCGAGGTGAATGCCGCCCCGATGATGATGCCGACTGCAAGGTCGATGACGCTGCCGCGGGCGATGAACGCCCGGAATTCCTGCCACATGACAGGGCCCCTCCTCTCGTCATTGGCACCGCCCATGGGACGGTACCTACTTAATTTCTAATGTGTTTTTCAAATCGGGGCGATAGTTTTCCATGATGCGGCCGAACCCCGGGCGGGTCGGGCGCGACCTACCCCCATCGAAATGGCACCGGCGGGGTACCGCCGCCGCCCGATATCGAGGGCCAGGCCCATGACCCGAACCGACCATCGCGGCATCTGCGTCAGCGGGGCGAGCGGCCCGGCCGTCGACGGGTACGAGGAGGCCCTGTCGATGCTCCTGTGCGGGCGCGGCGACGCGATGGCCCAGTGCCGGGCGGTCCTCGCCGACAGCCCGGCCTTCGCCATGGGCCATGCGCTCGACGCCTATCTCCATCTTTCGAGTTCCGAGGCGGCCGGGGCCGAGCGCGCCGCCGCAATCCTGCCCCGCCTGCGCGACAGCGCCCGCAGCGAGCGCGAGCGACTTCACGTCGCCGTCGTCACCGCCTATGCGGCGGGGGAGTTCGAGGCGGCGAGCGAGCGGTTGGACGACATACTGATCGAGTATCCCCGCGACCTCCTGGCCCTGCACCAGGGCCACCAGCTCGATTTCTACCGCGGCGATGCCCGCAACCTGCGCGACCGGGTCGCCCGCGCCCGCCATGCCTGGGAGCCGGGCCTGGCCGGTTATCACGGCGTCCTCGCCATGCATGCCTTCGGGCTGGAGGAGTGCGGCGACTACATCCAGGCCGAAGAGACCGGACGCGAGGCCCTGGCCATCGAACCGCGTGACGGCTGGGCCCACCACGCCGTGGCCCACGTCCTGGAGATGCAGGGGCGGCGCGACGAGGGGATCGCCTGGATGTGCGAGCGCGAGGCGTTCTGGGCGCGCGACAGCGCGCTGGCCGTGCATAACTGGTGGCACCTGGCCCTGCTGCTGCTCGACGGCGACCGCCCGGCCGAGGCGCTGGCCCTCCACGACGCGCGCATCGCCGACCATGGCACCGCCGCCCTCGACCTCGCCGATGCCAGCAGCCTGCTGTGGCGACTGTGGCTGCGCGGGGTGGATTGCGGGCCGCGCTGGAAGCGGCTGGCGGAGGCCTGGGCGCCGTTCGCCTGCGACGGCTGGTACGCCTTCAACGACGCCCATGCCATGGCGGCGTTCGTCGCCGCCGGGCGGTGGGACCTGGCCGACCAGTTGCTGGCGACGATGCGACGGCGGATGGAGCGGCCCGGCAGCAACCAGGCGATGACGCGCGATGTCGGCCTGCCGCTGGCGCGGGCCTTCCACGCCTTCGGCCGCCGCGATTTCGGCACCGCCGCGGCGTTGCTGCGTCCGTTGCGATCGATCGCCCACCGCTTCGGGGGGAGCCACGCCCAGCGCGACCTGATCGACCTCACCCTACTGGAAGCGGCCCGGCGCGACGGCAATGCGTCGCTGTTGCGGGCGCTCGCCCATGAGCGCCTGTCCGCCCGCCCGGAAACCCCGCTGGCGCGGCGCTATCTCGACGCCGCGGCGGACCTGGGGGTGCCGCCATGGGTGGGCGCCGCCTGAACGGCAGCGCCCACCATCCGGCGCTCAGGCGCTCTCGTAGAGGCGGGTCAGCACGAACTCGCGGTGGCCGAGCAGCTCGGCGGCCGTCAGTTCGCCGTTGGCGGTGCGCAGCATGATGTCGAGCAGCGCGTCGCCGGTCTGGTCCAGGTTCTGCTCACGCCGCAGCAGGCCGGAACAGTCGAGGTCGATATGCTCGGGCATCGTGCGCACGGTCTTGGGGTTGGCGCAGAGCTTGATCACCGGCAGGACCGGGTTGCCGATGACGTTGCCTTGCCCGGTCGGGAAGAAGTGGACGACATAGCCCGACGCGGCGCACAGCGTCACCATCTCGGCCGCGGCCGAGGATGAATCCATGAACCACAGGCCCGATCCGGTCGGCACCTCCGCCTTGTCGAGGACGCCATCGACCATGCATTGGCGGCCGATCTTCTGGATGTTGCCCAGCGCCTTCTCCTCGATCGTCGTCAGGCCGCCGGCGATGTTGCCCTTGGTCGGCTGCGAGTCGGAGAGATCGCTGGTCTTGAACCGCTCGATCACCGCCTGGTAGCGGTCGAACATGGCCTGGAACTGCGCCCGCACCTCGGGCGTGCGGCAGCGCTCGGCCACCAGGTGCTCGCCGCCGGTCAGCTCCGTGGTCTCGCCGAACACCAGGGTGCAGCCGGCCGCGTAGAGCTTGTCGAACGAGTTGCCGACGGTCGGGTTGGAGCCGCAGCCCGACGTCGTGTCGGATTCACCGCACTTGGTCGAGACCCAGAGCTCCTGGATCGGCCGCTCCACCCGGCGCAGCGTGGAGGCGTGCTTGACGAAGCGGTAGGCGGCGCGGCTGGCGTTGGCGATGGTCTGGATGTCGCCATTGCCCTCGATCCAGAAGCCCTCGACCGGCTTGCCGGACTCCGCGATGCCGTCGACCACCCGCTTGGTCCAGCCCGGCTCGATGCCGATGACGATGACGGCGGCCACGTTGGGGTTGCTGCCGGTGCCGATCAGGGTGCGGAAATGCAGGTCGAGGTCGGCCCCGAACTGCAGCCGGCCATAGGGGTGGGGGATCGCCTGGGCGCCCTTGATGTTGTTGGCGACGGCCTCGCTGGCGGCGTTCGAAAGGTCGTCGACCGGCAGGACGACGACGTGGTTGCGCACGCCGACCCGGCCATTCTCGCGGACGTAGCCCCAGAAGCTGGCTTGGTTGATATCCATCCCTACCACCGCTTCGTCTTGACGTTGTGAACGTGGAGGTGGGCGCCGACCGGGATCGGTGCCACCACCCGGCCGATATCGACCCCGTACTTGATCACCGTGTCGCCCTCGGACAGTGCCTTGGTCGCCAGCTTGTGGCCGATCGGGATGTCCTGGGTGACCTTGACCTCGATCGTCTTGTCCTGATCCATGATCCAGCCGGTCAGCTTCTCGCCGGCCTTGATGCCCTCCACGACGACGACCCCGCAGGAATCATTCTCGTCGTGTACCAGGAAGTGAATCATACGCTTGGCGCTCCCTCCGGCCGAATTCCAGTCATTGCCGGGCGACAGGTTGCAGCCACCGGATGGCAGGGTCAATCGCCGATACACGACCACGAGTGACACGCCACCGCCCGGACAGCGTATGATGCGGCGC
>CAZQOA010000101.1:10559-18382 GCA_964594715.1 uncultured Rhizobiaceae bacterium | reverse complement strand
GGCCGCTGGAGCAGCGCGAAATCCTCCGTCGACAGGATGACGCGACTGCAGTCGCTGTCGTCGATCTCGTGCCGCAGCCTGCGCCACACCTCCTCGCGGTCGGTCGCATCCTCGGTCGTCGCCGGCCGAAGCGACCAGGCCAGCTCGTGCTGGCCGCCGATGAAGGCGCCCGGCACCCCCGTGCCCGGCACCAGGATTCCGGCCTGGCGGAGGCTGTCGCGGTGGTTCGCCAGATAGTTCTGGAAGCTCGTCGTGCCGGTCTTGTGCAGGCCGAGATGGATGAAGACGCGGCGGGCCTTGCCGGCGCCGCTTATGGTGCGATCGGCCGCAGCAGCCTTCGGCGAGGTCGCACCGGGGCCGGTCGAAATGCTTTCGGGAAACAACTCCGCCAGCACCGCCCGCATCCGCGGCACGAAGCGTTGGATGGCGTTGTCGTAGGTATGTGCCTGGTCCATGCCATGAAAGTGACTGTCCGGACGAAGATGGTTGGACGCTCCGGCCGCCGGGCCAGCACGTCCTCGCCTGCGCTTCTTCTCCCATTCCTGCCACGACTTGCAGAAATAATGGTTGATCTGAGCGCACGCGTAGGTGGGCGAGAGGCTTTCCGACAGTGCCCGGATGGGACGCCGAAGTTCGTCCAGCGCCTGCCCCTCCCGCAAGGTCGGGGCATGGATGTGTAGGGTTTCGATCTGATCGGCGCGGACGATCGTCTTCACCAACGTCGCTGCACCTGCATAGCGGAAGCGGTCCGCCAGCAGTCGATCGTCATATTCGGCAAGGCCGGCGCTGCCGAAAACCTTCCAACAGACCGAAAGCGCCGACAGATCAGCATACCGCGCCAACAGGCCCTGCACGTCGCGATCCTGCTTGGGAACGAGGTATTCGTCGATGTCGAGGACGGCGACCCACGCGTCGTCCTGGCCCAGCATACGCAGGGCGTGGGCATAGGCGGGCAGTTGCGGGCCGCCCGTGTCGGGGTAGGCGGATGGTGGCCAGGGGATGACCTCTACGATACCGGTCAGCCGCGGGTTGCGCCGCAGCAGGTCGCCGGTGCCGTCGTCGCTGTCATTGTCGTAGATGACGAAGCGGCCGATGCCGATCGCGTAGTGATAGGCGATCCATTGCTCGATGTAGCGCGCCTCGTTCTTGGCGATGGCCAGCATCACCACCTCGTCGCTGGACGATTGCGCGGCGGTCGGATCGGACAAGCGCACCCGGCGCGGCGATCCGGCGAGGTCGCGGCCGCCCGATGCGGCGATCCGGACCTCGTGCTCGCGCCCATCCAGGAGATGTGCCGGCACCGGAATGCCGAAGGCATGCCGCCCGTCGCCGATTCCGGCCCGCTCCAGGTCAGGCCGCGCGCCGTCGGCGAGGAAGCGGCCGTGGAAGTGCCCGTCGAGCCAGGCGAACACCTCGGTACGCCCATCGGGTGCAGCGGGATCCTGCGCCCAGCCAGAGATCGTCTGATCCCGGACGTGGTCCACATTGCCGACGATCGTCATTGCTGAACCGAGGGCTCCCGCGATCCTGCCGCGAACCGGCCGATACCGGGTCCGACGATGAAGGGAGCGCTATTCTTAGTGAGACTGCGCCGCGTGGCGCAATAGCCATCCCCGTGTTCGCCGACGGGCAATGGGGTGCCAGTCACGAGGACCTATGTGGCTGCGACGGCCTCCGGCGACGCCATGGCCGCAAGCCGGATCTTCACCTCCTGGTGGGCGGCCACCTGCCGCTCCCGGGCGATGCGTCGCGACCGCGCATGATCGGGAAACAGCTCGCGCAGGGCCGCCCGCGTGGCGGCGGCGAAACGGTGGATCGACAGGTCGAATTCCTGCGCCAGGTCGTGCCGATCGAAGTCGCCGGGCGGCCGGACGAATCCCGCGTCCGCCGCAGTCCGGTCGGAGCGCCCGCGGAACCGCTTCTCCTCCCATTCGCCCATCGACTTGCTGAAATAGTGGTTGATCTGAACCGACGCATGGGTCGGCGTCTGCAGGTGATTGAGCGCATAGTTCGGTCGCCGCAACTCATCGACAGCCGGCCGTTCGCGCATGATCGGACAATGGATCGCTGGAGCCTCGATGTGTTCCAGGCGGGCGATGGTCTTGGTCATCCGGCTTGGACCCGCATAGCGGAAGCGCTCGGTGACGCGGCCCTCGTCATAACTCGCGAGACCGGAGCTGCCGAACAGCTTCCAGCCGATGCTCAGCGCGGACACGTCGCGATAGCGCGCCAGAAGGGCCTGCACGGTGGCGTCGTGCCTGGGCACCAGGAACTCGTCGATGTCGAGGATCGCCACCCAGCCCCGCCGGCCGAGGCGCCGCAGGCCGTCCTGGTAGGCGGGGATCTGCGGCGACCCGGCATCGGCATAGGCGGATGCCGGCCATGGCACGACCTGGACGATGCCGCGCAGCCGTGGGTTGCGGGCCAGCATCTCGCCCGTGCCATCGGTGCTGTCATTGTCGTAGACGAGGAAGCGGCGGAAGCCGATGGCGTAGTGGTGGGCGACCCACTCCTCGATATAGGGTCCCTCGTTCTTGGCGACCGCCAGCATGGTGACCTGGTCGCTGTCCGCCGGCCGGTCGGTGGGCAGCACATACTGGGCGCAATCGGTGAAGCGCATCGCAGCCGGAGATCCCGCCAGCTCCTGCCCCTGGGCGGTCGTGATGCGGACTTCGTGCGCGCGACCATCCACCAGCCGGCGCGGAACCGGGATGCCGAAGGCATGGCGCCCGTCGCCGATCCCGGCCTTTTCCAGGTCCGACCGATGCTCGTTCGCCAGATAGCGCCCGTGGAAGCGCCCGTCGATCCAGGCAAAGACCTCGGTCCGGCGATGGGGATGGTCGGGATACCGGGCCCAGCCCAGTATCCGGCCCCCGCCCATCATGTCGAGATGGCCGACCATCTTCATCGCACGCGATCGAACCTCGCTCGTCAGGGCGTAAATATCGATTGCGATTCTACCGTCGGGTGGGGAGCGGAGCAAGCGCCGGGGGCGGGAGGATCAGCCGCCCAGGCAGGCGACACCGGCCGCACCCACCTGGTTGACGCGCCGGTCGATGGTCGCGGCCCGGCGCTGGATGTAGGCGGTGGGCGCGCTGGCGCTCCAGCGCCGCGGGTTGGGCAGGACCGCCGCCAGGCGCGCGGCCTCGCCCCGGCTCAACTGGCCGGCAGCCTTGCGGAAGTGGCGCCGCGCCGCGGCCTCGGCGCCGAACACGCCGTCGCCCCATTCGGCGATGTTGAGATAGACCTCCATCACCCGCCGCTTGGGCCACAGCGCGTCGACCGCCAGCGCCAGCGGCGCCTCGACCGCCTTGCGGACGAAGCCGCCGCCCGGCCACAGGAAGAGGTTGCGGGCCACCTGCATGGTGATGGTGCTGGCGCCGCGCAGCCGCCCGGTCTCGTCATGCTCCTCCAGGGCATCCAGCACCGCATCGAAGTCGATGCCGGAATGGGTGCAGAAGCGATTGTCCTCGGAGGCGATCACCGCCCGCGGCAGGGCGCCCGCGATCGCCCCCAGCGCCACCGAGCGATGCTCGATGGCGGCGCCGCCGGCCCAGCGGATCACCATCAGCGGCGTCAGCGGCGGGTCGATCCAGCGATAGGCGACGATCAGGATCAGCGCCAGGATCAGTGGCAGCGCTACCAGGACGGCCAGGACGCGGAGGAGGATGGTCAGCATCAGCCCCCCGCCTGTGCCGGCGCGCCTCAGAAATGCTGCGACAGGCCGGTGACGCCGACGAAGATCAGGTAGGCCGCCACCGCATAGTTGAGGATGCGCGGGAAGATCAGGATCAGGATGCCGAGCACCAGGGCCAGGAGCGGCTGGAGGGTGATCATGTTCATGGGCAGGTTCATGGGTGGCCATCTCCGTTGGGCGCGCTGACAACGCGCGGTCGGTGACAGGGTTCCTTACAGCACCGCCAGGTTGTTGCGCCGCAGCAGGCGGTAGACCAGGGCGAGCGGGACGATGGTGACCACGATCAGGATGGTGGCGGCGGCGGCGGCCGTGCCGGCGCCCTGGCCCTCCAGCGCCCGGAACATGACTACCGTCATGGTCGACCACGGACCGCTGTAGAGGACGACGGTCGAGCTCAGCTCCGAGACGATGGTGACCCACGCCAGCACCGTGCCGCCGACGATGCCGCCCAGCATCAGAGGCACGGTCAGGCCGAAGAAGGTCCAGGCGGGCGAGCGGCCGAGATTGATCGAGGCCTCCTCCAGCGAGGGATCGATCTGGTGCAGGATGGCACTGCCGGCGCGCACGCTGAACGGCAGCTTGCGCACCAGCCAGGCCAGCACCAGGATCAGCCAGCCGCCGGTCAGCACCAGCCAGCCGCTGTTGAAGGCGAGGATGAGGCCGATGCCGAGCACGGTCCCCGCCACCGCGAACGGCACCATCGCCAGCACGTCCAGCGCATGCGAGATGGGCGAGCGATAGCGGGTCAGCACATAGGCGATGGGGATGCCGATCAGCGACGCGCCCACCGCGGCCACGGTCGCCAGGGTCAGGGTGTTGTAGAGCGGGCGCAGCGAGCGGGCGAAGAGGTGCTCGAAATTGCCGAGGCTGAATTCCGCCTGCAGCACCGGCCCGCGGAACTTCATCAGGGCGACGATGACGATGGCGACGAAGGGCAGCACCGCCAGCAGCACCACGCCCCACACGAAGGCGGTCGAGACCCACTGGCCGATCGGCCCGGCGCGGATCAGCGCCGGCGCGCTGCGCGCCACCGTCGCGAAGCGGCGGCGGGCGAGGTAATAGCGCTGCACCAGCAGCGCCACGGCGGCGATGCCGACCAGCATCATGGCCAGCGCGCCGGCCATGGCGGGGTTGGCCCCCATCTCGCCGACGAACATCTTGTAGGCCTCGATCGCCAGGATCGGCATGTCCTCCGCCAGCACGAACGGCACGCCGAAATTCTCCAGCGCCTCGATGAAGACCAGCAGCCCGCCGGCCAGCACCGCCGGCATGATCACCGGCACCGTCACGGTGAAGAACACCCGCCAGCGCGAGGCGCCGAGATTCTGCCCCGCCTCCTCGATCGAGGCATCGACCGCGCGCACGGCGGCCAGGGCCGGCAGCAGCACATAGGGGAAGGAATGGAGGGTGAAGACCAGCACCAGCCCCGGCATGCCGTAGATGGTCGTGGTCGGCAGCCCGAGCCCTTCCAGCCACTGGGTGACGATGCCGGCGCGGCCGAACAGCAGCACCCAGGCATAGGCGCCGATGAAGGATGGCAGCACCAGGGGCAGGGCCGACATCGCCAGCAGGACCGAGCGACCGGGAATCGCCATGCGGGCCAGGAGGAACGCCATCGGCAGGCCGATCGCGATGCAGGCCGCCGTCGTCAGCCCGGCGATCAGCAGGCTGTTGGTGACGGCCGAGCGGTAATAGCCGGTCGACAGCACCTTCACATAGGCGTCGATGGTGAAGCGGGTGCCCTCGGCGTCGAGGAAGCTCGACGCCAGCACCCTGAACAGCGGGTAGGCGAGGAAGAGGCCGAGGAAGACGAAGGCGAAGGCGGCCACCGCCAGCGGAAAGCCGGACCTGGGCGGGATCAGCCGCCTCACGGGCGGAAGACCGTGATGCGGGCCGGGTCGTAGGCCAGCGTCATCGCGCGGCCGGTCGCGGGTGCCACCGCGCCGTCGTCGAGCATGGCGACGCGCAGCGGCGGCCCGTCGCCCAGTGCCACCTCCAGCCGCAGCACCGCGCCCAGATGCTCGGCCGCGGCGATCTGGCCCGTCACCGTGTCCCAGGGATGGTCGGCCTCGACGGGCTGGAGCGCCTCCGGCCGCAGCGAGAACGAGACGGTGCTGCCGGCGGCGGCGTCGATCGCCGGCACGCGGAAGCGGCGACCGAGCGCCGTCACCAGCAGGTGGGCGCCGTCATGGCGCTCGACGGTGCCGGTCACGAGGTTGGTGGCGCCCAGGAACTCGGCCACGAAGGGGGTGGCGGGGGTGCGGTAGATCTCGGCCGGCGCGCCCACCTGCTCCAGCCGACCGGCGCGCATCACCGCGATGCGGTCGGAGATGGCCAGCGCCTCCTCCTGGTCGTGGGTGACGTAGATGGCGGTGATGCCGAGCTTCTGCTGCAACGTCCGGATCTCGCGCCGCATGTCGAGGCGGAGCTGGGCGTCGAGGTTGGACAAGGGCTCGTCGAGCAGCAGCACGTCGGGCTCGATCACCAGGCTGCGCGCCAGCGCCACGCGCTGGAGCTGCCCGCCGGAGAGCTGGAACGGCTGGCGCTCGCCATAGCCGCCCAGATGGACCAGCTCCAGCGCGCGCTCGACCCGGCCGCGGGTTTCGGCGCCCGCCACGCCGCGCGCCTTCAGCCCATAGGCGACGTTGCCGGCGACCGACAGGTTGGGGAAGATGGCGTAGTTCTGGAACACCATGCCGGTATTGCGTCGGTGCGGCGGCAGCGTGTCGATGCGCCGCTCGCCGAAATGGATGCTGCCCTCGTCGAGGTCGCAGAACCCGGCCACCATGCGCAGCAGGGTGGTCTTGCCGCAGCCGGATGGGCCCAGCAGGGTGAACAGCTCACCCGGCCGGATGTCGATCGACACTCCGGCCACGGCGCGCACGGAGCCGAACGTCCGCTGGACGCTGGAAATGGAGACGGGAGTCAAGCGGGACGTCCTCGCGGGCGGGTTGCTTCCATGATCCCCCGCATGGTCCGGGGGCCGGACCATGCGGGGTCGCGTCGAGGGTTGGCCTAGCGGGTCTGGACGATGACGTCCTTGATCTTCGCCAGGGTTGCCGGCCGCGCCGCAGTCCAGCGCACCTCGTCATAGGGGGCGAGCTTGATGGTCGACAGCTGCGGCATGCCGCCCGGCATCTTCGACAGGTCGATGTCCTGGCGGGCAGGGCGGCGGAAATGCTTGGCGAGGATCATCTCGCGCACGTCCTTGCGGTTGATGTAGTCGACGAACTTCTTGGCGTTCTCGGTGTTGGGGCCGCCCTTGATGATGGCGACGCCCTCCATCGCCGCATAGGTGCCCTCGGCCGGGTAGATGACCTTCACCGGCGCGCCGTTGTTGGCCCACAGGTAGCCCGCATACTCCATCGACACGCCGAGCCCGTATTCGCCCTGCCCGACGCCCTGGAAGACCAGGGACGAGCGGTTGAGGATGCGGCTGTTGCGGAAGAAGTCGGTGACCTTGCTCCAGCCGGCATCGCCGCCGCCCAGCAGGTCGACCATCAGGGTGGCGTTGGTGTAGGCGGAACCGGAATTGGCCGGGTCGGTGAAGGCGACCTTGCCCTTGAGCTTGGGATCCAGCAGGTCGGCCCAGGCCTTCGGCGCCTGCTCGGCCGGCAATGTCTTGGTGTTCTGCAGGATCACCAGCAGATGCAGGTTGTTGCCGATCCACAGGTCGTCGGGGTCGCGATATTCCGCCGGAATGGCATCGCGGTGGGCCGAACGGAAGGCCTGGAAATAGGATTTATGCTGCTGCAGCAGCGACCGGCTGACGCCCCAGACGATGTCACCCAGCGGGCGGTCCTTCTCGGCCACGAGGCGCCGGAAGACGACGCCGGAGCCGCCCGAGACCGGCTGTACCTCGATCCCCGTCTCCTTCTTGAAGGCGTCGAAGACAAGCTCGTCCAGGGTCTGCTCGTTGGCGGAATAGACGACGAGCTGGCCCTCAGCCGAGGCCGCCGCCGGGAGGGTCAGAAGGGCCGCCGCCAGGGCCGCGCCGCGCAAGCCGATGCCAAATGTCATGAGGTTCCCCCGTTGCCCGCCGGCGGTCGGTGCCGCCGGTTCATGAAGCCAGCCGGCAGCATAAGGGCGGGCAGGGGAACGACGCCAGCCATGTGTCGGCCGATGG
>CAZQOA010000101.1:0-10459 GCA_964594715.1 uncultured Rhizobiaceae bacterium | reverse complement strand
ATGCCGTGCCGGTTGAGGAAGGCGCGGAAGGCGGCGCGTTCGGGCACCGAGAGCTGGCGGGCGACATTCTCCGACCAGGGGCAATAGTCGGCGACGCCGTAGCGGTCGGTGTGGCGCTGCGAGGCGGGGGCGACCGGTGCGCGCTCGTGGCGGCGGCGGTCATAGGCCTCGATCAGGTCGGGCAGCCCGGCGTCGTCGTAGCGGTCGACATGGATGACCGCGGCCGGCGGCAGCCGCATGGAGACGCGGCCCTCGGCGGCCGGCCAGCCGAGGCAGAACCCGGCGATCGGGAAGACGCCGTCGGGCAGCCCCAGAAGATCGGCCGCGGCGTCGATCTGGTTGCGGATCATGCTGATGCAGACGCAGCCGAGGCCCGCCGCCTCCGACGCCAGCAGGAAGGTCTCCATGGCGAGCGCGGCGTCGACCGCGGCATTCATGAAGCTGTCGACATTGTCGTTGGCGTTGGGCCGGCCGCGCAGGTCGCCCATCCGCCGGCCGCGGCGCATGTCGCCGAGGAACACCAGGAACACCGGCGCCTCCGCGACCCAGGGCTGGGCCGGCAGCCAGCCGGCGATGGTCGCGCGCCTGGCCGGGTCCTTCACCACCAGGATCGAATATTGCTGCAGGTCCGACTTGGCCGGCGCCGACTGGGCGCAGCCGAGCAGCAGCGCCAGCAGCCCGTCCGGCACCGGGTCGGGCTTCAGCCGGCGCATGGTGCGGCGGCCGAGGATGCGCGCCAGCGCCGGCGGGACATCGGCCGGCATCCCGACCGGCGGCGCCTCGCCGAAGCGCGCATCCCACATCTGGGCCAGCGTCGGGGCGGGCAGGGCGTCGTCGGCCATGGTCGGTCCTCCAGGATTTCTCACCGCAACCACTATGTTCCATGGCTGGCTTCTGCGGCTGGGGAAAATACTTGTGCGCCCGTCGATGTTCCGGATACGTTCGTTGCGAATTGTTCGCAAATGAGGGCCCCCATGGCGGCGGATACCGGCAACATCGCGACCTGGCACAAGGACCGGACGCGGGAGAACGCCATGGGACCGGCCCATGCCTCGGTCTGGCGCCACCTCATCGACCTCGTCCCGGAGCGCGACCTGACGTCGCATTCCGTGCTGGATTTCGGCTGCAACCAGGGCGGCTTCCTGCGGATGCTGCACGCCATCCGGCCGTTCCGCTTTGGCCTGGGCGTCGACATCGCTGCCGATTCGGTAGTACGGGCCGAGGCGATGAAGGGCGATCTGCCGGTCGACTACGAGCTGGCGTCGGGCCTGGCCGCCCATGCCGGCCGCTTCGACATCGCCTTCAGCCACGAGGTGATCTACCTCGTGCCGGACATCGACGCGCACGCCCGCGAAATCCACGCCGCGTTGCGTGACGGCGGGGTCTACTACGCCGTCACCGGCTGCCATACCGGCAACCGGCTGTGGCCGCACTGGCGCCGGCTGATCCCCGCCACCACCAACGTCGAGACGCAGGACCGTTCGCTCGACGACTACGCCGAAGCCTTCGCCCGCGCGGGTTTCACCGTCTCGCTGAAGCGCTTCGGCTTCTCCGGCTTCGTGCCCTATGGTGGCTGCAGCGACTATTATCCGACGCTCGAAGACCGCACGTATTATCTGAGCGAGGCGAAAACCCTGTTCCGGCTGGTCCGCGACGCCTGATCGGCCGCGGGCGGTCTTGCACCCGCCAGCCGGAGGCTCTACCTGCGGGCGGCAACTCCCCCTTCGTTACCCCATCCTTCCTTCTCATCACGACGTAAGGCGAAGCCAGCCATGCAGAAGCTCCAGATGTTCATCGACGGCCAGTGGCGCGACGGCACCGGCGGCGGCGAAGAGGTCATCAACCCCGCGAGCGGCAGCCCGATCGCGGAGCTGACCCATGCCGCGCCGTCGGAGATCGACGAGGCACTCCAGTCCGCCAAGCGCGGCTTCGAGGTGTGGCGCCGGACTTCGGCCTATGACCGTTCCGCGATCCTGCGCAAGGCGGCCCAGTTGCTGCGCGACCGGGCCGACGCCATCGCCCGCGGCATGACCAGCGAGCAGGGCAAGGTGCTGGCCGAATCCAGGATCGAGGTCCTGACCTCGGCCGACATCATGGACTGGTACGCCGAGGAGGGCCGGCGGGCCTATGGCCGCATCATCCCCGGCCGGGCGCCGGGCTCGCGCCAGATGGTGCTGCGCGAGCCGATCGGCGTCGCCGCGGCCTTCACCCCCTGGAACTTCCCGGCCCTGACGCCGATGCGCAAGATCGCGGGCGCGCTGGCGGCCGGCTGCTCGCTGGTGATCAAGCCGTCGGAAGAGACCCCGGCCACCTGCCTGGAGATCGCCCGGGCGCTGGACGAGGCGGGCCTGCCCAAGGGCGTCCTCAATGTCATCTTCGGCGTTCCGGCGAAGGTTTCGGAGCAGGTCATCGCGTCCCCGATCGTGCGCAAGATCTCCTTCACCGGCTCGACCGCCGTCGGCAAGCTGCTGATGGCCCAGGCCGCCCGGGGCGCCAAGCGCTCGACCATGGAACTCGGCGGCCATTCCCCGGTCATCGTCTTCGACGACGTCGACCCGGCCAAGGTCGCGACCATCGCGGCCGGCGGCAAGTATCGCAACGCCGGCCAGGTCTGCGTCTCGCCGACCCGCTTCTTCGTCCACGAGAGCAACTACAAGACCTTCGTCGAGACCTTCACCGAGGTCGCGAAGGGCCTGAAGCTGGGCGATGGCCTTGCCGCCGACACCCGGATGGGCCCGCTCGCCAATGCACGCCGCATCGACGCCATCGAGGGCTTCGTGCGCGACGCCGTCGACAAAGGTGCCAAGTTGCAGACCGGTGGCCAGCGGCGCGGCAATGACGGCTTCTTCTTCGAGCCGACGGTACTGTCCGACGTGCCGGACGATGCCCGCATCATGACCGAGGAGCCGTTCGGGCCGGTCGCGCCGATCGTCTCGTTCAAGAGCTTCGACGAGGTGATCGAGCGGGCCAACCGGCTCGACTACGGTCTCGCCGCCTATGCCTTCACCGGCTCGGAGAAGACGGCGACCGCCGTTGCCGATGCGCTGGAGAGCGGCATGGTGGGCGTGAACAGCCTTGCCATCTCGACCCCGGAAACGCCGTTCGGCGGCGTCAAGGATTCCGGCCATGGGTCGGAAGGCGGCAGCGAGGGCCTCGACGCCTATCTCAACACCAAGTTCGTGGCCCAGTACGCCCCGGTCTGACGTTTCTTTCCCGACCATCGGTCGGCTGTTCCGCGACGCCGCCGGGCATCCCCCGGCGGCGTCGCCCGTTTCGGGAACGGATTCCAGATTTGACAGGCCGCCCCGAACCGGGCCAGAGAGTCGGGAAACGGGAAAGTCGCAGGTGCTTGGGCACGCGACAGGGGCGGGGGGCCAAGTGGTGTCGGATGAGAACGTCGTCGACGCGATCCTTGCGCATGCGATCGCGCGGCCGGAGGCGCCGGCCATAGAGACGGCCGCCTACGCCGTCGACCGCGGGACGCTGGTCCGGGCCATGGCGGCGGTGGCAGCCGGGCTGGAGGCGCTGGGCGTGGCGCCGGGTTCCACCATCGCGCTTTCCACCCGGCAGCCTTCGGCAACCCTGACCACGCTCTTCGGAACCCTGCTCGGCGGCCATGTGGCGCTCCAGCTCGATCCCGACGGCTCGGCGGAGGAGCGCGGGCGCTTCGCTGCCCAGGCCGGTGCCGCGGCGATCCTGTGCGACCACCCGTTGCAGGACGCCCGCCCTCTGCAGAACGCCCACCCTCTGCAGAACGATTGGCCGCACGCGCTGAAGCTCCGCGACGTCATGGCGGCCGGTGCGGGCGCGGACCCGGCAGCGGCGCGGCGTCCGGGCGGGGCCAGGCCGGCGCAGATCAACCTGTCGTCCGGCACCACCGGGCAGCGCAAGGTGGCGCCGGTCAGCCACGACCAGCAGCTCGCGCGCTCCCGCCAGGTGATCGCGGCCCTCGGCCAGGGCGTCGACGACCGCTACCTGCCGATCGTGAAGCTGTATTTCGGCTATGGCCGGCAGGGCGCCATGCGCACGCTCCTCGCCGGCGGCACGGTGGTGGCGAAGCCCCTGCCGGAATCGACCGACCGGCTGCTCGCCATGATCGCCGAGGAGCGGATCACCTATCTCGAGATGACGCCCAGCCACATCCGCTTCCTGCTCGACCGGCTGCCGCCGGGCGCGGGCATGGCCATGCCGGGGGTGCGTTGCATGGTGGTCAGCACGGCGATGCTGCCACCATCCGACCGGCAGGAGATCCGGCAACGGCTGACGCCCAACCTCCATGTCAGCTATGGCATCAACGAGGCGGGCGTGGTCGCCTGTGCCCGCCCGCAGGACCTCGACCGCCACATCGCCACCGTCGGGCGGGCGATGCCGGGCAACGAGATCGTCATCCTCGACGATGCCGGCCAGCCCGTCACCGACGGCGGCGTCGGCGAGCTGCGGGTCCGCTCCACCAAGGCCGCGCGGCAGTATCTGGGCGATGCCGACGCCACCGACCGGGCCTTCCGTGACGGCTGGTTCGTCACCGGCGACACCGGCCGGGTCGACGAGGAGGGTTACCTGTTCCTGACCGGCCGGATGGACGACCGCATCAACTATGGCGGGCTGAAGATCTATCCGGTGGAGATCGAGGACGTGCTGGCCGCGCACGAGGCGGTGGCCGATGCGGCCGCCGTCGGCGTCCCCTCGCGGCGCTTCCAGGAGGTGCCGGTGGCCGCCGTGGTGCTGCGCGGCCAGGTCGAGGAAACCGAGCTCATCCGCCATTGCCGGGCGATGCTGGGGCTGTGGCGGTCGCCGGTGGCGATCTCCATCCTGCCCGCGCTGCCGCAGACGCCGATGGGCAAGACCGACCGGATCGAGCTGCGCCGCGTGATGGCCGAGCGGGTGGGGGACGTTTCCTGATCAGCCGGCCGGGTCGAGCGCCGCCAGGGCCTGGGCGAAGCGGGGGAAGAGGCGCCCGGCCACCTTCGCCCGGTCGGGCCGCTGGCTGGCCGGGCTGGCGATCAGCGGGTTGGTGTTGATCTCCCACACCACGATGCGGCCGTCGCGGATGCTGAAGTCGATGCGGCCATAGTCGAGCCGGGCGATGGCGAAGACCTGGCGGATGGCGTCCTCCCAGGGGTTCTGGTCGAGGAAGCGGACCTCGCGGGCCAGCTCGCCGGGGGCGGTGATGTCGGCGTCCTTCACCGACCAGTGGCGGCTGACGTCCATGTGGCCGGGGACGATCGCGTCGCCGATGCGGAAGGCGCCGTACTTGCGATAGAGCCCGTCGCCGTCGGCGGTGTCGCAGAACTCCACGATGATCATGTTCTGCCAGGGCCAGTCGCGCCGCCGCACCGTCTCGATGGCGCGCCGCAACTGCGCTTCGTCGTGGCGCAGCGTGGTCACCGGGCCGCTGTGATTGTCGTCCCGCCGCAGGAAGGCGGGATAGCGCCGGGGCATGCGCAGGTCCGTCAGGCGATGGACGTCGAAGTCGTTGAGGCCACGGTCGTGCAAGGTCCGCAGCATCTCGTACCGGCGCAAGGCGCGGGTCGGGTGGTTGAGGAGGCGGCAGCCCCGGCCGGCCAGATACCGCCACAGCTCGGCCGCCCGCTTGGCCATGACCGGCAGCAACCGCTCGATGTCGGAGAAGATCCAGGTCGCCGGCACCAGCCCGTCGAGGCCGGCGATGCCGCCCGCGACCACCTCGAGATAGGTCTTCGGCACCACCCGGCCGGCCATGGCAGCACCCGGCCCCGCCAGGTAGTCGGCGATCGTGTAGCCATGGTCGGTGGTGGAGAGATAGACGATCACCGAAGCACTCCTGCCCTGCTGTCCCGGCCGCTCTCACGACCTGTTGAAGCGGTCGCATATTGGGTAGCCGGCCTGCCATCCCAATCTCAATGGCTACGGGGGAAGGCGCCCGTTTCGAGGCTGCCGCCCCCAGGGCTCAGACGCGGGGGAGGGTTGGCGTCCCTCCCGTCGACCCATGACCCGCGGTTGGGCCGGCGGGTCGGGACTTCGGTCCCGGCCCGCTTCTTCGTGGGCGTTTCCCAGACGGTTCCCGGCGGCTTTCGATAATCGGTCGCAATCGCGCTTGCACGGCGGGCGGAATCCGCCTATCGTCTGCGAATGGTTCGCAGTTGCTGGTTCACATGATCGTCTGCAGTTGCCGTGTCATCTCCGATCGCGAAATCCGGGCCGCCGCAGCGGCGGGGGCTCGTCGCTGCGGGGACATCTTCCGCCGGTGCGGCATGGCCCCGCAATGCGGGACCTGCCTGCCCATGATCCGCGAGATGCTGGCCGTCACGGCCTGCGTCGCCGCCACCACCACCACCACCGTCGAGCGCCCGATGCTCGAAGCCGCCGACTAGGGGCTATTCCTCGTGGCTTCCCATCTGGCTCTGCAGGTAGTTGTGCAACCCGACCTTCTCGACCAGCGAGAGCTCGGTCTCCAGGAAGTCGATGTGCTCCTCGGTGTCGTCGAGGATGTCGACGATGATCTGCCGCGAGACATAGTCCTGGACCTTCTCGCAATGGGCGATGGCGGGCAGCACGTCGCGGCGGGCGGCACTCTCCAGGCGCAGGTCGGATTCCAGGCACTCGACCACGGTCTCGCCGATCAGCAGCTTGCCCAGGTCCTGGAGGTTGGGGTGCCCCTCGATCATCAGGATGCGCTGGGTCAGCTTGTCGGCGTGGCGCATCTCGCCGATCGACTCCTCGTAGATCTTCTTGCCCAGCCGCTCGAAGCCCCAATGCTTCAGGGTCCGGGCATGCAGGAAATATTGGTTGATCGCCGTCAATTCGTTCTTGAGGAGGCGATTGAGGTGAACCAGCACCTCGGCGTCGGTCTTCACGATGCCGTCTCCTTCTGTCATTCGGGGGTGTGAAGCATAACATCGGCGGAAGGTTTTCGTTGCCCGGAAACTTGCCGCTAACCCCTTGATGAAATTGGTTCCTATTCGCGCGAAGCCGCCCTTTTGGGAGAGAGGGTTCACCCCCGGGGGAATAGGGGGTGCGGTTCGCGCGATGCGGTGGTTTCCCCGCCCGCGGCAGAGGTCGCGGGCGGGGGACCGTGGACCCGGGCTTCGTCCGCTCTGAGCGGGGGCCTGTCTTCGGGCAGGCTTCCGCGCAAGACCCAGCGGATCGGGCGAGCGTTCGGGAGGTGCTGCGGCCGGGCGGTGGATCGGCAGGGGTCCATTCGTCCGGTCGTGGCACCAATCCCTGTTTCCCTCGCTCTATTTCCCCCGCTCTATTTCCATCGGCCGAGGCTGCCCAGCGCGAGCGCCAGCCAGCCCAGGATCAGGATCGACCCGCCGGCCGGGGCGGCGAACGGCAGGATGCGGTGGCCGAGCCACACGCGCGCCATCAGGTCGCCGCAGAAGAGCAGGCTGCCCAGCACCATCAGCCCGCCCGACCAGGGCTGGCGCAGGGCCGCCGCGGCCGCGATGGCCACTCCATGGATCATCAGGAACAGCGAGGCCGTGCGCAGCAGCTCGTTGCCGTCGCCATAGGCGGCCATGGCCGCGGTGCCATGGGCGGCCATGGCCGCGGTGACGACGCCGAGCGCGCCGAGAAGGCCGGCCGCGGCCATCAGCAGGCGGGTGGCGAGGGTGGGCTGCATGGCCGCCAGCATGCCCGCGGTCGGCCGGTGGCGGCAACCGCCGGCTATTACGGGAAGCGCCTGGCCGTCGCGGATTGGTGCTGCATCTTGACGCCGGCTGCCGGGAAAACTAGAACAAAAGAAGAACAAACCGGAGTCCGGCATTCCCGCCATGTCCGCCGTCCTGTCCTTTCCCGGTCTCGCCACCCGCCCGCACGCCGTCGCGGTCAGCGCCCTGCGGGCGCATGCGGTCAGCGCCCTGCGGGCGCAGTTGCGGACGTTGGGGGAGGGCGGCCAGGGGCATCGGGGCGGGGCGGCGGTGCCGGTCGGGGTGCCGGCGATCGATGGGATCCTGCCGGCGGGCGGCCTCGCGCGGCGCGCCGTCCACGAGGTGGCCCCCGCCGCCGCCGGCGACCTGGGGGCGGCCAGCGGCTTCCTGCTGGTGCTGCTGCGCCGGCTGGCGGCGGGCATGCCGATCCTGTGGGCGCGGGCCTCCGACCCTGCCGCCGGGGTGCCCTATCCGCCCGGGCTGGCCGCGGCGGGGCTGGCGCCGGGCCGGCTGCTGCTGCTGGTGACGCGGCGGCCGATCGAGGCGCTGTGGGCGGCCGAGGAGGGGCTGCGCGCCGGCCGCATCGCCGTGGTGGCGGAGGTCGACGCCCTCGACCTGACCGCCAGCCGCCGCCTGCAACTGGCGGCGGAGGCCGGCGGCGGGCCCGGCTTCGTGTTCTGCCGCCGCGCCGACCGGCGGACGACGAGTGCCGCCCGCAGCCGCTGGCGGGTCGGGGCGGCCCCCGGCGACGACGACGCTCCGATCGGGGTCGGCCGGTCGCGCTGGCAGGTGGCGCTGGTGCGCAGCCGCGGCGGGCGGGAAGGCGAATGGCTCTTGGAGTGGGACGATGCGACGGATCATCTCGCTGTGGCTACCGGGCTGGGCGATCGATCGCTGGCGACGGCGGCGCGGCGCACCGGCTGAGGGACCGTTCGTCCTGGTCGCAGCGGTCGGCGGCGCCCGCCGCCTGGTCGCGGTCGACGCCGTCGCGGCCGCTGCGGGGATCGCCGGCGGCCTGACGCTGGCGGAGGCGCGGGCCCGCCTGCCGGACCTGGTCGCGGCGGACGCCGAGCCGGTGCCCGACGCGGCCGACCTGCTGCACCTGGCCGAATGGTGCCGGCGCTACACGCCCTGGACCCGCCCCGACGGGGATGCGGCCTTGGGCGGCGGCGGCGTGTTGCTCGACGTCACCGGCTGTGCCGGGCTGTTCGGGGGCGAGGCGGCCCTGCTCGACGACCTCTCGCGTCGCCTCGCCGGGGCCGGCCTCGCCCATCGCCTGGCCATCGCCGACACGCCCGGCACCGCCTGGGCCGTCGCGCGCTTCGGTGCGGAGGAGGGGGCGGCGATCGTCGCCCCCGGCGGCGGCCGGGCGGCCCTGGCGCCGCTGCCGGTGGCGGCACTCGGCCTCGATTCCGCACTTGTGACGGGGTTGCGCCGGGTCGGGATTGGCCGGGTCGCCGACCTCATCGCCCTGCCGCGGGCCCCTTTGGCCGCGCGCTTCGGCGAGGCGGTCGCCACCCGCCTCGACCAGGCGCTGGGGCTGCTGCCGGAGCCGGTGATGCCGCTGGCGCCGGCGCCCGAGCGCCGGGTCCGCCTGGCCTTCGCCGAGCCGATCGCCACGGCCGAGCCGATCGCGGCCGCCGCCCGCCGGCTGCTCGACGACCTCTGCCCGCGGCTGGCGGCGGAGGGGATCGGCGCCTTGCGCCTGGCGCTCGACCTCTTCCGGGTCGATGCCGCGGTGCAGCGCCTGGCCATCGGCACAGCCCGGCCGAGCCGCGACCCGGCCCATCTCTACCGCCTGCTGGCCGAGAAGCTGCCGCTGGTCGAGCCCGGCTTCGGCATCGAGCTCGCCATGCTGTCCCTGGTCGAATCCGCCCCGCTGTCGCCGGAGGCCATCTCCCTGCGGCTGGAAGGCCGGCTCGATGGGGAGACGAGGGGGGAGGCAACGGCGGCAGGCGAGGGCGAGGTGCTGGCGATGGCGGCGGAGCTGTCGCCGCTGGTCGACCGCATCCAGAACCGTCTCGGCTACTCGGCCCTGCACCGCCCGGCGCCGCGGGCCAGCCATGTGCCGGAACGGGCGGTGACGGCACTGGCCCCCTTCGCCCCCGACCCGCCGGAGGCTCTGCGCTGGCCGGCCGCCAGCGCCCCCCGGCCCCTGCGCCTGCTGCGCCGGCCGGAGCTGGTGGAGGTGACCGCGCCGGTGCCGGACGACCCGCCGATCCTCTTCCGCTGGCGATCGGCCCTGCATCGGGTCCGGCGCGCCGACGGGCCGGAGCGCATCGCCGCCGAATGGTGGCGCGACGAGGACGGCATCCGCGACTATTACCGGGTGGAGGACGAGGCCGGGCGCCGCTTCTGGCTCTATCGCTCCGGCCTGCACGACCAGACGGCACCGCCGCGCTGGTTCCTGCACGGCTTCTTCGCGTGAAGACCGTGCCCCCATGACCGTGCCCTATGCCGAGCTGCTGGCCGCCAGCAACTACAGCTTCCTGCGCGGCGCCTCGCATCCGACCGAGCTGGCCGTGCAGGCGGCGGCGCTGGGGCACGCGGCGGTCGCGGTCACCGACCGCAACACGCTGGCCGGCGTGGTGCGGGCGCACCAGGCGGCGAAGGCGGCGGGCATCCCCTTCGTCGTCGGCAGCCGGCTCGTCCTGGAGGACGGGCCGGAGGTGGTGGCCCTGCCGACCGATCGCGCCGCCTATGGCCGGCTGACCCGGCTGCTGACCCTGGGCAAGCGGCGCGCGCCCAAGGGGGAATGCCACCTGTGCTGGGCCGACCTGCTGGAAGCGGCGGCCGGCATGATCCTGCTGGTGGTGCCGCCCGAAGGTTGG
>CAZQOA010000100.1:0-18480 GCA_964594715.1 uncultured Rhizobiaceae bacterium | reverse complement strand
ACCAGTCGACCCCGAAGGAGCCCGAACTCGTCGAAACCCGCTGAAGGCGAGCCCGAGCGGGCCTAGATAGAACGGGCACCGGCTGCCGGCGAGATGTCATGGTTCGACAAGCTCACCATGAGGAGAAGCCGGTGCTTTAGCCCTTGCGCTGACCCTCATGGTGAGCCTGACGAACCGTGATCTTGCCCGAGCGCGCAGCGATGCGAGCTACTCCGCTCGGCCAGCCGTGACCAGCCTCTGGTAGAGGGCGTGGAGATAGGTCCGGTCCTCGTCGCGCATGGTGCCGGCGGCGCGGTCACGGGCCATCTCTTCCAGCGATTCGCGGGCCTCGGTGGAAATGTCCGATCGCGCCAGCAGGGTCGCGATGCGGGCGCCGTCGTCGGCGGGCTCGGCCTCCGGCGCGGCGTCCGGCACCGGCAGGGCCGGGGCCAGCAGATCGTCCCAATCCACGCGGGCGGTCGCGATGATGGCGGCCGCGGCGCGGGCGGCGTCCAGGACCGACTCTTCGTCGTCGCCGCCGATCCGGCGGAGGGCGTCGAGGAGGCGGGGGCGATCGTAGGCGAGGGCAGATTCCATCATGACCAGCCCTATTATGGGCCAAGGGGCGCGCGGTCAATGACCTCCGGCCCGCGTTATATCTGCTTGCGCTTCTCCACCAGGGTCAGGAAGCGGTCGAACTCCTTCTCGTTGACCGTGTAGCTGTGGTCGTCGTCGGGGAAGGCGCCTTCCTTCACCTCTTTCACATATTGCCGGATACCGCCGACCGCGACCTCGGTCAGGTTGGTGTAGCGCTTGGTGAATTTCGGCTTGAAGTCGGTGAAGACGCCGAGCAGGTCGTAGCACAGCAGGATCTGCCCGTCGGTGCCGACGCCGGCGCCGATGCCGATGGTGGGGATGGTCAGCTGCTGCGAGATGACGGCGGCGATCCTGGCCGGCACCGCCTCGAACTCCAGCATGAAGCAGCCGGCATCCTCGATCGCCAGCGCGTCCTCCAGGATCTTCATCGCCGCGTCGGCGGTGCGGCCCTGGATGCGGAAGCCGCCGAACATGGCGATGGTGTGCGGCGTCAGGCCGATATGGGACGCGGTCGGGATGCCGGAATCGACGATCGCCTTCAGGATATGCGCCTGCGCCCGCCCGCCCTGCGGCTTCACCGCGTCGGTGCCGGCCTCCTGCATGAAGCGGGCGGCGTTGGTCAGGGCGCGGTCGACGGTGCTGTAGCTCTGGTAGGGCATGCAGCCCAGCACGAAGGTGTTGGACGCACCGCGGCGGACCGCCAGCGAGTGCATCACCATCATGTCCATGGTGGCCGGGATGGTGCTCGGATGCCCATGGGCGACCATGGCCAGCGAGTCGCCCACCACCGCCACGTCGACGCCCGCCATCTCGGCCCAGCGCGCCGAGGTGTAGTCGGGCACCGACATGTAGACCATCTTCTCGCCGGTCTGCTTGGAATCGCGGATCTCGGTGATGGTGCGCTTCTTGCGCTCCGCGGCGGGCTTCGCCCCGTCGGCCATGACGTTCTCTCCCGGTATGTCTGGTGTCAGAGATCGGCGAGGCGGATGTAGCCGCCGACGAGCGCCGCCACGGCGAGCCCGGTCACGGTGGCGCCGGTGCCGGCCCAGCCGAGCGTTCCCGTCACCAGCATCCACAGGATGAATACGCCGATCGCGATGGCGAAGCCGCCGACCAGCGAGGCGATGTTGCGCTTCAGCCCTGGCTCCGGGCCGGGATGGGTCGCCATCATCCGCCCCCTAGCCGCGGACCACGGCGGCGCGGGTATCGTCGGTGCCGGCACGCACCTTCTTCAGGTCGCGGCGCACATGGCGCTTGTCGTAGCCGTTGAAGACATGGCCGACGACACCGCGGTCGAGGTCGCTGGTGCCGAAGATCGCGTCGGCGATCGGATAGGTCAGGTTGAAGTTGCGCTCCATCATGATCGCCGGGTTGTGGTGGGCGATGTGGTGGCGCCGCAGCGAGTTGACGATCGGGATGTGGCGGACGAGGCGGTCGTCCTTCACATGGCAGCACCAATGGAAGAGCTCGTAATTCAGGTAGAGGGCGGTGTTGGTGCAGAGCAAGAGCCAGGCCGCGTTTGGCGCCCCGGCCAGGTGCAGCACCCAGGCCGGGACGACCGACATCGCCATGAAGGTGATGAGGGCGTAGGGCGGGAAGAAGACGATGCGGAAGTCGCGCGTCGAATCGATCGTCGGCATGTCCTGGGTGAAGAACTGGTGGTGGGCCAGCGTGTGCCGCTTGTAGATGCCCATGAGGCCCTTGATGGGCCGATGCATGACATAGCGGTGCAGCCACCACTCGAAGACGTTGGCCAGCACGAAGGCCACCGGCACGATCAGCCACTCGTACCAGGCCGGCCGCGAGACCTGCTGGACGAAGTACCAGATCCCGGCCAGCCCGATCGCATAGATCATCGCCACATGGGCGAGCCCGCTGTACCAGGGCGAGATGCGCTGGCGGAAATCGTCGCGGAAGGCCGCCTGTCGCCTGCTCATCATGGTCGCCAGCCCTCCCTTCGGGGTATTTCAGCGAACCTAATATATCAGCAGCATACGAGCGTTGGAAGAGCCGTCCACGACGGGCGCCCGTGGGATGCCCCAGGGGGGCATCCCGGCCGGGGCGGCGCCGAAGGCTATCGGTTCTCGATGCACGCCGCCTGCATGTAGCGCTTGCCGTCCGGCTGCTGGAGCCATTGCGCGAAGCCCTTGTAGGTCTTGCCCGACGTCTCCGCCTTGTACGTGGCCATCCAGTTGGAGAGTTCCTTCTTCTCTCCCGTCTTGGGATCTGTCGTCGTGGTCTTCTTCTCCTTCATCTTGAATTGCCCGATGTCCTTGTAATTGTCGTTGCTGCAATGGACGCCACCATAGATCTTCTTCTCCGTGTTGCCGTCATAGACGGCATTCAGGCACTTGCCGTCCCGGGGGCGGAAGCGAAGATTGGCGTCCTTGTCGCCCTGGATGATGTTGTCGCTGGAGACATAGAGCTTCAGGTGCGATTCCTGCACGGACACGCTGCCGTCGAAGCTGCTGTAGGTTTCGGCGCAGGAGATTTTGGGGTCCTTCGACCCTTCGAGGCCGGCCTTGGCGTCCTTGTAGCAGCTGCATTTGTATTCGGCTGCGGACGCCGGCTGCATGGCCAGCGCGGCGGCGGCCACTGCGAAAATAGCAAGCTTGTTCATCGGTCATCCTCCATCACGATGTGGCAGCCGCGATCGCCTTCCAGAGACCGCAGGCGGGATGTCGAAGCCGATGATCGCCACCATCGGGATCGACAGGACCCATCCCGGTGGAAGAGCCGCGCTACCGCAGATGGAAGTAGATGCCGCGTCGCAGCGGCGGCACTACCCCATGAAGATGGTGGGATCCCATTGCCGGCTGCGTCCCGGTGCCCATGAACATGGGGTATCCGACAGGTGGCGGACATAGGAGCTTCGCGCCTCCGGTGTCGGCCTTCCGCCGATCCGCCGCGACATGGAAGGCCGCTTTTCGATGGACGGTGGAAGGTTTCCTATACTGGCCGCTTGCCGCCTCGGCCGGATGGGGCGCTGGGTCCTGCCCGCCCTGCTGTTGTCGGCCTGCCAGTCCGCCGATACCCATCTCGTGCGCGGGCTCGATGCGATCGGCCTCGGCACCGAATCCCGCCCTGAGGCTGAGACGGACCGGACCCTGTTCCGACGGATCGGGGCGGAACCCACCAATGCGCGCCTGCACTACCAGAACGGCCGCTACCTCCTGGTGAGCAACTCCCACGGCGACCTGCGGCTGGCGCGCGTCGCCTTCATGAACGCCAGCCGTTTCGCGCCGGATTCATGGAAGCCGGAGCTCGGCCTTGCCGCCGCCGAATACCGGCTGGGGGACTATGATGCAGCGCTGTCCGCCTTCGTCCAGGCGATCGACCGCCGCGCCGGTTGCAGCACCGCGTGCTACGGGCTGGCGCTGATCGCCTTTCGTGCCGGCTATTTTGGGCTCGCCGCCGGCGCCTGGGAGGCCGCCCAACGCGCCGGGCCGCCGGAGCTTCCGGTGGAACGCCGGGCCGCGAAGTTTCTCTCGCTCGCATTCGCCGACGGCCCGCAGGCGCGTCCGCTGGAGGACGTGCTGGCCCGGCTGCGCCGTCCGTCGGCGCCGGCCGAGGCGGTCGACAAGGGCAATGTCGAGATCGCGGCCTACATCATCCGCAAGACGCGCAACAGCAACAGCTCCACCGGCATCAATCTCCTCGAGGCGCTGAAGCTCCAGTTCGGTGCGACGATCGTCAACCTCAACCACACCAAGGAGAGCGGCAGCCCGGGCATCCAGACGCTGCAGCGATCGATCGAGGTGAGCGTGCCGAGCGTGACCTACGCCATGAACGTGGCCTCCGAGGACACCTCGACCTTCAGCCTGGAAGCGAGCCCGAGCGTGGTCGGCAAGGCAGGCAAGTCGTCGCGGTTCTTCGACGGCTCCACCGTCATGATCGTGCCCCAGGGGGATTTCAGCGAACAGGTCGAACGCGACATCGGCATCAACCTGAAGGTGACGCCGGATGAGGTCGGGGCCGGCGGCGTCGATCTCAGCGCGACGATGGAGCTGTCCAACCTGACTGGCAACACCACCCTGGGCGGGGCGGTGGTGCTGTCCACGGACAAGACGGTCGCGGAGGCCGCCGCCCATATCCCATTTGGCCGGGCGATGGCGCTGGGGTCGGGCGCCACCATGGTCACTCGTACGGGCGAATCCGGGGTCCCGGTCCTGCGGGAAGTGCCGGTGCTGGGCAATCTCCTCGGCGTGGACACCGCCACCAGCCGGCGGCACGATGTGCTGGCCTTGATCTCGGTGCGCAAGGCGGCACCCGAGCCGGTCGCGTCCCCGGTCGATGAGGCGGCGGCATCGAAGCGCCTGTTCGGGGTCGTTGCGGCGCCGCCCGATCGCTTGTCCCGCCTGCCCTACCAGGTGCCCGAGATCGATTTTCTGGATTGGCTGCAAGCGGAAGAAGACGATGGAATCCATCCGGCTGCTACTCGTCGAGGATGACCGGCCAACCCGCTTGCGCCTGGCGGCCGCGCTGTCCGCCGATCCCGCCTTCGTGATCGACGAGGCCGGCACGCTGGCGGAGGCGCGTGCCGCCATCGCGGCCGAGATGCCGAACATTCTCATCACCGACCTGCATCTGCCGGACGGGCATGGTGCCGACCTGATCCGGGAGGTGCGGGCCCACTATCCGGCGATGGAGACGCTCGTCGTCTCGGTCCTGTGCGACGAAGCCAACGTCGTCGCGGCGATCACCGCGGGCGCCAGCGGCTACATACTGAAGGATGCGCTGCCCGAGGACATCGCGAGCAGCGTCCATGACGTCCTGCGGGGGCATTCGCCCGTGTCCGGTGCGATCGCCCGGTACATTCTGCGCCAGGTCCAGGCCGACGACCCGATGCCGAAATCCGATGCGCCGCGCCTGACGAAGCGTGAGATCGACATCCTCTGGGGTATCGCCAAGGGCTTCACCTACGCCGAGATCGCGGACCAGCTCGGCATTTCCCGGAAGACCGTTCCCAACTACATCAAGAACGTCTACCGCAAGCTGGAGGTCCGCAGCCGGAGCGAGGCGGTGTTCGAGGCCGTCCAGCAGGGCCTGATCCGGCTCTAATCGCCCCCGTGCTCCATGCGCTCCGGCAGGTCGAGGATGATGGCGGTGCCGCCGGGCCCGCTGTCGATGGTCAGCCGCGCGCCGATCGATTCGGCGCGGCGCCGCATGCTGCCCATGCCGACGCCACCCGGCCGGTCGGCGGCCCCGCCGGACCCGAAGTCGCGCACGACGAGACGCGCCCCGAACCGGTTCAGGGGTGAGCGGCCGGCCTCGATCTCGATCGTCTTCGATGCGGCATGGCGGACGGCGTTTACGACCGCCTCCTGGAGGATGCGGAAGATCGTCAGGGTGGCGGTGGCGTTGAGGCCGGGCAGGTCGGGCAGCGACTGGCTCCGGCAGACCATCCCGATCTTGGCCGCGCGCAGCTGCGGCGCGATCCGCTCGCGGAAGTTGGTCAGCATGAGCGCCAGGTCGTCACCGACGTCCTGCAGCGAGGCGACGACGATCCGCAGATCGTCCAGCGCGCGCCGGCTCGCGTGCGTTATGTCTTCCAGCGACTGCTCCTGGCGCAGCTCCGACAGCGCCAGGATGGAGACCAGGTGGCCGGCGATGCCGTCATGCAGATCGCGCATGATGCGCACCCGTTCGGCCTCCATGGCGGCCCTCCGGGTCTGCGCCTTCTCGCGCGAGAAGCTTGCCCGCAGCTTTGCCTCGGCCGCCTGGACGCTGCGCCGGAGGCGGTCGCTGAACTGCTCCTGCAGCCGGAGGGCCATCGTGAAGCGCCACAGCAGCAGGGCCGACATCACGGCGACGATCACGGCGGTCCCGTAGCGGCCGAGGAGGATCGACGATTCATCGAGGGCGCCGGTGACGATGAGGAAGTCGCGGGCTGCCAGCAGGATCAACAAGGTCAGGGCGCCCAGCATCATGACCGCGGCGTCGCTGCGCTTGCGCACCGCCGAACGCGCCAGCTCCAGGACGGCCAGGATCGCCAGGAGCAGGACGAGGGGCGAGAGTATCGCCGTCGCCAGAAACGCCAGGCCGCTGCTCGACGGCAAGAGGGCAAGGCCAAAGGCGATGAGCGGCAGGGTCAGGAAATAGCGCGTGCGGATGGGTGGCCGGCGGCCGACGAGCAGCCAGACGAACGGCAGGATCAGGACACCAGCGACATAGCGGCCGAGATTGGCGAACCGCAAGAGGGTTTCGTCGGCGAATTCGGTGAAGATCGACGGGATCGAGGGCGCCAGGATCGATACGAGCATGATGCCGAAGATCAGATAGAGGCGGTCCCACGGCCGGATCGCCCAGATGAGAAGCACGATGAACGCCATCGACAGCACCCAGCCGTCGATCACCCGGGGAAGTACGACCGTCAGGAGGCGAGCACGCTCGTAATAGGGGCGCAGCAGATGATCAGGGCCGACATGGAAGGTACTGAGGAGGCCGCCGAATGCCAGCTGCGCCTCGAGCCGGATCTCGATCTCGTTTTCGCCCGCGCGCAAGAGCGCTGCCGGCAGCGGCACGAGAAGCGGCACCTCCGACCCAAGGAGGAAGGACGACCGCGACCAGTGGCTGGCCGTGATCAGGGTATCGTTCAGGCGGACGCGTAGGCTGCCGATAAAATGCGGGATGTAGAGCGAGGTGAGGGTGTGGTCCCGGGCCGCATCCTTGCGGTACACGACATGGAAGACCCGGGCGCAGTTCCAGTCGTCGGCGTCCGGAAGGCAGCGATAGGGAAAGGTGACGGAACCGCCCCCGGCGATCTCCCCTTGCCCGTGCCGGCCGATGACCGCCCCTTCGAACGTCGATACCCCCGCTTCCTCGATCGTGGAATCGATCTGGAGCAGCCCGCAGTAGAGCAGCGACAGCAGGATGAAATACAGGCCCAGCAACAACCCGCGACCCCAGGGAGGAAGCGTAAGTTGCAATTGCCCCATGGGCTTGAGGGGGGCGGTCTCGTGGCTCGTGTGTGCCCGGTCGGGGACGATTTCCATGTCACGGATCAGCGATCCGCCATGGGTTCGGCGCAGGCTCACAGCGATGCATCGACCGTCGCCCGGGTGAAGGATTCGATATAGTCCATGAGCCGGTCCGAGGCCGCCGCCGCCTTGGCCTCGTCGCCGTCGGCGATCGCCTCGGCGACCGCCGCGTGCAGGCGCGCCGACAGCGGCAGGTCGGCCACCTGGCGGTAGTGGTTGTACCAGTAACGCCGCGACAGCCCGTGCATCAGCGCCATGGCGCCGGCGGCGAACTCGTTGCGGGCGGCCTCGATCACCAGCCCGTTGAAGGACCGGTCGAGGCGCATGAAGGCGATGTCGTCCTCGTCCTTGGCGGCGGCATTCATCCCGGCGACGATGGCGCGGAACTTCGCCCGCTCCGGATCGGTGGCGCGCTTGGCGGCGCGCCTGGCCAGCAGGCGTTCCAGCTCGCGCCGCGTCTCGATCAGGCGGAGCTGGGTGAGGGCGTTGATCTCGGACACGACGATGCCGCGCCGGGGCAGGATGACGACCAGGCGCTCGCGCGCCAGCCGTTGCAGCGCCTCGCGGATGGGCGTCCGGCCAATGCCGAGCTTGCGGCTCAGCTCGGCCTCCGAGACGCCCGACCCGGGGGCGAGCTGGAGGGTGACCACCAGCTCTTCCAGCCGGCGATAGGCGAGGTCGGTCAGGCTCTGGGCTTCGCTGTCCCCGCCCGCTGCCCGGCCGCGGGCGGGGGGCTTCTTCGTCGGCGTTCGCGTCATCCTGGGGTGAGTAGCATCTTGGGCAGCCACAGGACCACTCCAGGGAAGGCGAGCACGATCACCAGCGTCGCCAGCTGCAGGCCGATGAAGGGGACGACGCCACGATACATGTGCGCGGTGGTGATCTCGGGCGGGCTGATGGCGCGGAAGTAGAAGATGGCCGGCGCCATCGGTGGCGACAGGTAGCTGGTCTGGATGACGATCAGCAGCGCGATGCAGAACCACACCATGTCGATCCCCGCGGCCCGGAGCAGGGGCGAGAAGATCGGCACCAGGATGAGGACGATGGAGATCCAGTCGAGGAAGAAGCCGGCGATGAAGGCGAGCAGGAGGACGATGCAGAGCAGGCCCCACGGCCCGAGCGCCATGCTGTTCACCAGTTCCTGGGCAACCGCGATGCCGCCGGCGCCGACGAAGGCGCCGGTCATCATGCTGCCGCCCAGGATGATCGCCATGATCATGGTGGAGATGAGCAGCGTCTTCATGATCGCGGCGTGGAACACGGCCCAGGTGAAGGTGCGATAGAAGAGCGTCAGCACCACCGACCCGGCGGCGCCGAGGGCGGCGGCCTCGGTCGGCGCCGCCCAGCCCAGCATGATCGATCCCAGCACGGCGAAGATCATGCACATGGGCGGCACCAGGGCGACCGCCGTGATGCGCAGCTTCTCCGCCAGCGGCGGGTCGTCGTCGGAGATGGCGATGCGCGGCCCCGCCGAGGGGCGCAGCGTGCAGAGGATCAGGATATAGGCGATGTAGGCGCCGGCCATGATCAGGCCGGGGAAGATCATGCCGACCAGCAGGTCGCCGACCGAGACGTCGGCCAGCGGGCCCATGATGACCACCACCACCGAGGGCGGGATGATGGTGCCGAGCGAGCCGCCGGCGCAGATCGTGCCGACGATCAGCTCCTTGTTGTAGTGGTAGCGCATCATCACCGGGATCGCGAGCAGGCCGATCACGGTCTCGGTCGCGCCGACGACGCCGCTGGATGCGGCGAAGACGATGCACATGAGGACGGTGCCGATGGCGAGCCCGCCCGGCAGCCGGCGGGTCCACAGGTGGATCGCCTCGAACAGCCGGTTGGCGATGCCCGAGCGCTCCATCATCGTGCCCATGAAGACGAAGAGGGGCACTGCCGCCAGGACGAAATTCGACGCCACGTCCTCGATCTTCTCCGCCGCCTGGAAGGCAAAGGACCAGCCGAAGGTCCAGGTGCCGAACACGAAGGCGGTCGCCATCATGGCGAAGGCGACGGGGAATCCGGCGAAGAGGAGGACCAGGAGGAACGGGAAGAGGAGGAGGGAGGTGTACTCCATCAACGTGCCTCCGGCGGGCGGCCAAGCAGGACCGCCACGGCGCGGATGGTGTCGGCCACCACCTGCAGTGCCAGCATGGCGAAGCTGATGAAGAACACGGTCCGGAACGGCCACAGCGGCGGGTTCCATGCCGATTGCCCGGTCCGCTCGCCCGACCGGAACGCATGGATCGCGCGGTCGTCGAGGATCGTGGCGACCCAGATCAGGAAGGGCAGCAGGAGGAGGACATAGCCGATGACATCGACCAGCGCGCGCTTGCGCGGCGAGAGATTGAGATAGACGATGTCGATCCGGATATGGGCGCTCTTGGCCAGGGCATAGGCCATGCCCAGCAGCCAGCCGGAGCCCGTCAGCAGGTAGGCCAGCTCATAGGCCCAGATGGTGGGTGCGCCGAAGACGTAGCGCGCCACCACCTCGTAGCAGAGGGCGATCACCAGCGGCACGATCAGCCATGCCGCGACCACGCCCACCACCGTGCTCAGGCGGTCGACCGCCCGGCAAACGGCTTCCATCGCAGAACCTCCCCCCTCGCGTTCCGACGAAATGACCTAGATGGACGCCGCCCCCGGCCGCCGGAGAGATGTCATGGTTCGACAAGCTCACCATGAGGAGAAGCCGGTGTTCCAGCCCTCATGGTGAGCCTGACGAACCATGAGTTCGCCCTGCTCCGGATTTCATCCACGGCCGGCCAACCCCCGGCCCGACGATGTCAGCCTTCCTTCACCTGGACCTTGCGCCAGCGGTCGGCGCCCTGCCACTGCTTCTCGAAGGCGAGCTGGCTGTCGAGGATCTTCTTGAACCAGGCATTGTTCGCGGCCTGTTTCTGGGCCCATTCGAGGGCGACGCGCTTGGTCTCGTACTGCACCTCGGGCGCCAGCTCGATGACCTCGTTGCCGGCCTTCTTGTAGACGTCGAGGGACTTGGCATCCTCCTGGCCGATGCGGGTCCAGCTTTCGAAGGTGGTCAGCTTGGCGGCCGCCTCGACCAGCTTCTGGTCGCGCTCCGACAGCTTGGCCCAGGCGGCCTTGTTGATGCACAGCTCGAACGGCGCGGTCGGCTGGTGGACGCCCGGGATGATGAGGTACTTGGCGACCTTGTAGAAGCCGGGCGACAGGTTCTCCCACAGCGTGCCCCATTCGGTGGCGTCGATGACGCCGCGCTCCAGGGCGGGATAGATCTCGCCGCCGGCGGTCGTCACGGGGGCTGCCCCCATCTCCTTGGCCATGTCGAGCCAGGCGCCGGCCGAGCGCAGCTTCAGCCCCTTGAGGTCGGCCAGCGTGCGCACGGGCTTGCGCGAATGGAGGAAGACCTCGGCGGTGCGGATGAAGAGCGGCATGGAGACGATGCCGGCCGTCTCGTCGCGGAACTGGCGCTGCATCTCGGCCCCGCCGGCCTCGTAGATCCAGTGCAGCATGCGCTCGGTATCGAAGCTGCCGGCATAACCGCCGAGGAGGCAGGTCGTCGTGTCGGCCCCCCAGTCGTAGCCCATCCAGGTGTGGCCCATCTCGGCGATGCCGTTCTTCACCGTCTCGGGCACCTTCAGCGCGTTGCCCAGCGCCCCGCCAGGGAACACCTGGACCTTGATCCGGCCCTCGCTGAGGAAGCCGATTTTCTCGGCGAAGGCCTTGGCGCCGATGTCCATCAGCGGGCCACCGGGCCAGGCGGTCGCCATTTTCCAGCTGACGCCCTGGGCGGCGGCGGTGCCGATCACCGCCGGGGCGGCCAGGCCCCCGCCGAGCACCCCCGCCCCGATTCCCGCCCCGATTCCCGACAGCGCCGTGCGGCGCGTGACGATCTTCCTGCTCATGTTCCCCTCCCAAGGATGCGGTCGTATCTGCCGCCGCCGCGGTACCGCCCAGGAGGGCCGTCCGCTGATATATCCATCGTATGCGGAAGGTATCCTATACGCGGGGGCCGACCCTGCGCAAAGCGGAACCGTGGCCGGGTCAGGGCTGGAGCCGCTTCAGCGCCTGGTCGATGTCGGCCGAGGTGAGGCGCCAGGCATTGTCGAGGTCGGCCACCACCCGGCGCATGAACGCCTCGTGCAGGGCGACCGCGCGGGCATCGTCGCCCAGATGATCGGCCAGGAGCGCCAGCGCCAGCTGCCGCGGGCCCGCGCCCTCGTAGGTCCATTCGAAGCCGGCCGGGGAATGGCGGCCGAGGTCGAGGCGCGGCGCCAGCGGCCGGCCGTCCACCGTCACCACCGCGCCGGCCAGGCTGCGTCCGCCCTCATAGACCTTCATGTCGCCTTCTCCCCGCGGTTCGTTATTCTTGGCCGATCGTGCCGCCTGGTCTTGCCCCCGCCACATCGGAGTTGCCATGTCGTCCCTGCCCAAGGCCCGCGTCACGTTCGAGATCTATCCCGATTCGCTGGAGATGCTGGCCGAGGTGGCGCGCCGCTACGGCATGGCCGACCCCTCGAAGGCGTTGCGCTGCCTCCTCGACTATGCCGCGACCGACGGCGACTGGGCGCGGATCTTCGAGGAGGTGCGCTGCCGCCGTTGCGGTTAGCGCGGGTCAGTGGCTGGGCCGCTCACCCGGCATAGGCGCGGATCGGCTCGTCCTGGCCATCCTCCTGCTGTTGCAGGGCGAAGATCGAGCGATAGCCGCCCGACCAGTCCGGCGGCAGCAGGCAGGGGCGGGGGTCGTGATGGGCCCAGCGTGCCGGGGTGCCGCGGATATGGGCATGCTCGTAGCGCGACTTGATGGGGTTGCCGGTGTAGGCCATGGCGTCGGATGCGGCCAAGGTCGCCAGGAGCAGCGGCCGGTCGGCCGGCGAATCATTCACCGCACTGCCGTGGACGGTCCGGCAATGATGGATGGTCAGCGACCCGGCCGGGCCCGACAGGTAGACGGCCCGGTCGCGTGCGACCCGCGCCAGGTCGGCGTCCTGGAGGCAGCCGGTCCATTGCCCCTTGTCGTTGTACTGGTCGAACAGCGGCCCCTCATGGCTGCCGGGGATGACGCCGAGCGCGCCATTGTCCATGTCGCAGTCGTAGATGTAGGTGCCGATCGTCAGCAGCGCATAGTTGGTGTGCGGCCAGAACTGGATGTCCTGGTGCCATTTCACCTCGGTGCCGCCCTCGGCCGATTTGAAGTTCAGCTTCGAGTGGTGGAACTTCACGTCGGGGCCCAGCAGGTCGGCCGCGATATCGCCGAGGAAGCCCGACACATAGTCCCAATAGGCCGGATGATGGTCGCACGGCGCCGACAGGCGGCGCAGGCGCGGGCGGAGCGCGGAATGGCCGTTCTCCAGGTCCCACTTGGCGTCGGACCGGGTGACCTGCCGGCTCTGCTCCACCATTTCCGTGGTCGTCGCGCGCAGCCGCTCGACGGTCTCCATCGGCACGATGCGTTCGAGCAGCAGGTAGCCGTCGCGGAAATAGGCCTCGCGCTGCTGCTGGGTCAGCTTCCGCGGCGGGTGGGAGAGGATTGCTTCCGGCGTCATCGGCATACTCCCCGAGGGGCGCCCCGGACGTCGGGCGCCATCGTTGCATATGCCTGATATATTAGCCGTGCGGCCGGCCGCACGCAAATGCGGCGGCCGGCTCGCGGCGCGGGCGGTCAGGCCTCGCTGCGCAGTCGGTCGACCAGTGCCTGGAGTTCGGTCGGCAGCGGCTCAGCCGCGACCGCGTCATAGAGGGATTTCAGGCGACCCTCGATCCATTGGCCATCGACACCCTTGGACCTGGCCCGCGTTCGCCCGCTACGCGGTGTCTGAGCCTCATCCGCCGCCGCATAAGTAGCGGGAGGTTCGGAAAGATTGGCCGGCGCGTCGGTGTCCTGGTCCATGGCCGCGACTCATCTTGAGTCTGAATCAAGCGCCCTCCTAGCATGCATGGATGTCAAAATGAAGCGGTGCCGGCATGAATGGCCGGCACCGCGATATTTATGCCAGCAAAGTCGCGGGGCACCGGCCAGGCCGAATTGCCGCCTTGGCCGTCCGAGAGGATGCTGAACGAACCCTTGTCGGCCTTCACGCCGAGCTTGCCGATGCTGTCGAGGATGCTGTCCCTGGGCGCCGCCGCTTGGGCGTCCTGACCGGGCGTTCTGGCCGGGCGTTCTGGCCGGACGCTCTGGCCGGCCGGGCGGCCGCGACCGCCCGACCCCTTCCCCCGGCCGCCGCCACCGCTTAAGAGGGGACGATCCCCGCCAGGAAGGAAGTAAGACGATGACCGATATCGCCGCCGAGGCCCGTGCCGTCCTCCAGCGCCTGGGCGTCGCGCCCGCCGCCTACTCGGATGGCGGGCTGACGGTGCGCTCGCCGATCGACGGGTCCGTCATCGGCCGGGTGCCGATGCAGGGGCCGGCGGAGGTCGCCGAAGCGGTGGCGCGGGCCGCGTCGGCGTTCGAGCGCTGGCGCGACGTGCCCGCCCCGCAGCGTGGCGAGCTGGTCCGCCGCTTTGGCGAGGCGCTGCGCCAGCACAAGGGCGACCTCGGCCGCCTCGTCAGCCTGGAGGCGGGAAAGATCGTCCAGGAGGGGCTGGGCGAGGTCCAGGAGATGATCGACATCTGCGACTTCGCCGTCGGCCTGTCGCGGCAGCTCCACGGGCTGACCATCGCGACCGAACGCCCGGGCCACCGCATGATGGAGACGTGGCACCCGATGGGGCCGGTCGGCGTCATCACCGCCTTCAACTTCCCGGTCGCGGTGTGGTCGTGGAACACCATGCTGGCCCTGGTGTGCGGCGACACGGTGGTGTGGAAGCCGTCGGAGAAGACGCCGCTGACCGCACTCGCCTGCCAGGCCCTGTTCGACCGCACCGCCGCCAACATGGGCGTGGCGCCGGGCCTGGCCCAGCTCGTCATCGGCGACCGCGAGGCCGGCATGGCGCTGGTCGACGACCGCCGGATGGCGATCGTCAGCGCCACCGGCTCGACCCGCATGGGCCGCGAGGTGGCACCCCGGGTCGCCGCCCGCTTCGGCCGCTCGATCCTGGAGCTCGGCGGCAACAACGGCATGATCGTGGCGCCGTCGGCCGACCTGTCGCTGGCCGAGCGCGGCATCACCTTCTCGGCCGTCGGCACCTGCGGCCAGCGCTGCACCTCGCTGCGCCGCGTCATCGTCCATGACAGCGTCTATGACCGGCTGGTGCCGCGGCTGGCCGCCATCTATGGCCGCCTGCCGATCGGCAGCCCGCTCGACGACGGGACCCTGGTCGGCCCGCTGATCGACCGCGCCGCCTTCGACGGGATGCAGGCCGCACTGGCCCAGGCCAAGGCCGACGGCGGCCAGGTGCATGGCGGCGGCCGCGCGCTCGCCAACCGCTTCCCCGACGCCTGGTACGTCGCCCCGGCACTGGTGGAAATGCCGGCCCAGACCGACATCGTCGCCCACGAGACCTTCGCCCCCATCCTCTACGCCATGCGCTACAGCGACCTCGACGAAGCCGTCGCCATGCACAATGCGGTGCCCCAGGGCCTGGCCTCGTCGATCTTCACCACCGACCTGCGCGAGGCGGAGCGGTTCATGTCGACGGCCGGCAGCGATTGCGGCATCGTCAACGTGAACATCGGCCCGAGCGGGGCCGAGATCGGCGGCGCCTTCGGCGGCGAGAAGGAAACCGGCGGCGGGCGCGAGTCCGGCAGCGATGCGTGGAAGGGCTACATGCGCCGGGCCACCAACACGATCAACTACTCGACCGCCCTGCCGCTGGCCCAGGGCATCCGCTTCGAGATCGACTGACGGGCGCCTACGCCGTCGCCTCCTGGCCGATCCGGGCCAGGAGCGCGGCGACCGCGCCCTCGGGCAGGCGGAGGTCGGCGTGGAGGCGTTCCGTCGCCGTGGCGCCCGCGACGTCCGCCCGGAGCGCGCCGTAGCGCAGGCCGGCGGCGCGGGCGAGGGCGGGGAACGGGGTCGGCGCATCCGCGCCGACGATCTCGACCAGGGTGGCGCTGGGCGCCATGAAGACGGCGTTGGCGAGTGCGGCGCCATGCGTCCCCACCACCAGGGCGGCTTCGGCGAACAGTCGCCGCTGGCCGGCGAAATCCATCGCGCCCGGGTCCACCACCTCGAAGCCCGCAGCGGCGAAGCGGTCGGCCACCGCATCCTCGTCGAGGAGGCGGCGGCGGGCGACCTGGCCGCGGCGGATGAAGAGCCGCCGGCGCGGCAGCGACCGCTCGCCATGGGCCGCCAGGATGCGGCGCCAGAAGGCGACCGTGTGGTCGCGGCCGATCGCAAGCGGGATGCGTGCGCGCCGCACGCCGACCACGCCGTCCGGCACCGGCTTCAGCGGCAGTTCGGGCAACCCCAGCCCGGCCGATGCGTAGGCCAGCGATTCGCGCTGCCCGGACGCGAATTCGCCATGGACCACCAGCATGTCGGGCAGCCGCGGGGTGGACGCCAGCGCCAGCCGGGGCAGGAAGTCCAGCAGCCAGTGGAAATGGTTGGTCGAGCCGCCCAGGACGAAGAGGTCGGCGTCGCCGGGCGGGGCGGCTGCCAGCGCGTCGCGGCGGCCGGCGATGGCGGCGGCATAGGCGGGGTCGAAGATCGCGTCGTAGGCCTCCGCCAGATAGAGGCCGTCGACCTGGAAGGCGTCGCGGAAGGCATGGCGGTCGAGGGTGATGGGGAAGAAGAGGGGGGTCGCCAGCAGCGCGCGCTCGAACAGGACCGCGCGGCCGGTCACCCCGGGGGCGACCTCGGCCGCGTAGTCGGGCAGGCCAGCGATGGTGGTCCGGTAGCGGTCGAGCGCGATGTCCTGGACCGCGCCTGTCGTCATGCCACCGCACCCAGGGCCGCGGCGACGACGCCGGCCACCGCCAGGAGGGCGGCATCGTCGAGGCGCCGCCCGATGAGCTGGATGCCGAGCGGCAGGCCGTTCGGGCCGGTTCCGAAGGGCACGGACACGCACGGCACGCCCAGCAGCGTCCACAGCTTGTTGAAGACGGCATCGCCGGTGGAGGCGAGCGTCTTCGGGGCCTCGCCCGGGGAGGGCGGCGCCAGGACCGCATCGAAGCCGCCGAGCAGATGGTCGAAGTCGCGCCGCGCCAGGTCGGCCAGCTGGCGCGCGCGGCGTTCGCGGTCGGGACCGACCTGCTCGCCGAACGCGATCCGTTCGGCCAGGCGCGGGCTCAGTTGGTCGGCGTGGTGCAGCTTCTCCAGCCGCAGCGACCGCGCCGCGTCGATGCTCATGATGTCGTTGTGGGCCTCGTGCAGCGGCTCCAGCATTGCCTCATGGCCGAATGGCGTGACGACGTGGCCGGCCTCCGCCAGCTTGCGTGCCGCGCGCTGCAAGGTGCTGCGCATCGGCCGGGTCGCGGCCGACCAGGGCGGCTGCTGGCAGACCGCGATGCGCAGGCGCTTCGGCGCGTCCGGCACCGGCGTGCGCTGGAATACCGACAAGAGCAGCGCCAGGTCGTCCACCGAGCGGCCGAACCAGCCGATCGTGTCGAGCGATTCCGACAAGGGCTTCACCCCCTCGCGCGGCACCAGCCCGAAGCTGGGCTTGAGCGAGAAGACGCCGCAATAGGCCCCGGGCCGGGTCACCGATCCGCCGGTCTGGGTCCCGAGCGCGACATGGACCAGGCGGGCCGCCACCGCCGCGGCCGAACCGCTGGACGAGCCGCCGGGGGTGTGGCCGGGATTGTGCGGATTGACGGTGGGGCCGGGCTGGGCGAAGGCGAACTCGGTCGTCACCGTCTTGCCCAGGATGGTGGCGCCGGCCGCCCGCAGGAGCCCGACCACGGCGGCGTCGCGATCCGGCCGGTGGCCGGCATAGATGGGCGAGTTGCACTGGGTCGCCCAGCCGTCGGCGTCGATGATGTCCTTCACCCCGACGGTGACGCCGGCGAGCGGCCCGGCCACGGCCGCGCGCGCCGCCTTGCGTGCCAGCTTCGGATCGAAATCGACGAAGGCCCGCAGCGCGCCGTCGCGCGCGGCGATGGCGGCGATGCAATCGTCGGCGACGCGGGCAGCGGTGGCCGTGCCGTCCGCCACGGCCCGTGCCACCGTCGTCGCCGTCTCGTTGCTCCAATCCGACATGCTGCTCTCCCTGGCCCTGGCGTTCGCAGCAAGCTCCGCGCCCGTCGCCCGGGCTGTCAAGCAGGCCGTCGGCAAGCGCGCGCGGTCAGCGACAGGGCAAGCGGGATGGCCGGCTGGCCCGCGGGCAGGCGGTACATGCCCCGGCCGGCGTCGACGCACATCGGAAAGGCGCGCCACGGCACCGTGTCATGCTCGTGGAGGCCGGCGACCTCCAGCCCGGCGCCGCGCAGCGCCCGCAGGATGCGCGAGATGGAGTGGACCCATTCATAGGTCCGGGTCCGGGCGAGCGGCGTCGCGTCGCCGGTGTAGGTCTCGGTGCCGTCGAAGACGAGCGGGCGCTCGCGCGGCGTGTCCTGGGGATAGGTGGGCACGAGGCGGCCATCGACCTCCTCCAGCATCAGCATGAAGGGATGGGCGTCGGCGAAGTAGAAGCGGCCGCCGGGGGCGAGCTTGGCCGCGATCACCCGCGCCCAGGCGTCGAGGTCGGGCAGCCAGCAGATCGTGCCCCAGGTCGTGTAGACGACATCGAAGCGGCCCGGCACGGCGTCGGCCGCGTCATAGACGCTGGCCAGCGTGAAGGTCGCGTCCTCGCGCCCGATGCGCCGCGCCATCGCCCGGGCCTGGTCGATCGCCGCCGGCGAAAAGTCGACCCCGGTGACGGTGGCGCCGCGGCGCGCGAGGCGCAGCGTGTCGAGCCCGAAATGGCATTGCAGGTGGAGCAGGCGGGCGCCCGCCACGTCGCCCAGCTCGCCGTCCTCGATCGGGTGCAGCCGGTCGCAGCCGGCCAGGAACTGGGCGATGCGATAGCTGCCGGTCGCGTCCCGGCGGTGGATCGCCACCCGCTCGTCCCAGTTGGCGCGGTTGGCGGC
>CAZQOA010000099.1:17988-18494 GCA_964594715.1 uncultured Rhizobiaceae bacterium | reverse complement strand
CCTCCTCCCAGCTCCGCGTCTTCAGCCCGCAATCCGGATTGACCCAGATCTGGTCGGGCGACAGCCGCTCGCGGGCCTTCGTCAGCAGGGCCGCCATCTCCTCGACGGGCGGGGTGCGCGGGGCGTGGATGTCGTAGACGCCGGGACCGATCTCGTTGGGATAGTGGTAGGTCGTGAAGGCTTCCAGCAGCTCCATCTTCGATCGGGCGGTCTCGATCGAGATCACGTCGGCATCCATGGCGCCGATGGAATCGATGATGTCGTTGAACTCCGAGTAGCACATGTGGGTGTGGATCTGGGTGTCGTCGGCGACGCCCGAGGCCGCCAGGCGGAAGCATTCGACGGCCCAGGCGAGGTAGGCCGGCCAGTCGGCCCGCCGCAGCGGCAGGCCCTCGCGGAAGGCGGGCTCGTCGATCTGGATGATGCGGACCCCGGCCCGTTCGAGATCGACCACCTCGTCCCGCAGCGCCAGCGCGATCTGGCGGCAGACATCCGCGCGCGGCAGG
>CAZQOA010000099.1:13272-17978 GCA_964594715.1 uncultured Rhizobiaceae bacterium | reverse complement strand
CGCACGAACGACCATGGCAGCATGGTGACGGGCCCGGTCAGCATCCCCTTCATGGGCCGCTCGGTCAGCGACTGGGCGTAGGCGGACCATTCGACGGTCATGGGCTTCGGGCGGGAGACATCGCCGAAGATCACCGGCGGCCGGACATAGCGCGAGCCGTAGCTCTGCACCCAGCCATGCCGGGTGAAGGCATAGCCGGACAGCTGCTCGCCGAAATACTGCACCATGTCGTTGCGCTCGAACTCGCCATGCACCAGCACGTCGATGCCGATCTCCTCCTGCCAGCGCACGGCGCGCTCCGTCGCCTGGCGCAGGAAGCCGGCATAGGCGAGGTCGTCCATGGCGCCCTTGGCATGGTCGGCACGGGCCCGGCGCACCTCCTCGGTCTGCGGGAAGGAGCCGATGGTGGTGGTCGGGAAGGACGGCAGTGCCAGGCGTTCGTGCTGGACCTTGCGGCGGTCGGGGAAAGCACCGGCGCGGCGCGCCATGTCCGGGGTCACCGCCGCCAGCCGCGCGCCGACCGCGACATCATGGATCTTCGTCGAGGAACGGCGGGTCCTGGCCGCGGCGGTGGAAGCCTCCAGCGCCGCCTGTACCGCGCCGCGCCCCTTCGCGAGTGCCGTGCCGAGGTCGGCCAGCTCGTCCAGCTTCTGGGCGGCGAAGGCGAGCCAGGTCCGCAGGTCAGGGTCGAGCGCCGGCTCGAGGTCGAGGTCGATCGGGACATGGAGGAGCGAGCAGGAGGGCGCGACCATGACCCGGTCCGGCCCACGGCTGGCGACCACCGGCGCGATGCGATCGAGAATGCCCGCGAGGTCGGCCCGCCAGACATTGCGGCCGTCGATCACGCCGAGCGACAGGACCATATCGGCCGGCGCCTTCGCCAATACGGCCGGCAGTTGCGCCGGCGCACGCGCCAGGTCGAGGTGCAGGCCGGCCACCGGCAGGCCGAGGGCGGTGTCGAGATTGTCGCCGAGCGCGCCGAAATAGGTCGTCAGCAGCAACTTCAGTCCCGGCGCGGCCGCTCGGAGTGCGGCATAGGCCGACTTCAGTGCGCGATGCGCCTCGGGGCCGAGGTCCAGGGTCAGGCAGGGCTCGTCGATCTGCACCCAATCCGCGCCCTCGGCCGCCAGCCGGCGCAGGATCTCGCCATAGACGGGCAGGAGCCCGGGCAGCAGGGACAGGGTGTCGAAGCCGGCATCCTTGCTCTTGGCCAGCAGCAGATAGGTGACCGGGCCGACCAGCACCGGCCGGGTGTGGATGCCGAGCGCCCTGGCCTCGAGGAACTCGTCGACCGGCTTGGTCGACGCCAGCGTGAACGGCTGCCCCCGCGCCAGCTCGGGCACCATGTAGTGGTAGTTGGTGTCGAACCACTTCGTCATCTCCAGGGCCGGCAGGTCGCCCCCGGCCCGGCCGCGGGTGCCGCGCGCCATCGCGAAATAGGTGTCGAGGTCGACCGTTCCACCCTTCCAGCCATAGAGCGGCGGAATCGCCCCGACCATGGCGCTGGTGTCCAGCACATGATCGTAGAGCGAGAAGTCGTTGCTCGGGATGTGGGTGATGCCGGCGGCATGCTGGCGGGCCCAGGCGGCGACCCGGAGCGCGCGGGCGTCGTCCAGGAGGGCCTGGGCATCGCCCTTGCCGGCCCAGAAGCGTTCGAGGGCGATCTTGAGTTCGCGGCGAGGCCCGATGCGCGGGAAGCCGAGCGTGCTGACGATGACGGACATGATGACACCTGTGGCGGAAGCGGCGGGAATTCGTGCTCCGGCGTGGGGCCGGTCAGGCGGCGATGGGCCGCCTGGGGCGCGCTCGATGGCGATGGGCGCGCACGTCCGTTGCGCGGGAGCGCACCCCGCAGGCGCGGGTCGATGGCGGACGGTGAATAGCGATCTTCATGGCATACCCCTCCAAGCAAAGGGGGCATGGGTCAGCGGACGCCTGCGGCGGACCCGGATGGCGGGCTGCCAACCGGTCGCATGCGACCCACCGGGACACCCCGCCCGTGGACGTTCGGATGTCGGGGCAGGTTTCCTGGCTTGCGGGTGGTCGCTGCTGCCTGGCCTTCCCGGTGCCTTGCGGCGCCAGTGACACGAATCGACAGCGGCTCGCCGCTTACAGTTGCGGGGGCAGCTCCGGCATTGCCCTGGGGCGCACCGGATTCCCTCTTAGCCTCGGGTCGGACAACCGCCGAGGCACCTCGACACCGATCAGCCTGAGCGCAAACCGATCGCGGGTCAATGGGAATATAACGAATTCTTTATGTCGTTATGTTTCAGGAAATATTGATCGCCGGCGGGACGACGGTCGCGACGATCGAGGCGTCGAGCGCCTCGTATTCGGCCAGGCCGATGGTTTCATAGAGTTCGGCCCGGGTCTGCATGCGATCGACCATGCTGCGGGTGCCGCCGTCGCGCCGGATCGCCTGGTAGAGGTCCGCCTGGGCCTTGTTGGCGACGCGCAGCGACGATACCGGCCAGATCACCATGCGGTAGCCCATCGCTTCGAACTCGGCCGCCGTGAAGAAGGGCGTGCGTCCGAACTCGGTCATGTTGGCGAGCAGCGGCACGCCCGGCAGGGCCGCGGCGAAGGCGCGGAACATTTCCGCACTGGTCATCGCCTCGGGGAAGATCGCGTCGGCGCCGGCTTCGAGATAGAGGCGCGCGCGGGCGATGGCGCCCTCGATCCCTTCGCTGGCCGCCGCATCGGTGCGGGCGATGACATAGAGGTGGCGGCGCGCCTTCGCCGCCGCGGCCACCTTCGCCGCCATGTCGTGGGCGTCGGCCAGCTTCTTGTCGTTCAGGTGCCCGCACTTCTTCGGCAGCAGCTGGTCCTCGATATGGACCGCGCCCGCGCCGGCATCCTCGAAGGCGCGGACCATGTTCATCACGTTGAGCGCCTCGCCATAGCCGGTGTCCCCGTCGACCAGGAGGGGGAGGCCGCCGGCGCGGGCGAGCTGGCGGATGAAGAAGCAGACCTCGTCGATGGTGATGATGCCGAGGTCGGGCAGGCCCATCGATGCGGACATGGCCGCGCCCGAGAGATAGAGCGCCTCGAACCCGGCGGCGCGTGCCTGGAGGGCGGCCATGCCGTTGTGCGCGCCCGGCATCTGGAGGATGCCGGGGCGCTCGACGAGGGTCCGGAAGCGGGCGCCGGCCGGCTCGGTCGGCAGGCCGGCGGCGGCGAGGTAGGGCATGGGCAGGGCTCCCGTCAGGTGGCCACCACCGGGTCGACATTCTCCAGCACCCAGCGCGCCATGGCGGTCACGCGTGCATCCTCATGCTGCTGGCCCATGATCTGGATGCCAACCGGCAGGCCGCCGACCGCCATCATCGGGACGGTCATGGCCGGCGCGAACAGCATGGAGCTGGGCGCGTTGAAGACGAAGTCGCCGGTCGGCCGCGGCGCCAGCTTCTGGCCCGGCACGTCGCCCGGCCACAGCGGGGCCGGCCCGGGACAGGACAGGGTGATGACGCCATCGGCCAGCGGCGCCACCGCCACATGGCGCAACTGGGCCGCCTCGCGCTCCACGAGCAGGGTGCGGTAATCGTCGAGCGTCATCGCCTCGGCCTTGGCCAGCGTCGCCTGGGCGCGGGCGCTGACGCCGTCCGGATACTGGTCGACCAGGTTGCGGTGGCCCCAGCGGTTCTCCCAGCTCGTGATGTTGCCGCACAGCGCACGGCCGTTGGCGACCGACTGTTCCAGCGCCTCGATCCAGGCATGGTCGCGCCGGCGGAGGAGCGCGATCCCGGCCCGCTCCAGGCTCTCCAGCAATGTCTCGAAGGCCGATCGCGTGGCCTCGTCGAGGTCGCGCCAGCCCTCCGTCTCGAGCACGATCAGGCGGCCGGGCCTGGCTGCCGGGGGCGGTGCCTCCGGTCCGAACAGGCCGCGCCGGCCGGGGTCGCCGCCGGCATGGCGCACGATCTCCATGGAGATCTGCCAGACATCCTCGACCGAGCCCGCATGGACGCCGTGGGTGCTCATGCTGGTGGTCTGGCGCTCGCCGCGATTGATGCCGCCCTGGGTCGGCTTCAGCGCGACGTTGCCGCAGAAGGCGGCGGGCCGGATGATGGAACCGCCGACCTGCGAGCCGATGGCGGCCGGCACCATGCCGGCGCCGACGGCGGCCGCCGACCCCGACGAGGACCCGCCCGGGGTGCGCGCGGGGTCGAAGGGGTTGGTGGTCGGGCCGGGTTGGGCGCCGCCCAGCTCGGCCGTCACCGTCTTGCCCATGACCACCGCGCCCGCCTTGCGCAGTGCGGAGACGGCGGCATTGTCGCGCTTGGGGAAGTTGCCGCGATAGGCCTCGCAGCCCATCTCGGTCGGCATGTCCTTGGTTTCCAGCAGGTCCTTGATGCCGATCGGCACCCCGTCGATGGCCGACCAGGGCTTGCCCGCCTTCCAGCGCCGGGTGCTTTCGTCGGCGGCGGCGCGGGCACCGGCCTCGTTGACGATGGTGAAGGCCCGGACCACCGGCTCACGGGCGGCGATCGTCTCCAGGCAGCGCTCGAGATAGGCGCGCGGCGTGTCGCTGCCGTCGCGGAACCTGGGCGTTGCGTCGAAGAAGGTCAGGGCCTTGAACTCTCGCGGATCATAGCTGCCGGCGGTCATCGGTCGGGTCTCCGGGGTAATCTGGGGGGTCAGCCGAGCGCCTGGTTGATGATGCCGTAAAGACGCGGGCCGGCGGCGGGGCGGGGGGCGTCGCCGCGGGC
>CAZQOA010000099.1:0-13262 GCA_964594715.1 uncultured Rhizobiaceae bacterium | reverse complement strand
AAGGTCAGGGCCGTGAACTCTCGCGGATCGTAGCTGCCGGCGGTCATCGGTGGGGTCTCCGGGGTGGGGTCTTGGGGGGCTGGGGCGGGTCAGCCGAGCGCCTGGTTGATGATGCCGTAGAGGCACGGGGTCGCGGCGGGGCGGGGGGCGTCGCCGCGGGCCATGGTCACCGCCTGGGAGACCGCGGGCAAGCCCTGTTCGACCAGCCAGCCGGACAGGCCCGTGGCTTCGACGACATCGATGCGCAGGAAGTGGCCACGATGGGCCGCCAGCCAATGCGCGGCCAGCGCCCGGGCGCCCTCGCCGTCGGGCGCCACCAGCGGCCCGACGACATGGCCGCGCCCGAAGCGGCGGCTGAATGCGAAACCGGCGACCCGGCCGTCGCGCTCCAGCACCGCGCCGGCGGCGATCTCGCCCAAGGCGGCAAGGACGTGCCCGCGCGCGAGGCCGGTCGCCGCCGCGTCGAGTGCTGCGATGGCGCCGGCGTCGGCCGGCCCGGCCGGGCGGATGCGGTCGCCGGTGCGGGCAGGGCCGGCCGGCATGGCGAAGGCGTCGCCCTGGTGCTGAATGACCCGCCCGACCGTGCGGAAGCCCAGCTTCTCGTAGAGCGGCAGGCCGGCCCGGGTGGCGTTCAAGAGCGTCGTGCGGTGGCCGATGCCCTCCAGCAGGCCGTCCATCAGGCGACGACCGATGCCGGCACCCTGGCGGCCGGGGGCCACAATGACCATGCCGAGGGTGGCGAAGTCGTCGCCATAGGGCCAGTACATCCCGGTCCCGACCAGCAGCCCTTCCTCGTCGACCGCGAGGCCGACCCCGAGCGCCAGGACGAACTGCCAGTCCTCCAGGCGGTGCGGCCATCGCACCGCCTGGGACAGGCCCAGGGCCACCCCAAGGTCGCCAGGCACCAGCGGCCGTGTCGTCAAATTGCGCACCGCACCGGTAGCTGTCACCATCCGCGTCCCGCCGTTCCGTCCCAAGTCCTGATTTCGAGGGGCCAGCATGTCCGACCTACGGCCGAAATACATCACCTTCGATTGCTACGGAACGTTGACCCGCTTCCGCATGCCCGAGATGTCGCGGGAGCTGTTCGGCGACCGCATCGCGGCCGAGCGGATGGACGCGTTCATCCGCGACTTCGCCGCCTTCCGCTTCGACGAGGTGCTGGGGGCGTGGAAGCCCTATTCCGAGGTGATCGCCAACGCGGTGGAGCGGACCTGCCGGCGCTGGGGCATCCCCTACCGGCCGAGGGACGGGCGGCGCATCTACGAGGCGGTGCCGACCTGGGGGCCGCACGACGACGTGCCCGAACCGCTGGCCCGGATCGCCCGGCATTATCCGCTGGTCATCCTGTCGAACGCCGCCGACGACCAGATCCAGGCGAACGTGGCCAAGCTGGGCGCCCCCTTCCACCGCGTCTATACGGCCGAGCAGGCGCAGGCCTACAAGCCGCGGTTGCAGGCCTTCGAATACATGATGGAGGAGCTCGGCTGCGGGCCGTCCGACCTGCTGCACGTCTCGTCCAGCCTGCGCTACGACCTGATGTCGGCGCATGACCTCAGGATCACCGACAAGGTCTTCGTCAATCGCGGCCACGACCCGTCCTGCCCGGCCTATGGCTACCATGAGGTGCAGGACATCGGCGGGCTGGCCGCCCTGCTGGGCGTCTGAGCCGCCTGCGATGAAGCTGGAACCCTACTGGCTCGCGACCGCGCCGCCCTTCACCGCCGCGGCGCCGGGCCCGGTGGAGGGGCGCGCCGATGTGGTGGTGATCGGGGGCGGCTTCACCGGCCTGTCGGCGGCCCTGGCGCTGGCCCGCAAGGGGGCCGACGTGGTGGTGCTGGAGGGCGGCCGCGTCATCGGCGAGGCGTCGGGGCGCAATGGCGGGCATTGCAACAACGGGCTCGCCCATGATTTCGGCGGTGCCGTGGCCAGCCTCGGGCTGGACCGGGCGCGTGCCCTCTACCAGGCCTATGACGCGGCGGTCGACACGGTCGAGGCACTGGTCGCCCAGGAGGGCATCGCCTGCGATTTCCGCCGCTCCGGCAAGATCAAGCTCGCCGCCAAGCCGGCCCATTACGACAAGCTCGCGCGCAGCCACGAGCTGCTGGCGCGCGAGGCCGACCCGGCGGCGCGGCTCCTGAATGCGGCCGAAGCCCGGGCCGAGATCGTCTCCGACGCCTTCCATGGCGCCATCCTCTATCCGAAGAGCGCCATGCTGCATGTCGGCCGCTTCGGCGTCGGCCTGGCGGAAGCCGCCGCCCGCCAGGGCGCACGCATCCATGAGCAGGCGCTGGTGACCGGGCTCGAACGGCAGGCGGATGGCGGCCATCGCATCGTCACGACGCGGGGCGCCATCGATGCGGCCCAGGTGCTGGTCGCGACCGGCACCTCGGTCCGCGGACCCTTCTTCCAGTTCCGCCGGCGCATCGTGCCGGTCGGCAGCTTCGTCATCGCGACCGAGCCGCTGGGTCGGGACCGGGTGGCCGCGATCATGCCGACCCGCCGCACCGCCACCACCACCCGCATCATCGGCAACTACTTCCGCATCGCCCCCGACGACCGCCTGGTGTTCGGCGGCCGTGCCCGCTTCGCCATGTCGAGCCCCGGTTCGGACGCCAAGAGCGGGCGGGTCCTGGAGGCGGGGATGAATGCGATCTTCCCGCAACTGAAAGGCGTCGCCATCGATTATTGCTGGGGCGGCCTGGTCGACATGACGGCCGACCGTTTCCCGCGCGCGGGCCGGCGCGACGGGCTGTTCTATTCCATGGGGTACAGCGGTCATGGCGTGCAGATGTCGGTGCATATGGGCCAGGTCATGGCTGAAATCATGGGCGGCAACGCTGCCGCCAATCCCTGGCGCGACTTCGCCTGGCCGCCGATCCGCGGCCATTTCGGCCCGCCCTGGTTCCTGCCCTTCGTCGGCCTCTATTACCGCGTCCAGGATGCGCTGCACTGAGGGGGGACGGGGAGGCCGATGCCGCTGCCGCTGATCGCGTGGGCGGCGGGTGCTGCCCTGCTGGCCGCCGCCGGGGGCGCCTACCGCTATTTCTCCACCCAGGGGGCGGTCGTGCCCGAGGCGTGCCGCGCCAAGGCGCGCATCTGGGTCGTGGGGCCGACCGGCGTCGGCAAGACCCTGCTGACCAACGCGGTCCTGGGCCGCCCGCTGCCGGCCGGGCCGCGGGGGTCGCCCAGCACGGCGCGGCTGGAATGGCACTGCGAACCCGCCCACCCGGTGGCGCTGGCCGATACGGTCGGCCTGGAGCTGGTGCGCGGGCCGAGGCAGGTGCGCGAGATCGCGTCCCTGCTGCGCCGCACCGCCAGCGCGGACTGGCCGCATGCGGCGTGGATCTGCGTGCGCGCGGGCAGCGACCGGGTCTTCGGCAGCGACCGCTCGGCCAGCGACGGCACCGAGGTGGCGCTGGCGGAACTCCTGATGGACCATGAAGTGCCCTGCATCGGCGTGCTGACCCAGGCCGACCTGGGCAGCGGCGCGCAAGCGGGCATGGAGGCGGCGCTGCGGACGGCACTGCCGGGGCTGCGTGCGATCGTGCCGCTGTGCATCGCGCCACGCCTCGACGAAGCGGGGGCGACGCTGGTGCCGCGCCATGGTCTCGACCGGCTGCGCGGGGCCACCATCGGCGCCGTCGATGCGGCGACGGGCGCGCGGCTGGAGCGGGAGTGGCCGCCGGCCGGCTGGTAGGCGCCTCAGCCGCCCGTCAGCAGGGCGCGCAGCGAGGTGCCGGCGACCAGGTCGATGATGGTGGCGATCGGGTAGAGGACCGCCTTGAACGGCCCCAGATGGGCGGCACGGTCGAGCAGCCCGCCATAGACGATGACCGCGCGGAAGACCCAGAACATCAGCAGGATCGGCGCCAGCGCCAGCAGGGCGGCGTTGGCGGCGTGGCGCAGGATGCGCGGCTCGACCGCCTCCGCCAGTTGCCAGGCGATGCGGTCGGTCGGGGTCGCGACCAGCCATTGCGCCAGGCCGAAGGCATTGCGGCCCAGCCGCCCTTGCCCTTCGGCACCGGCCGCCATGCGGCGCTCGGCATCATGCAGCAGGCGCGCGATCGCGCGGAAGAGAATGAGGCGCACCAGTTGCCGCGGCCCCACCCGCAGCCGCCACCACAGCGGCACCACCTGCATGGCCGGCCGCAGCGACCAGACGACATGGACCGCGAAGGCCAGGATCACCAGGCAGGCGGGCAGCACCGCCCATTCCTCCGACGGCAGCAGCGGTGCCGCCAGCAGGATGGCGTAGAGGGTGGCGGCCGCACCCAGCGCGATCAGCGCCTCGTGCCCGGCCCAGCGCAGCAACCATTCCGAGATGAGCGCGTTGGCGATGTCGGCGATGGGCTCCTCGATGGAGCCCCGCATCATGTTCAGCAGGCGTGCGGCTATGCTGGACGTCATCCGGCCCTGGCGCAGGTTGGCGATGTCGGGGCCGGACCATAGCATGGGGCGGGGGCGGCGGTGGTCGATGGAGACCGGCCGCCAGGGGGAGGGGTATGGGCGTAACGCTGGCAGCCGACGTCGATCTGGCGACCTGGGAGGGGGATACCACGGCGCTCTTCGCCTTCTGCGGCGACCGCGACCTACGCGCCCTGTCCGAGTTGCTGCTGCGGGCCGCACCCGGGGTCTTCAACGGCAATCCGCGCTACCTCGAGTGTCCGGCGCGGCCGAGCCGCTGGCCGGACCTGCTGTCGGATGCGATCGACCTGGTCGCGACCAAGGGGCTGCGCGGCCTGGCGCACCATCTGGGGCTGGGATCCAGCTATGGCTATGGCGACGCCCTGGCCGACACCGCGCGCCGGCTCGGCATTCCGCCAGCCGATGCGGGGGCGCCGGCGGTGCTGGAGCAGGCGATCCTGGTGAAGGTCGGGCAAGGGCCGGATGTCGCGATCGCGGCGGCATTTCCGGCCGACATCGCCCGGCTCGGCGACATGGCCGCCATCGTCTTCCGCGTGGCGGCGCTGCGCGCCCGTCGCCGGCGGACGCTGGGCCTCGACCCGGCCCGGTCGCCCGCCGCCGAAGCGGCCCTGGCCGCCGCCATGCGTTCGGAGGTGGCGGCGGCGGAAACCCTGCAATCGCGCCTGCGCTGGAGCGGGTTCCGCACGCTGGACGACCTGGTCGCCGGCCTCGCCGGCAGCGAGGGCATGGGCTTCGCCCGCATTCCGTCCTGCAACATCCTGGTCTGCGGCCGGTCGGGCGCCGGCAAGAGCACGCTGGTCAACGCCGTCTTCGGCCGCGATGTCGCGAAGACGGGCGTCGGCAAACCGGTGACGGAGGCCGCCGCCTGGTTCGAGGAGCCGGGCTATCCGGTGCGCCTGCTCGATACGCGGGGCCTGCAACCGGGCGACTATGCCGCCAGCCGGGCAGCGCTGGAGGCCGCCGTGCGCACGGCGCGACGCGAGGCGCAGCCGGACGAGCAGCTCCACCTCGCCTGGCTCTGCATCGACAATGGCGCGTCCCGCATCGAGGAGGGCGACATCGCGCTCGCCCGGATGCTGGCCGAGCAGGAAGTGCCGGTGGTCTGCGTCCTTACCAAGGGCTGGGAGGACCGCGAGATGGAAGGGGAGGCGGGGCGCCTTCCCGGGGTGCGTGCGGTCGTCCGGGTCGTGGCGGTGCCGAAGGCGTTCCAGGGCGGTGCGGTCGCCGGCGAGCGCGGGCTCGCCCGCCTGGTGGAGGAGACCGAGCGCCTGTTGCCGGCGGCGCGGCGCAGCGCCTTCGCCGCCGCCCAGTCGATCGCCATCGAGCCCAAGGTGAAGGCCGCCCGCCGGGTGATCGACGGGGCGACCGCATCGGCGGCCGCGATGGCGGCGTCGCCCATCCCCTTCGCCGACTGGCTGACGCTGACGCCGACCATGATCGCCATGGTCGCCGGCATCTCCAGGGCGGTCGGGCTGGAAGTGCGCGAGGACAAGATCGCCGGCCTCGCCGTCTCGGTGGTGGGGGCGCTGGCCACCACCTTCGCTGCCCGCGCCGCGGCCTCGTTCGGGGCCGGGCTGCTGAAGGTGATCCCCGGGGTCGGCACGCTGGCGGGCGGCGTCATCAACGCGGCCATCGCCGGCGGCCTGACCAAGGCCCTGGGCGAGGCCTATCTCGACTATCTGATCGGCCACATCCGCAAGCACGGGCAATGGCCGACCCTGGACGAGATCGGCCTCTTCCTGAAGGAGCGCTGGCTGCCGTTCCGGCGCTGATCCCTCACGCCGCGGCGAAGCGGGGCGGGCGCTTCGACAGGAGCCACAGCGCGATCCCGACATTGACCATGTTCCAGGCGATGCCGTTGAGGAAGGCAGCCTGGTAGGACCCGGTCAGGTCGAAGATGACGCCGGACAGCCAGCCGCCCAGCGCCATGCCGAAAATGGTCGCCATCAGCACCAGCCCGACGCGCGCGCCCGCCTCCTTGGCCGGCATGTATTCGCGCACGATCATCGCATAGCTCGGCACGATGCCGCCCTGGGACAGGCCGAACAGCGCCGACACGACATAGAGCGACATCAGCCCGTCGAACGGCAGGTAGAGGAACAGGGTCAGGCATTGCAGGGTCGACCCGATGAGCAGCGTGCGGACGCCGCCGATCCGGTCGGAGATCCAGCCGGACGCGAGCCGGCTGATGATGCCGAAGCCCAGCATCAGGGACAGCATCTCCGCCCCGCGCGCCACCCCGTAGCCGAGGTCGCCGCAATAGGCGACGATATGGACCTGCGGCATCGACATGGCGAGGCAGCAGGTGATGCCGGCGACCACCAGCAGCGCCTGCAGCCGGTTCGGCGACATCGGCGCCCGCCCGGCGCTGCCGCCGGCGGCCGGCAGCCCCGGCTGGTGCGGCGACGGCCGGCGCAGGGCCAGCACCAGCGGCAGCATCAGGACGACGCAGGAGATGCCGACGGTCATGTAGGCGCTGCGCCAGCCCTCGGTTTCCACCAGGTGCTGGATGAGCGGCGGCCAGACCGTGCCGGCGAGGTAGCTGCCGCTGGCACAGATGCCGACCGCCATGCCGCGACGGCGGGTGAACCAGTGCGAGATGTCGGCGATCAGCGGCCCGAACACGACCGAGGTGCCGAGCAGGCCGATCAGCAGCCCATGGATCAGGGCGAACTGCCAGAGCGTGGTGGCGTGGGCGGCGCCGACATAGCCGAGGCAGAGTGCGACGGCGCTGACGACGAGGGGCAGCACGATGCCGAAGCGGTCGACCACCCGCCCCATCAGCGCGCCGCCGACGGCGAAACCGATCATCACCAGCGTGTAGGGGAGAGAGGCGCTGGAGCGGTCGACGCCGAACTCCGCCTGGACCGATGGCAGCACCACCACCACCGACCACATGCCGACCCCGCCCACCGCACCCAGCAGCACCGAGGCGGCCAGGCGCAGCCATGCATAGCCGGATTCCACGCCGGTGGTCCTGGTCGCGCGGGAGGTCGGGGTCATGCGGGTGCCTTGAGCATTGGGTCGGTTTTCTTGGTTCCGGCGTGGGCCAGATGGCCTCGTCAGATTCCCCCACCGAACGCCACGCCGTCGTCGATCGGATAGATCGGGCGGCGCAGGCGCTGGAAGCGGAAGAGCGAAAAGTCGGAGCTGGCGACGCCGACGCCGTCGCATTCGACGACCCCGGCCGCGATCGGCACGAAGGTCGGCTTGTACTGGATGCGCGACTTCAGGATGAGGAAACGCTTCTCCGCCGGCTCGATGCCGAGCGAGCGGAACACGCCCAGGTCGTAGGGCTCGATGCGCCGGCTGGTGACGATGATCGAGAAGCCGCCGGCGTCGAAGCGCACGGAGGGCCCCATGTTCACCTTGGTGCCGGTGAAGACCGGGCCGGTGACGGTGAGGAGGCCGTCGCCGATGGCGCCGACGGTGCCGGTCAGCCGCAAGGGGGCCGGCTGTTCGGCCAGAGTCGGGCAGGCCATCTTGCCGCCGATGTCGAGGGTGACGGTGGCGCCCACCCTCGCTTCGATGAGACGGGCCACGGCTTCGGGATCGCACACCGGTGCGACGGCGACGTCGTCCAGGCCCTGGCGCAGCGCCTCGGCGACGACGCTCATGGCATCCAGCGTGCCGCCGGAGTTGCAATTGTCGGCATGGTCGATCAGCAGCACCGGCCCGCGGCCGGCGGCGGCATCCGCCATCCGCTTGGCCTCGGCCACCGATTCAGCCAGCGGGCGGCCCTGGTAGACGAGGCCGGCCCGCTGTTCCCAGGCCGCGGCCAGGAGGCGGTCGCGCACGGCCGCGGCGGCGGCCGGGTCGCCATCGGCCACCACCAGCACGGACAGGCCGGCCTCGCGCGTGTCGGCCAGCGGGAACCCGCCGAAGATCGTGGCGGCGAGGATACCCGGCTCGCGTTCGGCCGCCGCGGCCAGGGCCTGCAGCCCGCGCATCGGCTCGTCGTTGGTGTCCTGCTTCAGCGTGTGCGGCAGCATCGGCGCGTTGCCCCAGGCCATCACCGGCCGCACGCGGCCGGCCAGCGTGTCGAGGAGCAGGCGGCCGGCGCGTTCGCCGGTCTCGTACATGTCGATGTGGGGATAGGTGCGATAGCCGACCGCGACCGTCGCATGGTCGACCATGGCGGCCGTCAGGTTGGTGTGGAAATCGAGCGCCAGCCCGATCGGCAGGCCGGGCGACACCGCCCGGATGCGCCGCAGCAGCTCACCCTCGCCGTCGTCCGCCTGCTCGGCGATCATGGCGCCATGGAGGTCGAGGAGGGCGGCGTCGCAGCCCTCGGCGATGGCGGCCAGGATGGCGTCGCACACCGTCTCGTAGGCGGCCCGGTCGACGGGCGCGCTCGGGCTGCAACGGGCGGCGACCGGCGTCACCACGGTCGCACCCGCCGCCTCGGCCAGGCGGATGAAGGCGGCCATCGGCATTCCCGTCTTCTCGAAGGCGGCGCGCGCGGCGGGTCCGAAATAGGGGCCGGTGCCGACGCCGAACTTGTCGATGGTCGTGGGCACGGGCGAAAAGCTGTTGGTCTCGTGGCTGAAGGCCGCGACGACGATCTTCATGGCGGGGGCTCGCGTCGGATGCAGGGAAAGGCGGTGGGCTGAACTCAGTAGAGCGGTTCGGTGTAGAGCATCTTGCCGTCGACCAGCAGCCGCTTGATCGCGGCTTCGCCCTGGCGGGACACGGCAGCAACGATTTCCAGGCGGCTCTTCTCGGTTGTCTCGATGGCGCGGCCCTCGCCCTCCGGCACGAAATAGCTCTCGATGCCGTAGGTGACGCCGACGATGGCGCATCCGCTGGTGTTGGCGCAGTTCTCGCGGTCGGCCGGCAGGCGCGAATGGGTGCCGCTATAGGCGACGCGGCCCTGGATGATGGTGGCGGGGGCGGCGACCGTTGGTGCCCGGCGATGGGCCGCCGCCGGCACCGCGCGTCCGTCGGCGCCGGGCCGGAGGGTGACGAAGATCGCCTCGTTGCGCGCGAACGCCTTGTCTCCGTCGAGCCGGTCGAGGCGCAGCTCGCTGATGTCGTAGGTCAGGACGACATAGTCGCCGCGGAAGAGGTCGCGCGGGTCGACCGGCACCAGGTTGAGCCGCACTTCCGCTCCATCGCGCAGGATGAGGGCGCGGTGCCCGATCATGGTGGCGAGCAGCCCGCCCAGGACGAGGAAGCACAGGCCGTAGCGCAGGCCGGCCGGGATGCGGGCGGCCAGCCGGTCGAGCGACAGAAGTTCGGCGCCGGCCCGGTTCATGGCTGCACCTTGCGCGGGGCGGCGGTCGCACCGATCAGGCGGCGCGCCCCCCAGCCCAGCGCCAGCAGCGCCAAACCCGCCACCAGGAAGAACAGGGACTGGTCCAGCAGGGTGCCGATGGTGCGGTGCATCAGCCACAGCACGATGGTGCCGAAGGCGGTGTAGCCGGCGGCCGCGATCGGCCGGCTGGCGGCGAAGAGGCCGGCCCCGATCAGGCCGACGCTGCTGGCGAGCGCCAGCACGGGTGCCGTGACCGCACCTGCCTGGGGCAGCATCGCCAGCACCGGCACCAGGGCCAGCCCGGGCAGGAGCGCCGCTGCCAGCAGCAGGGCGGCCCGGCGGTCGGGGGCGACGGCGATCTGCGCCAGTGGCAGGACGGCGCCGGCCACCAGCACGAGCTGGGCGATCGCGGCCAGGCCGTGGCTGTCCAGCGACCCGGCCTCGCCGGCCACGACATGGGCCAGGATCAGCAGCCCCGCGAAGAACCAGATCGACCAGTGCGCCAGGGTGAGCCCGAAGGCGGGCGACAGGCGGCCGATCGCGAAGCCGATGCTGGCGAAGGCGGCGGCGAGCCCGAGCGCGATGCTGGCCCGCGACCATTCCGCGTCGCCCGGCACGTCGCGGAGCGGCATGTAGACGAGCCAGCTGCCCAGGTGGCCGGCCAGCAGCAGGACCACGGCATGGCGCGACAGCACCCCGGGGCGGGACGCGGCCAGCCAGGCGGCCAGCAGGAACAAGGGCCAGAAGGCGAGATGGGTCCCGGCCTCGCTCTCGGTCATGCGGCCGAAGGTCCAGGCGCCCAGCGCCGCGCAGGCGACCACCAGCGCCCCCTTGGAGCGGCAGAGGAAGGCCGCGGCGAGGCTGGCGATGGCGACGACCAGCGCGCCCGCCGGCCAGTCCACGGGCAGATGGTACATCTGCCCGATCAGCGCCACGCCGCCGGCGAAGACCAAAGTCGCCAGCGTGGCCGCGCTGTCGGCGCCGTTGCGCAGGTTGCGCCCTGCCATCCACCAGGCGCCGGCCAGGGTGGCGGCCAGCAGCAGGTAGACCAGCGCCACCTTGGCCAGGCGCGGCACGCCGTCCCAGTTGGCGGCGATGAAGGCGAAGAGGCTGGCCGCGATCAGCAGCGCCCCCAGCGACCCCAGCACGCCCGGCAGGCGCAGACGGCTTGCGCCGGCCTCCGCATGGGCGCGGATGGCGATCGCCCCCGCCTCGGTCACCCAGCCATTGCCGGTCCAGGTTTCCAGGTCGGCCTCGAGGCGGCGCAGGTAATAGCGGTGGAACAAGGTGGGCGTGGCCTCGGGACAGCGGTGGACAGCCATCATACGGGCAGTGCCGGCAGCGCGACAGGGGAGGCAATCCGGCGCCGATCCGGCTTGAGTCCGCCGCCCCGCCATGCGGTACTCGGCGCCACTGCCGGACGGTACCGGCAAGCCAGGGAGTACAGGGATGAACACGGTCCGGCCCGCGACGTCGTTCGGGCGTATCTTCGCACCCAATCCGGACTGGCTGGCGAGGCTGCCGGCGGAGCCGATCCTCGAGCCGGACCTGCCGATCGTCGACGCCCATCACCATCTCTGGCACCGGCCGGACCATCCCTATTTCCTGCCGGAGTTCCTGGCCGATGCGGGCACCGGCCACAACATCCAGGCCACCGTCTTCATCGAATGCCGCGCCATGTACCGCGCCGCCGGCCCGGAGGAGATGCGGCCGGTCGGCGAGACCGAGTTCGTGGCCGGCATCGCGGCCATGAGCGCCAGCGGCCTCTATGGCCCGACGCGGGTGGCGGCCGGCATCGTCGGCTATGCGGACCTGCGGCTCGGCGGCCGGGTCGAGCCGGTGCTGGAGGCGCATGTGCGGGCCGGTGGCGGCCGCTTCTGCGGCATCCGCCACCAGGCCTCCTACGACGCCGACCCGATCATCGGCAACGGCCATCCGGCCCCGCATCTGTTGCAGCGCCCGGACTTCCGCGAGGGGCTGGCGAAGCTGACCGAACTCGGCCTCGCCTTCGACCTGTGGGTGTTCCACCCGCAACTGCCCGAGGCGATCGAGCTCGCCAACGCCATGCCCGACGCCAACCTGGTGCTCGGCCATTGCGGCGGGCCGCTCGGCTACGGCCCCTATGCCGGGAAGACGGACGAGGTGTTCCGGTCATGGAAATCGTCCATGACCGAGCTGGCGCGCTGCCCCAATGTCAGCGTGAAGCTGGGCGGCATGCTGATGCGGCTCGCCGCCTTCGACTACGGCACCGCCGTCGCCCCGCCGGATTCCACGGAGCTCGCGCGGCTGTGGGGGCCCTACATCGAAACCTGCATCGAGCTGTTCGGCGCCGACCGCTGCCTGTTCGAAAGCAACTTTCCGGTCGAGAAGATGGGCATCGGCTATGCCGCACTGTGGAACGCCTTCAAGCGCATCGCGGCCGGCGCGTCCGCCAGCGAGAAGAAGGCCCTCTTCGCCGGCACGGCCGAGCGCGTCTACGCCCTCTGAGGCGCCGTCCTAGCCGGCGTCGCGGATCTGGAAGCAGCGGCGGGCGGGGATCCAGTCGCGGCCCTCCACATCCTCGGGCGCCACCCCTGCCAGGACCTGGCGGACGTCGGCGATGATCTCCGGGCGCTTGCGGTAATATTGGTGGCAGGCGTCGGTGATGGGCGAGGTCGACGAGACGCGGGAACAGTCGACCAGCGTCACTTTGTTCGGCAGCGAGGTCAGGGTTCGCGGCCCGGTGGAGCCCAGCCGGTCCGGGTTGCCCTTGGTCACGTCGCTGATGATGAGCGCGCGGTCGTTGCGCGCGAAATAGACATGCACCGCCTCCGCCAGCTCCGGCAGGCGCTTCATCTTGGCCTCGTCCTCGAACGCGTCGTCATCCTCGTCGGCCGCCATCAGGAAGATGTTCTTGAAGACGCGCGGCAGGGTGCGGCTGCCGAATTCGGACAGCATCGCCTGGAGGGCGTTGCGCAGCATGTAGTTGCCCATGCTGTGCGCGACCAGGTGGATCTGCCGCCCGCACCATTGGTCGCGGTTCAGGCTGTGGGCATATTCGACGAAACGCAGCAGGGCGCGCGCCACCGCCTTGGCCGAGGAGCGCGCGTCGTCGCGGTCGGACGCATACTTGATGAAGGGCGTGATCTCGCCATCGGCGGGCCAGGAGAAGACGGCCGTCTCCAGCGGCTGCCCCCGCGCACCCCAGCCGGTCTTCACCTCGGCCGCGTTGGCCAGCGCGTTCTCGAAGGTGCAGCCGAAGCCGTGCAGCAGCATGACGAGGTCGGCCTTGTTGCCGATCAGCCGCTGGCGCAGCCCCTCGAACACCAGCGAACTGCCCAGCAGCGGCGGCGCGGTGGTCGGGTCGGTCACCCCCGGGATGGTCTCCGGCGCCACCCGCAGCTCCGACACGGCGAAGGTGGGCGGTTTCGCGCGGGTCGACGTGAGGTCGGCCGCGCCGTAGCGCAGCCACAAGGGCGACCGCGGGTTCAGGTGCTTGCCGAACCCGGTGACGGCCTCGCCCGCGAAGATCTCTTCCCGATTGGTCGCGAAGTGGACGGTGGTCGTCGCCATCGGCGGTCTCCCCCATTCGTCGCGC
>CAZQOA010000098.1:0-19522 GCA_964594715.1 uncultured Rhizobiaceae bacterium | reverse complement strand
CCCTCCGCGTCGTCGCCGTCGCCGACCTCCTCGTGGAGCGGGAAGCGCAGGGTGACCGAGGTGCCGCCGAACTTCGTTGGCTCGATCGCCATGGAGCCGCCGAGCTGGCGGGCGAAGGCCTGCATCAGGGCCATGCCGATGCCGGGGTGATAGCCAGGCTCGCCGTCCTCGCCGGTCGACAGGCCGACGCCGTCGTCGCCGATCCGCAACTGCACCGCCCCTTCCTCCAGGTCGTGGGTCAGCGACAGGTCGATGGTGCCGCTGGTCGCGCCGGCATAGCCATGCTTCAGGGCGTTGCTGAGCGCCTCGGTGATGAACAGCGCCACCGGCACCGCCGCGGAGGCCGGGATCGGCGCGTGGTCCAGTTGCCGGCGGATCGCGATGCCGCGGGCCTGGAGGCCCTGGGCGTGGACCACCTGGTCGGCCAGGGCCTCGGTCATGGCCGCGAAGTCGACCTGGCGGACATCGGTGCTCTCGTAGAGATACCGATGCACCAGGGCCAGGGCCCGCACCCGCACCCGCGCCTCGGTCAGGACCTCGCGGGCGGCGTCCTCCTTGGCGCTCTTCGCCTGGAGATTGAGGAAACTGGTGACGATCTGGAGGTTGTTCTTCACCCGATGGTGGATCTCCCGCAGCAGCTCGTCCTTCTCGCCCAGCGATCGGCGCAGTTCGGACTCGCGCGTCGAAACCCGCGTTGCCAGGCCGGAGAAGGCTTCCGCGAACTGCCGGATCTCGCGGGCGCTGCGGCCGACATCCGGCTTCACGTTGAACTCGTCGCGGCCATAGGCGTCGACCGTCCGCAGCAGCGACCGGATACCGCGGGAGATGAGCACCTCGCCGCCGATCGCGGCCGCCGCGATCGCCAGCAGCAGCATCAGGATCGGGCCGACGATGAAGGCGATCGTCTGGTCGTGGCTCCAGCTCATCGCGGCCGCGGCCGGCATCCCGAAGAGGATGTAGAGGCTGCCATTCTGGAGGTTGGCGCTGCTGAAGAACCGCTCCGTGCCGTCGGCGCCGGTCGTCATGAACTCCGTCAGCTTGCGGGATGCGATGGCCGACAGCAGGTCCGCGGGCGGCGTCGACACCTCGCCCGGGTCCTGCCGGCTTCCCGGGATGCCGTGGGCGGGTTCGGGCGCCGCCACGAACTTGTCCGAGCTCGTCATCACGGTCCCCTTGGCATCGAGGAGATAGACGACCCCGTCCTGCGGCAACCCATGCTTCTGGGCGAGGCTGCCGAGCCAGGGCAGGCGGATGCCGACCACGATCGCGCCGGTGGGGCCCGACCCGTTGACGCCGGCCGGCAGCAATGCGCTGACGATCGGCTCCGCCGTTTCCCGCGACAGGGTGAAATATCCCAGCGTGAAGCCCAGGCTCTCGCGCATGCCGGCGAACCATGGCGTGTCGCGAACGCTGGCGCCGAGGCTGCGGTCGACGGCGCTGCACCGGATCTGCCCGCCGGCATCGACCACCGCGAGGTCGCTGTATTCGGGCAGGGCGGCCACGATCCGGGCCATCCTGTGCGAGCATGCCGGATCATCGTTGCCGGCGGCGGCGGACTGCACGAAGGCGCTCTCGCTCAGGCCCACCATCAGCCGCCGGGTACCTTCGATCAACGCATTCTGGCTGTTGGAGGCAACGATCGCCAACTGCCGCACGGTGGTCCAGCCGCGCGCCTCGGCGTCCTTGTACCCGCGATAGGCCAGCACAAGGTCGTAGATGACGATGGGGACAAGCGCCACCGCCAGGGCCAGGGCCAGCCGCGCCCGCAACGGGTCGAAGAAATTGGTCACCCAGGTCCACACGTTCCCAACCGTACCGAAAAGCCCAACCGTCGCGAAAACCGATGCACCCGGCGGCCGAGATCCCGACGGGTGCGGGGCTCCCTTCGACGGATCATTCGTCGGCCGCGCCCGGCCGGACGGTTCCAGGGGCAGGCAATTCGGCCGCTTCCCGGCCCTCCACTTCCGAGCGGCCGGTAAGCTGGACCAGGGTGCGGCGGGCGCGCGAGACCCGGCTCTTCACCGTGCCGACGGCGCAGCCCGACACCTGGGCTGCCTCTTCATAACTCATCCCGCTGGCCCCGACGAGGATGAGCGCTTCGCGCTGATCGTGCGGCAGCCGCATCAGGGCGGCGCGGAAATCATCGAACTCGACCGAACTTTCCTGGGTCGGGGCCACCGGCGCCAGGTCGTGCTCCATCGCATCGATCGACTGCACCACCATCCGGCTCTTGCGGCGTTCGGTGAAGAAGAGGTTGCGCAGGATGGTGAAGATCCAGGCCCGGAAGTTGGTGCCCGCACGGAAGGAATCCTGGGCCGCGAGCGCGCGCACGATCGCATCCTGCACCAGGTCGTCGGCCAGTTCCCGATGGCCGGCGAGCGAGCGCGCGAAGGCGCGCAGTTGCGGCAGGCAGGCGATCAACTCCTCGCGGATGCTGGGCGGCCGCGGTTCCTTGCCGGATTGGTCGGTGGGCGGCGCCACGCCGTGGTCGCTCGCGGCCTGAAGGACCGCCACGCGCTCGCCGGCGCTATTTATCGAGGTCATCGATCAGCTTTTGCAGTGACGGCGGCAGCCGCTCGTTCGCCACCTCGTCATAGAGGCACTTCAGCTTCGTCTCGAGCCAGTCCGAGCGACTGGGGCGGCCCGGTGGGGTACGCCCGGCTGGCGGCGAGCCCGGCGGGCAGGACGAGCCGGGCGGGTGGGGTTGGCCGGCCGGGCGACGATTGCCGTTGGCGGCCTTTCCGGCAGCGGGCGGCGATGACTTGCCGGGGTCCGGGCCGCAGGCGGCTCCATACGCGCCGTCAAGCGGAATTCTATCGACTCTGCGCACGTCTAGGCATCCTCTCTTGCACTCGCCGCCCGAACGGCGGTCGCTGGTTTCGATATCGACCGCAATCCGACCTACCGCCCGCGCCGGGAATCGCCATAATTGCTCGCCGGGGAACGGACGGGATCGGGCATGGACGAGAAACGGCAGGGGCAGGTCGCGGCAGAACTTCCATATCTGCGGCGCTACGCCCGGGCGCTGACGGGGTCGCAGGAGATCGGTGACGGTTTCGTCAAGCGCGCCCTCCAGCAGCTACTCGCCCACTCCGGAACGAACTCCGAGCCGATCACGCGGGCCGATCTCTTCCGATGCCTGCACAACGTGCGCGATCCGCTCCCGGTTCCTCCCCCGGATGATCGTTCCCCGCCGTCCGACGCGGCCGATCTGGTGCAGCGGCGGGTGGAGGAACGGGTCGGCCGACTGCCGACGCGAAACCGCGAGGCGCTGCTCCTGGTCCATACCGAGGGCTTTCCGCGATCGGAGGCCGCCTACGTCCTGGGCGTGACGGAGGACCAGCTCTCGACGTTGCTCGACGAGGCCTGGGCGAGCCTGAAGCGCGAGGAGCCGGGCCGGGTGCTGATCATCGAGGACGAGGCGGTGATCGCGCTGGACATCGCCGGCATCGTCACCGAGATGGGCCATCATGTCGTCGGCGTGGCAGCTCGCTCCGACGAGGCCGTGAAGCTCGCCCGGACGAAACAGCCGAGCCTCATCCTGGCCGACATCCAGCTCGAGGACGGCAACACCGGGGTGCGGGCCGTCGAGGCCATCCTGCGCACCGCCGACGTGCCGGTGGTCTTCGTCACCGCCTTTCCCGAACGCCTGTTGACGGGCGAGCGGGTGGAGCCGGCCTTCATCGTGGCGAAGCCATTTGAAGCGGACGTGCTGCAGATCGCGGTCTCTCAGGCGCTCTTCTGCGCCTCGCCGCCCACCTGATCCTCGGCAGGCTGATCCTTGGGGTGGTCCGCTGTCCTGCCCCTCGTCGGCGAGATCCGCCGTGTATCGCCGGCTATACGCGGCCCAGCAGAACCAGGATCACGAGCACGATCAGGATGGTCGTCAGGATGCCGGTCGGGGCATAGCCCCAGCTGCGGCTGTGCGGCCAGGTCGGCAGGGCGCCGATCAGGATCAGGATCAGGACGACGATGAGGATGGTGCTGAGCACGGGGACGCCTCCTCCGGTTGTATCGGCACAGGAAACGTCGGTGGTCGCGCTTCAGTTCCCGGGCGGGGCTCGGGGCGGCTACCCCGGTCGGGCGTGACACGCTATCGTCGCGCTTCGCTCGATCGAGCGCTTCGCTACGCCCCAATCCGGATGCTGCAATGACCGAACATCACAACGCCCTCGGCCACCCGGTCGGCTTTCCCGTGCCCGGCTGGACGGCGCGCCCGCGTCCACCCCTGACGCCCATGGCCGGGCGCTACTGCCGGGTGGCGCCGGTCGACCTCGACCGGGACGCCAGGCAGCTGTTCGAGGCCAATGCCGAGGACCGGGCGGGCGCCAACTGGACCTATCTGGGCGTCGATGCCCCGCCCGACTTCGCCGCGTACCGGTCGTGGCTGGAGAAGATGTCGGCCGGCAACGACCCGATGTTCCACACCATCATCGACGGTGCGACCAACGCCGCGGTCGGGGTCGCGACCTATCTGCGCATCGACCCGCCGGTCGGCGTCATCGAGGTCGGCCACATCAACTATTCCCCGCGCCTGCAGCGCCGCCCGGCCGCGACCGAGGCCATGTACCTGATGATGGCCCGCGTCTTCGACGAGCTCGGCTATCGCCGCTACGAGTGGAAGTGCGACAGCCTGAACGCGCCCTCGCGTGCCGCCGCCCTGCGCTACGGCTTCCGCTACGAGGGCATCTTCCGCCAGGCGACGATCTACAAGGGCCGCAACCGCGACACCGCCTGGTATTCCATCACCGACCAGGAGTGGCCGGCGGTGAAGGCCGGGTTCGAGCGTTGGCTGGCGCCGGAGAATTTCGACGCCGACGGCCGCCAGCGGTCCGGGCTGGCGGCCTTGCGGGGCGATGCTACGGCATGAGCCCTACGGCATGAGGATCCCGCCATTCACCTCGATGACCTGGCCGGTGACGAAGCTCGAGAGCGTCTCGGACGCCAGATAGAGATAGGCGCCGGTGCATTCGTCGGTGGTCCCGACGCGGCGCATCGGCGTCAGGCGGATGGCCGCCTCGATCTGGCGCTCCGGGGTCAGCCGCTCCTGGAGGGGGGTCATGATGACGCCGGGGGCGACGGCATTGACCCGGATGCCGTCGCGGGCGACCTCCTTGGCCAGCCCGCGGGTGAAGCTCGACACGAAGCCCTTGGCCGCGGCGTAGAGCACCGACCCGCCGCCGCCGCCATTGCGGGCGGCGAGCGACGTGGTGGTGATGATCGATCCGCCGCCACCCGCCCGCAGCAGCGGCAGGGCGGCCCGGGTGGTGGCGAACACCGACCGGGCATTGAGGTCGAGGACATGGTCGTAGAGCGCGTCGTCGGCCTCCGCGACCGGCCGCCGCTCCACCACCGAGCCCGCATTGGCGACCAGGACATGGAGGCCGCCGAACGCCTCGGCCGTCTCGGCCACCAGGCGGGCACAGACCGCGGCGTCGCGGACGTCGCCCTGGAGGACGATCGCCTTGCCGCCGGCGGCCGCGATATCGGCGGCCACGGCTTCCGCCTCGGCCCGGGTGGAGTTGTAGTGGACGGCGACGGCCATGCCCTGGGCGCCGTAGGCCCGGGCGACGGCCGCGCCGATGCCGGTGGACGAGCCGGTGACGAGGGCGACCTTTCCCTTCAGGTCGGGAATCTGCATCGAACGTTCCTTGCGTGGTGGGATGAAAGACCGGGACAGGCCGGCGGGTGGTGCGGCAGGGTGGCGCAATCGCGGTCGATGGTCGAGCCGGCTGCGCGTCGGCGCCGCCGGGGTCGGTGTGCGCGGTGTATGATTCCCGTGCTAAAGGAACGGTGATGAGAGCCCCAGGACCCACCATCCAGCCGGGAGCGGCCGAGAAGGGCCGGCCGGCCCGATCGCCGGCCGTGGCCCCGCCAGTTGCTGCCCCGGCCATCGCCCGCCTGCACGAGCCCATCACCTTCCGCACCAAGGAAGGGCAGGTGGCGGAGTTCCTGCGCGAACGCATCATCTCCGGCTATTTCGCCCGCGGCCAGAAGCTGAAGCAGGCCGAGATCGCGCAGATGCTCGATCTTTCGATCACCCCGGTGCGCGAGGCGCTGAAGCTCCTGGAGGCGCAGGGCTATGTGGTGGGCTCGTCCCACCGTGGCGCGGTGGTGGCGCCGTTCCAGGTCGGCGAGGTCGAGGAACTGTACGAGCTGCGCCTGCTGCTGGAGACGCGGCTGACGCGGGCGGCGGCCAAGCGCATCGACGCGGCCGGCATCCGCGCGCTGGAGGATCTCAATGCCGAGCTCCAGGCGGCGGCCGAGCGCGGCGACAACGACGCCACGCGCAGCGCCAACTTCCGCTTCCATTTCCGGCTCTACGAGATGGCGGGCGAGCCGCAGACCCTGCACTTCGTGCGCATCCTCTGGGCCAAGTACCCGTTCGACCTGCTGACCGTCATGCCGCGCCGCCAGTTCGACGTGGCCGACGAACATCGCGAGATCCTGGACGGCCTCGCCGCCGGCGACGTGCGCAAGGTGACCAGGGCGATGCACAACCACATCGAAAGTGGCTGGCGTACCTTCAAGGAATACTACTCCCGGCATCGGGACGACGAGGCCGGCGGCGAATGACCGGCCTGGCGGTAAACATCCCCGAGGTGGTGGAGGAGATCCGGCCGATCTTCGAGCGCTACGAGCGGGCCCTGGTCGACAAGGACGTGGCGGTGCTGGACGCCACCTTCTGGGACAGCCCCCTGACCGTGCGCTACGGCATGAACGAGATCGGCTACGGCTTCGCGGCGATCCATGCCCACCGGGTCGCCCGGCCGCCGGGGCCCGGCACCAAGGAACGGCGTATCCGGCTGGAGATCCTGACGCTCGGCCGCGACTACGCCATCGTCAACCTGGAATTCAAGGTGCGCGGCCGCGACCTCGTCGGCCGCCAGAGCCAGACCTGGGTGCGCTTCCCCGACATCGGCTGGAAGGTGGTTGCCGCCCACGTCTCGACCATGCCGGATACCCCGATCCTTTGACCTGGAAGGCTTTTCGATGATCAAGCGCAGCAGCAGCTATGCCGACATCCTCCACGAGGTGGTGGAGCATAATGGCGTCCTCTACCTGGCCGGCGTCGTCGGCGAGGACACCTCGGCCGACATGGCCGGGCAGATGCAGAGCGTGACCCAGCAGATCGACCAGCTCCTGGCCGCCAGCGGCTCCGGCAAGGACCGCATCCTGTCGGCCACCATCTACATGACCGACCTGTCGCAGAAGCCGGCCCTGAACAAGGTGTGGAAGGCCTGGCTGAATGCCGACCACCTGCCGGCGCGGGCCGGCATCGGCGTCGCCGACCTCGGCCCCGGCGTGCTGGTCGAGGTGATGGTCACCGCCGCCAAGTGAGCGCCGTGCAAGCAAGCGAGGCCGGCATGGCGCGCCCACACCTCTTCACGCCGATCGCGTTGCGCGGCGTCACCGCGCGCAACCGCATCGTCCTGTCGCCGCTGTGCCAATATTCGGCCAGCGGCGGCATGGCCGGTGACTGGCACCTGGTGCATCTCGGCAAGTTCGCCCAGGGCGGCGCCGGCATCGTCTTCGTCGAGGCGACGGCGGTCGAGGCGCGGGGGCGCATCAGCCATGGCGATGTCGGCATCTGGTCGGACGCGCATGTGGCGCCCCTGGCGCGCATCGCGGCATTCCTTGCCGCCAACGGTGCGGTGCCGGCGATCCAGCTCGCCCATGCCGGCCGCAAGGCCAGCATGCAGCGCCCCTGGCAGGGCAGCGGCGCCCTGACCCCGGCCGACCAGGCCGGCGGCGAGCGGGCCTGGCCGGTGGTGGCCGCCAGTGCCATCCCGCTCGACGCGGGCTGGCTCATTCCCGAAGCCCTGGACCGGGACGGCCTGGCGACGGTGCGCCGCGCCTGGCACGACGCGACCTTGCGCGCGGCTGCGGCCGGCTTCGGCATCGTCGAGGTCCACGCCGCCCACGGCTACCTCCTCCATTCCTTCCTGTCGCCCTTGTCGAATCGCCGCAACGACGCCTATGGCGGCGACCTGGCGGGGCGGATGCGCTTTCCGCTGGAGGTGGTCGCCACCGTGCGCCAGGCGTGGCCCGACGATCGTCCGCTGTTCGTCCGCGTCTCCTCGGTCGACGCGATCGACGGCGGCTGGACGCTGGAGGACACGGTCGCCTTCGCACGCGAACTGAAGAAGCTGGGCGTCGACGTGGTCGACTGCTCGTCGGGCGGGCTGGCCGGGTCGGCCACGGCCGGGCGCGGCCTGCCGCGCGGCCTCGGCTTCCAGGTGCCGTTCGCCGAGCGGGTGCGGGCCGATGCCGGGCTCGCGACCATGGCGGTCGGGCTGATCCTCGATGCCGCCCAGGCCGAGCGTATCCTGGCCGACGGCCGGGCGGACCTGGTCGCGATCGGCCGCGAGCTGATGAACGACCCCAACTGGCCGTTGCGAGCGGCCCGCGAGCTGGGGCTGCCGGCGAAGGGCTATGGCGAGTGGCCGCAGCAATATGGCTGGTGGCTGGAGCGCCGCGAGCCGGTTCTGGAGCGAATCCGGAGCAATTCGGCGGCGGCGGATCGGCCGTGATGGTACGGTTCCAGCCCTGACCTGACGCATGGCTACGGAGGCGCCGACGTCCCACTCCATGGAAGCAGCGACCAGAGCCTCGCCGTCCGGGACGCCTCCCTTCGTCGTCTTCGCCGGGGTATCGAAAACCTATGGCGGCGAGGCGATGGCGGTCGCCCAGCTCGACCTCGGCATCGAGCGGGGCGAGTTCGTCACCTTCCTCGGGCCCTCCGGCTCGGGCAAGACCACGTCCCTGATGATGCTGGCCGGCTTCGAGGCGCCGACCGAGGGCGACATCCTGATCGCCGGCCGCTCGGTCCGCCGGGTGCCGCCGCATCGCCGCAACATCGGGGTGGTGTTCCAGCACTACGCCCTCTTCCCGCACATGACGGTGGGCGAGAACGTCGCCTTTCCGCTGTCGGTCCGCGGCATCGGGCGGGAGGAGGCGCGGCAGCGCGCGGACAAGGCCCTCGACCTGGTCCGCCTCGGCGGCTATGCGCGCCGCCGGCCGGGCGAGCTCTCCGGTGGCCAGCAGCAGCGCGTGGCCCTGGCCCGCGCGCTGGTCTTCGATCCGGACCTGGTGCTGATGGACGAGCCGTTGGGTGCCCTCGACAAGCAGCTCCGCGAGCAGCTCCAGCTGGAGATCAAGCACATCCATGACGGGCTGGGCGTCACCATCGTCTATGTCACCCACGACCAGTCGGAGGCGCTGACGCTGTCCGATCGCATCGCCGTCTTCAAGGACGGCCGGGTCGAGCAGGTGGGCTCGCCCGCCGACATCTACGAGCGGCCGACCCGTGCCTTCGTCGCCAGCTTCATCGGCGAGAGCAACCGCCTGGACGGCACCGTCCGGGCGGTCGAGGGCGGTCATTGCCTGGTGGAAACGACGGGCGGTTTGCGCATCCGGGCGCTGGCCGCCGGCGGCATCGGCGTCGGCCAGCGCACCACCCTGTCGGTGCGGCCCGAAAGGGTCGTGCTGGCGGGGGTGGGGGATCCGCCCGACAATGTGGTCACCGCGGCGGTCGAGGAGCTGATCTATTACGGCGACCATGTCCGGGCGCGCCTGGCGCTGCCCGGCACCGGCGGTTTCGTCGTGAAGATCCCCAACGCGGCCGGGATCCTCCCGCCGGCGACCGGCATGCCGGTCGAGCTGGGTTGGAGCGCCGACGATTGTCGCGCCCTCGACCCGCTGCCCGAGGCATAGCCCCGGCATCCGCATCGGCCGAGGAAGGAATGTGTTCATGAGCACCGAGACACCCGCCCTGTTCCGGCCGATCGAGGTCCGTGGGGCCCGCTTCCGCAACCGCATCGTCATCTCGCCGATGCAGCAATATGCCGGGACGGCCGACGGCATGCCGACCGACTGGCACGTCCGTCATCTCTCCACCTATGCGGCGGGCGGGGCGGGGCTGGTCTTCACCGAGGCGCTCGGCATCTGTCCCGAGGGGCGCCTCACCTGGGGCGATATCGGTGCCTGGGAGGATCGGCAGGTGGCGCCGCTCGCCCGCCTGGCCGACGTCATTGCCGCCCATGGCGCGGTGCCGGGGGCGCAGCTCAATCATGCCGGCCGCAAGGCCAGCGTGCAGCGCCCCTGGGACGGGTTCAATCCGATGACCCAGGAGGATGTGGCGCTGCGCGGCGAGCCGCCGTGGGAGACGGTGTCGGCCTCGGCCATTCCCGCCACCACCGGCTGGCCGACGCCGCGGGAGATCACCCGGGACGAGATCCGCCGCAGCCTCGACCAGTTCGCGGCGGCCACCCGGCGGGTGCGCGAGGCGGGCTACCAGGCGCTGAACATCCACGGCGCCCACGGCTACCTGATCCATTCCTTCCTGTCGCCGCTCGCCAACCGGCGCCGGGACGAGTATGGCGGCAGCCTGGAGAACCGCATGCGCTATGCGCTGGAGGTGGCCGACGCCACTCGGTCCGAATGGCCGGCCGACAAGCCGATCTTCTTCCGCCTGTCCTGCGTCGACGACGTCGATGGCGGCTGGACCCTGGATGAGACGGTGGCACTGTCGCGGGCCTTCGCCGGCCATGGGGTGGATGTCGTGGATTGCTCGTCGGGCGGCCTCGGCCGCCGCACCACGACCGCGGTCGTCCCGCGGGTGCCGGGCTACCAGGTGCCCTATGCCGAGCGCGTCCGGCGCGACACCGGCATGCGGACCATGGCGGTCGGGCTGATCCGCGAGCCGCAACTGGCCGAGCGCATCGTCGCCGACGGCCGCGCCGACTTCGTCGCGATCGGCCGCGAGGCGCTGTTCAATCCCCATTGGGCGGCGCAGGCGGCGGTAGCGCTGCGCGGCCCGGACGCCTTCGACGAATGGCCGCCGGCCTATGGCTGGTGGCTGAAGGTCCGCAGCCGGACCCTGGCGGTCTCGGAGGCGGCCGCGGAGTGACGCCGGGGTATCGTCAATAGAATGGCGGCGTTACCACCCACAGCACCTGCGCCGCCTTTGTGCCGGGGTTGGCGAAGCGGTGGGGGCGTTCGCTGCGGAAGCGGAAGCTGTCGCCGGCGCGGAGATGAAAGTGTTCCTCGTCGACCCACAGCTCGATCTCGCCGGAAAGGACATAGCCCATCTCTTCGCCCGGATGCTCGTAGGGCCGCGGGCCGGACGAGCCGCCCGGCCCGATGGTGACCAGCAGCCCCTCCAGCGCGCCGGACAGGTCGGGCGTCACCAGTTCCTTGCGGAAATCGTCGGAAAAGGCCATCAGCCGGCCGCGCCCGCGCCGGACGACGATGCTCTGCTCGCCGGGATCGCCCCCGACACGGGACTGGAAGAACCAGCCGGGAGGGATCTTCAGCGCCCGCGACACCGCCTGCAGCGAGCGGATGGTCGGCGCGGAGATGCCGCGTTCCAACTGGCTCAACAGGCCGATCGACAGGCCGCTCGCCAGCGACAGTTCCTTCAGGGTCAGGCCGCGTGCGCGGCGCAGTTCGTGAAGCTGGCGCCCATCCCAGCCTTGCAGGTCGGCCGGCGGATCGAGCGGTGCGGTCGCGGTCGTCATGGATGGACGTGCCATGGGTGGTTCCGGCTCCCTGGTCGCTACCGTGTGTCGATTGGCTGAAATATTCGTGACATTTCTTCAATCCAATACCTATAGTCGCGAGGCGTCGCACAGCGAGGCCTCGGGCGCCCCTTGCTCCCGGGCCGGCGCCTCCATGCTAGACAACAATGCCCATCGGCTGCCTGAGAGATTTCATGGTTCTCCCTCGACAAGCGCTCGGGATGAGGAAGCGCGCCATGAGGAAAAGCCGGTGCTTCGGCCCTCATGGTGAGTCCGACGGAGCATGAGCGTACCCGGATCATGTGTTCCATCCATGGCAGGTCGCCGATGGCGGCGGCAACGCATCCAAATACATCTGCACGGAAACCGGGCTCGTCACCAATCTTTTTCCGGTGTGGCGCGCAGTGGCGCGCGATTCGCCCGATTTTTCCGAACATCATGAACGGACGGCTACGAAAAGGTCTCTGATGATGCGAGTAGGCGTAGAGGTCGGCGGCACCTTCACCGATCTGGTGGCTTTCGACGGCGATCGGATCATCGTCACCAAGGTGCCGAGCACGCCCAAGAGCCCGGATATCGGCGCCCACGACGCGCTCCGCGCCGCCGGCCTGGACTTCGCGCGGATCGAGGACCTGGCCCACGGGTCGACCGTGGCGACCAACGCGGTGCTGGAGCGCAAGGGCGCCCGGCTGGCCTTCATCGTCACCGCGGGCTTCCGCGACATCCTCCAGCTCCAGCGCCACGATCGGCGGCAGATCTACGATCTCGAATACCGCAAGCCGGTGCCGGTGGTCGCCCGCCGCGACACCTTCGAGGTGGTGCACCGCATGCTGGGCGACGGCAGTGCTGCCGTCCCACTCGACGAGGCCGCGTTCCGCCGCGACGTCCTGCCGCGCCTGGTCGAAGGCCGCTACGAGGCGGTCGCCGTCTGCCTGCTCAATGCCTATGCCAACCCCGACCACGAGCGGCGCATCGTCGCCATCGTGGAGGAGGCGCTGCCGGGCGTGCTGGTCACCGCCTCGCACGATGTCAGCCGCGTCTTCCGCGAGTTCGAGCGCGCGTCGACCACCACCCTGTCGGCCTTCGTGCAGCCGGTGATCGACCGCTACCTCGGCGGCTTCGAGCAGCGCCTGGCGGCGGGCGGATTCGCCGGCCGCTTCAGCGTCATGCAGTCGAACGGCGGCCGCCTGCCGGCCTCGGCGATGCGCAAGAGCGCCATCACCGCGCTCTTCTCCGGCCCCGCCGCCGGCGTGGTCGGGGCGGTCCGGCAGTCGATGCGCTCGGGCTTCAACGACGTCATCACCTTCGACATGGGCGGCACCTCGACCGACGTGTGCCTGGCCCAGGACGGCCGGGCGACGCTGGCCAACGAGACCGAGATCGACGGCCTGCCGATCCAGACGCCGGTCCTCGATATCGTCACCGTCGGCGGCGGCGGCGGCTCGATCGTCTGGGTCGACGATGGCGGCATGCTGCGGGTCGGTCCGCGCAGCGCCGGCGCCGATCCGGGTCCTGCCTGCTACATGCGCGGCGGCACCGAGCCGACCATCACCGATGCCCAGGTCATCGTCGGCGCCGTCCGGCCCGAGGCGTTCCTGGGTGGGCGCATGTCGATCGACCCCGCCCTCGCGCGCAAGGCGTTCGCGGCGCTGGCCGAACGCTTCGGCCTGTCGATCGAGGGCATGGCGGAAAGCGCCATCAAGCTGGTCAACGCCAATATCGTGCGGGCGATCCAGCTCGTGTCCACCGAGCGCGGCAAGGACCCGCGCGACTATGCCCTGCTGCCCTTCGGTGGCGGCGGGCCGTTGCACGCGGCGTCGATCGCCGACCAGCTGGGCGTGCGCACCATCGTCGTGCCGCCCAACCCCGGCGTCATCTCGGCCTACGGGCTGATCGCGTCGGATTTCACCAAGTACGCCACGCTGACCAGCCAGATGCCGCTGGCGCGCGGGGCGACCGACGGCGTCGCCGTGTTCCGCCGCCTGCGCGACGAGCTGGCCGAAGATTTCCGCACGATGGGCTTCACCGGTGCCCTGGAGTGTACCTACACGGCCGAGATGCGCTTCGTCGGGCAGGCTTTCGAGATTTCGGTCGATTTCGACGAGGCCGGCCTCGAGGGGTTGACCGCGGAGCGGTTGTTGAAAGCCTTCGAGGAGGCGCATTATCGCGTCTTCTTCCATGGCCTCGGCGCCAACCAGAAGGTGGAGATCGTGTCGTTCCGGGTCGGGGCATCGGTCGGGGTGGCGGCGCGCCAGCCGCTCGCCATGCCGGTCGACGACGACACGGCAGAGGCGACCTACGAGCTCTACGAGAGCGGCCGCTGGATCTCGTGCCGTCACGTCCCCGCCGGGCGGCTCGCCGTGGCCAAGCCGGTGGCCGGGCCGATCATCCTGTCCGGCGCCACCGCCACCACCTACCTGCCGACCGGGTGGTCGGCGGAACGCGACCAGGCCGACAACATCGTGATGCGAAAGGGCTGAGGCAATGACGCTCGATCCGATCGACTACGCCGTCATCAGTCAGAGCCTGCAGGCGGCGGCCCGCGAGATGGGCGTGAAGCTCATCCGCTCCGCCTACTCGACCATCCTGCGCGAGGCGCGCGACGGGTCGGCCGCCCTGCTGGACCGCGACGGCAACGTGGTGGCCCAGGCGGAGCTGATCCCGATGCAGCTCGGCCCCATCGGCGCCACCATCATGCCGTGCCTGGCGCTGCATCCGGCCGACACCCTGTCCGAGGGCGATTTCTTCATCAACAACGACCCCTTCGCCGGCGGCCAGCATCTCCAGGACGTGTTCATCTTCACCCCGATCTTCTTCGAGGGCGAGGTGGTGGGCTTCAGCGCCAGCGTCGCGCACCATCTCGATGTCGGCGGCGGCAGCGCCGGCCTGACGGCCGAGGCGACCGACGTGATCGCCGAGGGGCTGCGCATCCCGCCATCGTGCTGGAGCATGGAGAAGGATTGGAACGGCGGCCGGCTGGAGCGCCTGATCGCCCACAATATCCGGGTGCCGGACCAGACGATCGGCGATTTCAACGCGCAGTTCGCCGCCAACGCCATGGGTGCGGCGCGCGTCCGCCAGCTCTGCGAGAAGTACGGCGTCGCCGCTTTCAAAGAGACGATGCGCGAGCTGCTCGACTATTCGGAGCGGCGGGTGCGCGCCGCCATCGCCCGGGTGCCGGACGGCGTCTATCACGGCGAGGCGCTGCTCGACGATGACGGCATCGGCGACCAGGCGATCCCGATCCGGGCCCGCCTGACCATCGCCGGCGAAAGCGTCGCCATCGATTTCGACGGCAGCGCGCCGCAGGTCGGCCGCAACATCAACTGCCCCTTCTCGTCCACCATATCGGCCGCCCTGTCGGCGGTGAAATCGGTGCTGACCAGCCCCGACATCCCGTTCAACGAGGGGCTGAAGCGGCCGATCACGGTGACCGCCCCCTACGGCTCGATCGTCAATCCGAAGCCGCCGGCGCCGGTGCGTGCGCGCATGCTGTCGGCCTATCGCGCCTATGACGCGGTGATGATGGCGCTGGCCCAGGCGGTGCCGGAACTGGTGCCGGCGCTGGGGTTCAACACCACCACCGTCACCTGCCTCGCGCATATGGGCGAGAACGGCTATGCCGTGCATCTGGAGCCGATGGGCGGCGGCTTTGGCGGCTCGCGCTCGCTCGATGGCTGCGACGGCGTCGACAACGGCCTTTCCAACTGCGCCAACACGCCGGTCGAGGCGCTGGATTCCGGCTACGACTTCTTCCGCATCCATAGCTACGAGCTGGCGACGGACTCCTTCGGGCATGGTGCCCATCGCGGCGGCGCCGGCTTCTATCGGCGCTCCGAGATCCTGAAGGCCGGCGGCCCCTTCTCCAGGTAGGCCGGCCGTTTCCGCTACCGGGCCGCGGGTGCCCCCGGCGGCTCGCCCGGCATGCTGGGGCACGCCCGCATCCTGCGCGGGGCAGAGACGATCGAGCTGCGCTCCAAGTCGGCCAATGCGGTGCGCAAGGGCGACATCGTCGAGGTGCTGCTGGGCGGCGGCGGTGGCTATGGCCAGCCGGGGCTGCGCGACCCCGCCGACATCGAGCGCGACCTGGCCGACGGGCTGCTGCGGCCGGAGACGGCGCACCGCCTCTACCGCCGCCAGGAAGCGGCCGAGTAGCCGCCGATGGATGGCGCAGCGCTGCTCGCGCGCGGGCCGCTATGGGCGGCGACGGCGGCACCCGGCCCGGAACGCCGGGCGCTGGAGGGCGCGGTCGCGGTCGATGTCGCCATCGTCGGTGGCGGCTATACCGGCCTGTCGGCGGCGCTGCACCTGGCCGAGCGCGGCGTCGGGGTGGCCGTGGTGGAGGCGCGCGAGATCGGCGAGGGCGCGTCCGGCCTGAACGGCGGCCAGGTGATCCCTGGGCTGAAGCGGAGTCGCGATGAGCTCGCTACCCGGTTCGGCGGCGACCGGGCGGACCGGATGCTGGCGCTGGGCGACGGTGCCGCCGCCCGCGTCTACGACCTGATCGCCCGCCACGGCATCGCCTGTGGGCTGGAGCGCAACGGCTGGTTCCGTGGCGCCCATTCGCCGATGGCGCTGGCCTACCTCGATAAGACCGCCACGGAATTGCAGGGCCGCGGCGTCGACGCGGTGCTGGTCTCGCGAGGGGATACTGCCCGGATGCTGGGCACCGACCAGTATGTCGGGGGCCTCCATGACCGGCGGGCGGGCGCGATCCAGCCCCTCGACTATGTCCGCGGGCTGGCGCGGGCCGCGGTGGGGCAGGGTGCGGAGATATATGCGCGCAGCCCGGCCGAACGGCTGGAGCAGGCAGGCCGGCAATGGCGCATCGCCACGCCGCGCGGCACGGTGACGGCCGGCCAGGTGCTGCTCGCCACCGGCGCCTATTCCGACCGGCTGTGGCCGGGGCTGGCGCAGACCTTCGTCGGCGTGCAGAGCGCCCAGATGGCGACCGGCCCGCTGTCGGCCAATCTCCGCGCCTCCATCCTGCCGTCGCGGGCCGTAGTGTCCGATACGCGCAAGCTCTCCAACTATTTCCGCGTCGACGGGCAGGGCCGGCTGCTGATGGGCGGCCGCGGGCCGCTCGGCGATGCGCCGTCGCCATCCACCTTGACCGCGATCGCACGGGCCGCCCGCCGCCGCTTCCCGATGCTGGGCGACATCCAGTGGCAGCACGCCTGGTGCGGGCGGATCGACATGACGCTGGACGAGCTGCCGCGCATCCACCGGCCGGCGCCGGGCCTGTGGTCGGTGCTGGGCTATAATGGCCGCGGCATCGCGCTCGCCACCACCATGGGCGCGGTGATGGCCGACAAGCTGACGGGCGCCCAGGACCCGGCGCTCGACTATCCGGATACGCCCTTCGCGACGGTGCCGTTCCACGCGCTGCGCGCGCCCGGCGTCGCGGGCGCCATCGCCTGGTACAAGTTCCGCGACGCGCTCGGCTTCGCCGCCTGAGTTCGCAAAGGAGGCCGCAAATGACCTTCCAGACCCGACCCCTGAGCCCGGCGCTCGGCGTGGAGATCACCGGCGTCGACCTGTCCCAACCCTTGACGCCCGAGGTTGCGCAAAGCCTGCTCGATCTCTATCGCCACCACCATCTGCTGCTGCTGCGCGACCAGCAGCTCGACGAGGACGCCCAGCTTCGCTTCGCGGAACTGTTCGGCCCGATCTCGCGGCGCAGCCCGGCGATGCAGAAGGCCAAGACCGCCTACGTCTCCAACGCCCGGCCCGATGGCGTCCTCGGCCAGGGGGAACTCTATTTCCATTCCGACAACACCTTCTTCGTGCATCCGCTGAAGGCGATCGGGCTCTACGGCATCGAGATGCCGCCGGTCGGCGGCGACACGCTGTTCGCCAACTGCGCCGCCGTCCATGCCGCCTTGCCCGAGGCGACGCGCCGGCGCCTGGACGGCCTCAGCTCCTATCAGCTCTTCGACTATGACGGCGACTACGCGAAGCGGTCGGTCGAGGAGGGCACGCCCGCCGACGCGCCACGCGCCGTCCATCCATTGGTCTGGACCGATCCGGATACCGGCCAGCGCGCGCTCTTCCTCAGCGAGCACACCACGGTGCGGATCAACGAGCTCCCGGTCGCCGATGGCGAAGCCCTGATCGCGGAGCTGCGCACCTGGATCGCCGATCCCCGCTTCGGCTATCGCCACCACTGGCGGCCGGGCGACATGCTGCTGTGGGACAACATCATCCTGCAGCACGCCCGCGAGCCCTTCGACACCGCCTATCGGCGGACGCTGCGGCGCACCCCGGTCGGCGACCCCGACGGCGACCGTCGCTTCCCCCATTCGCGGACCGTGCATGGCCCGCTTCCCACAGCCGAGCCCGCCCGCGCATCATGAGCATCCACAACGACGACGGCTTCGACGGCGAGGAGATCCTGGCCGGCATCTGCCAATGGGTCGGGGTCGAGAGCCCGACCATCCATGCGCCCGGCGTGAACCGGATGATGGACCTGGCCGAGGCCGCGATGCGGTCGGTGGGGGCGGAGGTCGAGCGCCTGCCGGGCACCGACGGTTTCGCCGACGTGGTGCGGGCACGGGTGCCGGGCCGCGGCGAGGGGCCGGGCATCCTGGTGCTGGGCCACCTCGACACGGTGCATGTGCTGGGCACCATCGACGGCCCCCTGCCGCTGCGGCGCGACGGCGATCGCATGTACGGGCCCGGCATCTACGACATGAAGGGCGGCATGTACCTGGCCTGCCACGCCATGCGCCGGGTGGTGGAGCGCAGCGGCCGGCCCAACCTGCCGGTCACTTTCATGTTCATTCCCGACGAGGAGGTCGGCAGCCCGTCGACCCGCCGCCTGATCGAGGAGGAGGCGGCGCGCCACGCCTTCGTGTTGGTGCCGGAGCCGGCCAAGGGCGACGCCGGCCGCGTGGTGACGGGCCGGCACGCCTTCCTGCGCTTCAAGCTGCGCGTCCATGGCCGGCCGGCCCATGCCGGGTCGGACAATAACCGCCTCGGCCGCAGCGCCATCCGCGCCATGGCCCGTCTGGTGGACCGCATCGAGGGCTGGTCCGAGTTCGATCGCGGTGCCAACTACAGCGTCGGCGTGATCCGCGGCGGCACCTTCGTCAACGTCATCCCGATCGAATGCTACGCCGAGGTGCTGTGCGTCGCCCCGACCGAGGCCGACATGGGCGTGGTCCGCGACCGCATGGCTTCGCTTTCCGGCGATGCCGACGGCGTGCGGGTCGAGGTCGAGCCCGGCGCCGTGCGCCCGCTCTTCCGGCCCACGGACGGCACCCTCGATCTCTTCGAGACCGCGCGCGGCGTCGCGGCCGACCTCGGCTTCGAGCTGGAGCACGGGCAGTTCGGCGGCGGCAGCGACGGCAACTTCACCGGCGCGCTCGGCATCCCGACCCTGGACGGCCTCGGGGTATGCGGCAATGGTGCCCATACCCACGACGAGCACCTGCTGGTGTCGTCGCTGGCGCCCCGCGCGCGCCTCCTGGCAGGGATGTTCGAGCGGTTGGGGTGACGGCGGGGGCCTGCTTCGGCTAGGCTCGGATTACCATGATGACCGACCCGCTCGCGTTCATCCTGCTGTTGCTGGCAGCCGTAGGCAGCGGCCTGGTCGGCGGCATCTTCTTCGCCTTCTCCGGCTTCGTGATGGCGGCGCTCGACCGGCTGCCCGCGGGCCACGCCATCGCCGCCATGCAGTCGATCAACATCACGGTGTTGAACCGCCTGTTCTTCGCCGTCTTCTTCGGCACGGCGGCGCTGTCGCTCGGCCTTGCGGTCCTTGCGGTCGCGCGTTGGAGCGATCCCGGCGCCGGGCTGGCGGCACCCCTGGTGCTCGCCGGGGCGCTGGCCTACCTCGTCGGCTGCATCCTGGTGACGATGCGGTTCAACGTCCCGCTCAACCGGCGCCTCGCCCGGGTAGCGCCGGACGAGGGCGACCCGGGCGCCGCCTGGCGGCGCTACCGGGTGCCATGGACCGCCTGGAACCATGTCCGCACCGCGGCATCCCTGGCCGCCGC
>CAZQOA010000097.1:11245-19597 GCA_964594715.1 uncultured Rhizobiaceae bacterium | reverse complement strand
CCGCTGGCGGCGACCATGGCCGGCGCCTCGCTGCTCGCCGTCGAATGCCAGCCGTCGCGCATCGAGATGCGCCTGAAGACCGGCTATCTCGACGCCCGCGCCGAAGACCTGGACCAGGCGCTGGCGATGCTCGAGCGCGCCCGCGGCGACCGCAAGCCGGTGTCCATCGGCCTGCTCGGCAATGCCGCCGAGATCTTCCCCGAGCTGGTGCGCCGCGGCGTGCGGCCCGACGCCGTCACCGACCAGACATCGGCCCACGACCCGATCAACGGCTACCTGCCGATCGGCTGGACCCTGGACGAGTGGGAGGCACGGCGCGCGCGCGACCCCAAGGGGGTGGAGAAGGCCGCCATGGAGTCGATGGCGGTGCAGGTGCGGGCCATGCTCGACTTCCACCGCATGGGGGTCCCGACCGTCGACTACGGCAACAACATCCGGCAGATGGCGAAGAATGCCGGGGTTGCCGACGCCTTCGCCTTCCCGGGCTTCGTGCCGGCCTATATCCGCCCCCTCTTCTGCCGCGGCGTCGGGCCGTTCCGCTGGGCCGCCCTGTCCGGCGACCCGGAGGACATCTGGCGCACCGACGCCCGCGTGAAGGCGCTGATGCCGGACGACCGGCACCTGCACAACTGGCTCGACATGGCGAAGGCGCGCATCCGCTTCCAGGGCCTGCCCGCGCGCATCTGCTGGGTCGGGCTGGGCGACCGCCATCGCCTCGGCCTCGCCTTCAACGAGATGGTGGCCAGGGGCGAGATCGGGCCCATCGTGATCGGCCGCGACCACCTCGATTCCGGGTCGGTCGCCAGCCCCAACCGCGAGACCGAGGCGATGCGCGACGGCAGCGACGCGGTCGCCGACTGGCCCCTGCTGAACGCGCTCGTCAATTGCGCCAGCGGCGCCACCTGGGTCTCCATCCACCATGGCGGCGGGGTCGGCATCGGCTATTCGCAGCATGCCGGCATGGTCGTCGTCTGCGACGGCACCGCGGCCGCCGCCCGGCGCATCGAACGGGTGCTGTGGAACGACCCCGCCACCGGCGTCATGCGCCATGCCGATGCCGGCTACGAGGTCGCCATCGACTGCGCCCGCCGCAACGGCCTCGACCTGCCCTTCCTGTCCATCTGAAGAAGCCCAAGGAACGTCCGGCCCATGACCAACGCTGTTCGCATCGAGATCACGGAACGCATGCCCTTCGCCGACGGCGCCCTGTTCGGCGACAGCGGCGCCTATGAACGGCTCGTCGGGCGGGCCTGGTACGCGGTCGACCCGGCAGCACCAGCGCAGGCCGGGATCGTCGACCTGGACCACGCGCCGCGCAATGCCGACGGCCGCGTCGAGTTCGCCGCCGACGTCATGATCCTGAAGCCCGTCGACCCGGCCCGCGGCAACCGCCGCCTCTTCTTCGGCTATGGCAATCGCGGCAACAAGCGCGAGCTGCAATTCTTCAACGACGCGCCGCCGACCAACGACCCCCGCACGCTGGCCCACGCCGGCAACGGCTATCTCTTCCGCCGCGGCTACACCATCGTCTGGGGCGCCTGGGAGGGCGACCTGCTGCCCGGCAACGGCCGGCTCGTCCTCGACGTGCCGGTGGCGACCGAGGACGGCCGGCCGATCACCGGCCCGGTGCGCACCGAGATCATCGTCGACAAGCCGGGGACGACCGTATTCCCCCTTTCCGGCCGGGCATCGACGCGCAGCTACCCGACCGCGTCGCTGGACACGGGCAAGGGCGCCCTGACCCGGCGGCGCTATCAGGGCGATGCCCGCATCCCCATCCCGGCCGACCAATGGGCCTTCGCCCGGGTCGAGGGCGGCAGCGGGCTCGACAACCAGGGTGCCGAGCAGGCGGTCATCCCGTCCGACAGCCATCTCCACCTGCCGGCCGGCTTCGAGCCCGGCTGGATCTACGAGCTCGTCTACACCGCCCGCGACCCGCGCGTGCATGGGCTGGGGCATGTCGCGGTCCGCGATCTCGTCGCCTTCCTGAAGAACGAGGCGGGCGCCGCCAACCCGCTCGCCGGCACCATCGACAAGGCCTATGCCTGGGGCCGCTCGCAGACCGGGCGCTGCATCCGCGACTTCATCCACCAGGGCTACAATGCCGATGCCGCGGGCCGGAAGGTGTTCGACGGCGTGCTGCCGCATGTTTCCGGCGGCGGGCTGATGTGGATGAACCACCGCTTCTCGCTGGTCGTGTCGCCGGCCGGCCAGCAGTACGAGGACCATGCGACGATGGCCGACCGCTTCCCCTTCTCCTATGCGGCGTCGGTCGACCCGCATAGCGGACGCGAGGACGCGATCCTGAAGCGGCCCGACACCGACCCCCTGGTGCTGCACACCCAGAGCGCCATCGAGTACTGGCAGCGCCGCGGATCGCTGGTCCATACGGACGCCCACGGCAACGACCTGCCCCAGCCCGCGAATGTGCGGGTCTATCTGTGGTCGAGCTCGCAGCATTTTGCCGACCCCAACGTGAAGCGGCCGGCCCGGGGCGTCTGCCGCCAGTACCTGAACATCGTCCAGACCTCGATGCTGTTCCGCGCCATGCTGGACGCGCTCGACGGCTGGGCCAGCGACGGCACCCCGCCGCCGCCGAGCCGCATCCCGCTGCGCGCCGACGGCACGCTGGTGACGGCCGAGGAATGGTGCCGGCGCTTCCCGGCGATCCCCGGCGTCGCCACCCCGACCGCCGCCAATGCCTGCCCGCTGCTCGACTTCGGCCCGCGCTCGGCGGCCGGCATCCTCGACCAGGAGCCGCCGACGGTCCTGGCGGCCGAGGGCTATCCGACCCTGGTGCCGGCGGTCGATGCCGACGGCAACGACATCGCCGGCGTGCGGGCACCGATGGTGGCAGCGCCGCTCGGCACCTATACCGGCTGGAACATCCGCGAGCGCGGGCACGGCCACGGCGCCATGCACGAGTTCACCGGCAGCTACATCCCCTTCCCCGACACCGACGAGGAGGCGGCCGCAACCGGCGACCCGCGCCCGTCCCTGATGGCGCGCTATGGCTCGCCCGAGGCTTATTCAGCGGCGATCGAGGCCGCAGCCCGGCGGCTCGTGGCCGACGGGCTGATGCTGGAGGAGGACGTCGCGCGCGCCGTGCGGGCGGCCGCCGACTGGGGGCGGCCGCTGCACGACGTGCGGCTGTAGGCTGGGGTTCAGAGCGTCCCGGTGCCGGATGCCGGTGCCGGGACGCGTTGGCGCTGCAGCAACTGGCTGCCGATCACGAAGGCTCCCAGGGCCGCGCCTGCCACGTCGGACCAGACGCTGGGGAAGACCAGCGAGAAGCCCGCCGCGACCAGCACCGCCCGCTGCCACATCGACGCCCAGGTGACGAAGTAACCGTGGAGCCCGCCCGCGAACAAGAGGATGCCGGCGACGGCCGCGACGAACCGCCAGATGATCCAGGGCCAGTCGCCGATCATCAGCAGCGCCGGCTCATAGACGAACATGAAGGGCACGATGAAGCCGGCGGCGCCGATCTTCACCGCGGCCAGCCCCGTCTTCCAGATATCCGACTTGGCGATGCCGGCGGCAGCGAAGACCGCCAGCGCCACCGGCGGGGTGATCGCCGACAGCACGGCGAAATACAGCGCGAACATGTGCGCCGCCGGCGGGATGACGCCGAGCTTGATGATCGCCGGCACCAGGAGTGCCGTCATGACGATGTAGGCGGGCGTGGTCGGCATTCCCATGCCGAGCACGATGCCGGCCGCCATGGTCATGATCAGGGCCACCAGCAGCCAGTCCTGCGCCAACCCGACGACGAGCTGGGTGAAGACGATACCCAGGCCCGACAGCATGACGACGCCGATGATGATGCCGGCACAGGCGCAGGCCAGCGCCACGGTGACGGCGTTGCGGGCGCCGTCCGCCATCGCCTCGACCACGTTGCGCACGGTGACGTTGCCCCGCGTCTCGGCCCGCAGGGCCGCGACCGGGAAGCAGAGCAGCGTGCCGACCAGGGCCGCCATCGGCGCGCTGTAGCCGGAATACATGACGACCAGGATGGCCGCGACCGGAAGGAAGAGGTGGCCGCGCGCGGCCATGACATTGGCGAAGCGCGGCAGTTCCGCCCGCGGCAGGCCAAGGAGGCCACGCCGCTTGGCCTCGAAATGCACCGCCCCGAAGCAGGCGACATAATAGAGGATCGAGGGGATCAGCGCCCAGATGATGACCTGGCCGTAGGACACGCTGAGGAATTCCGCCATGACGAAGGCGGCGGCACCCATGATCGGCGGCATGATCTGGCCGCCGGTCGACGCCGTCGCCTCGACGCCGGCCGCGAAATGCGGCGGGAAGCCGGTGCGCTTCATCAGGGGGATGGCGATCGGGCCGTCCACCATGACGTTGGCGACGGCGCTGCCCGAGATGGTGCCGAACAGGCTGGAGCTGACGACCGAGACCTTGCCCGGGCCACCCGCCTGGTGCCCGGTCAGCGACATCGCGAAATCCATGAAGAGCTGGCCGGTGCCGGTCCGCTCCATGAAGCTGCCGAACAGCACGAAGATCAGCACATAGGCGGCCGACACCGAGAGCGGGATGCCGAAGATCCCCTCGGTCGTCATGAAGAGCTGGTCCATCAGCCGCATCGGCTCGAGCTGGGCGATGAACAGCCCGTAGGCGAGGAACACGATGGCCGTGATCGGCAGGGCCCAGCCCAGCGCCCGCCGCGTCCCCTCGATCACCACCGCCACCAGCAACGTCCCCAGCACCATGTCGGCGGTGCTGAGGTCGTCGATGTAGTAGATGCGGTTCACGACATAGTCGTAGTTGAGGAAGAGATAGAGGATCGGCGCCGCGCCCAGGGCCAGCAACCCGTAGTCGATGATATCGGGCGGCTGGCCCGCCCGCTTGGCGGAGCGGTCGTAGAAGAGGAATACCAGCGACAGCGAGAACAGCAGGTGGGTCCCGCGGAAATAGACCGCCTCCGGCGTTCCGAAGGCGATGGCCCACATGTGATAGAGGGACATCGAGACGCCGATGACGATCCCGACGATGCGGAGGATGCCGCCGTGGCTCAGATCCATGTTCATCGCGGGGGACCCTACCTGCTGCTGCGACTGCGAACCGGATCCCTCAGCGTGTCTTCACCGTGATGCCGGCCTCGGCATAGTACTTGGCCGCGCCCGGATGGAAGGGAACGCCGATATCCTCAGCCATGCCCTTCGGCGTCAGCGTGGCGATGCCCTTGTAGACGGCGGCCATGGACGGGATGTTGGCGGCCATGGTCTTGGTCATGGTGTAGACCTGATCGGCCGGCAGCTTGCAGGCGGCGGCGATATGGGTCGCGTAGCCGATCACCTGTACGTCCTTGTCCTGCTTGTTGTAGGTGCCCTTGGGCACCGTCACCAGGGTATAGCCCGGGTTCAGCTTCTTCATTCCCTCGATGCTGTCGGACAGGTCCATCAGCTTGATCTCGCGGGCCGACGCCAGGTCCATGATGGAGCCGGCCGGGATGGCCGTGCCCAGGCCGAAGGCGACGGCATGCCCGTCCTGCATCTGGGTGACCGAGTCCGTGTAGGACACGAAGCTGACCTTCACGTCGTTGTAGGACAGGCCATGGACCTTCAGGAGCTGCCCGGTGATCAGCTCGCCCGTGTTGCCGCGCGGCTGGGTGGTGATGCTCTTGCCCTTCAGGTCCTTCACCGAGTTGATCCCGGCCGCGGCCGGCACCACCAGCTGGTAATATTGCGGGTAGAGCGTGGCGATGTTGCAGACGCTGTTGTGCGGCTTGTTGAAGGGTGCGTTGCCGGCGAGCGCGTCGACCGTCGAGATCGAATTGCCGAACCCGATGTCGGTCTTCGATTCCTCGATGCCGCGGACGTTGGCGATGCCTGCACCCGGCAGCGACTGCACCGAAAGGCCTGGAATCGCCTTCTCCCACATGTCCTTCAACTGGCCGCCGAGCGGGACCCACACGCCGCCCTGGGGGCCGGTCATGAGCTTCAGGTCGGCGGCGGTCGCGGGGGCGGCCATCGCCAGGACGGCGGCGGCGAGAATCGTCTTCGAAGGAATCGTCACGGCGTTCTCCCGATGTCGTGTGAATTGCAGTGGGCGCTCTACGGCGCTTGATGAAGTTGCATAACATTAGCCCAAAGCCGCTGACAACCTGCGCGTCCGAAGTGGCGCCGCTGCTTGCGTAGACGGCATATCGACGCACTGGCCTTCCGCGCGTCAGAATGGCGGGCGACCCGGCCGGTCGCGGGGAGCGATATGGCGGTGATGCCCAGGGCGAACGACCCCGACCAGAGCACGCCCGGGCAGACCCTGGCGGAGGTCGCCTTCGAGCATGCGGCCGACGCCATGGCCGTCGTCGATGCGCGCTTCCGGCCGCTGCGCCGCAACCGCGCCTGGACCGCGGCGCTGGCCGGGGCAGATGTGGCCGGCGACGCCGCCGACCCCAGCCGCTGGCCGGACGAGATCATCGCGCGGCTGGCCGCCGCCCCCGACGACGGGACGCTGGTGAGCCTGCGCCTGCCCGGTGCCGACGGCGAGGCATTGCCCCTGCTGGTGACCGCGCGCGCCGTCCGGCAGGGCCGCCGCCGCGTCCTGCTCTTGTCGGCGCGGCCGGAGGAAACGGGCATCGATGCCGCGGCCGAGCGGGCCGTGGCGCTGGGCCAGCTCCTGGCGTCGATCGTCCATGAACTGAACAACCAGCTTTCGACCATCCTGGCCCAGAGCCAGCTGCTGCGCCGGGTGATCCGCAACCAGTCCCACCACCAGCGCCTGGAGCGCGTCATCGAGGCGGCGCGGCAGTCGGCGCGGATCGTCACCAACCTCTTGGACCTGGCGCGGCGACGGCCGGTCCGCCGGGCGCCCTTGCCGATGGCCGAGGTCGCCAGCCGCGCGATCGAGCTGGTGCGCGGGCGGCTGGACCGGGCCGAGGTCGAGCTGTCGATGGAAGTGCCCGACGGCCTGCCGCCGGTGATCGGCGACGCCACCGGCCTGGGGCAGGTGGTGGTCAACCTCCTGACCAATGCGTGCGATGCGCTGGCCGATGTCCCGCCCCCGCGCCGCCTGTCGGTCAGGATTGCCCACGACCCGGACGCGCGGATGCTGGAGCTGCGCGTCGCCGACAACGGGCCCGGCATCCCGCCCGCCATCCTGAAGCGGATCTTCCAGCCCTTCTTCACGACCAAGGCGGAGGGTAAGGGAACCGGCCTCGGCCTGTCCTTGTGCGTGACCCAGGTGAAGGAGCTGGGCGGCAGCATCACCGCGGCGAACCGGGCCACAGGCGGGGCGGAATTCGTCATCCGCCTGCCGATCGGTGATGGGGCGGTCGGCGACGGCGTGGCCGGCGACGGCGCCATGGCCACCACCGCGCGCCCGGCCGGCGGGGCGGCCATCCTGGTCGTCGATGATGACGAGGACCAGGCGCGCTACATCCAGTCGCTGCTGCGCCGCGAGGGCCACGCAGCCGACATCGCCGGCGACGGGTCGGAGGCGCTGCGCCGCATCGGTCGCCGGCGCTACGACCTGCTGGTCTCCGACATCCACATGGCGGGGATGGACGGCACCGCTCTCTTCCAGCGGCTGGAGCAGGACGACCCCGAAGCCGCCCGCCGCATCCTCTTCATGACCGGCGATGTCGCCAATCCGGAGCTGGAGCAGTTCTTCGTGCTCGCAGGGCGGCCGGTCATCGCCAAGCCGTTCGACGACCAGCGCTTCCTGTCGGTGGTGGCCCAGATGCTGCGCCGGCCCGCCTGAACAAAGCCCGCCTGAACGAAGCCCGCCTGACCGCTCGCGCGCACGGTCAGCCGAACAGGCTGCCCAGGGAATAGAGGACGGACTGCACGGGATTGGGGACCGGTGGCGGCAGAGCCGCGGGTGGCGGCTCCTGCGCCTCCGGCTCCGGTTCGCCGAACAGGTTGCCACCAAAGATCGCCCCGACGACGGTTTCCACCGCCTCGACCGCATCCTCCACCACCGGGACCGGGGGCAGGTCCGGCAGCAGGTCGAGCTCGACCACGACGCCATCGGTCGACGACAGGTCGATGTCGACCGACAGCAGCGCGTCGACGACGATGTCGCTTTCCAGCTCGACCATGGGGCCGCCGCTCCCGGTCAATTCGACATCGGCGGAGACCTCGGCGGCCGCGACGCCACCGATGTCGGTCGCCGTCTCCAGTTCGACATCGGCGATGGCATCCTCGCCCAGCAGCCCGACATCGGCCGTGGTCGCCACCGCCGCCTCGCCGACCGTCGCCTGCGCGGCGACCTCGATATTGGCCAGGCCGTCCGGGTCGAGCAGGGTGAGGTCGGCCGCCAGCCCGGCGGCGACATCGTCGCCGATGGTTGCCGCAGCGGCCAACTCCAGGTCGGCGACGCCCTGGTCGCCCAGCA
>CAZQOA010000097.1:0-11145 GCA_964594715.1 uncultured Rhizobiaceae bacterium | reverse complement strand
TTGGCCAGGCTGTCCTGGCCGAGCAGGGTGAGGTCGGTTGCCAGCCCGGCCGCGATGTCGTCGCCGATCGCTGCCGCGGCACCCAACTCCAGGTCGACGGCGCCCTCGCCGCCCAGCAGCTCCACGTCGCCGGTCGCCTGTATGGCTACCTCGCCGGCCGTTGCCTGCACCTCCAACAGGACCTCGGCGACCGTCGTACCGTCCAGAACCGCGATACCCGTGCCGATATCCGCCTCGGCCGTGTCGCCCACCCCGACATCCAGTTCGGCCACGACGGTTCCGCCCGGAACCACGATATCGACGATGTCGGCGCTGACGGGCGAAGCGATGATGGGCGAAGCGTCAGCCGGCACCGCCGCCGACTGCATCGCGGGTGAATGCCCATCCGGGCCGCTCGCCCCGACGACCGCATCGTCGGCAAACAGCACGTCCAGCCCGGCGTGACGTTCGACCGGGCCTGGCTCCGGCTCGGCCGCCACACCGACATCGTCCGCGCCTGCCTGCTCCATGTCGCCCGCCAGCACCGCTGCCAGCTCGCGCAGCAACGCATCGACCGGGAGGCCATCGCCATCGGTCCCGGCGAGCCGCTGCAGCACGAGGTCGAAAACCTCCGCGGCGGCGGCCTCGCCCGGCGCGGGCGCATCCGGATCGGTCGCCGCCGCGGCAGCGGCAGCGACGTCGGTGGCGCCCTGCGCGACCGGGGCGGCCGCTGCCATGGCCCGCGGCAGGTCGGGCGGCGGCGGGACCGAGGCCACGTCCTCGTCAGCACGCTCGACCATCGCGGCGGCCGGCGCCGGGCCGTCCGGTGCCTCCAGGGTTTCCTCGCGACGCGCGGAAGATTGCAGCCGGTCGCCATCCTCGCCGCCGTCGAGCTGTACGGCGGACTGGTCGGCGGGGCCGGCCTCACCCTCTGCTTCACCGGCGGGCCCGGTCCGGGCGCCGGCCTCGGCCCCATGCGCGGCATCCGCCGGCAGGGTGCGCGACATGGCATCACCGGCGGCCAGGACGGTCGCCACGAAGGCGGGCGTCACCAGCGGCCCGAAGCCCGCCACGCGGTTGCCGCCGCGGCCTTGGCCGTCGTTCGACAGCGGCCGCGCCGACGCATAGTGGCGTCCGAGCGCCGCCAGCACCTCCGACGGTGTCTCCAGCCCCTCGAAGCTCTCCGCCGCCTCGGCGCCGTTGTCGGCCAGGACCTTCGCCACCAGGGCGAGCAGGATGCCGAGGATGAAGGGATGCTTGGAGAAGGGCCGGTGACGCCGGGCCGTCGCCAGAATGTCCCGGCGCAGCCCGGGGCAGACGCGCAGCGCGGTGGCGACGATGACCACCGCCAGCTTCGGATAGTCGGTCAGCATCGCATCGACGATGATCGCCGCGCGCTCCGGCTCGCGGCGGATGGCCGAGGTCAGGATGATGACGATCTCGGCCGCGGTCGGCTGCCCCGGCTCCTGGATGCGCAGGTCGTCGACAATCCGTTCGAGGATGTCGGCTTCCGCGGCGCCATTCCGGCCCCGGGCAGCGCCGGCGCGCCGGCCGGTCCAGGTGCGGGACCACTCATCGGCATGGGGCTCGAACCCGTCCAGCACCACGCGGCGCCGCTCGGCGTTCAGCCGCTCCAGCAACTCGCCGATGATGGCGCCGGGAAGAACCGACATGGGTACTCCATCCGTAGGTTCGATAATAAAGTATTATAGGCCCGGCGCGCCACTGACAGGCAACTTATGGTTATCAATACGATAACCTTCGACAGGGAACCCGAGGGGCCGCGCTCATTGCGGCGCACCCGCCGGCAGCAACAGGGCCTCGAAGGTATCGAGGTCGACCGGCTTCTTCAGCCAGCCGATGTCACGGAGTTGGTGGGATTCCGCCAGAATCCGTGCGGACTCCATGACCCCCCAGTGATATCCGGTCATGACGATGATCCGGGGCGGCGCTTCCAGCCGCGAGAGGGCGAGCAGGATGTCGATCCCATCGATCTGCGGCATCACGAGGTCGAGCACGACATGGGTCGGGCCAAAGGATGCCATGGCCTCCTGGAACGACGTCCCGTCCTCCAGCAGCCGGGCGCCGAAGCCGAGCGCGCGTGCCATTTCCATCAACGGTTCGACGACATCGGGCTCGTCGTCGACGAAGAGGACGCGACCGTTCGCCTCGTTCCCGGCCTTCGCTTTCCTGCGGCCCATAAGCTCCCCCAATGCACCGCCCACGCGACCCTAGCATGGGGATATGCCGATGACCGAACCCCCGCCCACGGAGACGCCACCATTTCGCATGGAAGTCTTCTATGCGGGGCTGCTGCACGGCTGGGGGCACCTGGTCGACCATCGCGGCGGCGGCGAGCGCAGCATGACCGCGACCTTGCACGGCGAATGGGATGGCGAACTGCTGACCCTCGACCAGAGCTGGATGCCCGAGGGGGCCGCCGCCGAGCGCCGCATCTGGCGCATCCGGCCGACCGCGGCCGGATGCTACAGCGGCACCGCCGCCGACGTCGTCGGTACCGCCGACGGCCGATGGGCGGACGGCGCGCTGCGCTGGAGCTACCTGACCGACGTCGCCGTCGGCGAGCATGCCTGGCGCCTGTCCTGCGAGGAGGAGCTGCGCCCGCAGACCGCCAACGTCGCCACCGTGCAGGTGCGGATCAGCAAGTTCGGCCTGCTGATCGCCGAGATCCACATGATCCTCAGCCGCTCGAAGCCGGTGGGGGATGTCTAGGCGGCGCGGCTTCGCCCATATGAATATTTAGGCGGCGCGTCCGCGCCGCGGCGGCCGGATGAGGCAGACCACCGGGATCGCCAGCAGCGCGCCGATGGCGAGCAGCTGGAAGTCGGAGAAATAGGCGACCGCGGTCGCCTGGCGGACCAGCTCCGCCTGCAGCGCCGCCAACCCCTCCAGCGTGTCGAGGCTCCAGGCGTCGGGCAGCGGGCGGGCCTGGATCGCCGGCGCCAGGGGTTGGAGGTGCGGCACCAGCTCCGAACGCGCCGCCTGGCCCCCACGGGCCAGGAGGAAGATCACGATCGAGATGCCGACGCTGCCGCCGACATTGCGCATCAGGCTGAAGAGCGAGGTACCCTGCGGCCGGTGCTCGGGCGCCAGGGTCGAGAAGGAGATGGTGCTGATCGGCACGAAGCAGAAGCCGAAGCCCATGCCCTGGATGAAGCCCGACAGGACGAAGCGGTCGAAGGGCACTTCCAGCGTGAAGCCGGCCATGTCGTCCAGCGTCAGGGCGAGCAGGGTGTAGCCGAGTGCCATCAGGAAGCGCGGGTCGATGCGGCCGATCAGCCGGCCGACCAGGAACATCGCCAGCATCGTCCCCATGCCGCGCGGCGCCAGGACCCAGCCCGCGGTCATCACCGGATAGCCCAGCAGGAGCTGCATGAACGGCGTCAGCAGGGCCAGCGACCCGAACAGGATGAACGCGGTGATGCAGATGAGGACTACCCCGGCCGAGAAATTGCGGTCGCGGAAGATCGCAAGATCGATGAAGGGGCGCTCGGCGGTCAGCACATGGGCGAGGAACAGATAGAGCGCCAGCCCGGCGATGATGGCCTCGATCACGACCTCGGCCGAGGTGAACCAGTCGAGATGCTGGCCGCGGTCGAGCATGAGCTGGAAGGTGCCGACGGCCAGCGACAGGAGCCCGAAGCCCATCCAGTCCATGCGCAGCCGGCGGTCGCGGGCCGGCCGGTCGAGGAACGCGAAGAGGCCGAGGAGGGTGAGGATGCCGATCGGCAGGTTGATGTAGAAGACCCAGCGCCAATGGTAGTTCTCGGTCAGCCAGCCGCCCAGGGTGGGCCCGAGGATCGGCCCGACCATGACGCCGATGCCCCAGATTGCCATCGCCTCGCCATGGCGCTCGCGCGGATAGATGTCGAGCAGCACCGCCTGCGACAGCGGCACCAGCGGCGCCCCGAACATCCCCTGGAGCAGGCGGAAGGCGACCATCTGCTCCAGCGACTGGGCCATGCCGCAGAGGATGGACGCGACCGTGAAGCCGGACACCGCGACGATGAACAGCTCCTTGCGCCCGAACCGCCGCGCCAGCCAGCCGGTCGGCGGCGTCATGATGGCGGCGGCGACGATGTAGGAGGTGAGGACCCAGTTGACCTGGTCGAGCGAGGCATTGAGGCTCGCCTGCATGTAGGGCACGGCGACGTTGGCGATGGTCGTGTCCAGCGCCTGCATGATGGTGGCGAGCATGACGCAGCCGGTGACCGCGGCACGGCTGCCGCCGGCCGATGCGCGCGGCGTCTCGGCGACGCTCACCCGGCCTGGCCGACGGGAGCGGCAGCGCCGGCCCTGGGCGCATCCGGCGCCAGGCCGACCCAGCGGCGGATGTCGGCCCAGACCGAGGCCAGGGTGCGCTCACGGCCGGTATCGACCGAGACCACGGCGCTCATGCCCGACCGCAGCCTCGGCCCGTCGGCCTGGTGCTCGACCGCGACCCGCATCGGGATGCGCTGCACCACCTTGATCCAGTTGCCGCTGGCGTTCTGCGGCGGCAACAGCGCGAATTCGGCGCCGCTGGCGGGGCTGACGCTTTCCACCCGTCCCTTCCAGGTCTGCCCGGGATAGGTGTCGACGGTGATCGAGGCCGGGTTGCCGATCCGGACGTGGGTCAGGTCGGTTTCCTTGGGGTTGGCATCGACCCACAGATGGTCGGTCAGGACCAGGCTGAAGGCCGGCTTGCCCGCCTCCAGATACTCGCCCGGCTGGAGCGACCCGACATTGACCAGGATGCCCGCCGCCGGCGCCCGGACGCTGGTGCGGCGCAGCTCGCGGCGCGCCCGGTCGATCTCGGCCTGGGCATGGCGGGCGCGCGGATGGTCGGCCGGGTCGGCGTCGAGCGTGCCGCCCAGCGAGGCCAGGACGGCCGCGGCCTCCTCGCGCGCCGCCGCCGCCCGCTGGCGCGCCCGGGCATAGAGGATGCGCGCCTGGTCCAGCACCGTGACCGCGGTGACGCCGCGCTGGCCCAGTTCCGCCTGCCGGCGCAGCTCGCGGTCCTGGTAGGCCACGTCCGCCTCGGCCAGCCGCATCTCCTCGATGCGCTGGCGGTAGTTCGCCTTCAGCGTCGCCAGCTCCGCCAGCACGGTGGCGAGCTGCGCCCGGGCGGCGGCCTCCGCCAGCATGAAGGGCTCGGGGTCGAGGCGGAACAGCGGGTCGCCCGCCGCGACCTCCTGGTTCTCCGCCACCAGCACCGCCTGCACCATGCCGGAGACGTCGGTCGAGATGGTCACCTTGTCGGCGCGGACATAGGCGTTGTCGGTGACGACGTAGCGGCCGCCCGACATGTAGAAATAGCCGGCGAGCGCAATCACCAGCAGCGGCACCAGGACCAGCAGCACGAAGCGCCGCCGTCTTCGCCCGCGCCCCCGTGCCGCCACCTCGGCGTCCACCCGGGAAACGTCGACGTTCGATCCCTCAGGCATTGGCCGCCCCGCGCTGCACCGGCTCGCGGTCCGCCGCATCGCAGGGCGGCTCCAGCCCGAGCAGATTGATCTTCATCGCCCGCAACACGTCGATCACCCGCTCCCGGTCCGCGACCGAAATATTGTTCAGCGCTTCCTCGCGCGTGGCCGCACCCAGCTGGCGCATCTGCTCCAGCACCGGGGCCGCGGCGGGCAGGAGGTGGAGCCGCTTCAACCGCCGGTCGGCAGGGTCCAGGCGGCGCTCGACGAACCCGGCCGCCTCCAGCCGGTCGACCATGCGGGCGAGCGTGATCGGCTCGACCTCCAGGATGTCCGCGAGGCCGCCCTGGTGGATGCCTTCGTTGCGCGAAAGGTGGGCCAGTACCGACCATTGCGCGCGGCTGAGACCGAGGGCGCGTGCCCGGCGATCGAACCTTTTGCGCAACAGTCGGGCGACATCGTGCAGCAGGAAACCCAGATGCCGCTCGAATTCGTTGTTCAGCCGTTCCTCCCGTAGCGAAGGCTGATCGAACTTATTATAAGCATCCTCACGTTAATCGCCGTCGCCCGCGCGATGCAAGGTCGAAGATGCGCCCACCCAAAACCGAACTGCTGCTCGTGCTCGGCGCCTTGACCGCCTTCGCGCCGCTGTCCATCGACATGTACCTGCCGGCCTTCCCCGCCATGGAGGCGGCCCTGGGTACGTCCACCGATGCGATCCAGCGCACGCTGGCGGCATTCTTCCTGGGCTTCGCGCTGGGCCAGGCCACCTACGGCCCGGTGACCGACCGCTTCGGGCGCAAGCCGCCGCTCTATTTCGGCCTCAGCCTCTATATCCTGGCCTCGATCGGATGCGCGCTGGCGCCCTCGGCCGAGGTGCTGACCGTGCTGCGCTTCGTGCAGGCGGTGGGTGCCTGCTCCGGCATGGTGATCGCGCGGGCCATGGTGCGCGACCTGTTCGACCCCAAGGACGCCGCCCGGGCCTATTCCTCGCTCATGCTGGTGACCGGGCTGGCGCCGATCCTGGCGCCGGTGATCGGCGGCATCGTCCTCTTGTGGGCCGGCTGGACCATGATCTTCTGGCTGCTGGCGCTCTATGCGGTGCTGGCCCTGGCGGCCGTCCATTTCCGCCTGCCCGAGACCCACCCGGCCGATCCGTCGCGGCCGCTGGCCTTCAGCCGGGCCGTCGCCGACTATGGCCGCATCATCATCGACCGGCGCTATCTCGGCTACGCTGCCGGCGGCGGCCTCGGCATGGCCGGGATGTTCGCCTATATCGCCGGCTCGCCCTTCGTCTTCATCGACCTTTATGGCGTGCGCAGCCAGGACTACGGCTGGCTCTTCGGCCTGAACGCGCTGGGCTTCGTGATCGCGGCCCAGGTCAATGGCCGCCTGCTGCCATCGGGCAGCCATGAGTTGGCGATGCGGGTCGCGATGCTGGTGCAGTCGGCGGCCGCCGTCGCCCTGGTCGCGGCCGGGGTCACCGGCTTCGGCGGCCTCACCGGCCTGTTCGTGCCGATCTTCGTCTATGTCGGTGCGCTCGGCTTCATCATGCCCAATGCCGCCGCCCTGGCGATGGCGCCCTATGGCCGCAATGCCGGTGTCGCGTCGGCCCTGCTCGGAACCCTGCAATTCTCGGTGGCCGCGGTCGCGTCGGCCCTGGTCGGCGCGCTGCATGACGGCACCGCCATGCCGATGGTCGCCACCATCGCCGCCTTCGGCATCGCCGGCATGGCGGTCAACCGGCTGCTGGTCCGCCACCCGGCGGCATGATCGCAAGGCCGGGCGCGCGACCTTGCCAGCCGCGCGCCGCCGGCCTCTGATGGCGCATCGGTTTCCAGGAGGGAGATGGATCGTGAGCGAAGGCAGCCCCGCGGCGACGGTCCGCAACATCGCCGAGGTGCCGTGGGACGAATTGCCCGGCCATCATGGCGGCGCGCTCTCGAAGCTGCTGGTCCACCCCGACACGACCGGGTCCCGGCGCATCGACCACCGCATCTCGATGTACCAGCCCAAGGCCTTCGTCGCCCCGCACACCCACCGCGTGCAGGAGCAGGTCTATCACGTGCTGGAAGGCGAAGGGCTGATGGAGATCGCCGGCGCGCGCCGGGTCGTGCGCCGGCACGACGTCGTCTTCATCCCGCCCGGAATCGAGCATGCGATCTACAATTCCGGCCTTTCCGACCTGATCTTCCTCGTCGTCACCTCGCCGGTGGATGATGGCGACGAGGAAGGTCGGGCACCGGTCTAGCGGCCGTCAGCCCGGCGGCGGCAGGTCGCGGAAGCCGCGGCCCTCGGCGACCAGGCGCTCGACCAGGGGTGCGGGCCGGAAATCCTCGCCATGGTCGCGGGCGAGTGCGGCCATGCGGTCGCGGATCGCCGGCAGGCCGGCGGCGTCGGCCCAATGCATCGGCCCGCCCTCGTGGATCGGCCAGCCATAGCCGTAGACCCAGACGATATCGATGTCGCCCGGCCGCAGCGCCATCCCCTCCTCCAGGATGCGGGCGCCCTCGTTGACCATCGGCAGCAGCAGCCGGTCGAGGATCTCCGCATCGGCGACGTCGCGCCGGACGATGCCCGCCTTGCTGCATTCATCGAGGATGATCGCCTCCACGGCCGGGTCCGGGACGGGCGTGCGGTCGCCGCCTTCATAGCGGTACCAGCCGGCCCCGGTCTTCTGGCCGAAGCGGCCCAGCTCGCACAGCCGGTCGGCGACCGGCGAGGCCAGCCCCTTCTCCCGGCGAATGCGCCAGCCGATGTCGAGGCCGGCCAGGTCGGCCATCGCGTAGGGGCCCATGGGGAAGCCGAAATCATGGAGCACGCGGTCGATCTGCTGCGGCAACGCCCCTTCCATGACCAGGCGCTCCGCCTGGCGGCCGCGGGCGCGCAGCATGCGGTTGCCGACGAACCCGTCGCACACGCCGACCACCACCGGCACCTTGCCGATCCGCTTGGCGAGCGCCAGCGAGGTGGCGATGACACCGGCGTCGGTGCGGGCGCCGCGCACGATCTCCAGCAGCTTCATCACGTTGGCAGGGCTGAAGAAGTGCAGGCCGACGACGCTTTCCGGCCGCGCCGTCGCCGCGGCGATGGCATCGACGTCGAGCGTCGAGGTGTTGGTGGCCAGGATGGCGCCCGGCCGGGCGTGGTGATCGAGCGCGGCGAACACCGCCTTCTTGACGGCGGTGTCCTCGAACACCGCCTCCACCACCAGGTCGGCGGTGGCGATGTCGGCCAGTTCCAGGCTGGGCCGGATCAGGGCCATCCGCGTCTCGACCGCGTCGGGCGGCAGGCCGCCGCGCCGGGCGGTCGCCTCGTAGTTGCGCCGGATGGTGGCCATGCCGCGATCGAGCGCGGCCTGCGCGGTCTCGATCAGGGTCACCGGGATGCCCGCGCTGGTAAAGCACATGGCGATGCCGCCGCCCATGGTGCCGGCGCCGACGACGGCCGCCTGCCGGATCGGCGCCACCGGCGTGTCGCGGCTGACGCCCGGAACCTTGTTGGCGTCGCGCTCGGCGAAGAAGATGTGGCGCTGGGCGCGGGATTGGGCCGATGCCTTCAGTTCGGTGACCAGCTTCCGCTCGAGCGCCATGCCCTCGTCGAACGGCAGCTCGGCCGCCGCCTGCACCGCCTGGATCGCGTATTCGGGCGCGGTGCGGCCGCGTGCCTTGCGCGCCATCGCGGCCCGCGCCGCATCGAACGGGCCGGATTGCCCGCGCCCCGGCGCCACCCGGTCGTCGCGGTCGCGCAGGCGCGGCAGCGGCCCACCCTGGGCCAGCTTCTCGCGCACGAAGGCCAGGGCGGCCGCATCCAGGTCGCCCGCGGCCAGCCGGTCGATGATGCCGGCCGCCAGCGCCGCCTCGGCGCCGATCATCTCACCGGTGGTGATCATCTCCAGCGCCTTCTCGACGCCGATCGCCCGCGGCAGGCGCTGCGTGCCGCCGCCGCCCGGGATGATGCCGAGCTTCACCTCCGGCAACCCGACGCGCGCCGTCGGCAGCGCCACCCGCCAATGGCAGGCCAGCGCCAACTCCAGCCCGCCGCCCAGCGCGGTGCCGTGGATCGCCGCCACCACCGGCTTGGCCGTCGCATCGATCGCGGCCAGGACCGACGACAGGACCGGCTCCTGCGCCGGCCGGTCGAACTCGGTGATGTCGGCGCCGGCGACGAAGGTGCGCCCATCGCAGCGGACGATCACCGCGGCGATGGCGGGGTCGGCCGCCGCCGCCTCGATCTCGGCCAGCAGGCCGCTGCGGACCGCGTGCGACAGGGCGTTCACCGGCGGGTTGGCGATGGTGATGCGGGCGATGTCGCCCTCGCGGTCGGTGCGGACGAGCGGCGCCGGGTCGGCCATGGTTCCTCCAGTGGAAATGCGGGCATCCAGGTCATGCCGGACGCGCCGGCCGGCCGCCATCTATCCCCGGCCCTCGCCTGGACTTCAAGCCCCCGGCCAGCGGAAGCCACCGGCGGCGACAAATTCGCATGAAATCCACGGAATGCGTCACTTAGCCGCCGCACGGCGGCGTCCCAATAATCGCGCCGCCAGAGTAAGGTTGCCTATCTTCCCTTCAGTTCGAAGCAATCGCGCCGGCAGATCAGAATGATTGCAAACAACAACCCGACGATACCACAGCACCGGCGACCAACCGCCGGATGCTATGTCATGTCGTTTCCCGGGAGCCTCCTGCCGTGTCCAGCCGCGAAGGTGACGCCGCAATGATCGCGCAACTGACCAGGAGCGAACGGCAGTCCGCCCTCGTCATCCTGATGGCCCTGGCCGCTTGCGGATTGGTGATGGTTGCAGCCGGCCGTGGCGATGCGCTGGGCGCCCATGGCGGCCTCGTCATGCTGGCCGCGATCGCCGGCATCTTCACCGTCATTTCCGGATATTTCGCGCCGGAACCCGACGCGACGCGGCTGGACCGGTATTACGACGACCCCAGCAAGGTAGGCATCATCGTCGCCATGATCTGGGTCGTCGTCGGCCTGTTCGTGGGCGACTGGGTGGCATGGCTCCTCGTCCATCCGGGCCTCACCTTCGACGCCGGGTGGGCGAGCTTCGGGCGCCTCCGCCCCATCCATACGACCGCGGTCATCTTCGGCTTCGGCGGCAACGCCCTGATCGCCACCTCCTTCTACATCGTCCAGCGCACGTCGCGCGCGCGGCTGGCCGGCCAGCTCAGCCCCTGGTTCGTCCTGTTCGGCTACAATCTGTTCTGCATCATCGCCGTCACCGGCTACATGATGGGGATCACGCAGTCGAAAGAGTATGCCGAGCCGGAATGGTACGCCGACATCTGGCTGGTGATCGTCTGGGTGACCTATCTGGTGCTCTACTTGCGGACGTTGGCCCGCCGCAAGGAGCCGCACATCTACGTCTCCAACTGGTATTACCTGGCCTTCATCCTGCTCGTGGCGGTCCTGCACATCGTCAACAATCTTGCAGTGCCGATCTCGCTCGGCCACGCGAAGAGCTATTCCGCCTTCTCCGGCGTCCAGGACGCGATGACGCAATGGTGGTACGGCCACAATGCCGTCGCCTTCTTCCTGACCGCCGGCTTCCTTGGGATGCTGTATTACTATCTTCCCAAGCGCGCCGAACGCCCGATCTTCTCTTACCGGCTGTCGATCATCAGCTTCTGGGGCATCACCTTCTTCTACATGTGGGCGGGCTCGCACCACCTGCATTATACGGCGCTGCCGCAATGGGTGCAGACGCTGGGAATGACCTTCTCTCTGA
>CAZQOA010000096.1:0-19704 GCA_964594715.1 uncultured Rhizobiaceae bacterium | reverse complement strand
CCGGTCCCGGTCCATCCCCGGGGGGCCGCGTTTGATGTCCAGAAGGTAGTCCCCGCCAGCGCCCCTCGCGAATCACGCCGGGTAACCATGACGTGACGCCAGGATGACCGTTCCGTGATCGTTTTCCGGGGCGGCTCAGCCGCCGCGCCGCCGGCCTTCCGCCGCCCGGAACCAGCGCCAGGTCTCCTCCAGCCCCTGGCGCAGCGGAATGCGCGGGCGCCAGCCCAGCCCCTCCAGGACGCGGCCGTCCAGCCGCCGTCGCGGGGCCCCGTCCGGCCTGGCCGGATCGTAGCGCATCTCACCCTTGAACCCGACGACCTCGGCGATCAGGCGCGCCAGCTCGGCGATCGAGATGTCGCCGCCGGCGCCGACATTGACGTGGGCGGCACCCGAATGATGCTCCAGCAGGTGGATGCAGGCGTCGGCGCAATCGTCGACATGCAGGAATTCCCGCCGCGGTCGCCCGCTGCCCCAGATCTCGACCGCGCCACCGTCCAGCACCGCCCGGTCGAACTTGCGGATCAGCGCCGGCACGACATGGCTGGCCAGCGGGTCGAAATTGTCGCCGGGGCCATAGAGGTTGGTCGGCATGGCCGAGATGAAGTCGCAGCCATGCTGCAGCCGGTAGGCCTGGCACAGCTTGATGCCGGCGATCTTGGCGATCGCATACCATTCGTTGGTCGACTCCAGCGGCCCGGTCAGGAGCGCGTCCTCGCTGGTCGGCACCGGCGCGTCGCGCGGATAGATGCACACCGAGCCGAGGAACAGCAGCTTCTCCACCCCGGTCCGGTGGGCGCCGTCGATAACGTTCTGGGCGATGGCCAGGTTGTCGAAGAGGAATTCCGCGGGCCGCGTGTCGTTGGCGAGGATGCCGCCGACCGTGGCCGCGGCCAGGATCACGGCATCGGGCCGGGCCGACGCCATCCAGCGCTCCACCGGCTCCTGCCGGCGCAGGTCCAATTCCGCCCGCCCGACCGTCAGTATCTCGCAATCGGACCGTGCCAGCCGGCGGACCAGGGCGGCGCCGACCATGCCGCGGTGGCCGGCGACCCAGACGCGCTTGCCGGCCAGCGGATAGATCGGGTCAGGTCTGGTCGGGTCGGGAATGGTCCGGTCAGGCATCCGCCGCCATCCGCTCCCCGTTCGCCGCGGCCGCCAGGTCGGCCGCGACCATCTCGCGCACCAGCTCGGCGAAGCCGATCCTGGGCTGCCAGCCCAGGTTCCGGCGCGCCTTGCCGGCATCGCCGATCAGGCGCGGCACCTCGGTCGGGCGGAAATAGCGGGGGTCGATCTCGATCCGGGTCTGGCCGCTGCCGGCATCGATGCCGACCTCGTCGACGCCGGTCCCCCGCCACGCGATGCGGGTGCCGATCTCGGCGAACGCCGCCTCGACGAACTCGCGCACGCTGCGGCCGTCGCCGGTCGCCAGCACATAGTCGTCGGGGGTCGGCTGCTGGAGCATGCGCCACATGCCTTCCACATAGTCGCGCGCATGGCCCCAGTCGCGCACCGCGTCGAGATTGCCCAGGTAGAGCCGGTCCTCGTGGCCGGTCGCGATCGCGGCCACGCCGCGGGTGATCTTGCGGGTGACGAAGGTCTCGCCCCGGGTCGGGCCCTCATGATTGAACAGGATGCCGTTGGAGGCGTGCAGCCCCCAGGCCTCGCGATAGTTCACCGTGATCCAGTAGGCATAGAGCTTGGCCACGCCATAGGGGCTGCGTGGGCGGAAGGGGGTGTCCTCGTTCTGCGGCCATACCGGCACGTCGCCATAGAGTTCCGAGGTCGAAGCCTGATAGAAGCGGCAATCGGCGGTGCGGTGCAGGATGCGCATGGCTTCCAGCAGGCGCAGCGTGCCCAGCCCGTCGGCGTTGGCGGTGTATTCCGGCGTCTCGAAGCTGACCTGGACGTGGCTCTGGGCGGCGAGATTATAGATCTCGTCCGGCCGGGTTTCCTGGACCAGGCGGATGAGGTTGGTGGCGTCCGTCAGATCGCCATAATGCAGGAAGAAGCGCACCCCCGACTCGTGCGGGTCGCGGTAAAGATGGTCGAGACGGCCGGTGTTGAAGGATGAGGACCGTCGCTTGATGCCATGGACGACATAGCCTTTGCCGAGCAGCAGTTCCGCCAGATAGGCGCCGTCCTGGCCGGTGACCCCCGTTATCAGTGCAACCTTTTCGCCCATGGAAATTCGGATGCCCCCCGCGCTTCTCCAGCATGTAGCACGAGTAGCACAGCCCCCGGTTCATCCGAAGCGGGCCGGTCCTGAGGGAGGCCAGCGATGAGCGAAGGGCGCAGCGATTTCAGCGGACCGGCGACGCAACTCCTCCTGCGTCTCGACCCGGCGACGCGCGCCTTGGTCGAGGCGGCCGCGGGGACGGTCCGGATGGCCCCCGCCCAGTGGCTGGACCTGCGGGTGGTGCAGGCGTCGGGCGGTGCGGTGGCGCTTGAGGCCGAGGTGCCGGCGGCGGCAGACCGGGGGGCGTCATTGGGACGGGCCGGGGCTGCGCCGGCCAGGCGTCCGGCGTCCGGCCGCGTCGCGGCGGCTCTGCAAGGGGTGCGCGCGCGAACCGGCGGCGCGGCCGATCGTGTCCGTGGTGCCGCGAGCCGCTTTGCGCCGCGCGTGGCCAAGGTGCGCCAGCGCCTGGCGGCCCATCCCCTGGTCCATCACCGGGTGCTGGGCCAGCGCACGGTGGTGGCGGGCGGCCTGGGGATCGTGGCGGTGCTCGCGGGGGCGATCTGGCTGATGCAGCCGGCGCCCGATTCCGCCAGCTCGATCGGCACTTCGGTCCGCCTGCCGGCCGCCGGCCCGTCTCCCATCTCCAGCGCCGCGGTGCCGCCCGTTGCCCCGCCGGCCGCCAATCCGGCCGCTCCCCTTCCGGTCGCCGGGGCGACGCCGGTCCCGGATTCCGCGGCCGCCGTGGCGGCGGGCGCCTTCCGGGAGAAGGCCGAGAAGGGCGACGCCACCGCCCAGCATGACCTAGGCGTGCTCTATGCCGACGGCCGCGGCGTCGCCCGCGACTATGCCGAGGCTGCCCGCTGGTTCCGCCGCTCGGCCTCGGCCGGGGTCGCCAATGCGCAGTTCAACCTGGCCGTGCTGACGGAACGCGGACTGGGCGTGACCCGCGACGCGGCCGAGGCCGCCCGCCTCTACCGCCTCGCGGCCGAGCAGGGCCATGCCGGGGCCCAGTACAATCTCGGCATCGTGCTGGCCGAGGGCCGCGGCGTCGCCCAGGATTATGCCGAAGCCGGCACCTGGTTCCGCCGGGCGGCCGACCAGGGCTTTGCCAAGGCGGCCTACAATCTGGGGGTCGTCCATGAACGCGGGCTGGCCGGCGCCGTCGACGATGTCGAGGCCTATCGCTGGTATGCCCGCGCGCTGGAGGCCGGCGACGGCGACGCCAAGGAGCGAATGGAGCTGATCGCCAAGCGCCTGCCGCCGCAGGACCTGAACCAGGCCCGCCAGCGCCCGACCGGCAGCGCCGATCCGGCGCTGGTCGCCGACGTGCAGCGCCTGCTGACGGCGCGCGGCTACAAGCCGGGGGCGCCGGACGGCAGCTTCGGCGAGCGCACCGCCGACGCGATCCGCCGCTTCCAGCGCGACCTGGGCCTGCCCCAGGACGGCAAGGCGACGGCCGAGTTGCTGCGCCGGTTGGAGGGCGCTCCCTCGGCCGAGTAGCGCTGTTACATAAAGATATCTTTATTTCTTGTTGCGCGACGGGCGTCGCATTGGTATTTCCCGGCCAACATCCATTCTCCAGGGGAGCCATCGATGCCCAGCACCGCCTCGCCCGACCACAAGGTTGCTGATTTCAAGGTCAAGGACATCGGTCTCGCCCAATGGGGCCGCAAGGAAATCGCCATTGCCGAGACCGAGATGCCCGGCCTCATGGCGATCCGGTCGGAGTTCGGTGCGTCGCAGCCGCTGAAGGGTGCCAGGGTCGCCGGCTGCCTGCACATGACCATCCAGACGGCCGTGCTGATCGAGACCCTGGTCCATCTCGGCGCCTCGGTACGGTGGAGCTCGTGCAACATCTTCTCGACCCAGGACCAGGCCGCAGCGGCGATCGCGGCCGCGGGCGTCCCGGTCTTCGCCTGGAAGGGCGAGACCGAGGAGGAATATGACTGGTGTATCGAGCAGACGATCAAGGGCCCGGACGTCGGCGGCAAGCCCGGCTGGCGCCCGAACATGCTGCTCGACGATGGCGGTGACATGACGATCATCATGCACGAGCGCTATCCGGAGCTGCTGAACGACGTGCGCGGCGTCTCCGAGGAGACGACGACCGGCGTCCACCGCCTCTATGAGATGGCGCGCAAGGGCTCGCTGAAGATCCCCGCGATCAACGTCAACGACAGCGTCACCAAGTCGAAGTTCGACAATCTCTATGGCGTGCGCGAGAGCCTGGTCGACGGCATCAAGCGCGCGACCGACGTGATGCTGGCCGGCAAGGTCGCCGTGGTCGCCGGCTTCGGCGATGTCGGCAAGGGCTCGGCCGCGTCGCTGCGCAGCCAGGGCGCCCGCGTCATGGTGACCGAGGTCGACCCGATCTGCGCCCTGCAGGCGGCGATGGAAGGCTACCAGGTGGTGACCATGGACGAGGTCGCCGCCCATGGCGATATCTTCGTCACCGCCACCGGCAACATCGACGTCATCACGCTGGACCATATGCGCCAGATGAAGGACCGTGCGATCGTCTGCAACATCGGCCATTTCGACAGCGAGATCCAGATCGCTGCGTTGTCGAACTATGGCTGGGAGGAAGTGAAGCCGCAGGTGGACGAGGTCGTCTTCCCGGACGGCAAGCGGCTGATCGTGCTGGCCAAGGGCCGGCTGGTGAACCTCGGCTGCGCCACCGGCCATCCGAGCTTCGTGATGAGCGCCTCCTTCACCAACCAGGTGCTGGCCCAGATGGAACTCTGGGGCAATGTCGGGAAGTATGAGCGGCAGGTCTATGTCCTGCCCAAGCATCTCGACGAGAAGGTGGCGGCCCTCCATCTCGACAAGCTCGGCGCCAAGCTGACCAGGCTGTCGGCCGCCCAGGCCGACTATATCGGCGTGAAGGACACCGGCCCCTACAAGCCGGAGCACTACCGCTACTGAGTGAAGCGGGGGACTATTTTCCAATCCTCTCCGGCACCGCCATATTTGATATCGTGATATCAAAGGCGGTGCCGGGATGGCCCAACTGCTCGTCCGCAATATCGAGGAAGACCTGAAGGAGCGATTGCGCGTCCGGGCCCGCGATCGCGGGCAGAGCCTCGAGGCGACGGTGCTGGGTATCCTCCGGGATGCCGTGTCCAGAGACGACGATCCCGAACCCCAGGGTGCGCGGATGGCGCGCCGGTTTCGCTCGATCGGCCTGGAAGAAGACCTGCCTGAATTCCGCAGCACGCCGGTGCGCCCGATGGTTGTGGATGATTGATTTCCCTCGATCCGTGGAATGATTGACCGGCCGCCGCTTGCCTTGGCCGGGCCGGACCTTTAGCTCTAATAGGCATCGGCAGGGCGCCGGCCTTTGAGTCGCTAGAAAGAGCGCCCGCCGTCGGGGGAGGGCTGCCCGCGTGGGCGACAGGATCACGACGCCAGGGGACCCGCTGCTCGCGGTCGAGGACGTCAGCCTCGCCTTCGGCGGCGTGCGCGCGCTGACCGAGGTCGGCTTCCGCGTCGGCCGCGGCGAGCTCTTCGCGATCATCGGCCCCAACGGCGCCGGCAAGACCTCGATGCTGAACTGCATCTCCGGCCGCTACCGGCCGCAGAAGGGCCGGATCCGCTTCCGGGGCGAGGACGTGACCCAGCTCTCGCCCAACCATCGCGCGACCATCGGCATCGGCCGCACCTTCCAGAACCTCGCCCTGTTCGGCCACATGTCGGTGCTCGACAACATCATGGTCGGCCGCCACCACCTGCTCCGCGGCAACGTGCTGACCGGCGCCCTCTACTGGCTGGGCGGCGCCCAGAAGGAGGAGCTGGCCCATCGCCGCGAGGTCGAGGAGATCATCGACTTCCTGGAGATCGAGCATGTCCGCAAGGCGACCGCCGGGACCCTGTCCTATGGCTTGCGCAAGCGGGTGGAGCTGGCCCGCGCCATCGCGCTGAAGCCCGAGCTGATCCTCCTCGACGAGCCGATGGCCGGCATGAACCTGGAGGAGAAGGAGGACATGGCCCGCTACATCGTCGACCTCAACGAGGAGTGGGGGATGACGGTGGTCATGATCGAGCATGACATGGGCGTGGTCATGGACATCTCGCACCGCGTCATGGTGCTGGATTTCGGCCGCCGCATCGCCGAGGGCGTGCCGGCCGAGGTGATGGCCCATCCGCAGGTCCGCCGCGCCTATCTGGGTGTCGGCGATGACGAGACTCCGGCCGAGATCGAGGCCGTCAAATGACCTGGGCCGCCGCCGATTTCGAGCGCTGCGACACGCTGCCCAAGCTGCTGCTGCACAACGGCACTGCGAACGCCGCCGCCATCGCCATGCGTGAGAAGGCGTTCGGCATCTGGCGCGCGCTGACCTGGGGCGAGGTCCTGGCGCGCACCCGGGCGGTGGCGCTGGGCCTGCAAGGGCTGGGGATCGCGCGCGGCCAGGTGGTCGGCATCATCGGCGACAACCGGCCGGACTGGTGGATGGGCGAGCTCGCCACCCATGCGCTGGGCGCCATGAGCCTCGGCATCTATCGCGACACGCTGGAGGACGAGGCGGCCTACCTCATCACCTATGCCGGCATCGCCGTGGTGCTGGCCGAGGATGAGGAGCAGGTCGACAAGCTGCTGGGCCTGGAGGACCGCATCCCGACGGTGCGCACCATCGTCTATGCCGACCCGCGCGGCATGCGGAAATACGAGGATCCGCGCCTGATGCCGCTGTCGGCGCTGCTGGAGGAGGGCGAGCGCCGGGCGGCGGCCGAACCGGCCGCCTTCGAGGGAATGGTCGCGGCCGGTCGTGGCGACGAGGTGGCGATCCTCTGCACCACCTCGGGCACCACCGCCCATCCCAAGCTGGCCATGCTGTCGGGCGGGTCGATCATCCGCCACTGCCGCTCCTACCTCGGCGTCGACCCGAAGGGGCCGGAGGACGAGTATGTCTCGGTCCTGCCGCTGCCCTGGATCATGGAGCAGATCTATGCGGTCGGGAAATCGCTGGTCTGCGGCATGCGGGTGAACTTCGTCGAGGAGCCCGAGACGATGATGGCCGACTTCCGCGAGGTCGGCGCCACCTTCGTCCTGTTCGCCCCCCGGGTGTGGGAGGCGATGGCGGCCGACGTGCGGGCGCGGATGATGGACGCCTCGCCCCTCAAGCGGAAGCTGTTCGAGGTCGGCCTGGCGATGGGGACGCGCGCCGTCGATGCCGGCGGCCGCTCCTGGCTCGCCGACCAGATCCTCTTCCGCGCGCTGCGCGACCGGCTCGGCTTCGCGCGCCTGCGCTCGGCCGCGACCGGCGGGGCGGCGCTGGGGCCGGAGACGTTCCGCTTCTTCCAGGCGCTGGGGGTGCCGCTGCGCCAGCTCTACGGCCAGACCGAGCTGCTCGGCGCCTACACCATCCACAAGGCCGGCGACGTCGACTTCGACACCGTCGGCTTCGCCTTCGACGACGAGGTCGAGATCCGCATCGACGGGCCGGATGCCCAGGGTGTGGGCGAGATCGTGACCCGCCACCCGAACCTCTTCAGCGGCTACTACCGCAACGAGGAGGCGACCGCGGCTGACCTTCGCGACGGCTGGATGCATACCGGCGACGCCGGCTATTTCGACGCCAAGGGCCATCTCGTCGTCATCGACCGCATCCGCGACATGGCGACCACGGCGCATGGCTACCGCTTTTCACCGCAATACATCGAGAACAAGCTGAAATTCTCGCCCTACGTCGCCGAGGCGGTGATCCTGGGCGATGGGCGCGACCACCTGGCGGCGATCATCTGCATCCGCTTCCCGACCGTGTCGAAATGGGCCGAGAAGCGGCGCATCGCCTTCACCACCTACAGCGACCTCGCGGCCAAGGATGAGGTCCAGGCGCTGCTGGAGGCGGAGGTGGCGGCGGTCAATGCGCGCCTGCCCGATGCCCAGCGGGTGCGCAAGTTCCTGCTGCTCTACAAGGAGCTCGATGCCGACGACGGCGAGCTGACGCGAACCCGCAAGGTGCGCCGCGGCGTCATCAACGAGAAGTATGGCGACATCATCGACGCGGTCTATGCCGGCGCGGCGGCGGTGCCGATCGACACCACCATCACCTTCCAGGACGGCACCCGCCAGCGCATCCGCACGACGCTGCGCGTGACCGACCTCGCCGGCGGCCCTGCCGCCGCGGCAGCGGCTTGAGGGGGACAGCCGATGGATTGGGGCCTCTTCCTCCAGCTCCTGGTCAACGGCCTCATCGTCGGCGCGCTCTACGGCGTCGTCGCGATGTGCTTCGTGCTGATCTACAAGGCGAGCCAGGTGGTGAACTTCGCCCAGGGCGAGTTCGTGCTGATCGGCGCCTGGGTGTGCTGGTTCTTCCTGACCAAGTACCAGATCCCCTTCGTCTGGGGCTTCCTGCTGACCCTGGCCTTCATGGTCGCCTTCGGCATCCTGATCCAGGTCGTCGTGCTGCGCCCGATGATCGGTGAGCCGGCGATCTCGGTCATCATGGTGACCATCGGGCTCTCGATCGTCTTCCAGGCGCTGATGAAATGGGCCTTCGGGGTGTTCGCCCAGCCATTCCCGCCGATCTTCGAGCGTGAATCGGTGACCGTGCTCGGGCTCGAGGTACGCACCGTCTACCTCGTCAGCCTGGTCGTCTCGATCGGCATCATGGCGGGCTTCGCCTACTTCTTCAAAGCGACCCGCATGGGCCTCGCCATGCGTGCCACCGCCTTCGACCAGCAGGTGGCGCAGTCGCTCGGCATCTCGATCCGCAGCGTCTTCGCCATGGCCTGGGCGATCTCGGCCGCGGTGTCGGCGGTGGCCGGCGTCGTCGTCGGCGTCGTCAACGGCGTCTCCTCGGCCCTGTCCTTCATCGGCATCAAGGTCTTCCCGGCGGTGATCCTGGGTGGGCTCGATTCCATCGTCGGCGGGGTGCTGGGCGGGGTCATCATCGGGGTGTTGGAGAACATGGCCCACTTCGTCGACAGCCAGTGGCTGCACTGGGGCAATCTGATCGAGGTGGTGCCCTTCTGGGTCCTGATCGTGATCCTGATGATCAAGCCCTACGGCCTGTTCGGCACGCGCGACATCGAGCGGGTATGAGAATGGCGATGGCGGTCGGAGAGATTTCATGGTTCGTCAGGCTCACCATGAGGAGAAGCCGGAACGGGATGCGGCCATGGGGAGGCGCGCCGGCCCTCATGGTGAGCCTGACGAACCATGAGATTGCCGAGCCCCGGCGGGCCGTCCCTGGACGGGTAGCCTGACCCATGGCCAGCGCCGGCTTCCGTCCCTGCGGCGACTTCAAGTCGGATTACGCGTCCGACACCCGCATCTTCGACACCGCGGCCAGCCGCTGGTGCTGCCTGGCCGCGATCGTCGTGCTGTGCCTGCTGCCGGTGGTGTCGGAGACGACGGGGTTCGACCTCAAATACGAGCTCTCGCTGCTCATCCAGATCGGCTATCTCGGCATCGCGGCGCTCGGCCTCAACATCCTGGTCGGCTTCACCGGGCAGATCTCGATCGGGCATGCCGCCTTCTTCGGCTTCGGGGCCTTCGCCTCGCCCTTCCTCAACAATAATTTCGGCATCCCGGTCTTCTTCGCGATCCCGCTGGCGGGCCTGCTGTCGACCGCGGTCGGCATGCTGTTCGGTATCCCCGCGGCGCGCCTGAAGGGCCTCTACCTCGCCATCGCGACCCTGGCCGCGCAGTTCATCCTGCAGGATTTCTTCGGCCGGGCCGACTGGTTCTCCGGCGGGACCCACGGGGCGCCGGCCGCGCCCTTCACCATCCTCGGCGTCGCCTTCGACACCGACGCCACCTACTTCTACGTCGTCCTCGCCTATGTCGTGCTGCTCTATCTGGCGGCCGCCAACCTGATGCGCACGCGCGACGGCCGCGCGCTCGTCGCCGTCCGCGACCACTACCTGTCGGCCGAGATGATGGGCATCAACCTGACGAAGTACCGGACCATGTCGTTCGGCATCTCGTCCTTCTATGCCGGCATCGGCGGCGCGCTCTACGGGCACTATCTGGGCTTCGTCTCGGTCGAGGGCTTCACCATCCTCTTCTCGATCCAGTTCCTCGGCATGATCATCATCGGCGGCCTCGGCTCGATCATGGGCTCGCTGATGGGCACCGCCTTCATGGTGCTGCTGCCGGAGGTAATGGACGGGCTGACGGGGGCGCTGGCCGGCACCGCGCTCGACCTCGCCCTCGGCCTCAAGGAGAACCTGTCCTATCTGCGCGAGGTGGCGATCGGCCTCACCATCATCCTCTTCCTGGTGTTCGAGCCGGACGGGCTCGCCCACCGCTGGCGGCAAATCAAGGCCTACTGGAAGCTCTATCCTTTTTCATACTAGGCTCGCGTGAAACGATAATTTCGGGAGGGAACGACATGCGCATGAAGCCTCTGGTGCTGACCGCCGCGGCGGCAGCCCTGTTCGCGGCCCCGGCCGCGGCCCAGCAGAAGATCAATGTCGGGCATCTGGCCGACTACACCGGCGCCACCTCCGATGTCGGCAAGCCGTTCGGCGAGGGCGTAGCCGACGCCATGGCCTGGATCAACAAGCAGGGCGGCGTCGCCAAGCGCCAGGTCAACCTCGACACTGTCGACTACGGCTACCAGGTGCCGCGCTCGATCGCGACCTACAAGAAATGGACCGGGCGCGACAAGGTGGTCGCCATCTTCGGCTGGGGCACGGCCGACACCGAGGCGCTGATCACCTTCGTCTCCAAGGACCAGATCCCCTACATCTCCGCCTCCTATGCCGGCTCGCTGACCGACCCGACCGGCCAGGCGGAGAAGTCGACCGCGGCCGCGCCCTTCAACTTCTTCTATGGCCCGTCCTATTCCGATGCGGCCCGCGCGCTCGTCACCTGGGCGGCCGAGGACTGGAAGAAGAAGGGCGGCCAGGGCAAGCCGAAATACGTCCACATGGGCGCCAACCATCCCTATCCGAACGCGCCCAAGGCGGCGGCCGAGGACCTTGCCAAGGAGCTTGGCTTCGAGGTGCTGCCGGCGATCCAGTTCGCCCTGACGCCCGGCGACTACACCGCGCAGTGCCTGACCCTGAAGCAGTCGGGTGCCAACTACGCCTATCTCGGCAACACCGCCGGCTCCAACGTCTCGGTGCTGAAGGCGTGCAAGAACGCCGGCGTCGAGGTGCAGTTCCTGGGCAATGTCTGGGGCATGGATGAGAACGCGGCCAAGGCGGCCGGCAACGCCGCCGACGGCGTCGTCATCCCGGTCCGCACCCGCACCCTGTGGACCGACGAGGCGCCCGGCATGAAGACCGTGCGCGAGATCGGTGGGAGCGCCAACTATCGCCCGCTGCACTACATCGCCGGCATCTGCACCGCCTTCTACGTCAAGGAGGCGATGGAGTGGGCGGCCGCCAATGGCGGCATCACCGCGATCAAGATCCGCGACGGCATGTATGCCCGGAAGGACTGGGTGCCGAAGGGCATGGAGGGGGTGTGCGTGCCCTCGACCTGGACCAAGACCGACCACCGGCCGACCACCGAGGTCCTGCTCTACCGGGCCAAGGTGACGGCCGCCACCGATGCGCCGCTGAACGACCTGATGAAGTCGGGCGCGATCAAGATGGAGAAGGTTACGACCATCAACCTGCCGCGCAAGCCGGAATGGCTCGGCTGGTAGCCGCAAACGGGTGGCCGGCATGACCGTCGCGGTCGAGCCGGCCGCCCCTCCGCCCGTCGCGGCCGCGCCATCGGTGCGGCCGCTGCTGGCGGTGAACAATATCGAGGTCGTCTATGCCGACGTGATCCTGGTCCTGCGCGGCCTGTCGCTGGCCGTCCCGCAGGGCCAGATCGTGGCGCTGCTGGGCGCCAACGGCGCCGGCAAGTCGACGACGCTGAAGGCGATCTCGGGCCTGCTCAAGACCGAGGACGGGGCCATCACCCGGGGCGAGGTGGTGTTCGACGGCCAGCCGATCCAGGCGCTGGAGCCGGAGGCGATCGTCCGCCGCGGCATCTTCCAGGTGATGGAGGGGCGGCGCATCATTTCCGACATGACCTGCCTGGAGAACCTCCGCCTCGGCGCCTTCACCCGGCGCGACCGCGGCCAGATCGCGGCCGACATCGACATGGTCTACGGCTTCTTCCCGCGCCTGAAGGAACGCACCGGTCTCGCCGGCTACCTGTCGGGCGGCGAGCAGCAGATGCTGGCGATCGGGCGCGCGCTGATGGCCAAGCCCAAGCTCATCCTGATGGACGAGCCGTCGATGGGCCTGTCGCCCTTCCTGGTGCAGGAGGTCTTCCAGATCATCCGCCGCCTGGTGGCGGAACTGGGCGTCACCATCCTCCTGGTCGAGCAGAATGCCCGCATGGCCCTCCAGGTCGCCAGCTACGGCTACATCATGGAGCGCGGCAAGGTGGTGCTCGACGGCACCGCGACCGCGCTGGCCGAGAACGAGGACGTGAAGGAATTCTATCTCGGCGGTGGCGGCGGCGAGGACCGCAAGTCCTTCAAGAACCTGAAGTCCTACAAGCGCCGCAAGCGTTGGCTCTAAAGGCCCCCACAGCCATGACCGGACCCTACTACGACGAGCTGGAAACCCGGTCCGCCGACCAGCGCGAGCGGGCGCTGATGGCGGCCCTGCCGGGGCAGGTGGCCCATGCCAGGGCCAGGGCGCCCCACTATGGGGCGACGCTGGCCGGCATCGATCCCGCCACCATTACCAGCCGCGCGGCCCTGGCCGAACTTCCCGTCACCCGCAAGAGCGACCTCATCGAGCTGCAGCGCCGGACGCCGCCCTTCGGCGGCCTTGCCGCCACCGCGCCCGGCGGCCTCGCCCGCCTCTTCGCCTCGCCCGGCCCGATCTATGACCCGGAAGGGCACGGGCGCGACTGGTGGCGTTTCGCGCGCGCCCTCTTCGCCGCCGGGTTCCGCCCGGGCGAGGTCTTGCACAACTGCTTCAGCTATCATCTGACCCCGGCCGGGGCGATGCTGGAATCGGCTGCGCACGCGATCGGCTGCGCGGTCATCCCGGGCGGCGTCGGCCAGACCGAGCAGCAGGTGCGGGCCATCGCCGACCTTCGCCCGCATGGCTATGCCGGCACGCCGTCCTTCCTGAAGATCATACTGGAGAAGGCGGCCGAACTGTCGGCCGACGTCTCGTCGCTCGGCAAGGCGCTGGTCTCCGGCGAGGCCCTGCCGCCGGCGCTCCGCCAGGAGCTGGCCGACCGCGGCGTCGCCGTCCTGCAATGCTACGGCACCGCCGACCTCGGCCTCGTCGCCTATGAGAGCCCGGCCCGCGAAGGAATGATCGTCGACGAGGGCGTGATCGTAGAGATCGTGCGCCCCGGCACCGGCGACCCGGTGCCGGACGGCGAGCCGGGCGAGGTGGTGGTCACGACCTTCAACCGCGACTACCCGCTGCTGCGCTTCGCCACCGGCGACATCTCCGCCATCCTCGCCGGCGCCAGCCCGTGCGGGCGCACCAATGCCCGCATCAAGGGCTGGATGGGCCGCGCCGACCAGACCACCAAGGTCCGCGGCATGTTCGTCCACCCCGCCCAGGTCGCCGAGGTGGTCCGCCGCCACCCGGAGATCGCGCGGGCGCGGCTGGTGGTGACGGCCGATGGCGGTCGCGACCAGATGACGCTGCATTGCGAGACGGAAGCGGCCGACCCGGCCCTGGCGGCACGGGTCGCGGACACGTTGCAGGCGGTGACGAAGCTGCGGGGAAGCGTGACGCTGGACCGTCAGATCGGCGATGGCGGCACGGTCATCGAGGATGCCCGCAGCTGAACCGTAATCGCGGATGGGCCACGACGAGAAGGGCGACGCGGTCCTGGTAGTCCGGATCGGCCATGATTGAATCCAGCGGGCTCGGTGGCGAGATCGCCTTGCCTTCCTCGATCATTCCTTCCAGGTGCAGCGCCAAGGCTTCCGCCGCCATGATCCTCGCTTTCGCCAACGTCGAGCCGGCGGTGACGCAGCCGGGGAAGTCCGAAAAGGAGATACCGAAGTCGCTGCCGGCCTCCTTGTGAATGATGGCGATGTAGCTGGTCATCGTGCTTTGGCTCTGGCCCCCCGGAGCGGCAGGCCGCCCGCCATCACGCGAACGGGCGCCTGCCGTTTTTCTCAGAACACCTTGTGGACCCAGCCATGCGGGTCGGGGGCGAGGCCGCGCTGGATGTCGACGAGTTGGGCGCGGAGCTTCTGCGTCAGGGGGCCGGCGCCCTCGCCGATGACGATCTCGTTCCCCGGGCTGCGCACCCGGCCGATCGGCGTGATCACCGCCGCGGTGCCGCAGGCGAAGACCTCGCGCAGCCGGCCGCTGGCGGCGTCGGCGCGCCACTGGTCCAGCGTGTAGGCCTCCTCACGCACCTCGACGCCGCCGGCGCGCGCCAGCGTGATCACCGAGTCACGGGTGATGCCGGGCAGGATGGTGCCGTCGAGCGGCGGGGTGGACATGGAGCCATCGCCGAAGACGAAGAAGATGTTCATGCCGCCCAGCTCCTCGACCCGGCTGCGCTCGGCCGCGTCCAGGAACACGACCTGGTCGCAGCCGTTCCGCGTCGCCTCGGCCTGGGCGCGCAGGCTGGCGGCGTAGTTGCCGCCGCACTTCGCCGCCCCGGTGCCGCCGGGGGCGGCGCGCGTGTCGTTCTGGGAAACCCACACGGTGACCGCGCCGGCCCCGGCCTTGAAATAGGCGCCGACCGAGGAGGCGATGACCATGAAGAGGTATTCCGCCGACGGCTTCACCCCGAGGAACACCTCGCTGGCGATCATGAAGGGTCGGATATAGAGGCTGCCGCCCTCCATGTCGGGAATCCAGTCGCGGTCGATGCGGACCAGGCGATTCACCGACTCCAGGAACAGGGCGTCGGGCAGCGGCGCCATGGACATGCGCTCGGCCGACTGGCGGAAGCGCCGGGCGTTGGCGTCGGGCCGGAACATGGCCGCACCGCCCTGGGGCGTGCGGTAGGCCTTCATGCCCTCGAAGATCTCCTGGGCGTAATGCAGCACGGCCGAGGCCGGATCCAACTGGATCGGGGCACGGGCCTGGACCCGGGCGTCGTGCCAGCCCCGTCCCTCGGCATAGCGGATCATCACCATGTGGTCGGTGAAGACGCGGCCGAAGCCGGGGTTGGCCAGCAGGGTCGTCCGCTCGGCCGCTGCCACCGGGGTGGCGTTGGGTCGAACCTCGAACTGAACGCTATCGTTGCCGTCCATGGGCATCTCTTTCATCGACAGGTCGCGGGATGGATGGGTCCCGCCGGTGGGGGGCATGGGCGCAAGACCTCGCGCGCGCATCGCGTCGGGGTTGATCATCGCCGAGGGGCGGGCCGGTTTCCAGCGGGATCGTGCCACCCGTCTGCATGGCTTTTCATATTTGTTCTTGAAATGTTCTCTTCGAGCGGCGACAATCCGCCCGTCATGGATGTCGTTGCAGACCGTGCGAGGAAGGGACGGGGGGCGGTATCGAACGCCAGCGGGCGCTACGAGCCGGGCCAGCGCGTGGCCGTCGACGACGGCTGGGGCAGCGCCGATGCCGATCCACCGCCGCTGCGCACGACGGTAGGCGTGGATGCCACCCGCCGCATCATCTCGACCAACGATTCCCCCGACATTCCCTTCGATCAGTCGATCAACCCCTATCGCGGCTGCGAGCATGGCTGCGTCTACTGCTTCGCGCGGCCGACCCATGCCTGGCTCGGCCTGTCGCCCGGCCTCGATTTCGAAAGCAAGCTGTTCGCCAAGCCCGAGGCGGCCTCGCTGCTGGAGAAGGAGCTGCGCCACCCACGCTACCTCTGCCGGCCGATCGCCATGGGCACCAATACCGACCCCTACCAGCCGGTCGAGCGGCAGATGCAGGTGACGCGGCGCATCCTGGAGGTGCTCGCCGCCTTCAACCACCCGGTCACCATCGTCACCAAGTCGGCGCTGGTGCTGCGCGATATCGACCTCCTGGCGCCGATGGCGGCCAAGGGGCTGGCGGCCGTCGCCGTCAGCGTCACCACGCTCGACCGCGGCCTCGCCCGGCGCATGGAGCCGCGGGCCGCCACCCCGGAGCGGCGGCTGGAGACGATCCGCGGGCTCACCGACGCCGGCATCCCGGCCGGCGTCATGGCTGCACCGATGATCCCGGCCCTCAACGACTGGGAGCTGGAGCGCATCCTGGAGGCGGCGGTGGCGGCCGGGGCGACCACGGCCGGCTATGTCGTGCTTCGCCTGCCGCTGGAGATCGAGGGCCTGTTCGAGGAGTGGCTGGCCGAGCACGAGCCGGGCCGGGCCGCCCACGTCATGTCGATCGTGCGGCAGATGCGCGGCGGCAAGGCCTATGACAGCCGCTGGGGCAAGCGCATGCGTGGCACCGGCGTCCATGCCGACCTCCTGGCCGCCCGCTACAAGCTGGCCAGCCGCCGGCTCGGCCTGACCCGGCGCGACTGGCGGCTCGACACCACCCAGTTCCGCGCGCCGCCGCGCGCGGGCGACCAGCTCAGCCTGCTGTAGGCGCAGGCGGCGCCTAGCGCCGGCGCAGCGCCTCGACGCCCGGCAGGGCGCGGCCCTCCAGCCATTCCAGGAAGGCGCCGCCCGCGGTCGAGACATAGGTCAGCTTCTCCTCGACCCCGGCCGCGGCCAGGGCCGCCACCGTGTCGCCGCCGCCGGCGACGCTGACCAGCCCCGCCTCGCGGGTCAGGCGGGCCGCCTCCTGCGCCACCGCGACCGTGGCCGCGTCGAAGGGGGGCGTCTCGAAGGCGCCGAGCGGGCCGTTCCACACCAGGGTCCTGGCCTCCGCCAACTGCCCGTTCACCAGGGCCACGGTCTTCGGGCCGACATCGAGGATCATGCGGTCGGACGGCACCGCGTCGATCCCGACGGTCGCCGTCTCCACCCCCGGCGCCAGCCGGGCCGCCACCACGGCGTCGGTCGGCAGGATCAGCGCGCAGCCGGCCTTCTTCGCCGCGGCCTCGATCTCGCGGCAGGTGTCGACCATGTCGCGCTCGCACAGGGACGCACCGACATCGACGCCGCGCGCGAACAGCAGCGTGTTCGCCATCGCGCCGCCGATCACCAGCCGGTCGACCTTGGTGACGAGGTTCTGCAGCAGGTCGAGCTTGGTCGAGACCTTGGACCCGCCGACGATCGCCAGCACTGGCTTGGCCGGACGGTCGAGCGCGCGGGTCAGGGCCTCGCACTCCGCCTGCATCAGCCGGCCGGCCGCCGCCGGCAGCAGGTGCGCCAGCCCCTCGGTCGAGGCATGGGCGCGGTGCGCGGCCGAGAAGGCGTCGTTGACATAGACATCGCCCAGCTCCGCCAGGGCGGCGGCAAAGGCGGGGTCGTTCGCCTCCTCGCCCTTGTGGAAGCGCAGGTTCTCCAGCAGCGCCACGTCGCCGGCCTGCATCCGGTCGACCACGGCGGCTGCGGGCAGGCCGATGCAGTCGATGGCGAAGGCGACTGACCGGCCCTCCAGCGCCTGGGACAGGGGTGCCACCAGCGGGGCCAGCGACAAAGCGGGGTCGGTGCCCTTCGGCCGGCCGAAATGCGACAGCACCACGACCTTGGCGCCCTTGCCGGACAACTCCAGGAGGGTCGGCGCCAGGCGCTCGATGCGGGTGGCGTCGGTGACGCGCCCGTCCGCCATGGGCACGTTCAGGTCGGCCCGGACGAGGACGATGCGGTCGGCGACGTCCAGGTCGTCGAGGGTGCGGAAAGGCGCGGTCATGGGAAACGGGGCTCCGCTCTCTGGGGTGGAAGGCAGCCGCCCTTACTATCCGGGCGGGCGCGGGCGAGTCCAGCCGACAGGGGGGCCGTGTCTCAGTTCGAAATGCCGCTTCCGACCCAATTCGGAACGTCGGTCACGACTGCATCGTCCTCGTTATCGACTCCCTGGCCTGCTACGCCCTGTCTTATCCATGAGTTGACGTTAGCGCTGACACGCGCTGCGGCACGCGCAATCGGCTCTACCTTTGACGGCTATTCGGGCCAGCCCTCAGGGAGGTCGAAAATTTCCCGGAGCGATTGCCCTGTGCGCGTCTGGAGCCGATCGTCGATCACCTCGCGCACTTCGACCCCCAGTGGGATATCGCCGATCGGACTGCGAGACCATGGATTGACAATCAGGTGAAGCGACCGTTTGCCGACGCTCCAGGCTGATAGCTGCTCGACGAAGAGGACCGCGCTCGACCTCGTATAGATCGCGCCGGCGGGTCCCCTCCACGCGCCGTCGGGGTTGCGGATCGCCTGTGCTTCGCGACCCTCGCGGACGACCATATCCATCGTGCCGAACAAGGCGTCGATCGCGTCGTCGATCCCAGCATATTCCTCGAGCGCGTTGACCGCGATCACCAGCGGTAGGTCGATCTCGCCGTAGCGGCCCGCCTTGTCCTCGACCGCAGACCTGATCGCCACCTCAGGATGGATAATCCCGCCGGGCAGCATCCTCCCGCCGATAGCCCGCCCGCCCGCGCGGCGGATATTCTTGGGGATAGGCTGGATCGTGAAATGTGCGCCATGCTCGTCATGCTGCCAGATCGGAGCCGCGGCCAAGCCGGCCTCCTCATTGGCAACCGCCTGATCATAGCTGAGGTCATCCACAAAGCGCTGCACGGTTCGACGAAGCCGGCTGACCGCAATGGGCTGCGTTGGCGCCCCGCGCGTGTGCAGGTGAAGGAAGAAGTCCGGCGACTGGACCTGGTCGATAGCCTGCAGCGCCTCTCGCAAGCGCCGATCCGCGCCCGCGGCGACATTGTCCATGCCCGAGGCGAGCGTCGCTTCCAGGTAGAAGCGCGTCTCGTCGGGCGCTTCCACTAGAAAGTCCGGCGCCTTACCATTGGGTAGTTCCGGCTCGATCTCGACGATCGTGAACCCCTGCCGCAGCAGCAGCGCATGCAGCATGAGTTCGAACATGGAGCTGCGATGCAGGACGTCGTGCCGTGATCGAAGGCGGCGGATCATCTCCGGCCGATGCGTTGCCGGATAGACGGCGAGCCAGCGGTCGACAAGCGCGCGCACTGCGGCGGCTTCTGGCCTGCCGGAGGCGTTGAGATAATCGAAATGGCCAATGAGGTGGCTTGCGGGCTCCTGTCCCTCACGCGCGAGGTCGTCAAACGCGGTGATCGGCCTCTCCTCACTTTCCTCTTCGCTCATCGAGTTCCCCATTCTACAGTTTCGATGGTGCTATCGTTTCGATCAAGAACACCGTCACTGTAGCGTCTGGTTGATTTTCTGCTCGGGAACTGTGGTTCGCGTGCGCCGTCGGGAACGGCAGGAAAGTCCCGAAGCTAATACCCAAGTGGCACCCGCCGCACGGCTCCTGGGGAATGGCCGGTTTCGGGAACGGCGACAGGCGTCCCGAACGACGATGATGGGGCGCGAAGCACTCTTTAATCCGGCCGGCGTTGAAGGGCCGCTCTCCCCCATTGCGCAGCTTCCAATTGAGACACCACCGACGCGGGCCAGTCTCGCCGGCCGCCTTGACCGCGACGGGCCGCGCCACAGATGCGTTCCATAGCCTCGGTCATGACGGGAAGCCCGGACTGCGCCCATGCCAACCGCCCTCGACCGCATCGCCTTCCAGGCGGCCCAGCGCGTGCGCCGCACCTGGTTCCG
>CAZQOA010000095.1:10631-20083 GCA_964594715.1 uncultured Rhizobiaceae bacterium | reverse complement strand
GAACGGCGCACTTCATTGCTCCAGTAATTCACCATGAAGGGCAGCATGATGTGCGTCATGCCGATGGCGGTGCCGGTGAAGTTGTGGACCAGCCGCAGCGGCGCCTCGATGGCGCCCACGTCCTGGAGCCAGGTGTTGACCACGCCGCGGCGCTGCAGCAGCACCAGCCACGCGTAGGTCCGCACCAGCAGCGAGGTCCAGAACGGAAACAGGACCGAGACGAAGATGATGGCCCGCCAGACCGCGGACACCTGGCTCATCAGGTAGGCCAGCGGATAGCCCAGCGCGCAGCAGATGGCGGTGACCAGGAAGCTCAGCTCGAAGGTCGTCCGGAAGCTCCGCGTATAGGCCGGGTGCAGCATCCGGACGTAATGGTCGAAGGTGAGGCCGCCCTGCTCGTTCATGAACGAAAGCGCGAAGAGCCAGCCGATCGGCAGGAAGATGACCAGCGCGATCAGCAGCACCGCCGGCGTGCAGAGCAGGAACAGGCCACGCGCCTCGCGCCGCTCGGCCGCCGCCAGCTCCGCGGCGTGGGGGTGCATGCTCATCCCGCCGCCTCGGGACGCACGAGGATCGTGTCCTCCGGGTGCAGGGCGAGCGCTACCGGCTCGCCCACCTTGGGCAGGCGCCGCAGCATGTCGCGGCGCGTCGGCTGGCGCATGGCGATGCGCACGCCGCCCGCGACCCGGACCTGGAGCAGGAAGCTCTCGCCCTGATAGACCGACCCTTCGACCACGCCGTCGATGCGATTGACGCCGTCGGCGTCGAGGCCGTCGATGATATCGAGCTTTTCCGGGCGCAGGACCAGGAGCGCCGGTCCGTCGGACACGACCGGCGGCGCCGCCAGCGCCAGCGTGCGGTCGCCCAGGCGCACCACCCCGCCTGCAACCTCCACCGGCAGGAAATGCGATTCGCCGACGAAGTCCGCGACGAACCGCGTCGCCGGCCGCTCGTAGAGCCGGTCAGGCACGTCGACCTGGGCGAAGCGCCCCTTGTCGATGACGGCGATGCGGTCCGACAGGGTCAGCGCCTCGCGCTGGTCGTGGGTGACGTAGACGGTGGTGATGCCGAGCCGTTCATGGAGCTGGCGGATCTCGATCTGCATCTGCTCGCGCAGCTTCTTGTCCAGCGCCGACAAGGGCTCGTCCATCAGCAGGATGCGCGGCTCGAAGACGATGGCGCGGGCCAGCGCCACCCGCTGCTTCTGGCCGCCCGAAAGCTGGTCGACCCGGCGCTCGCCGTAGCCATCGAGCTGCACCAGGGCCAGCGCCTCCTCGGCGCGGCGGAGGATCTCGGCCTTGGCCACGCCGCGCAGGCGCAGGGGATAACCGACATTGCCGGCGACGGTCATGTGCGGGAAGAGCGCGTAGTTCTGGAAGACGATGCCGATGTCCCGCTTGTGCGGCGGGGTCAGCACCATCTCGGTATCGCCGAAGCGGATCGATCCGGCATCGGGCCGGACGAAGCCGGCCAGCACCATCAGCAAGGTCGTCTTGCCGGAGCCGGATGGCCCCAGCAGGGTCACGAACTCGCCGGCGGCGATGTCCAGGCTGACGCCATCCAGCGCCTTGAAGCGGCCATAGGTCTTCGTCACCTCCCGGATGGTGACGGTGGGGGCGGCGCGGGCGCCGCGCACCGCCCCGCCGGGGTGCTTTCCCGTCACTCCTGGATGAACTGGTCGAAACGCTTGGTGACGGCGTCGAGATTGTCCGCCCACCATTTCATGTCGAGCGTGAAGGCCGTTTTCAGGTTTTCCGGCGAGGACGGCAGGGCCCTGGCCATCTCCGGCGTGATGATGCCGGTCTCGTAGGCGTGGGCATTGGACGGGCCGTAGTTGATGTACAGGGGCAGCTGCGCCTGCGCCTTGGGCGTCAGCATGTGGGCCATCGCCTTCATGGCCATGTCCTTGTTGGGGGCACCCTTGGGGATCGCCCAGCAGTCGGCCAGGATCATCTGCTGGTTGAAGGTGAGGTCGGCCTTGGCCCCCTCCTTCATCACCGCCTGCACGCGCCCGTTCCAGAGCCCGATCATGTCGATCTCGCCGTCATTGATGAGCTGCGCCGACGCGGCACCCGAGGCCCACCAGGCGACGATATGGGGCTTCAGCTCGCGCATCTTCTTGAAGGCGCGGTCGACGTCCAGCGGATAGAGCTTCTGGGGGTCGACGCCGTCGGCGATCAAGGCCGCTTCCAGGTTGTACATCGGGCTGCGCCGCATCGACCGGCCGCCAGGAAAGTCCTTGAAGTTGTACATGTCGGCCCAGCCCTGGGGCTTCTTGTCCTTGTACGTCCTGGTGTTCCAGGCGAGCGCGTTGGAATAGACGAGGTTGGCCACCCAATAGTCCGACTTCATGTCGGCCGGGATGCCGTCGGTCTTCACCACCGCCGGATCGAGCTTTTCCAGCATCCCCTCGCGCTCCAGCAGGGTGCAGCCGTTGGTGCCCTGCTGGACCAGGTCCCAGGTGACGCGGCCGGACTTCACCTGGGCGCGAACGTCGGCCACGCCGGAGGTCGTGTCCTCCTTGATGGTGATGCCGAGGTCCTTGGCAGCCGGCTCGAACCAGGCCTTGCGCTGGGCGTCCTGGTAGGCGCCGCCCCAGGACGCGACGGTGATCGACTGCTGTGCGGCGGCCGGCCAGGCCAGGAGCCCGACCGCCACGGCGAGGAAAGCGCTGCTTCGTGCAGACATCATGTTGTTCCCCCTGTCCCCCGTCCCGTCCGGTTTGATCGGCGGATCGGGCCTGTTCGTAGCAGACGTTAGACCCGCCCCCAGGCAGCGCGCAAGCGATGGCGGAACACGTCCGGTCATGCAACGATTGCGCTAATGGGGCACTTCGGAGGGCGGATCATGGCGCTGCATTTCGACCGGGCCGAGTTCGAGCAACGCATCGCGCGGGCGCGCCGGCGCATCGGCGAGGAGGACCTGGACGCGGTCGTTCTCTTCGCCCAGGAGAGCCTCTATTACCTGACCGGCTTCGACACCAGCGGCTTCGTTTTCTTCCAATGCGCGGTGCTGACGCGCGACCAGCGCCCCATCATCCTGCTGACCCGGCGCCCCGACCTGGAGCAGGCGCGGCGCACCTCGATCATCGACGATATCCGCCTGTGGTACGACGCCGAGGGCGCCGACCCGTCGAGCGAGTTGCAGGCGATCCTGGACGAGCTCGGCCTCAAGGGGGCGCGGATCGGCGTCGAGACCGCGACCCACGGGCTGACCGGCTTCAACTGGGAGCGGGTGCGCCGGCGGCTCGACGGCTGGTGCCGCCTTGCCCCCGGGGTCGACATCGTCCGCGGCCTGCGCCTGACCAAGTCGGCGGCCGAAATCGCCTATGTGCGGCGCGCGGCAGCGCTGGCCGACGATTCGCTGGAGGCGATGCTGGGCGTCGCCGGGCCACACGCCTTCGAGGGCCGGATCGCCGCCGCCGGCGTGGCGGCCATCCTGGCCGGCGGCGGCGACATGCCGCCCTCCGGTCCGGTGATGGGGTCGGGCGACCGTGCCCTGCTGGTGCGCAGTGCTACCGGCTACCGCGACCTCGATGCGGTCGACCAGCTGACCATCGAGTTCGCCGGCAGCTACCGCCATTATTGCGCCTGCCTGATGCGGACCATCGCCGTCGGCCGCGGCAACGACCGCCAGCAGCGCATGTTCGAGGTGACGCGCGAGGCGATCGCGGCCATGACCGAGGCGGCCCGGCCGGGCAACATCCTGGGCAACATCGATGACGCCCACCGCCGCGTCTACGACGCCGCCGGCTATGGCGAGTTCCGCATGTCCGCCTGCGGCTATTCGCTGGGCGCCACCTTCCGGCCGAGCTGGATGGACGTGCCGCCGATGCTCTACAGCGGCAATGTCATCCCGGTGCAGCCGGGCATGGTGCTGTTCCTGCACGCCATCCTGATCGACGCCCCGGCCAACCTCGCCATGTCGCTCGGGCACACGGTGGTGGTGGGCGAGTCGGGTGCGGAGGTGCTGAGCCGGCTCACGCCCGAATATCACGTCGGCCAGTGAGGGCGCCGGAGATGACCACCGACCGCGACCAGATCCTGCGCTGGATCGACGAGGAGCGCGACCAGATCGTGGCGTTCCTCCAGCGTTTCGTGCGCGCCCGCAGCCCCAACCCGCCCGGCGACACGACGGAGGCGGCCGCGGTCGTGCGCAGCCGACTCGATGCCGAGGCCCTGCCCTACCGCATCGTCGCCCCCAACCCGGTGATGCCGAACTTCGTCGGTACCTTTGATGGCGGGGCGGGCAAGGGCCGCCATCTCGTCCTCAACGGGCATATCGACGTGTTTCCGGTCGCCAGTGACCATGGCTGGAGCCGCGACCCGTGGAGCGGCGACATCGTCGACGGCAAGCTTTATGGCCGCGGCGCGGCCGACATGAAGCCGGGCACCACGGCCTCCATCGTCACCTATGCCCTGCTCCATCGCCTGCGCGACCGCCTGCGGGGCCGCCTGACCCTGACCGCCGTATCGGACGAGGAGACCTTCGGGCCATGGGGCGCACGCTGGCTGATGGACCATGAGCCGGAGGTGCTGGGCGATTGCTGCCTGAACGGCGAGCCGTCCAGCCCCTACACCATCCGCTTCGGCGAGAAGGGTCCCTTGTGGCTGGGCTTCACCATCCGCACCGCCGGCGCCCACGGCGCCTATGCCCATTTCACGAAGAGCGCGACCTTGGTCGCCAACCGGATGATCGGCGAGCTGGAGAAGCTGGCGGACCTGTCCGTCGACCTGCCGCACAACGTGATGGCGGCGATCGGCCAGTCGGAGGCGGCCGCGGACAGGGCGATGGGGGCCGGGGCTGGCGCCATCGTCGGTAAGGTGACGCTGAACATCGGCACCATCCAGGGCGGCGTGAAGGTGAACATGATCCCCAGCGAATGCCGCTTCGAGGCGGACATCCGGTTGCCGCCCGGAATGGATCGCGAGCGCGTCCTGGCCGAGGTGCGGAAGATCCTCGACCGCCACCCGGAGGCCGAGATGGAGGAGATCGGCAGCAACCCGCCCTCCTATTGCGATCCCTTCGGCGAGATGGTGGAAATCCTGCAGCGCAACGTGGAGGCGCTGGCCGGCCACCGCCCGACGCCGATCGTCGGGCTGGGCGGCACCGATGCGCGGCTGTGGCGCTACCGGAACATCCCCGCCTACGTCTATGGCGTCTTCCCACACGGCATGGGGTCCCACGACGAGCATGTCGACATCGAGGAGTTCCTCCATGTCGTCCGCACCCATGCCCTGTCCGCCTACGACTACCTGATGGCGGGGACCCCGTGATGGGCCTCCATGCCGACCTGGTCCTCCGCAACGGACGGATCGTCACCCTCGACGCTGCCGGCCGCACGGTCGCGGCGCTGGCGGCCTACGGCGGCCGGATCGTCGCGCTCGGCAGCGATGCGGAGGTGTCGGCGCTGGCCGGCCCTGCCACCCGCGTCGTCGACCTGGCCGGCCGCACCGCCATCCCCGGCATCGTCGATTCCCATTGCCACCCGGACAGCTACGCCGCCCGCCTCGCCCGCTGGCACGATGTCGGGGCGGCGAACGTCCCCGACCGCGCCGCCCTGCTGGCGCGGGTCGCGTCGGCCTGCAAGGAACTGGCATCCGGCGAATGGTTCGCCGGCTACCGCTTCAACGACCACAAGAGCGGCGGCTTCCCCACGCGCGAGGAGCTGGACCGGGCGTCCGGCGGCCGCCCCGTCTTCATCCTGCGCACCGACGGGCACCTGGGCGTCGCGAACAGCGCCGGCTTCCGCGCCTGCGGCATCTCCGACAATGCCGACGACCCGGAGTTCGGCCGCTTCGACCGCGATCCCGCGACCAACCGCTTCACCGGCCTGCTGCGCGAGACGGCGACCCACATCTTCCTGTCGGAGATCCATGGCTGCGACACGCCGCAGCACATCGCAGGCGGGCTGAAGCGGGTCTTCGCGGACTGGAATCGCCTCGGCATCACCACCGTCTACAACTCGCTGGCCGGTGCCCGGACCATCCGCGCCTACCAGTTGCTGGAAGCCGAAGGCTCCATGACCATGCGCGCCGGCATCATCGTCAGCGGGCGCGAGGAAGGCCTCGTCGAAAGCTATGTCGCGGCCGGCATCCGGTCCGGCTTCGGCAGCGACTGGGTCCGCGTGATCGGCGTCGAATGGTGCCCGGACTGTTCGACCTCGGGCCGCACGGCGGCCTATTACGAGCCCTATGTCGGCACCCCGATCGCGGGCGAGCCGCCCGACAATCGCGGCATGCTGCTCTACGAGGCGGACGACCTGAAGCGGCGCGCCACCGCGGCGCACCAGGCCGGCCTGCAGGTGATGATCGAGGGGCTGGGCGACCGCGGCATCGACTTCGCGCTGGACGCGATCGAGGCGGCGCTGGCCGCCCACCCGGTCGCCGACCACCGGATGCGGGTGGAGCATTGCTGCTACGTCACCCCACCGATCCTGGAGCGCATCAAGCGCCTGGGCGTGGTCGATTCCTCGGCAACCGGCTTCATGTACGACCTGGGCGACGGTTACATCGCCAATCGCGGCCAGGCGGCGATGCGCTGGATGTGGCCCCATCGCAGCCTGATCGACGCCGGCATCCCCGCCCCCGGCCATTCCGACGCCATGGTCTGCCAGGCCAACCCGTTCGTCGCCATGTGGTCGATGGTGAACCGCAAGAGCGACAGCGGCGGCGACCTGGATGCGCGCGAGGCGATCACCGTCGACGAAGCCTTGCGCGCCTACACCATCCTCGGCGCCTGGTCGGGCCGCGAGGAGAAGATCAAGGGCTCACTGGAACTGGGCAAGCTGGCGGATGTCGCCGTCCTCGACCGCGACCCCTACGCCATCCCGCCCGACGCGCTGCGCGAGGTGCAGGTCGACATGACGATCGTCGGCGGCAGCGTCTGCCATGGCCGCTAGCGACGCCATCGTCCTGGATGGTGCGGCACCCCTGCCGCGCTCGCTGTGGGCCGCGACCGCCCGGCCGCCGGTGGCAGCCCCGCCCCTGGCGGGCGCGGAGGAGGCCGACGCCGTGGTCGTGGGCGGCGGATTCACCGGCCTGTCGGCCGCCCTTCACCTCGCCGAGCGTGGCCTGAAGCCGGTGCTGCTGGAGGCAGCCGAGCCGGGCTGGGGCGCGTCGGGGCGCAATGGCGGGCAGGTCATCGCCGGCCTGAAGGCCAACCCGGCCGCGATCATCGCCCTCCACGGTCCCGTCGAAGGCAAGCGCGTCGTCGACCTGGTCGGCGGCACCGCCGATTTCGTCTTCGACCTGATCCGCCGGCACGCCATCCAGTGCGACGCCGTGCGCAGCCCCTGGGTCCAGGCCGCCCACTCGCAGACCGCGCTGGCGGCGGTGGCCGAGCGGGTGCGGGACTGGCAGACGCATGGCGCGCCGGTCGAGCTCGCCGGCAAGGCGGAGATGGCGCGCATCCTCGGCACCGACGACTATGTCGGCGGCCTCGTCGATGCGCGTGGCGGCGCCCTCAACCCACTTGGCTATGCCCGCGGGCTGGCCGATGCCGCACAGCGGCAAGGTGCGCGCATCCATGGCGGGTCGCCGGTGCGCTCGATCGAGCGGCAGGGTTCGGGCTGGCGGGTCGCGACGGCGCAAGGGTCGGTCGCCGCGCCGCAGGTGGTGATCGGCACCAACGCCTACACGACCGGCTTCTGGCCCGGTCTGGCCGCCAGCATCGTGCCGGTATCGAGCTTCCAGATCGCGACCGCGCCGCTCGGCGACAATCTCCGCCGCACCATCCTGCCGGAAGGCCATGTCCTGTCCGACACCAGGCGCCTCTTGCGCTATTTCCGCCTGGACGCGCAGGGCCGCCTCGTCATGGGCGGCCGCGGCACCTTCAAGGAGCATCCCGACGCCGGCGACACCGTTCGCCTGCGCCGCTGGGTCGGGGCCCTGTTCCCCGCATTGGGCGAGGTGGAATACGAGTTCCACTGGGCCGGCCGCGTCGCGGTCAACCTCGAGCACCGCCCCCACCTCCACGCGCTCGCCCCCGGCGTCTGGGCCGGCCTCGGCTACAATGGCCGCGGCGTCGCCATGGCGACCCGCATGGGCGCCATCCTGGCCGAGCTCGCGGCCGGCACCCCGCGCGAACAGGTCGCTTTCCCGATCACCCCGCTCGGCCGCATCCCCTTCCACGGCCTCCGCCGCTCCGTCCTGCCGGTGGTGACGGCGTGGTACGGCTTGCTGGACCGGGTAAGCGGATAAGGGTGATATGCTTCGACATATCAATGCGGCGGTTTGATATGTCGAACTGCATCATCGCCGCGTAGACGACCACCTCGTGCGGAGTTTCGCACCGACCCCGAACCGGTTGGGCCGTCGCCGGCGAAGCCTCAGAGCTTGTGAGCGAAGCGATTGGAGGCGCCATCGGCGGCCGGCGAGATGTCATGGTTCGACAAGCTCACCATGAGGAAAAGCCGGCGCTTTGGCCCTTGCGCTGGCCCTCATGGTGAGCCTGACGAACCATGAGCTTGCCCGGGCTCGGCGCTTCCCCGAGGGCTCAGCCGACCTCCGCCCGGACGATCGCCGCCCCCTCGGCCAGCGCCTTCAGCTTGCCGAAGGCGGTCGCGCGCGGCAGATATTTCATCCCGCAGTCGGGGGCCGGGATGATGCGGTCGGCGGGGGCGAATTTGAGCGCTTCGCGGATGCGGGCCGCCACGGTCTCCGGCGTCTCGATGGCGGCATCGCCGAGGTCGATCACCCCCAGCAGGACCTTCTTGGGCGCAAGGTCGGCCAGGACGCCGAGGTCGAGCCTGGGCTGGGCTGCCTCGATCGAGATCTGGGCCGCATCGCATTCCGCCAGCTGCGCCAGGAAGGAGTAGCCGGTCGGCTTCTCGCCGGGCACCACGGCGGCATAGCCGAAGCAGAGATGCACGACGGTCGGCACCGTCAGCCCCTCGACGGCGCGGTTGATCGCCTGCACGGCATGGCGCCTGGCCAGTTCCGGGTTGTTGCGCAGCCACGGCTCGTCGAGCTGGATGATGTCGGCGCCGGCCGCCTGCAGGTCCTTCGCCTCGGCATTCACGGCCGCCGCGAAGTCCATGATCATCTCTTCCTCGTCGCCGTAGAACTCGTTCCTGGCCTGCTGGCTCATGGTGAACGGGCCCGGCAGGGTGATCTTGGCCGTCCGGTCGGTATTGGCGCGCAGGAACTCCATGTCGCGCACCTCGACGGCCTGCGTGCGCCGGATGCGGCCGACCACGCGCGGCACCAGGGTGACCTTCCCGGCGCGGCTGACGATCTCTCCCGGCTGGTCGGCGTCGATGCCGTCCAGCGCGGTGGCGAGGCGGTTGGAGTAGCTTTCGCGGCGGATTTCACCGTCGGTGACGATGTCGATCCCGGCCCGCTCCATGTCGCGGATCGCCACCACCGTCGCGTCGTCCTGCGCCTGCTCCAGATAGGGCTCGGGCACCCGCCAGAGGTCGGTCAGGCGCACCCGCGGCACGATCTTCGACA
>CAZQOA010000095.1:0-10531 GCA_964594715.1 uncultured Rhizobiaceae bacterium | reverse complement strand
TAGGGGTCGTAGCTGATCGGGCTGTGGCGGACCTCGTGCCCCATGGCCCGCAACTCCCCGACCACCCGGCCCTCGACCCGCGCCTCGGCGAAGATCGGCCCGCCCTCGCAATGGATGCGCGGCGCCGACACCGCCTCCACCGGGGACATGGCGAAATCGACGACGTTGAGGATCGTCTGCAGAACCGAGCTGATGATGACGCTGCCGCCGGGCGCACCCACCACCATGAAGGGCGCGCCGTCGCGCAGCAGGATGGTGGGCACCATGCCCGTCGTGCGCGCCTTGCCCGGCGCCATCGAGTTGGCGCGGCCGGGCACCGGATCGGCCAGCTTCATCGAGTTGTTCCAGACGAAGCCCAGGCCCGGTGTCACCACGCCGGCACCGGTGCCGAGCGTGTGCGTCAGCGAGACGGCATTGCCGGCCTCGTCATAGACCGAGACATGGGTGGTGCAGGCAGGTGGCGTCGCCGCGACCGGGCCCAGGAACTCGCCGCGGCGGATGCGCCCGGCCCACTCCGCGGCCCGCTCCTTGGAGGTAAGGAGGTCGACCGGCACATCGACGAAGTCGGGATCGGCCAGCCATTCCTCGCGGTCGGCATGGGCGGCCGCCATCGCCCGCGCGACCAGGTCGAGATGGGTGGCAGAGCCATGCTCGAAGGCACCCAGCGGAAAGTTCTCCAGGATGTTCAGCATGCCGATCAGCGAGGCGCCGCTGCCTGGCGGCGGATTCGACAGCACCTGGAAGCCGCGATAGGAACCCTCGATCGGGACGGACCGGCGCACGGCATAGGATTCCAGGTCGGACCGGGTGATGAAGGCGCAGTTGGCGGCGAAATCATCCACGATCCGGTCGGCCATCGCGCCGCGATAGAAGAGGTCGGCGCCGCCCTCGGCCAGGGCCTCCAGCGTGTCCGCGAGGTCGGGGTTGCGCAGCACCTCACCCACCCGCCAGAGGCGACCCTCGGGGTGCAGGAAAATCCGGCGGCAGGCATCGGTCGCCCCGATCCGGCGCATCCCGTCGGCGACCCCCGGCATCGGCGGGCGGGCCCAGAAATCATGGACGAAGGGCGTCACCTGCAACCCCTCGCGGGCCATGGCGATGGCGGGCCGAATCAGCTCCGCCCAGGGCCGCGAGCACAGGCGGCGATGGGTCTCCCACAGGCCGGCGACGGTGCCGGGCGTCATGATCGCGCCATAGCCGATGTCGCTGCGCAGGTCGTCGAAGATCGAGTAGGCCGAGATCTCCGTCCGGCCGCGGATGTCGGCGGCCCACATGTCCGGCCGCACCTTGGACCCGGCGCGGGTGTGGAAATCGATCATGCCGGAGCCATGGTCCTCGCCGCGAAAGAACTGCAGCGTCCCCATCCCTCCCAGCCCGCACATGAAGGGGTCGGCCACCATCTGCGCGAAGGCGGTGGCGACCGCCGCATCGAACGCGGTGCCGCCCTTGCGCAGGATATCGGCCCCGACATCCGCCGCCCGCGGCTGCGGACACACCACGACGCCCCTCATCGTCCCTCCCGTCCCCCAAATGCCCGACCATCCTATGCCCGGCGATCCTATGCCATCATCCCGCAACGCTCTATTCTCGTTCCACGGGCCATGACGGAGGAGCCGATGCCCCAGCCTGACCTCCACACCCCGCGCCTGCGCCTGCGCGCCCGCACGGCGGCCGACATCGACGCGATCATGGCCATGGATGCCGATCCCGAGGTGCAACGCTTCCTCGGCGGGCCACCCGATCCGGAGGCACACCGCGCCTGGGTGACCGGGCGCATCGCGGCCGGCGTGGCCGACAACTGGGCGATCGAGCGCCGCGACCAGCCCGGTCTCATCGGGCTCTGTTCCATCTGCCCCAAGCCGGACGCGACGGGAAACCAGATCACCTGGCGCCTCGTGCGGCGCGCCTGGGGCGAAGGGCTGGCCACGGAGGCGGCCGCGGCCGTGCTGCGCCACGCAACCATGACACCCGGCTATGGCGCCATCGTCGCCATCATCCATCCGGACAATGCCGCCTCGGCGGGGGTCGCGCGCAAGATTGGGATGCACCCGATCGGCGAAGCGGACTATTACGGCGGCCGGCGCATTATCTACGGCCTCGCCACCCCCTGCTGACCGCCCCTGCTGCCCACCCCCTGTCGAACGGAAATCCGCCATGTCCGCCCGCGCCCGCCTGCGTGACCTCGGCATCGTCGTCGGCCGCCTGCCGACCGGCCGCCACAACGCCATCACCGACGTCCCCGGCGTGCGCGTCGGCCATGCGACCGTGATCGAGGACGGGCCGGCCACGGCGCGTTCCGGCGTCACCGTCGTACTGCCGACCGCCGACCTGCCCTATCGCAGCCAGGTATTCGCGGGGTTCCACCGCTTCAATGGCTTCGGCGAGATGACCGGCGTCCATTGGATCGAGGAATCGGGGCTTCTCGCGTCGCCCATCGCCATCACCTCGACCTATTCCGTGGGCGCGATGCGCGACGCCCTGATCCAGGACCGCTTCCTCCATGCCCCCTATGCGGCCGGGGTGCAGCCGTTGGTGGCGGAGACGAGCGACGCCTGGCTCAGCGACGGCTCGCAGCCTCGCGTGACGGCCGCCCACCTGCACCAGGCGCTGGCCGACGCCGGTACCGGGCCGGTGGCCGAGGGCAATGTCGGCGGCGGCACCGGCATGATCTGCCACGAGTTCAAGGGCGGCATCGGCACCGCATCGCGCCGGGTGGAGACGCCGAGCGGCGGCTACATGGTGGGGGCACTGGTCCAGGCCAACTACGGCAAGCGGGTGGAGCTGACGGTGGCCGGCGTCCCGGTCGGCCGCACCATCACCCGCCAGGTGGTCCCGCTGCCACGCGACGAGGACGGCTCGATCATCATCATCGTCGCGACCGACGCCCCGCTGCTGCCGCTGCAATGCACGCGGCTGGCCCAGCGCGCGACGGTGGGCCTCGGCCGGGTCGGCGGCACCGGCGCCAACGGCAGCGGCGACCTCTTCCTCGCCTTCTCGACGGGCAACGCGGTGCAGTCGCAGCCGGAGCGCCCGGTGGAGGGCATCCGCATGCTGCCCAACGCCCATATGAGCCAGCTCTTCAACGGCGTCGCGGAGGCCGTGGAAGAGGCCATCGTCAACGCCATGTGCATGGCCCAGACCATGACCGGCCAGCAAGGCCGTGTGGTCCACGCCTTGCCGCTCGACCGGCTGGTGGAGCTGTGCCGCCCGCGCTGATCGGCATCCGGCCGGCGAACGGGGCCGATGCCGGTGCCTTGACGGCGATCTTCCTCGCTGCCCGCCGCGCGTCCATGGCCTATCTGCCCACGCTCCATACCGACGACCAGACGCGATGGTGGGTCGAGCATGTCGTGCTTGCCCGGTCCCGGGTGCTGGTGGCCGTCCTGGACGGCGCGCCGGTCGGATTCGCCGCCCTCGGCCAGGCCACGCTGGAGCATCTCTATGTGGCGCCGGGTGCGCAGTCGCGCGGGGTCGGCGCGGCACTGGTCACGGCAGCCCAGGCTTCCGGGCGGCGGCTGGTGCTGCATGTCTTCGAGCAGAACATGGACGCCCGGCGCTTCTACCTCCGGCACGGCTTCGTCGTGACCGGCGGCAGCAGCGGGGCCGGCAACGAGGAAGGGTTGCCCGACATCGAGATGACCTGGGCCGGACGGGGCGAATAGCGGCGACGCCCACCTATGCCGGCACGGCCGCCCCCTGGACGGCCCGGCGCAGCGCCGCCCGCGCCAGCAGCCGGGTGGAATCCAGCGTCGGCAGCGGGGAATTCCGGTCGTCGATGATCAATGGGATTTCGGTGCAGCCGAGGATGACGGCATCGCAGCCCCCATCCCGCATGCCCTGGATGACCTGCTGAAAGAAGGCGACCGCCGCCGGCCGGAAGACGCCGCAGACCAGCTCATCCATGATGATGCGGTTGATTTCGTGGCACTCGGCCACGCTTGGCCGGACATGCTCCAACCCGCGCGCCCCGAGCTTTTCCGGATAGACCTCGCTCTCGACCAGCCAACGGGTTCCGGTCAGGCCGAGGCGGCGAAAGCCGGCCTGGGCGGCCTGGGCGGACACCACTTCAGCGATGTGGAGCCAGGGCAGCGGCGATCGCGGTTCGACGTAGGCCATCGCCTGGTGGATGGTGTTGTCGGGGCAGATCAGGAAATCGGCGCCGCTGCGCGCGAGCTTGCCGGCGGAGGACAGCATCAGCCGGCCCACGCCCTGCCAGTCGCCGCGCTGGAGGCAGTCCACATATTCGGCCAGCGAGGGCGTGTGCATCGAGATCTCGGGATGGGCGTGGGGCCCCAGGAGTGCTGCACCTTCCGCACAGATGGTCCGATAGCAAAGGGCCGCCCCTTCGGCGGAGCAGGCGACGATTCCGATATGCTGGGTCATGTCGCCTTTCCTTGGCCGGCCTGGAGAACCTTTTCGGGCAGCTCGTCGTTGGGATAGTGCCGGGGCTGGGACGATGTTTCCAGATTCCTGTCAGAATCGCCTGCCGGGCGGCGCGGCGGACAAACATCCCAGAATGGGTTGAATGCGTGCGGTACCGGCCAAATCTGCGTTGATAGCTGTGCATCCGGTGACGTCGGCCGGTAATCTGCGGTATCCATGACAACGAGTGATGATGGATTTAGCCAAGCGACAGGACGGGAGCGCGTATTGACCTTTCCAGACACCGCCATGAACCCTCACCCCGAGCGGGAGCATGACACGGTGCAATCTGGGGAAGCCCAGGCGGCGCCGGGCACCGGAGCGCCCCCCCCCGTTCCCGAAGCGACGCCATCGGTGCCGGTCCTGCTGTTGGACGATGACCCGCAGATCCTGCGGGAATATGTCGACATGCTGGATTCGATCGGTATCCACAGCCACACCGCCACCAGCGCGGTCCGCGGCCTCGCCATGCTCGAGGACCACCCCGAGGTGGGATTGGTCGTGGCCGACATCCGCATGCCGGAGATGGACGGGCTCCGCTTCGCCTCGATCGTCCGTCAGATGAAGCGCACGGGGCCGTCGCCGCAGTTCATCTTCGTGACCGGCTATGGCGAGATCAGCGCGGCGCTGGCAGCGTTGCGGCTGGAAGCCTCGGATTTCCTCCTGAAGCCGGTTCGCCGCTCGGACTTCCTGGCGGCCGTCCGCCGGGCGGTGCAGCGGGTGGAGGCCGATCGCGCCATCACCTCCATCCAGTCGCTGCTGCCCATCGTGGCGCGCTGGCAGGCGACCTCGGCCTCGACGCAGCGCACCGCGCTGGTCGGCGTCCCGCAGTTGGAGGAGCCCGGCCCCGCGGCCCATGCCCCGATTCCGGCCGGGCCCGCCGACACTTCGCCCGACCGCATGGCCGACATGAAGGCGCGCGTGGTCCAGGTCATCCAGTCGCGGCAGGCGCGCGACCGGCACTTTCCCCAGCATCTGTTCGCCGATCCGGCGTGGGACATGCTGCTCGACCTGACGCTGGCCAAGCTGTCGAGCAAGGAGATATCCGTCTCGTCCGTCTGCCTGGCCGCGGGCGTGCCGCAGTCGACCGCACTCCGCCGCCTCCAGGACCTGGAGCGGTCGGGGCTGGTGCGCCGACGGCGCGACCGCGACGACCGCCGGCGTATCTTCGTCGAATTGACCGAAGACGCGATGCAACGCATCCTGCGTTACCTGGGTGTCATCAGCATGGCCCCTCCACGCGATCAGACCGGCGCCTGAAGCGCTTCAGCCGTCCGCCGCGAGGGACGATGTCGCCAGGTCGATTCCTTCGCCGCATCCCGATCGGCTCCAGCGGGCAGTTGCGCGACCTCCTGCTCGGAGTAGCGTTGGGCCTGCTCGGCTATGGCATCAACCGCATCCCGCTCACGGTCGGTTGGGGCGTGGAATTCCATGTCGGGTCGTTCCTGCCCTTCCTCCTGATGCCGCGCTCGGTCGCCGGCGCCACCCTGGGCGGGCTGATCGCGCCGGCCCATCTGCTGCTGGTATGGAACCATCCCTTCGCGTGGGCCGTGACGGCGGTGGAAATCCCCATCGTCGCCCTGCTGGCGCGGCGCCGCGGCTTCGACCTGGTCTCGGCCGACGCCATCTACTGGGCGACGCTGGGCCTGCCGGCGGCCTTCCTCGGCTACCATTTCCTGTCCGACTTCCGCATCGTGCCGGCGATACTGGCTGCCCTCCAGCAGGGGCTCGGCAGCTTCTTCTCGGTCAGCCTCGCCTGTGTCGCCGGAATGCTGGTGCAGCTCGGCGGCAGCCGGCCCAGCAAGAACCCGCCGATCCCGCTGCGGGCCGCGATCAGCGCGATCGTGTCCGTGGTCGCCATCTCGACCGGCATCCTCATCCTCGGCGTCGACGCCCGGCTCTACTGGCAGACCCTGGTCGAGGATCGCGTCGCCGGCGTCGTGCGGGTGCGCGACCAGGCGGAATCGGCGCTCGATCGGTTGCGCGACGATGTCGCCCTGATGGTGCAGGCGGTGGTCAGCGCCGCCTCCGACGACGGCCCCACGCCGGAGGTGGCAGCGGAGGCAAGGCGGGTCCTCAGCCGCATCGAGGTGCGCGACGAGGCCGGTTCGGAAATCTGGCGCTGGGACGGGCACGCGGCCCCCGCCGGGATGCCCCTGGCGACGGTGACCATCCCGGTCGAGCGGGCCGGGCGCCGCGGCACCGCCATCGCGACGCTGGAGCCGTCGGCGGTGTCCGAGCGGTTGGACCGGCTGGGCGTGCGCGGTGCCGCCATCGTCCTGCGCGATGCCGACGGCACCGTCTATGCAGACCCCAGCGGTGTCACCACCCGGCTGGCCCAGCTCGACTGGCACTGCCTGCCGCTGCGCGCCGACGGCTCGCCGGGGCCGGAGACGCCCGACCTGCGCCCGATGGTGGCGCCGATTCTGGCCTGGACCTCGCCGATGTTCTGCGCCGAGACGCTGTCCAGCACCTTCCCGGGGCTGCGGCTGACCGCGACCATGGCGGTCACCGACGTCATCCAGCGCCATCACCGGGCGGTGCTCGACACCATGCTGCTGGTGGTCGGCATCTGCGGGGTCGGCGTGCTGACGGCCGGGTTCCTATCGACCGCGACCGCCCGCCGCATCGACCTGATGCGCGATGCGATCTCGGTCGGCCCCGGCTTCCACTTCGCACCGCGCACCGAATCCGGCATCGCCGAGATCCGCCTGCTTGAGCAGGATATCGGCCGTCTTTCGCAAGCCCTCGAGCGCGAAGCCGCCGAGGCCAGCCTGATGCGCCGGCGGATGGAGACGATCGCGACCCACACCCCGATCGTCGTCTATATCCTCGACCTCTCGACCGAGAATGCCGCCCCCTCCTTCGTCACCCGATCGATCGAGCCCATCCTGGGGCATCGGCCGAGCGGCGCGCTGACCCCGGACTGGTGGGCCTCCTACCTTCACCCCGAGGATGCGCCGCGGGTCCGCACCGAGCTGGAGCGGATCGCCGAGACCGGCGGCTTCACCGGGGAGTTCCGGCTGCGCGACCCGGAGAAGGATGGCCCCTATCGCTGGGTCTACCAGGAGCTGCGGGTCATCGACGGCCCCGAGGGCCTGCCGCGCGAAGCGGTGGGCGTGATGATCGACATCACCGAGCGCAAGCACAGCGAGACGCGCCTGATCGAAACCGCCAACCTGGTGGCGCTGGGCGAGATGTCGGCGGCCGTCGCCCACGAGCTGACCCAGCCCCTGCACGTCATCGGCCTGGCGGCCGAGAACCTGATGGACCAGGTGGCGACCACGGCCGTGGTCTCGGAACGCGCCCTGATCAAGCTGCGTGACATCGTCGAGCAGACCCACCGCGCCGCCGGCATCGTCCACCGGATGCGCCAGCTTGGCCGCAAGGAGGCCGCATCACCGACGCGCCTGCGCATCGGCGACGCCCTGGAGAACGCGCTGCGCCCCCTGCACGCCGAATTGCGGGCGTTCGGGATCACGCTCACGGTCGGCGGCAACGGCCTCGACTGCCTGGTGCTGGGCCAGCCGGGACTGCTGGAACAGGTCGCGATCAACCTCGTCGTCAACGCCCGCGACGCGATCTACCAGCGCCACGCCGAGAGCCGGAACGTGCCCGAGGGCGGCGACCGCATCGATGTCCTGGTGACGGAACGGGCGGCCGAGCCGCGCGTCTCGATCCGGGTGCGCGACACCGGCACCGGCCTCGACCCGACCATCCTCCGCCGCGCCTTCGAGCCGTTCTTCACGACCAAGGAGGTCGGCAAGGGGCTGGGCCTGGGCCTGTCCATCTGCCACGGGACGGTGCGCGACCTGGGGGGTCATATCGAAGCCCGCAACTGGCAGCACGGGGCGGAGTTCGAGGTCTTCCTGCCCCTCCTGAGCGAGGCCAGGGGAAAGCAAACCGCATAGGTACTGAAGGGGAACGTGATGTTGGGTTTCAGCGAGAACACCATCAAGGAGTTGATCGCCTATTCCCTGCGCGATGCCGACGGATGGCACATCACCCGGTTCTCGATGTATCGCACCTTGGGCGGCATCCTTTCCTCGTATGACGAGAAAGGAAAAGAATGCCTCGCAATCTCCAATTCGGCATGGTTCGGAAAGATCCTCGGCCTGCGGAACTGCACCTACATCGAAGCCAACTACCCCGAACACAACATCCTCGACCTCAAGTTCGATGACGGGATGTTCGACTTCTGCATATCCGACCAGGTGATGGAGCATATCGAGGGCAACCCCTTCACCGCCTTCGGCGAGTCCGCACGCGTCGTCAAGCCCGGCGGCGTCATCTGCCATACGACCTGTTTCATCAACGAGGTACATGGCGTGCCGAAGGACTTCTGGCGCTTCACGCCGGACGCCTTGAGCCTGCTGGCGAAGAAGGCGGGGTGCGAAGTGCTCGAGGCGGGGGGCTGGGGCAATCGCGAGGCATGGGCGCTGATCCATGCCGGGTTCCGGATGTCGCGCATCCCCCAGGACGAGACCCATCCGCTGCACAAGCTGGCGATCAGGAACGAGCCCAACTGGCCGATCGTGACCTGGGTGGTCGGCAGGAAGCTCTAGCGGCCAGTCCGATCGGAGGCATGGCCGGACGGCAAGTCTTCTGGATTGCCGCGCGATCTTGCCCCATAGAGGCCCCTCGGGAACGAATCGCCGATGTGCGATGGTCGGCCCGGCCAGTGATTTTCGAAGTGAGGTACAGGCGGTGACACTCGACCGGAGTTCGCATCTGAAGCGGCTCGAGGACGAAAGCATCCACATCATGCGCGAGGTCGCGGCGGAGTTCCGCAACCCCGTCATGCTCTATTCGATCGGCAAAGACTCCTCGGTGATGCTGCACCTGGCGACGAAGGCGTTCTTCCCGGCGAAGCCGCCTTTCCCGCTGCTGCATGTCGACACGACCTGGAAGTTCCGGGAGATGATCCGCTTCCGCGACGACACCGCGCGGCGCCTGGGCATGGAACTGCTGGTCCACACCAACCCCGACGGGCTGGCCCGCAACGTCAACCCGTTCGAGCACGGCTCGTCCTACTACACCCACGTCATGAAGACCGAGGCCCTGAAGCAGGCGCTGACGGCGCATGGCTTCGATGCCGCCTTCGGCGGCGCCCGGCGTGACGAGGAAGCCAGCCGAGCCAAGGAGCGCATCTTCTCGTTCCGGTCCGCCAGCCATGGCTGGGACCCGAAGAACCAGCGCCCGGAACTCTGGCACCTCTACAACACGCGCATCGCCGCGGGGGAATCGATCCGGGTCTTCCCGCTGTCCAACTGGACCGAGCTCGACATCTGGGAATACATCCTGGCCGAACGGATCCCGATCGTGCCGCTGTACTTCGCCGCGGTGCGCCCGGTGGTGGAGCGCGACGGGATGCTGATCATGGCCGACGACGAGCGGCTGCCGCTGGAGCCCGGCCAGGTGCCGGAGGGGCGGCTGGTGCGGTTCCGCACGCTCGGCTGCTATCCCCTGACCGCCGCCACCGAATCCTCGGCCGCCACCCTGGAGGAGATCGTCCAGGAGATCATGGAGGCCCGCCGCTCGGAGCGATCGGGCCGCCTGATCGACCATGACGAGCAGGCGTCGATGGAGCGCAAGAAGCGCGAAGGCTACTTCTGATGACGACGCTCGAGAAGATCCATGCCGGCGCGACCGCGCAGGCCCCGGTCGCGGGGCGCGGCCTCCTGCGCTTCCTCACCTGTGGCTCGGTCGACGATGGCAAGTCGACCCTGATCGGCCGCCTGCTCTACGAGACCCGGGTGATCTTCGACGATCACATCGATTCCGTGACCCGGGCCAGCCGCCGCCACGGCACCACCGGCGAGGACGTCGACCTGGCGTTGCTGGTGGACGGGCTGGAAGCCGAGCGCGAACAGGGCATCACCATCGACGTCGCCTATCGCTATTTCGCCACGACGCGGCGCAAGTTCATCGTCGCCGACACCCCCGGCCACGAGCAGTACACCCGCAACATGGCGACCGGCGCCTCCAACGCCGACCTCGCCGTCCTGCTGGTCGATGCCCGCAAGGGCGTGCTGACCCAGACCCGCCGGCACGCCTATATCGCCCATCTGCTCGGCATCCGACACGTCGTCGTCGCCGTCAACAAGAT
>CAZQOA010000094.1:0-20570 GCA_964594715.1 uncultured Rhizobiaceae bacterium | reverse complement strand
CGCGGATCAAACTGGCAGAAAATCACCGCCAGCTCTTAATGGTTGCTGAGGGCCAAAGCACAGACTTCTCCTCATGGTGAGCCTGACGAACCATGAAATCTCGCCGGCGGCGATGGCGGCTTCAGTCCAGCTCCCCGAAATCATGCATGTACTCGCCCGGCTCGAACCCGCCGATGCGCTGGGAACAGCGCTTGCCCGGCCACAGATAGTCGACCCGTCCGTCGGCCGGGCGATAGACCGCGGTGTAGGCGGTCGTGAACCCGATCCGGCGGGAATGGATCGGCGGCCGCAGGAAGCGGTCGGTCAGGTTCGGTAAGGTGGTGGCCGGATCGTCCAGCGCCTGCATCAGCACCCGGTGCCGCTCGACCGAGCGTGCCATGGCGGCCGATGGCGGCGAGGGGACGGTCTCCTGGTGGTTGGTGCAGACCGGGACCCGCGACACGGCCGGCGCACGGTCGGCCCCCAGGAACAGGGTCGCGTAGTCGCCGGACCGGTCGAGCAGGGTCACGTTCTGCGACAGCGCGATCGGAATCCGACTGAGTGCGGCGATCGCGTCCTCCACCCGGCGGCAGGTTTCCAGCACATAGCGCAGCATCAGGATGACGGAGAAGCCGAGGCCCTGGGCGCGGCCGCCGCCGGCCGTCAGGCTGGCGACCAGCCCGTCCGCGTTCATGCCGTCGAGGCAGCCGCCCCAGGGCCGCTGGGCCTTGGCGATCACCTCGCGCCCCGACCATGACGTTGCCTCGAAGCGATCGGTGATCAGGTCGAGCGGGAAGTCCATGTTGCGGACCAAGGCCGGTCCGCCCGCGCCAAGCCACACCGCCTGGCTGCAACCGAAGACGACCGGCGGCGGCCGGTAGTGGCTCAACATGCGGTGGGCCAGGTCGTCGTCGCCGACCAGCGCGCAGGCGCGGTCGTAGTGCGGCACCAGTTCCGGCATGTGCCGGGATAGGGCGGCACGGCATTCGGCGGCGGTCGGTGGGGGTGCCAGGCCGTCGCCCAGGTACCAGCGGCGGGCGGCCTCCCGCCCGCAGGCGAAGCGCGCGGCCCAGGCCGCGCCGGGCCGATCCTCGCGCACGAAGGTGAAGCGCTTGAGCATCGGCGCCAGTCTACACGACGGCGCCGATGGTCAGCTCACACTGTCCCGATCGCGTTCGCCGGTGACCCGACCGCGCCCGGCAGGCGCAGCGGCGGGGCGGTCAGGAAGAAGCGGTGGCGGCCGTGGGCGCGCAGCCAGTCGGCGAGGGGCGACAGGTGCCAGATCTCGCCCAGATGGACGCCCAGCTTGAACAGGCAATGGCCGTGCAGCGGCAGGGCGCAGCACGGGTCCTGGGTGGTCTCCAGGGCCGGGTAGTGCTCGACCGCGTAGTTGTCGGCGATGAGGGCGACCAGGCCGCTGTCGCTGATCCATTGCAGCAGGCGCTCGTCGCGCCCGTCCAGGGCGGCGCAGGAGCGCTCCAGCTTCCCGGCGTCGGGCTTCTTGTTCATCTGCAGCAGCAGGTCCGAGAAGCCGGTGCGCAGGCACACCATGTCGCCGGGCTCGACCGTGACCCGGTCCTTCTCGATCGCGCGCATCAACTGGTCGTAGCCGACCACCGTGCGGTCCCAGCCATAATGGGTCAAGAGGTCGATCATCACGGCCCGGCCCTGGACGCATTTGGCGGCCATGTTCTCGATGCCGAGCTTGCGTGCGCCGGTCGGCTCGCTGCGCTGCACCTGCTGGTCGCCGCGATACTCGACCGGGCCGATGATGTGCTCCCAGGCGCGGAAGCCGTTGTAGTAGACCATCTCGGGCTTGCCATCGCCGTCGGCGTCGAACTGCTGGCCGACATGGGCGAAGCTGTCCCATTGCGTCGAATATTGCAGGTGGATCAGCGCCGCATCGTCGCTGATGACGTCCATGTGCGAGGGGTTGGTCAGGCTGAGCGGGAAGTTCAGCACCGGCCGGCCGTCGCGCAGCGTCGGCTGCAAGGTCGGCGGGTGGCGGCGCGGGTTCAGCTTGGCCTCACCCGGATAGTCGAGCGGCAGGGAGAGGCAGAAAGGGATGCCCTCCCGGACCTCGGCGACGCCCTTCTTGACCTGCTCCGGGGTCAGCAGGTTGAGGCGGCCGAGCTGGTCGTCCGGGCCCCAGTCGCCCCAGGTGGAGCCCTCGGGGCGGTTCTTCCAGCGCGGGTTCGGCGGCATCTCGGGTTCCTTCCCTAGAACAGCTTCATCAGCTCGACCCGGTCATGCAGCGGGTCGGGCGGGCCGTCATAGATCTTGCGGCCGGTCTTCAGCACCGCCACGCGCGACGCGATGGGCAGGCTGTACTTCACGTTCTGCTCGACCATCAGGATGGTCGTCCCCATGGTCTGGTTGATGTAGCGGATCGCGTCCATCACCTTGTCGACGAGGTTGGGGGCAAGCCCGATCGACGGTTCGTCGAGGATGACGAGGCGGGGACCGTGCATCAGCGCCATGCCGATCGCCAGCATCTGCTGCTGCCCGCCCGACAGGGTGCCGCCGATCTGCTGGGCGCGCTCCTTCAGGATCGGGAACATGCGATGGACGGTGTCGAGGCGCTGGGCCAGCTTCGACTGGTCGTGTTCGACGAAGGCGCCGAGGTCGAGGTTGTCGCGCACCGTCAGGCTGCGGAAGATGCCGTGGCCCTGGGGGATGAAGGCGATGCCGTCGGCCACGTTCTCGGCCGGGCGGCGGCCGGTGATGTCGCGGCCCTCGTAGCGGATCGTCCCTTCGCCCGGCGGCAGGAGGCCGAAGAGGGCGCGCATCAGGGTCGTCTTGCCGGCCCCGTTATGGCCCAGCACCAGCAGCACCTCGCCCTTGGCGACCGCCAGGTCGATGCCGTGGACGATGCGCTTGCGGCCATAGCCGGCGGCAACACCCGTGGCTTGCAGCATGGGGGCGGCTTGCAGCATGGGCTCGGTCATTTGAAGTACCGCTCCGCCAGCACCGGGTCGGCGATCAGCGTCTCCGGCGTGCCCTCGGCGATCTTGCGCCCCTCGTCGAGGAAGACCGCCCAGTCGCAGAGGCCGCGGATGACGTCGAGATTATGCTCGATGATGCAGATCGTCTTGCCCTGTTCGGCCAGCCGCCGGATGATCGGGAATATGCCCTCCATGGTGCCGGGGTCGAGCCCGGACAGCGGCTCGTCGAACAGCAGCACCTCCGCCCCGGTCGCCAATAGGCGCGCGATCACCAGCAGCTTCTCTTCGGCGTAGGACAGGTTCTCGGCCAGCTCGCCCGCCTGGGCCTCCAGCCCGACGAAGCGCAGCACGGCCATGGCCCGGTCGAGATTCCGCCGCTCCTCGGCGCGCACCACCCAGGGCAGGAAATAGACCTGGGCCAGGCTGTCGCCCTTCTGCCGCGGCAGGGCGACCCGGACATTGTCCAGCACCGTCATCTTGCGGAAGAGCTTCAGGTCCTGGAACGACCGCGCCATGCCGGCCCGCACGATCTCATGCGGGCTGCGGCCGGAAATGACCTGGTCGCGGAAGCGTACGGTGCCGGCATTGGGCTTGAGGAATCCCGTCAGGAGGTTGAAGGCGGTGGTCTTGCCGGCGCCGTTGGGGCCGATCAGCCCGACGATGCGGCCGCGTTGCAGGTCGATCGAGAAGTCGCGGACGGCGACGATGCCGCCGAAGCTCTTCATCAGGTCGCGGCCCTCGACGGTGACCGCACCGTCCGCCGCGGCCGGCGGCGCCAGGGGGCCCAGCCCGTCGTCGCCCAGGCCGGCCGGGACGCGCGCCCGCTTCGCGTCATGCTCCGGCAGCAGCCCTTCGGGGCGCAGGCGCAGCATGACGATGAGGATGACGCCGTACATCACCTGCCGCAGCTTGTCCGCGATGTCCGGCGGCAGGTCGACGAACTTCAGCAACTCCGGCAGCACGACCAGGATCGCGGCCCCCAGGACCGACCCCAGCAGGTTGCCGGTGCCGCCCAGGATGACCATGGCCAGGATGTAGATGGTGGTCTCGATGGTGAAGGAGACGGCGCTGACGAAGGCGATGTAGTGGGCATAGAGGCCGCCCGCCACCGAGGCGATGCCGGCCGACACCGCGAAGACGATGAGCTTCATCGCCACGACGTTCTTGCCGACCGCCTGGGCCGCCTCCTCGTTCTCGCGCATGGCGCGCAGCGCCCGGCCGAAGGGCGAGGCGCCGAGCCGCCAGGCGACCCACAGGGAAAGTGCTGCGACCGCCGTCGCCAGGGGCAGGAACTTGCCCGCCGTATCCAGCCGGATGCCCGCGATGGTGACGCGCGGGATGTTGCCGATGCCCTGGGTCCCGCCGGTGAGCTGGGTCCAGTTCAGCATCACCGCGACCGCGATGATCTGAAGGGCCAGCGTGATGATGACCAGGTACTCGCCGCCGACGCGCAGCGCCGGCAGCCCGATCGCCAGCCCGACCAGGGCCGCAATGCCGATGCCGATCAGGAGCGGCCAGGGAAAGGGCAGGCCGTAGCCGGTCGCCAGGATCGCGGTCGCATAGGCGCCGACGCCGAAGAAGGCCGCCTGGGACAGGGCGAAGAGGCCGGAGAAGCCGATCAGCAGGTTGAAGGAGCCGGCCAGGATCGCATAGAGCGCGACCATCACCAGGATGTGCAGGAGATAGTCCATCCGGGCCGCCCTAGCCGCGACCGGCGGGCGACAAGAGGGCTAGCCGACGCACGCCGATCATCCTCATCGCACCCGCCGGCCGAAGAGGCCGCTCGGCCGGAAGAGGAGGATGAGGAAGAGGACGACGAAGGCGATGGTCGACTGCCATTCCGTCGGCAGCTTCCACATGCCGATATTCTCGACGATGCCGACGGCGTAGCCGCCGATGATGGCGCCCTTGAACGAGCCGATGCCGCCGACGATGACCGCGACGAAGGCCATGAAGACGGCGATGAAGCCCATATGCGGCGTCGCACCCTCCTTGAAGAGGATGAGGATCGCGGGCACGGCGGCCACCGCCGACCCGACCGCGAAGGCCATGAGCGAGACGCGCACCGTGTCGATGCCGATGATCTGCGCCATCTCGCCATTGTCGGTCATCGCCATCAGCGCCTTGCCGTGGCGCGACCGACGCAGGAAGGCGAAGAGCAGCAGCGCCGCCAGGGCCAGGGCCGCCACCTGCCAGAGCTGGATCGAGGTGAGGACCACCGGCCCCCACAGGAAGATATCGGGGCTGAGACCGGGGATGACCTTGGTGTCGGTGCCGAAGAGGATGCCGATCAGGTTCTCCAGGGTGATGAACAGCCCGAGCGAGGCGATCAGCACCACCAGGTGCGAGCTGCCGCGGCGCTCGAACGGGCGGTAGAGCCAGAGATAGGAGAGGACGCCGGTGAGTGCTGCGGCAGCGACGCCGCAGACCGCCGCCAGGGCCAAGGGCAGGCCCACCAGCACGGCCGTCGCCCAGCAGCCATAGGCGCCGATGGCGAAGATCGGCCCGAAGGCGAAATGGGTGATCTTGGTCGGCCCGTAGATGATGCCGAAGCCGACGCCGAGCAGCGCGTAATGGCTGCCGTTGATGACGCCGTTGGCGAAGAGCTGGAGGACGAGATCCATCGGCGCCGATCAGGTGGGGAGGGCGGGGCGGGCGAGGGGAGGCGGCGTCGCGGCCGCCCCCCGGTCGGCGCCTACTTCAGCTCGACGAACTTCTGGAACACGCCCTTGCCGTCCTCGACCTTGAACAGGGCCACCCGCTTCTGGGCGACGCCGTTCGCCTGGAAGGTCATCTGGCCGCCATAGACGCTGTCGACCTTGGGGTTCTCATAGAGGGCCGCCTTCAGCCGCTCGCCATTGATGTAGTCGCCGCCCTTCTTGCGCGACCGCTTCACCAGTTCGGCGATGACGTAGACGCCCTCATAGTAGTTGGCGGCATAGAATTCCGGCGCCTGCCCCCAGCGCTTCTCATAGGCCTCCGCAAACTGCTTCGACCAGGGCTGGTCGTCCGACGGCTTGAAGAAGTCGTTGATGTAGAGGAAGCCCTCGGCGGTGGCGCCGGCGACCTTGGCGTCGTTGGCGGTGAACTCCACCCCGATCATCGGCTGCTTCATGCCGAACTCGCGCACCCGCTTGACGGCCAGGCCGACCTCCGGGGTGAACATCCACATGCCGATCACGTCGGGGTTGGCCGCGCGCACCTTGGCGACCTGGGTGTCCATGTTGGTGGCACCCTGCGGCACGGCCTCGGTCGCGACGATGGTGCCGCCGCCCTTCTTCCACACCGGCTCGACGGTCGAGACGATGTAGTCGCCGACATCGTTCTTCCAGTGGAGCTGGCCCATCTTCTTCAGCCCCATCTCCTGCACGACCTGCAAGGCGCCCAGCGCCAGGTCGGAGCTGAGCGAGCGGTTGTGGACGATGTATTTCGAGGCGCCCACCATCTTCACCCCGACGCCGCCGCCATTGATGATGAAGATGTTGTTCTGGTCGGCGATGGGCGCGATGCCCAGCGTCGGCCCGGTGAACGAGGTCATCACCGCCTTCACGCCGTGGATCGACATCAGGCGGTTGATGGCGGCCACCCCTTCGGCGCCACCGGCACCCTTGTGGTCCTCGATCACCGCCTCGAGCTTGATCCCGTCGACGCCGCCCTTGGCGTTGATCTCGTCGACCGCCAGGCGCATGCCCTGGGACATCACCTGCCCATACCAGCTCGCCTGTCCGCTCATGGCGAAGATGGCCCCGATCTTGATGACGGGCGGGTCCTTCGGCGGCTCCTGCGCCGTTGCGGTGCCCGCGAACGCGAAGGCAGCCGCCGTCGCGAGAAGCGTGAGACGTTTCATGGCGTTCCTCCGGTCGTCGCCGTCCTGCTGGGCCGCGGCTGGGTGCCGTCGTCGGCACATACCGCTTGGTATGTTATTCAGGCCAGGGTGGCGAAGCGATTGGCCAATGTCAAACGGCGCGAGAGAGGCCGGATGAAGACGATCCGGATCGGCGACGCGCGGTCGCCCTTGTTGGGGCAGGGGTGAGAATGGTCTGACGTTGGCAAAATTTGCCAATCGAGATATCGTCTGGGCGGATTAGCGGAGCTTCACGATGCCTACCCGAAACATCAATCTCACCGCCGAGCAGGATGCTTTCGTCGAAGAGATGGTCCGGACCGGCAAGTATCAGAATGCCAGCGAGGCCATGCGCGACGCCGTGCGCGGGTTACAGCAACGATGGCAGCAGGACGAATTGAAGCTCGATCTCCTGCGTACCCAGTTGAAGGCCGGCATCGCCGCGCTCGATCGTGGTGAATTCACGGAGGTCGCCGATGCGGACCTTGATGCCTATCTCGACGATATCGCCAAGACCGGCGGTCGGTGATCGGTGGCGCGGTATCGACTTTCCGATCCGGCGAAAGCCGATATCGCAGCGGTCCTGCGCACCAGCAATATCCAGCACGGCGCGGCAGCGCGCATCCGCTACCGGGGACTGCTGACGGCCGCGATGCGTCGGATCGCCGACGACCCGGACGGGCGGTCTACCGTTGACCGGGCCGGCCTGCTGAAAGGGCTTCGCAGTCTCCACCTCCGGCACAGCCTAAACCAGAGCCGCGAGGCGGCGGTCGCGGAGCCGGTGCATGTCATCTTCTACCGCGCGGTCGAGCCGGGCCTCGTCGAGATCGTTCGTGTGCTGCATGAGCGGATGGAGCCGAGCCGGCATTTGGGCACCAGCATTCAAGTGCTGAAGAAGCCCGAAGGACGATGATCCGGGTTTCCTGTCGGGCGACTCAGGGGGAGCATCGTCATGGCAATGCCGCGCCCGGCGGCGTAGGCTGCCCCCTTCCTTCCGAGAGCTTCCCCCGGGCGTGATCGCCGATTCCTGGTTCTACTGCCTCGCCATTCCGGCGCTCCTGCTGACCGGCGTATCCAAGGGTGGATTGGGGGCGGGGGCCGGCATCCTGGCGGTGCCGCTGATGTCGCTGGCGATCCCGCCGACCCAGGCGGCCGCGATCATGTTGCCCGTCCTCTGCGCCATGGACCTGATCGGCCTCTGGGGCTATCGCGCCGCCCATGACGGGCGGCGGCTGCGCTTCCTCCTGCCGGCGGCCCTGATCGGGATCGCGCTCGGCACCGTCACCTTCGGCTGGCTGTCGGAGGCGGGGATCCGCCTGGTGATCGGCGGCATCGCGATCCTGTTCGTCGTCCGCCACTGGATCGGGACGCTGCAAGGCCGGCGCGTCGGGGATCGGCCGCCGCCGGGCCGGGCTGCCGGCATCTTCTGGTCGGCCGTGTCCGGCTATACCAGCTTCGTCGCCCATGCCGGCGGCCCGCCCTTGTCGGTCTACCTGCTGCCGCAGCGGCTCGACAAGACGGTGTTCGTCGCGACCACGGTGGTGTTCTTCGCCTTCGTCAACGCGATCAAGCTCGGGCCTTACTGGGTGCTGGGCCAGCTCGCGCCGGGCAATCTCGCGACCAGCCTCGTCCTGCTGCCGCTGGCGCCGCTCGGCATGGCGCTCGGTTTCTGGCTGCACCGGCGGATCGACCCGGTGCTGTTCTTTCGCATCTGCCATGCCTTGCTGCTGGTGACGGGGATCAAGCTGGCCTGGGACGGCGCCCGCGGGCTGCTGGCATGACGGACCTGTCGGAATCCGCCGCGGAGAAGGAGCGTCGCAGCCTGCTGATCGGAGTCGGCTTCGCGGTGCTGGCGGGGCTGACCTTCATCTTCCTCGACACCATCGCCAAGCTGCTGGTGGCGAAGTACTCGTTCATCCAGGTCACCTGGGGCCGCTATTTCTTCCACATGCTGCCGCTGCTGGTCCTGCTGGCGGTGCGCGGGCAGCTCCACCTGGCGCGAACGGGCCGGCCCCGCCTGCAACTCGTGCGCTCGGCCCTGCTGTTCGCGGCGAGCGCGCTCTTCGTGCTGGCACTGCGCTACCTGCCGCTGGCCGACGCGATCACGCTCAACCATGCCAGCCCGCTGCTGGTCACCGCGCTGTCGGTGCCGCTGCTGGCCGAGAAGGTGGGGTGGCGGCGCTGGGCCGCGGTGTCGGTCGGCTTCTTTGGCGTGCTCGTGGTGGTGCGGCCGGGGTTCGAGGAACTGCACTGGGCGGTCGCCCTGCCGCTCATCACCGCGGCCGCCATGGCCTTCTACAACATCACCACGCGGATGCTGGCCTCCACCGATTCGCCGCTGACGACGATCTTCTATACCGGCGTCGTCGGCACCATCGTCTCGACGGCGGCGGTCCCCTTCGTGTGGACGCCGCCCGACCTGTGGGGCTGGGCGGGCCTGGTCGCGGTCGGCGTCGTCGGCTTCCTCGGCCATCTCGCCTACATCCACGCCTTCACCCATGCCCCACCCTCGTTCCTGTCGCCGATGGGCTATCTGAGCCTGGTCTGGGCGACGCTCGTCGGCTGGCTGCTGTTCGACCAGCTACCGGACCTTTGGACCTTCGTCGGCATGGGGATTATCGCCGGCAGCGGGCTTTATATTCTCTATCGCGAGTCGATCCGGCGGCGCGAGCGCAAGGGCTGAGGGCGGGAGTGTTCCGCCAGGCATCGCGTTATCGGATGGTCAGTACGTCACCACCCAGAAAGGACCAGGCCGACATGGACCGTTCCAGGATGTTCCTCGCCGCTGCGATCGCTACTTTCCTTCCCTTCGCCGCCCAGGCGGCCGAGCGCGCCACGGCCGAGATCATCGGCGCGGATGGCAGGCGGGCAGGTAGCGCCACCTTCACCGAGGGCCCCACAGGCATCTCGATCCGGGTCGAATTGCAGGGGCTCAAGGCCGGCTACAAGGGGATGCACATTCATGCCGTGGGTACCTGCGAGGATCACGACCACGGGTTCGTCGCCTCCAAGGCCCACCTCAATCCTGGCGGCAAGAAGCACGGCCTCATGAACCCCGAGGGGCCCGACGCGGGCGATCTTCCGAACGTGTACGTCCACAGCGACGGTAAGGCGATGGCGGAGGTTTTCTCGACGCTGGCATCGCTGTCCGGCAAGGGCGGGCGGGCCAACCTCCTGGATGCGGACGGCGCGGCCCTGCTCGTCCACGCCAATCCGGACGACCACATGACCCAGCCGATCGGCGGGGCCGGCGATCGCATTGCGTGCGGTGTGATCAAGCCGCTGCCGTAACATCGCGGTGCTTGCATCGGGCCGCCGCCTTGACCGGCGGCGGCCGATGACCGCAACGTCGCCGCCGGGCAGCAGCCCTTGCTGCCCGGCCAGGCGACGGAGAAGGTAATGACGAACCTCGACCCCCTGGACGCGACGGTCCTGCCGACCGGCGTGCGCTCCCGTTTCGTCGACGGCGTCAACGGCCTGCGGATGCATGTGCTGGAGGCCGGCTGGGAGACGCGGGGGCGGCCGGCCGTCCTGCTGCTGCACGGCTTTCCGGAACTCGCCTACAGTTGGCGCCGGGTGATGCTGCCGCTGGCCGCCGCCGGCTATCACGTCATCGCCCCGGACCAGCGCGGCTATGGCCGCACCAGCGGCTGGGACGCCGACTATGACGGCGACCTCGATTCCTACCGCTTCCTGAACCTGCTGCGCGACGCACTGGGGCTGGTCTTCGCGCTGGGCCACCGCGAAGTGGCGTCCGTGGTCGGCCATGATTTCGGCGCCACCGTGGCGGCCTACGCCGCACTGGTGCGGCCGGACGTGTTCCGGTCCCTGGTCCTGATGAGTGCGCCCTTTGCAGGCCCGCCCTCGATTCCATTCGACACCGCGAAGGGTGCGGCCACGACGGCAACGACGACGGACATCCACCGGGCCCTGGCCACCCTCGGCCGTCCGCGCAAGCATTACCAATGGTACTATTCCGGCCGCGAGGCCAACGACGACATGTGGAAATGCCCGCAGGGCGTCCATCATTTCCTGCGCGCCTATTATCACCACAAGAGTGCCGACTGGCGCGCCAACGAGCCCGTTCGCCTGCAATCCTGGAGCGCGCCGGAGCTGGCCCGGATGCCGACCTACTACATCATGGATTTCGACCGCGGCATGGCCGAGACGGTGGCCGAGGAGATGCCGTCGGCGGCCGAGATCGCCGCCTGCCGCTGGCTGCCGGACGAGGAGCTGCGGGTCTACAGCGAGGAGTATGCGCGCAACGGCTTCCAGGGCGGGCTGCAATGGTACCGCATCCGCACCACCGGCCGCTTCGATGCCGAGCTGGAGGTCTTCTCGGGCCGCACCATCGACGTGCCGTCGGCCTTCATCGCCGGCCGCAGCGATTGGGGAATCCACCAGAAGCCGGGCGCCATGGAAGCGATGCAGGAGCGCGCCTGTACCCGGATGCTGGGCTGCCATCTGGTCGACGGCGCCGGCCACTGGGTGCAGCAGGAGCAGCCGGGGAAGTCAGCCGCCTGCTGGCGGAATTCCTGAAGGCGGTGGGCGCCGATGCGGGATCAACGCGGTTGGCGTCGGCGAACGGCGCAGGGTAGTCTCGGCGCGGCTCCAGCGAATGCGAAAGAGGGACGGATGGCGCGCGGCGGGTTCACCAGGAAGAAGGCCGAGACCGGCCGGCAATGGACGCTGACCGCGGTCGGTGACGCCATCATCGGCCATCGCACGCGTCATCTCGACCGGCCGGAAGACCCGGGCTTCCACGACCTGTGCAAGCTGGTGCGCGGGGTCGACATCGCCTCGGTCAATCTCGAGACCAACGTCTTCGACATGGCGACCTTCACCGGCTCGCCGGGGGCGGAGCGCGGCGGCAGCTACCTGATCGCGCCGCCGGCCGCCGTGGACGACCTGGCCGCCATGGGCTTCCACCTGTTCGCGCGCGGCAACAACCATGCCTGCGACTGGGGCATCGAGGGGCTGCGCGCGACCACCCGGGTGATGGACGCGCGCGGGCTGGCGCATTCCGGCTGCGGCGAGAACCTGTCGGGCGCGGGCCGGGCGGTCTACCTCGACACCGTCGTCGGTCGCGTCGCCATGCTGAGCCTGACCACCACCTTTCCGGCCAGCCATCGCGCCGGCGCCCAGCGCGGCGACGTGATGGGGCGGCCCGGCGTCAACGGGCTGCGGGTGAAACGCCGGCTGGAGCTCGACCCGCCGACCTACAAGGCGCTGGCGGCGGCCCAGGCCGCCCAGGGCAATCCGCGCCTCTTCGAGAATGCCAACCTGCCGCTGGCCGAGGGCACCGAGAACCGGATCGTCGAATGGCTCGACCCGCGCGATGTCGATCGCATGCTGCGGGAGATCCGCAACGCCGCCGCCTTCGCCGACATCGTGCTGGTCAACGGCCACAGCCACGAGCCCGCCAACCAGGTCACGAGCACGCCGGACTGGCTGGTCGCCTTCGCCCGCGTCTGCATCGATGCCGGCGCCACGGCCTATCTGGGCCATGGGCCGCACCAGTTGCGCGGCATGGAGATCCATGCCGGGCGGCCGATCTTCTATAGCCTGGGCAATTTCGTCTTCCACCGCGACGCGACCGAGCCCGTGCCGGCCGACCAGTTCGAGGTGCTGGACCTGCCGGGCGATACCGCGATGCCGTACGAGTATTACGCGGCGCGCGCGGGCAAGAGCACGTCCCTCAACTTCGCGAGCGAGGCCTTCTACGAGACGGTCCTGCCGATCATGCAGTTCGAGGGGAGCAGGCTGACGGGCTTGACCTTCCATCCGGTCGAGCTGTCGCAGGCAGATCCGCCCGGCCGGCGCGGCACCCCGCGCCTGACCGACAAGGCGACCGGCGAGCGCATCGTGAATCGGCTGGCGGAACTGTCGGAACCGTTCGGCTGCCGCATCGCCTGGAAGGGCGGGGTCGGTATCTGGCGGGCCGAATAGGATGGGCTGACATCTGGGGGGAGCGCTGGACCATGAGCCACGGCATCAAGGCACTCGTCTTCGACGTCTTCGGGACGCTGGTCGACTGGCGCAGCTCGGTCGCCCGCGAGGGCGAAGCCTGGGGCCGCCAGCGCGGCGTCTCCATCGATTGGGCGGCCTTCGCGGACGCCTGGCGGGCCGCCTATCACCCGTCCATGGACAAGGTGCGCAAGCGCGAGCGGCCCTGGACCATGCTCGACACGCTGCACCGCGAGACCCTTGACCGGCTGCTGGAGGATTTCGGCGTCACCGGCCTGTCCGACGAGGACAAGGACCACTGGAACCGCGTCTGGCACCGGCTCGACCCGTGGCCGGACACGGTGCCGGGAATGCTGGCGCTGAAGCAGCGCTTCACGCTGGCGACGCTGTCCAACGGCAACGTCGCCCTGCTGCTGAACATGGCCAAGCGCGCCGGCATGCCGTTCGACACCATCCTGTCGGCGGAGCTCTGCCGCCACTACAAGCCGGACCCGGAAGTCTATCGAATGGCCTACACGCTCCTCGGCCTCAAGCCGCACGAGGTGATGATGACCGCCGCCCACAACTCCGACCTGGTGGCGGCCTCCCGCGAGGGGCTGCGCACCGCATTCTTCCCCCGGCCGAACGAGTACGGGCCGGCCCAGGTGAAGGACAAGAAGGCGGAGCATGCCTTCGATTTCGTGGCCACCGACCTGGTCGACCTGGCGCGGCAGCTCCGGGCGATCTGAGGCGGTTCTCCAACCAACGGCAGGCGGAGAGATTTCATGGTTCGTCAGGCTCACCATGAGGAGAAGCCGGTGTTCTGGCCCTTGCTCCGGCCCTCATGGTGAGCCTGACGAACCATGAGCTCGCCCGGGCAACGCCTCAGTCGCCGGCCAGCCGCCGCAGTTCCACCCGCTTCAACCGCTCCAGCGTCGCCACCATGCCGGTGATGCGGCCGCTCCCGTCGCGGCGGAAGGCGAAGGTGTGGCGGTGGGCGATGCCGGGGGCGGTGGGCTCGACCAGGAAGAGGTCGCGGCCGAGGGCGCGCATCGGGAAGGTCCGGCCGCGGTCGTCGGCGACGCCGTAGACGATCTCCAGTCCGGCCCCCGCGCGCCGCACGCGGTGGCGGCTGCGGATGTCGGCGCCGTCGAAGGTCCCGACATACTGGTCGGGATCGAGCGGACCTGGCTCAACCGGCAGGAGGTGCATCGGCTCGCCACCGAGATCGAGGTCGAGCGTTCCGTCCGGCCGCAGGCGGCCCGACGCCTGCATCATCGAACCGAGGTCGGGCGGGGTGGCGAACCCGTCCCCGTCGGCGCGCAGGCGATAGGCGGGGCCCACCGTCTCCAGCAGGGCGGAGCCGCCGTCACGGGACAGGCGCACCCATTCGCCGCTCTCCGGGTCGGCAAATTCGCCGTTGGCAACGCTGGGCGGCACTTCGGCCGGTGCCGGCGTCGGCAGGATCGCTTCCAGCATCCGCGGGATCATCTGGCCCGGTGCCAGGTCCTCGCGGTTGGACAGGAAGACGGCGCCGATGCCGCGCTCCGGCAGCAGGATCATCCCGGCCTTGTAGCCGGGCTGGGTCCCGAAATGGCCGATCGCGCGGTGCCCGCGCCAGCTTCGGATCAGGAGGCCGAGGCCGTAGCGGAGCGGCCGTCCGTCGGCCAGCGGCGTCGGGCGCGCCATCTCGTGCAAGGCCGGCACCGCCCCCGTCAGCAGGGCGGCCGCCCAGCGGCCCATGTCGGCCAGCGTCGAGACCACCGGGTCGCCGCAGATGCCGATGATGTCGGTCGCCCTTTGCCAGCCGCCGTCGGCCGCGACATAGGGTTCGGCCAGGCCGTCCAGCGGGATGCCGTCATGGTGGCGATCGGTGGTGCGCGCGAGGCCGAGCGGCGCATAGACCGCCTCGCGCCGGGCGGCATCGGCGGTGGCATATCCAAGGCGCCGCAGGATCTCGTCGAGCAGGACGAAGTTCCCGTTGCCGTACATGTAGCGCCGACCGGGCGGCGCGCTGGTCCGTGGCTCGGACAGCGCCATCGCCAGCAGGTCGGCAGCGCGGCCGGGCGAGGGGTGCCAGACGCCGCGCAGCCGGTCGATCTCCAGCACGTCGCGCAGCCCGCTCGTCATCGACAGGAGGTGGCGGATGGAGATCGGCCGCCCATGGTCGGGCGCCGGCATCTCCGGCAGGTGGCGGCGGATGTCGTCGTCGAGGGAAAGGCGCCCGTCCGCAGCCTGGGCGACCACCGTTGCCGCCGTGAAGGTCTTGCTGACCGAGACGAGATGGAAGCGCGTGTCCGGGCGGATATCGGTCGCCTGGGCCAGGCTGGCGCGGCCGGCGCAGCGGCTCCACGCGACCTTGCCGCCGACGATGACTGCGGCCGCCGCACCCGGCCAGGCCGGGTCGAGATCGAGCAACCGGTCGAGCGCGTCGCAAGCGGTGGAATCCAGCCCGGCCATCCCGCTACTCGCGCAGCTTGCGGGCCTCCTTGGCGGCCGCGCGGTCGTAGCAGCGGTCGAGCCAACCCTTGACGGCGGGCGTGCGGCCGAGATCGCCCCAGATCATCCGGTACATCACCGATGCGACGTTGAGGTCGGCGATGGTGAACTGGTCGCCCAGCAGGTACTTCCGGCCGGCCAGCGCCTGCTCCATCGTGGCGAACCGGGACGCCAGGGCGCCCAGGGCTTCGCTCGCGACGGTCGCGTCGCGTTTCTCGGGCGGGAGCATCAGGGTGTTGCGCGCCCAGTCGAGAATCGGCCGGTCCAGCTCGGTGGCGGCGAACAGGGTCCACTGCCAGGTGCGGGCCTCATCCTCCAGCGTGGCCGGATAGAGGCTGGCCGCCTTCTTCGCGAGATAGAGGTTGATCGCCAGCGATTCGAAGAGCGTCAGCCCGCCGTCCTGGATGGTGGGCACGTTGCCCATCGGATTGACCTTCAGGTATTCCGGCGTCTTGTTGCCACCGTCGAAGCCGATCTTGACGTGCTCATAGTCGAGGCCCAGCTCCTTCGCCGCCCAGAGCACCCGGAAGGCGCGAGATGCGGCCACGCCATAGATTTTCAGGTCGCTCATGCGCGGGGATGCTCCATCGGGTGCGAGTTGGCGGGTGCGAGTTCGCGGTCGAACCTGCGTATGATGGCGCAAAGACGGGCGGAAAGGGAAGGAACCAGATGGTCGGCAGCCGCGAGATCGCGCCCCAGCGCTACCGGGCCGCACCCGGACGCTACTTCGAGGATTTCGTCGTCGGCGACGTCTATGAGCACCGCCCCGGCCGGACCATCACCGAGACCGACAATGCCTGGTTCACGCTGCTCACCATGAACACCCATCCGCTGCATTTCGACGCCGCCTATGCGGCCGGCAGCGAGTTCGGTCGGCCGCTGGTGAACAGCGCGCTGACCCTCGCCATCGTGACGGGCATGAGCGTCGCCGACGTCAGCCAGCATGCCATCGCCAATCTCGGCTGGACCGACATCAAGCTGACCGCGCCGGTCTTCAACGGCGACACCATCTACGCCGAGACCGAGGTCCTGGCGAAGCGCCCTTCGGCGTCGCGCCCAACCCAGGGCGTCGTCACCGTCCTCACCCGCGGGGTGAAGGCCGACGGCACCGAGTTCATGAATTTCCAGCGCACGGTGCTGGTGGCGTTGCGCGGCCATGGCGTCGCCGATCGCGTGAATTACTGACGGCCCAACCGGAGTATCCGAGGGATGAGCAGCCCACCCACCCGCGAGCCCACCACCCAGGAGGCGGCCGAGCAGGACCGGCTGATCCTGGATTCGATCGACCGCTTCCTCGATCGCGACGTGAAGCGGCATGTCCACCGCCTGGAGCATGACGACATCTATCCCGAGGAGATCGTCGGGCGGATGAAGGAGCTGGGCCTGTTCGGTGCCACCATCTCGGCCGACTATGGTGGCCTCGGCCTTTCGGCCTCGACCTATTCCCAGGTCGTCGAGCGGATCTCGCGGGTGTGGATGTCGCTGTCGGGCATCTTCAACTCGCACCTCATCATGGCGTCGGCCGTCCAGCGCTTTGGCAGCGACGCGCAGAAGGCGCGGTTCCTGCCGCGCTTCGCCACCGGCGAACTGCGCGGCGGCCTCGCCCTGACCGAGCCCGACTGCGGCACCGACCTGCAGGCGATCCGCACCGTCGCCCGCGCCGACGGCAATGGCTGGGTGATCGACGGCACCAAGACCTGGATCTCCAACGGCATCCATGGGCAATGTTTCGCGGTCCTGGTGAAGACCGACCCGGAGGCGGAGCCGCGCCACCGCGGCATGTCGATGTTCCTCTGCGAGAAGGGCGAGGGCTTCGGGGTCAGCCGCAAGCTGGAGAAGCTGGGCTACAAGGGCATCGACAGCGCTGAGCTGATCTTCGACGGCTTCCGCATCTCCAACGACAACCTGATCAGCGGCGTGCCCGGCTCGGGGCTGAAGCATGCGCTGGCGGGGCTGGAACTCGGGCGCATCAACGTCGCCTCGCGCGGGGTCGGGGTGGCCCAGGCGGCGCTCGACGAGGCGGTGCGCTATTCCCAGATCCGGCGGACCTTCGGCAAGCCGATCTGCGAGCACCAGTCGATCCAGATCAAGCTGGCCGATATGGCGACCAGGGTCGAGGCGGCGCGCCTCCTGACCCGGGCCGCGGCCGACGCCTTCGACGCAGGCCGGCGCTGTGACATGGAGGCCGGAATGGCCAAGCTGTTCGCCAGCGAGGCAGCGGTGGAGAACTCGCTGGAGGCGATGCGGGTCCATGGCGGCTACGGCTACTCCAAGGAGTTCCCCGTCGAGCGCCTCTATCGCGACGCGCCGCTGCTGGTGATCGGCGAGGGCACCAACGAGCTGCAGCGGCTGATCATCGCCAGGCAGCTCATCGAGCGGAACCCGGCGTAGATTCCGAGGGGGGGCGGGAGAGATGTCATGGTTCGACAAGCTCACCATGAGGAGAAGCCGGTGCGCTCTCTGACCCTCATGGTGAGCCTGACGAACCATGAGCTTGCCCGGGCACCGGCCCGGCCATGACCTGGGGCGACGTTGCCTGGCTCCTTGTCCCGGCGCTGATCGTGGCCGCACTGGTCTTTCGCCGGTGCTTTGGCCGGCTGCCTTCGCTCGAAGGCCGCACGGTATCGATGGCGGTCACGGACACGCACGACACGCGCCTCGGGCGGGCGCTCACGGCGCTGGCGGCCGACCATCCGGGCAAGTCCGGCATCCATCCGCTGCCGGACGGGCGCGACGCATTCACCGCCCGCGCCCTGCTGGCGGCGGCGGCCGAGCGCACGCTCGATGTACAATACTACATCTGGCACAAGGACATGTCGGGCACCCTGCTGTTCGAGGCGCTGCATGGCGCCGCGGGGCGCAACGTCCGCGTCCGCCTCCTGCTCGACGACAACAACACGCCGGGCCTGGACCCGACCCTGGCCGCGCTCGATGCCCATCCGAACATCGAGGTCCGGCTGTTCAACCCCTTCGTGATCCGCCGGCCGCGCGCGATCGGCTATCTGACGGACTTCTTCCGGCTCAATCGCCGCATGCACAACAAGTCCTTCACGGCCGACAATCAGGCGACGATCATCGGCGGCCGCAATGTCGGGGACGAATATTTCGACGCCGCCGCCGGCACGCTCTTCGCGGATCTGGATGTGCTGGCGATCGGCCCCGTCGTGGGCGACGTGTCGCGCGACTTCGACCGCTATTGGATGAGCGCGTCGGCCTATCCCATCGACCGCCTGGTGCCGCCGGCCGACGCCGTGGCGATCGCGCAGCTTTCCTCGGTCGCATCGCTGGTCGAACGTGATCCGGCGGCCCGCGATTACATCGACGCCATCCGCGATTCCGGGTTCGCTCGCGACCTGGTGGAGGGGCGCCTGGCAATGGAGTGGGCGGTTGCGCACATGATCAGCGACGATCCCGCCAAGGGACTGGGGCTGGCGCGACCCAAGACCTTGCTCGCCTACAAGCTGAAGCAGGCGATCGGCGTCCCGGAGCGCGAGCTGAAGATCGTCTCGCCCTATTTCGTGCCGACCGCGTCCGGGGTCAGGGCCTTCGCGGCCATGGCCCGCAGGGGCGTCCAGATCAGCGTGCTGACCAATTCGCTGGAGGCGACCGACGTCGCCGCGGTCCATGCCGGCTATGCCAAGCGCCGCAAGCCCCTGCTTCGGATGGGGGCCGCCGTCTACGAGACGCAGCGCTTCGCAGCCCCACCCAGGGCTCGCCGCCACCGCCGCCGCCGGCCCGGTTCCGGTTCGGCTGGGGGCTCCGGAGGAATCGGCAGCTCGGGAAAAGCTGGCAGCTCGGGGGTCATAGGCAGTTCGGGTTCCAGCCTGCACGCGAAGACCATGTCGGTCGATGGTGCCAGGGCCTTCATCGGTTCGTTCAATTTCGACCCGCGCTCGGACAAGCTGAACACCGAGCTCGGGTTCGTCATCGAGAGCCCGGCCCTGGCGCGGCGCATCGCGTCGGTCTTCACCGACGACGTTCTGGCCAACGCCTATCAGGTCCACCTGGCGGAAGATGGTGCCCTGTACTGGACCGGCCACCGGGAAGGGCGGCTGGTCCGGTACGATATCGAGCCCGGCACCAGCGTGTGGAAGCGGCTGGGAGTGACGTTCCTGTCGCTGCTGCCGATCGACTGGCTGCTGTGATCGGTCGGGTGCCGTTTCGTCGCGCCTGAGAGTTACTTGCACTCGCATCATTACCGGACTATTTCCTAGCGCAGGACGGCGCCCGTGGTGCCGCTTCGCAGGCGCCCGTGGCGCCGCTTCGCAACGGAGGGATGATGCGACCGAACAGCCTCGCGGCGCTGATGGCGTCGATGGTCATGGGTGTGGCGACGCAGGCGGCGGCGGCCGATCTGCATCTCTACACCGCGCGCCACTACGACACCGACAACGCGCTCTATGAAGGCTTCACCAAGCAGACCGGGGTGAAGGTCAAGCTGATCGAGGACACGGCCGAGAAGCTGATCGAGCGGATCAAGGCCGAGGGCGTCAACAGCCCGTGCGACGTCTTCATCACGGTCGATGCCGGCCGCCTGCAGGCGGCCGAGGACCAGGGCATCTACCAGCCGATCAAGTCCGCGGTGCTGGACGAGAAGATCCCAGCCTCGCTGCGCGACCCGAGTGGGGAGTGGTTCGGCTTCTCCAGGCGGGCCCGCGTCATCGTCTACAACAAGGACAAGGTGAAGCCGTCCGAGCTCTCGACCTACGAGGACCTGGCGGACCCGAAATGGAAGGGCCGCATCCTGATGCGCAGCTCGACCAACATCTACAACCTGTCATTGACCGGCTCGATCCTGGCCGCCAACGGCCCCGAGAAGACGGAAGCCTGGGCCAAGGGCTTCGCCGCCAACTTCGCGCGCCCCCCGCGCGGCGGCGACACCGACCAGATCAAGGGCGCGGCCGCGGGCGAGGGCGACATCGCCATCTCGAACACCTACTACCTGGCGCGCCTGGTCAATTCCAAGAAGCCCGAGGACAGGGCCGTCGCCGACAAGGTCGGGGTCTTCTTCCCGAACCAGAACGGGCGCGGGACGCACGTCAACATCAGCGGCGGCGGCGTCTGCAAGTATTCGCCCAACCGCGAGGCGTCGGTGAAGTTCCTGGAATACCTGGCCTCGCCGGACGCCCAGAAGATCTTCGCGCTTGGCAACTACGAGTATCCGGCCGTCCAGGGTGCGGAGGTGCATCCGACCCTGGTGTCGTGGGGCAAGTTCAAGGCCGACGAGCTGAACGCCGAGGTCTTCGCGAAGAACAGCGCCGAGGCGCTGAAGATCATGGACCGCGCCGGCTGGCGCTGATCTGGCGTTCGCGGAACGAAGGGGAGGGCGGCCTTGGGTTGGGCCGCCCTTTTTCTTG
>CAZQOA010000093.1:0-20581 GCA_964594715.1 uncultured Rhizobiaceae bacterium | reverse complement strand
CGGGTTGAGGGTCGCCACGCTACCCCGGGGGCGCAATACGAACGTGCCGGCGCCGGCTGACGCGGCGGCCCCCCGTCCTATCCCTGCCCCGCCGCCCGTGCGCCGGCGCTGGTGCCGGCGATCCGGCCGAAGACGGAGCCGGACATGAGGCCGGTGCCGCCCGGATAGTTGAAATAGAAGATGCCGCCGACCAGCTCGCCCGCGGCGTAGAGGCCGGGGATGGGCGCACCCTCGGTGTCGATGACCTGGCCGCCGTCGTTGATGCGCAAGCCCCCGAAGGTGAAGGTGATGCCGCAGGTGACGGCGTAGGCCTCGAACGGGCCCTCGTCGATGGTGTTGGCCCAGTTCGACTTGGGGATCGCCAGGCCCTCGGTGGAGCGGCCGTCCTTCACGTTGGGGTCGAACGGGATGTCGGTGCGCACCGAGGCGTTGTAGGCGTGGATGGTGGCGAGCGCCCGCACCGGGTCGACGTCGTCCAGCTTGCGCACCAGCTCTTCCAGCGTCGCCGCCTGGACCTTCGTCACCTGGCGGATGCGGTACTCGTCGCGCAGCAGGTGGGCGGTCTTGCGGTCGAAGATCTGCCAGGCGAACTGGTTGGGCTGATTCAGGATCACCCGGCCGTACTTGGCATAGGTGTAGTTGCGGAAATCCGCGCCCTCGTCGACGAAGCGCTCGCCACTGGCGTTCAGCACGATGCTGAAGGCGTAGCTGTGCTTCTGGAAGCCGTCGCCGACGGCGAGGTCGCCGAATTCCGGCGCGTTGCGGTCCCAGCCGACGGCATGGCAGCCGGACCAGTTGCCATAGGGCATGGCGCCGATGTCGAGCGCCATCTTGATGCCGTCGCCGGTGTTGAAGCGGGTGCCGCGCACCTTGGCCAGGTCCCAGCCCGGGCCGAGATAGCGGGTCCGCATCTCGGAGTTGGATTCAAAGCCGCCGGCGGCGATCACGACCGACCGGGCCCGCACCTCCTGGGTGCGGCCGCCCTGGCGCACCCGGACGCCGGTGACGCCGTCGTCGCCGGCGATCAGCGACACCGCGCGCGCCTGGTAGGCGACCTCGATCCCGTCCCGGGCGGCGGCGGCGAAGAGCGCGTCGACCAGCCCCGGCCCGCCGCCCCAGGCTTCGACCGTGAGCCCGCCCCAGAACTTGAAGCGGCCGTCGACCTTGAACGCCTGCCGGCCCCAGATCGGCGCGAAGCGCACGCCCTTGGTCCGCATCCAGCGCAGGGTCGGGCGCGAGCGGGTGACCAGCAGCTCGACCAGGTCCGGGTTGGCGCGGTATTCCGTCACCCGGCCCATGTCGTCGAAGAACTTCTCCGAGGTGTAGGTGCCGAAGTCGGTGTTGGCGATCTCCTCGTTGGTGAGGTCGGGCATCAGCGCCTTGAGGTCGTCGACCCCGTCATAGACGCAGCGGATGGCGCCGGCCGTGAAGCGGGTATTGCCGCCGCGCTCGGCCTCCGGCGAGCGTTCCAGGACCAGGACCGAGGCTCCGGCCTCGCGCGCCGCCAGTGCCGCGCACATCGCCGCGTTGCCGGCACCGATCACCACCACATCGATTGCTTCGGGCAGCATCCTGCCTCCTTGACCGCTCTTGGGGTTGCCCCAGGACTTAGGGCGTTTTCGCGGTGCTTGCCAAGCACCGTCCAACTCAAATCGTCGCCTGCCTCAGTCCACCTCTTCGGTGCCGCACAGATGCAGGAGCGCCAGCCCGATCAGCAGCAGGAAGATGGCAGCCGACCGCTGGCCGTTCCACGTCTGCGACTGCCACATGGCGAACCATTCGCCGCCGATGCCGATGAACCCCGCGCCATAGAGGAGGAAGCCGGCGGTCAGGCCCAGCACCGCCGGCCCGCGCGCGCCCTGGAACTGCCGCCGCGGTGCCGACCGGGCGCCCCACAGGCGCGCCACCCCGACCCAGAGCAGGATGGCGGTAGCGATCTCCCAGGCGATGATGCCGACATAGGCGACATGATGGAACGTCGGGTTCTCGATCGCGCGCCACATCAGGGCCGGCGACTTGAAGGTCGTGTCCATGGCCAGGACATGCTGCACGAAGGTGAAGTTGCTGCCGTAGTCGGTGACGTTGCCGATCGCCACCAGGGTGAAGAACAGGGCGACGGTCGCAACGAGGGCGATACGCGAGATGCGGATGGCGCGCATGGTCGGGCCGGCCTCCCCTCCGGCGAAAGCGAATGGACCACCCTCGGCGTGGTTTTCCAATCCCCGGCGATATGGTTTGCTGGCGTTCGATCGCATGAGGAGTGTCCGCGCATGGGGAGCAGAAGTGGCCCCGAGGGCCCCCGGCCGCCCCCGGCACGGACGCTGGAAGCGGAGCGCGCCCGGCAGGCGACCATACGCCGGATCGATGCCGCGCTGGCGCGCCTGGCGGCGGGCGACTACGGCTATTGCGCCGACTGCGGCAGGCAGCTCGCCACCACCCTGCTCGACCGGGAACCGACGACCGCGCTGTGTCCCGGCTGTGCCGGAGGGTCTTGCTGAGGGCCGGCTAGGAGGTGGGGGCAAGGCAGCCGAGCAGCGCGTCGGCCATGCCGCGCATGAGGGCGGGATAGAGGTCCGGCCCTTCCGGCAGGGCCGCACCCAGCGGGTCGAGGACGGCGGTGCGCACCTTCGTCCCTTCCGTGACCGTCGCCACCAGGGTGGGGTCGAACTGCGGCTCGCGGAAGACGCAGGTCGCCCGCGACTGCACCACCCGCTGGCGCAGCGCCTGGATCCGCCGGGCGCCCGGCTTGCGCTCCGGTGAGACGGTGATGGCGCCGACCGCGTTGAGGTCATAGCGCGCCTCCAGATACTGGTAGGCATCGTGGAAGACGAGGAACGGCCGGCCCCGGACCGCGGCCAGGCGGACGGCGAGCTCCGCATCGAGGGCCATGAGCCGATCGCCGGCGCGGGCGGCGTTGGCGCGGTAGCGTTCGGCATTGGCCGGGTCCCGGGCCGCCAGCGCCGACGCGATCGCGGCCACGATGGCCCGGGCGTTCTGCGGGTCGAGCCAGATGTGGCCGTCGCTTTCCTCGGCCGACGGCTTGTCCTTTGATCCAGGCTTGCCGTGGGAATGGGCATGGCCGGGCGCATGCTCCTCCCAGGGGCCGCCCTCGCGGGTTTCCAGCACGCGGACGCCGTCGGCCCGGGTCAGGGTCAGCACCGCTTCGGGACGGGCCAGCGTCGCGAGCGGCTTGGCGAGCGGCGTCTCCAGGGCCGGGCCCACCCATATCACGAGGTCCGCCGCCTGCAGCCGCCGGGCGTCGGAAGGCCGCAACGCATAGGTGTGGGGCGATGCCGTCCCGCCCATCAGGAGGCTGGGCGTCCCGACCCCGGCCATCACGTCGGCGGCCAGCGCATGGATCGGCTTCACCGTCGCCACCACGTCGAGGGCGGCGGCCGGCGCGGCCGCCAGTGTTCCGGCCAGGGCCAGCAGGCCACCGGCCAACTGCATCCGGCGGGGCGTCGACTTTCGCGGAATCGAGCGGCTGGGCATTCCAGAACCTCGCGGAGTCTCGTAATGTGGGCGGAACGAGCTATATGTTATAATGTTCCAATCATGATGACAACCGCCCCCTTTCCGGCACCCAGCCACGACCACGGGCATTGCGTCGCCAGCGCGGTCGCGCGGGCCGAGGCCTTGTGCGCGGCGCGCGGCGCACGCCTGACCGGCCTGCGTCGGCAGGTGCTGGAGCTGGTCTGGGAAAGCCACGGGCCGATCGGCGCCTACGACCTGCTGGAACGGCTGCGATCCCTGCGCGCCGGGGCGGCACCGCCGACCGTCTATCGGGCGCTGGACTTCCTCATCGAGCAGGGGCTGGTGCATCGCATCTCGCGCCTGAACGCCTTCGTCGGCTGCAACCATCCCGACGCGGCGCACCAGGGACAGTTCCTGATCTGCACCGACTGCGGCACGGCGGCGGAACTGAACGAACCGGAGATCGCAACCGCGATCGACCGGCGCGCGGCCAGCCTGGGCTTCCGGGTCGACCAACGCACGGTCGAGGTGACCGGTCTCTGCCCGCGCTGCCAGACCGCCTGAGCCGGCAGCCGCGATGACCCCGAATGCAGGCGTGGGCGCGCCGCTGGTGGCGCTGCGCGACATCACCTACCAGGTCGGCGACGCCGTGCTGGTGGAGCACGTCTCGCTGACCGTGGCGCCGGGCGAGATCGTCTCGCTGATCGGCCCCAACGGCGCCGGCAAGACGACGACCGTGCGCCTGGCGCTGGGCCTGCTGCGGCCGACCCGGGGCCAGGTGGAGCGCCGGGCGCGGCTGGTCGTCGGCTATGTGCCGCAGAAACTGTCGGTCGATCGCAGCCTGCCGCTGTCGGTACGGCGCCTGATGGCGCTGACCGCACGGCCCAGCCGGGCGGCGGCGGAGGCGGCCCTGGCCGAGGCCGGCGTGCCGCACCTGGCCGATCGCGAGGTCCATGACCTGTCGGGCGGCGAATGGCAGCGGGTGCTGATCGCCCGCGCTTTGCTGCGCGACCCGGCACTGCTGGTGCTGGACGAGCCGGTGCAGGGCGTCGACGTGACCGGCCAGGCCGAGCTCTTCACCCTCATCCGCCAGTTGCGCGACCGGCGCGGCTGCGGTGTGCTGCTGGTGTCGCACGACCTGCATCTGGTGATGGCGGCGACCGACGCGGTCATCTGCCTCAACCGCCATGTCTGCTGCAGCGGGCGGCCGGATTCGGTGATCCGCGACCCGGCCTATCGCGACCTCTTCGGCGCGGCCGCGACGGCACTTGCCGTCTATGCCCATCACCACGACCATGTCCATGACGCGACCGGCGCGGTCACGCCGCTCGGCGAGCAAGATCATCATCACGACCACGCCCATCATCGCCATGGATGACTTCATCTGGCGGGCCCTGCTGGCCGGCGTCGGCGTCGCACTGGTGGCGGGGCCGCTCGGCTGCTTCGTGGTCTGGCGGCGCATGGCCTATTTCGGCGACACGCTGGCCCACGCCGCCCTGCTCGGCGTCGCCATCGGCTACCTGCTGGACATCGACCTGGCGGTGGGAGTCATCGCCACCTCGCTGGCGCTGGCCCTGCTGCTGGTGGCGATCGAGCGCCGGCGGCTGGTGCCGACCGACACGCTGCTCGGCATCCTCGCCCATAGTGGGTTGGCCATCGGCCTCGTCGTCATCGCGTTCGTGGAGACGCTGCGGGTCGACCTGATGGCATATCTGTTCGGCGACCTGCTGGCCGTGTCGCCGGCCGATCTGTGGTGGATCGCGGCGGCCGTGGCGGTCGCCCTGCCGGTCCTCGCCTGGGCGTGGCGGCCGCTGGTGGCAGCCACCGTCAGCGAGGACCTGGCCGCGGTCGAGGGCATGGCGGTCGCCGCCACCCGCATCGTCTTCCCGGCCCTGCTGGCGCTGGTGGTCGCGGTGGCGATGAAGGCGGTGGGCGTGCTCCTGGTCACCGCCCTCCTCATCCTCCCGGCCGCCGCCGCCCGCCGCCTCGCCCGCACGCCGGAAGCGATGGCGGCCCTGGCCGCCGCCATCGGCGCCGTCGCGGTCGCCGGCGGCCTCGGCATGTCGCTGACCTGGGACACGCCCGCCGGCCCCTCGGCGGTGGTGGTGGCGCTTTGTATCTTTATATTCATGACCGGATGGCCGCGGCGCCGCGCCCGCAAACCTTCAATCCCAAAGCCGGCGCCCACGGCCGGACAGCATCGAGGAGCCTGACCGATGGCGAACGCCCCAGAATCCAGTTCCGCATCCACCCGCCTGCCCGTCTCGGTGATCACCGGCTTCCTCGGCAGCGGCAAGACCACGCTCCTCAACAAGCTGCTGGTGCATCCCGCGATGGACCGCACGGCGGTGATCATCAACGAGTTCGGCGAGATCGGCATCGACAACGCGCTGGTCCGCAAGTCGAGCGAGGACATCGTGCTGCTCAACAGCGGCTGCCTGTGCTGCACCGTGCGCGGCGACATGGTGGACACGCTGCGCGACCTGTTCGTGAAGCGGGTGCGCGGCGAAGTGCCGCCGTTCGAGCGCGTCGTCATCGAGACGACCGGCCTGGCCGACCCCGCCCCCATCCTGCACACCCTGATGACCGATCCCTTGCTGTCGGAGCGCTATCGCCTGGACGGGGTGGTGACCACGGTCGATGCCGTCGTCGGCATGGGCGAACTCGACCAGCATGTCGAATCGGTGAAGCAGGCCGCCGTCGCCGACCGCCTGATCCTGACCAAGACCGACCTGATCGACGACGCCCAGCGCGAACGCCTGACCCGCCGGCTCCAACAGATCAACCCGGGGGCGCCGCTGCTGGCGGCGGTGATGGGCGACATCGACCCGGCCCGCCTGTTCGACGCCGGCCTCTGGAACCCGGAGACCAAGAGCCCCGACGTGGCCCGCTGGCTGCGCGAGGAAGCCTACGAGGGCGGCCACGGCCACCATGACCATGGCCATGACCACGATCACGCGGACCATGGGCATGGGCACGAGGACCACGGGCACGGGCACGATCACGGCCAGGACCCGCATGACGTGAACCGGCACGATGACCGCATCCGCGCCTTCTGCTTCACTGCCGACAAGCCGATCCCCTGGTCGACCTTCACCCTGTGGATGGAGCTGCTGGCCTCGTCGGGCGGCGAGAACCTGCTGCGCGTGAAGGGGCTGGTGCATGTCGAGGAGTCCGAGAAGCCGGTCGTCATCCACGGCGTCCAGCACGTCTTCCACCCGCCGCTGATCCTGGAGGAATGGCCGAGCGAGGACCGGCGCACGCGCATGGTCTTCATCACCCGCGACATCGAGCGGGCCACGGTGGAGAAGCTTTTCAACGCGCTGGTGGTCGAGGAAGCCGGGGAACGAACCTGATCGGCGAACGTTTTGCGAATAAGCCGGGGGTTGCGGCCGTTATCGAGACGGGCGGGGCATTCCCGGATTGAGGAGACGGTTATGAAGCGTTTATTGGCGGCTGTAGGCTTGGCGTTGGCGGCCACCGTGCCGCTGGCGCTGCCGGCCGCGGCGCAATCACAGGGTTGGGTCACCACGAATGTGAACCTGCGCTCCGGCCCCGGCGTCGAGTACCCGCCGGTCCTGGTGGTACCGGCCGGCGCGCCGGTCGCCGTCTATGGATGCCTCGAAGGCTATGGCTGGTGCGACGTGTCGTTCAACGAGGCGCGTGGCTTCGTCTCCGGCAACATGATCTCGTTCGAATACCAGAGCGTGCGCCGCCCGGCGGTGGAGATCGGCCCGCAGCTGGCGCTGCCGATCATCGCCTTCACGCTCGGCAACTACTGGGACAACCACTATCGCGGCCGCCCCTTCTATCGCGAGCGCGACCGCTGGGAGCACCGGGCCTATTCGGCGCCGCCGCCACGCTATCGTGGGCGGGACTATGACCGGCGGCCATACTATGTCGACCGGCCGTCGGTTCCGCGCCCGCCGGTCTATCGCCCGGACTACAACGACCGTTCGCGCTTCGACAATCACCGTCGCGACGACCGCCGGCGGGACGACTTCCGCCGCGACGACCGCCGGCGCGACGACAACCGCAACGACGCCGGCCGCCGCTTTCGCGAACAGCAGCGCGAGCAGCAGCGGGTGCAGGAACGGCGTCCGGATTTCCGTCCCGACGTGCGTCGCGGTCCCGACCGCCCGGCCGGCATCAGCGGCGGCCAGACCGAGCGCGATGCGCGCCGCTTCAACGAACAGCGTCGTGGCCCGCAGGCGGGCGAATAGTACCCACGCTCCAACGGGGCGCCGGTTTCCAGCCGGCGCCCTTTTTTTTGCGCCCGGCCGGGCGGTGAACGTGACGGGTGGCGTCTACACCACCTGATCGGCCATCCCGGTCAGCCCGGATCGAAGGGCAGCGCCGTTCCGTCCATGCCGTCGCCGGCGACGGCCAGATGGCGCAGCACCGTCGGCGCGATGTCGATGAGAGACGCCGGATGGGCGGTCGCGCGCGCCGCCGCGAAGCCGCCGCCGCGGATCACCAGGAAGGGGTTCTGCTCGTTGGGGCCGATGCCGCCATGCTGGCCGAACCCGTCATAGCTCTTGGCGCTCTCAGGGTCGGCGACGATGTCGGCATGGCCGCGGACGCCGTGCGCGTTCGGGCGGTCGTCGCAGGCGGTGGTCAACGCCATCAGGACCGGCCCGTCCACCGGCAGGCCGAGCAGGCCGAGGTCGGCGCCGGCGAAGACCCGGCCGACCCAGTCCTCGGCCTCCAGGAAACGGCACAGGTCGGCGGCGCGTCCGCGCGCCTCCGGCGCCGCATAGAGGACAGCGCCGGTGCCGTTGGGGGCGAGCACGATGTCGGTGCTGTCGACCGCAGCCTTCAGGCCCGACGCCACCAGGCGACCGGTCGCGTCCACCGTGCGGCGCGTCGTCTCCATGCCATGGTCGGAGCAGACGACCAGCAGCATCTCGTCGCCGGCGGCCTGCAGGGCGTCCACCGTCGCCAGCACCTCGGCGACGCGGTCGTCGGCGCTGCGGATCGCCGCCAGATGGGCGGGCGAGCCCAGCGGCGCGCCATGCCCGGTATGATCGGGCTCGGACAGCCAGAGGGCAGCCAGCGCCGGCCGGCGCTGCCGCAGCACCTCGCCGCAGAAACGGTCGGTCATGGTGGCGTCGCCGGCGGCACCGATCCCGATCGCCAGGTGGCGGTCGCCCGTCTCCGGCACCAGCCCCGGGCCGAACGAGCCGGCGCGGTGGTAGACATGGCCCCACCCGTCCGGATCGTGGAAATAGGCGGCACCCGGGGACACGTTCGACATGATGATCGCCCCGCCATGGTCGGCCAGGCGCTGCGCCAGCGTCGGAACCCGGAGCGTGCCGCCGGTGGCGCGCCGCATCCGGTCACGAAAATCAGGGTCGCCGACCGAGCGGCAGACCAGCCCCCGGCCTTCATCCAGCGCCATGGTGTTGCCGAGCAACCCGTGGGTCGCCGGCAGGCAACCGGTGGCGATCGAGGCCGAACTGGTCCTGGTCGTGGACGGGAAGACGCTGCGGAACGCGCGGAAGGCGCAGCCCGCCGCCAGCAGCCCGGACAATACCGGCGCCGTGTCGGGGCGGATCAGGTCCTGCCGCAGGCTGTCGCAGACGACGATGACGGCACGTCGGGCCATGCCACTCCCTTCCCCGGGTTTCAGCCTTGCAGCCAGTAGCGCAGGACGGCGGTCACCGCCTGCGGCCGCTCCAGCGGCGTCATGTGGCCGGAATCCTCGATCACCACGAGGCGGGCGCCGGGGATGCCCGCCGCCATCTCCTGATGCGCCGCCAGCGGCGTCAGCGCATCCTGCCGGCCGCACAGGACCAGGGTCGGCATGGCGACGGCGCCCAGTTGCGCGCGCGAATCCGGCCGCCCCAGCATCGCCTTCTGCTGGTTGAGGAAGCCGGCAGCGCCGATGCGCCGGGCCATCGCCATCAACCCGTCCACCAGGGCCGCATCGGCCAGCCGGTCGGGGTGGACGAAGATCGGCATGTAGGCCTGCATCACCGCGTCCAGTTCGCCCCGCTCGCCCATCGCCATGAAGCGGTGGCGGCGGTCGCGCTGCTCCGGCGTGTCGGGCCGGGCCGAGGTGTCGAGCAGCGCCAGGCGCTCCACCCGCTCGGGCGCCTGCCGCAGGATCTCGAAGGCGAGGTAGCCGCCCATCGACAGGCCGGCCAGCGCGAAGCGCGGCGGCGCCGCGGCCAGCACCGCGTCCGCCATCTCGGCCAGGCTGTCATGGCGGGAGAGGTCGGCCACCGTGACCGGGGCAAGCTCGGCCAGGTGGCGGGCCTGATGGTCCCATAGCCCCTCGTCGGCCATGTGGCCGGGCAGGAGGACGAGGGGCGGGACGCCGGTCATTTGCCGCCGATCAATCGCCGACCATCATTTCTTGCTTCTGCGGACGTCCGCGACCGAGCGCTCGCCGACATACCAGTCCTCGGCCGCGACCTCCTCGAAGACGACCCAGACCGCTTCCTTGGGCACGCCGGCGGTGGTGTGGATGGCATCGGCGATCTTGCGGGCCATCTCATCCTTCTTGGCCTGGTCGGGGCCGGTGATGAGGCGAACGTTCACGAACGGCATGTTGGATCCTTCCCCAAGGGGCGATTGCAGCATTGCTGGTGTAATCCAGGTTGGGCGCGTGCCGGAAGGGCCTTCGGCGCTATAGTGCGGCCATGAACCAGCCCCCGCCAGAGAAGACGAGCCCGCGCGGGGTCACCCGCCTCGCCCGCAAGCCGGCCCGCGGGCAGGACGCCGCGCGCCTGACCATCCGCATCGATTTCGGCGAGCACGGCGCGCTCGGGCCGGGCAAGGTGCGGCTGCTGGAGCTGATCGGCCAGCAAGGCTCGATCTCGGCCGCGGGCCGCGCCATGGGCATGTCCTATCGCCGCGCCTGGCTGCTGGTGGACAGCCTGAACCAGGCCTTCCGCGATCCGGTGGTGGCGACCCAGCATGGCGGCCCGGGCGGCGGCGGTGCAGCCCTGACCGAGGCCGGCCAGGCGCTGGTCACACGCTACCGGACCCTGGAGGGCGATGTGGAGAGCGCCGCTGCCAGCCACCTGGCGGCATTGGCAGGCTCGCTGTCCGAGCGGCCACCCGCCTTCATCGGGCCGGACATCGACGACGAGGGCTAGTCCCCGGCGGCGTCGAAGGCGACCGACTTCACCACCGCATAGACGGCGACGCCGGGGCTAAGCGCCAGGGCCTCCAGGGACCGGCGGGTGATCCGCGCCACCAGCGGCGCGCCATGGCAATCGATGCGGACGTCGACCGCGGCCCCCTGGGGCGGCCCCACGGCGGCGACCCGGCCCTCCAGCACGTTGAGGGCGCTGATGCCGTCGGGCCGCCGGGTCGCCAGCATGACGTCGCGGGCGCGGATGCGGACGCGGACCCGGGCGCCCAGCGGCAGTCCGGTGGCGGGGACGGTCAGGGTGCCGGCCGCCGTGCGGAAGCTGGCCAGGCCGAAGGCCGGGTCCTCGGCCGCCACCTCGGCATCGAGGACCGAGCCCGCCTCGTCGGCCCCGGCCAGCGCCCCGAGGTCGACCCGCGCCAGCACCTGGGCGGTCGGCCCGGCGGCCAGCACGCGGCCGTCGGCCAGCAGCACCATCGTCCCGGCCAGCCGCGCCACCTCGTCCAGGGAGTGGCTGACATAGACGATCGGCACCCCGGCCTCGTCGCGCAGGCGCTCGATATAGGGCAGGATCTCCGCCTTGCGGGCCTGGTCGAGCGAGGCCAGCGGCTCGTCCATCAGCAGGAGCTGCGGGCTGGCCAGCAGCGCGCGGCCGATCGCCACCCGCTGGCGTTCGCCGCCCGACAGGGCAGCCGGCGGGCGCGCCAGCAGGTGCCCGACGCCCAGCAGTTCCACCACCCGGTCGAGGGTGCCACGGCGCTCGCCGGCCGGGGTGAACCAGCGGCCATAGAGCAGGTTGCCGCGCACCGAGAGATGCGGGAAGAGCCGCGCCTCCTGGAAGACGTAGCCGATCCGGCGCCGGTGGCGCGGCACGAAGATGCCGGCTGCGGTGTCGACCAGCACGCGACCGTCGACCGACACCCGCCCCTGGTCGGGCCGCACCAGGCCGGCGATGACGTTGACGAGCGAGGTCTTGCCGGAGCCGGAGCGGCCGAAGAGGGCGGTCAGCCCGGTCTCGCCGGCGAAGCTGGCATCCAGCGCGAAGTCCCCGAAGCGATGCCGGACGGCGACCTCCAGCCTCATGCCAGCCTCACGATAGCCCCAGCCTGCGGCCGGCCCGGCGCGCCATCCATTCCGAGGCGAGGAGGGCCGCCATGGAGATCGCGACCGAGATCGCGGTCAGCCGCAGCGCCCCGGCATCCCCGCCCGGCACCTGCGTCAGGGCATAGATCGCCGACGGCAGGGTCTGGGTTTCGCCGGGGATGTTGGAGACGAAGGTGATGGTGGCGCCGAATTCGCCCATCGCCTTGGCGAAGCTGAGGATGGTGCCGGCGATGATCCCAGGCACCATCAGGGGCAGCGTCACCGTCAGGAAGACCGCGACCGGGCTGGCCCCGAGCGTGCCGGCCGCATCCTCCAGCCGGCGGTCGACCGCCTCCACCGACAGGCGGATGGCGCGCACCATCAGGGGAAATCCCATCACTGCCGACGCCAGGGCCGCCCCGGTCCAGCGGAACGCCAGCACGATGCCGAGCTGCTCGTCGAGCCAGGCCCCGATCGGCCCGCGCCGGCCGAACAGCAGCAGCAGCAGGTAGCCGGTCACCACCGGCGGCAGGATGAGCGGCAGATGCACCAGCCCATTGAGCAGCGCCAGGCCGGCAAAGCGGCCGCGCGCCAGGACCAGCGCCACCAGGATGCCGAACGGAAGGCTGGCCGTCGTCGCCCAGCCGGCGACCACCAGGCTGAGGCGGATCGCCGTCCATTCCTCCTCGGTCACGGCGAACATGGCCGGCGGGATCGGGTCAGGCACATCCTGCGATATATCCAGGAAAATATCTCGCCCGGCAACAGCGTCCCGGTGGTGCAGCCTGCTGGTGACGGGCAGGATGGCGAGCTTGTATTGAAATAGGCTTGTATGAGAACTGGGCAGTTGGTGCCTGCCCGAAACCGGTGGTAGCGGTAATCGGCCCATGCCGTGGAAGAAGGCAGAACGAAATGCGTGCCCTGGTGGTCGATGATGCGCCCGAGATCCGGGAACTGATCGGGCTGCTTCTGTCCGGAGGGGGCTTCACGGTCGAGGACCCGGCCGAGTCGGCGGAGGAAGCCTTCATCCGCCTGAAGTTGGAGGAGCCGGCCGCGCCGCCGACCGCCGACATCATCCTGCTCGACGTCATGCTGCCGGGGATCGACGGCATCGCGGCCTGTGCGCGCATCAAGCGCGACCCCCGCTACCGCGACGTCCCGGTGCTGATGGTGACCGCGCGCCAGGAGTCGGCATCCTTGCAGGAGGCCTTCGCCGCCGGCGCCGCCGACTATATCCGCAAGCCCGTGCAGAAATCCGAGCTGCTGGCACGGGCGCGGTCTGCGGTGCGCCTGAAGATGGAGTGGGAGCGGCGCGAGCAGGCGTCCATCCGCCCGGACGCGGCCGCGGCGCACTGCATCCATCCCCGCCTGCTGCTGCCGACCCGCGCCCTGGTGGAGGCGATCATCGAGACCGCGGCGGCGGCGGAGTGCCAACCTCCGATGGCCCTGGCGGCGATCGAGATCGACGGCTATGCGGCCCATTGCACGGCCGCGGGCGACGACGCAGGCGATGCGCTGGCGGTCGCGGTCGGCGGCCTGCTGGCGCGCGAGGCCGGTTGCCTCGGCGACGTGCTGGCGCATGGCGGCCACGGCACCTTCCTGCTGCTGCTGCGCCGGGTACAGTCGCCCGACGCCGAGGCCCGGGTGGCGCGCTGCATCCGGGCGGTGGCGGATGCAGCGGCCGGCCAAGATGCTGGGGGCCAGGGCGCCGGCGGCCACGGCGCCACCATCAGCGCCGGGGTCGCCTGGTGTCCCGCCGACACCCCGGCCACGCTGCGCGAACTTCCATCCCTGGCCCTGCGCGCGCTGGCATCGGCCAGCAATGCCGGCGGCAACCGAGCGGAAGTCGCCTGAGCGGCCCCGCGGAACCCGACCGGAAAGGAACCATTCCCATGTCCCCGATCCGACCCCGCCTCCATCCAGTGATCCTGTCGGGAGGCACCGGAACCCGCCTGTGGCCCCTGTCGCGGGCGGACCTGCCGAAGCAGCTCCTGCCCCTGCTCGGGCCCGCGTCCCTGCTGCAGGAGACGGCGACCAGGGTGTCCGACGGCGGGTTGTTCGCACCGCCACTGGTCGTCTGCAACGAGGACCACCGGTTCCTGGTGGCCGAGCAGCTGCGCCAATCCGACATCGAGCCCGCCGCGATCGTGCTGGAGCCGGTCGGCCGCAACACCGCCCCCGCGGTCGCGGTCGCAGCGGCCATCATCGCGCGCACCGACCCGGCCGGAATCATGCTCATCCTGCCGTCCGACCACCACATCGCCGACCGGCCGGCCTTCCTCGGCGCGATCGAGCGCGCGGCGACGGCAGCGGCGAGCGGCAAGTTCGCCCTCTTCGGCATCAAGCCGTCGGGACCCGACAGCGGCTACGGCTACATCGTCCAGGGCGCCCAGGCGGGGTCCGACGGCGCCTTCGTGGTCGAGCGCTTCGTGGAGAAGCCGCCGCGCCCCGACGCCGAGGCGCTGCTCGCGACCGGGCGGGCATCCTGGAACAGCGGCATCTTCGTGCTCCGCGCCGACCGCTACCTGGCGGAGCTGGAGCGGCTGCAACCGGCGATCGCGGCCGCGGCGCGGGCGGCGGTGGCCGGCGGCGGCGGCGACCTCGACTTCCTGCGCCTCGCCCGCGAGCCGTTCGCGGCCTCGCCCGCGATCTCGATCGACCATGCGGTGATGGAGCACACGTCCGATGCCGTGGTGGTGCCGGTGGACATGGGCTGGAGCGACCTCGGCTCGTGGCAGGCGATGTGGGAGATGACCGACAAGGACGCCGACGGCAACGCAATGGTGGGCGACGTGGTCGCGGTGGAGGCCCGCAACTGCTATGTCCGCGCCGACAAGCGCCTGGTGGCGCTGCTCGGGGTCGAGGACATCAGCATCATCGACACCGACGACGCCATCATCGTCATGGCACGGGACCGGTCGCAGGATGTCCGCCGGATCGTCGACCTGCTGGCGGCCGCCAAGCGGCCGGAGGTGAAGAGCCACAAGCGCATCTACCGGCCCTGGGGCTACTACGAGACGATCGACCTCGGTACCCGGCACCAGGTGAAGCATATCCAGGTGAAGGAGGGCGGCCAGCTCTCGCTCCAGATGCACCATCATCGCGCCGAGCATTGGATCGTGGTCAGCGGCACCGCGCGCGTCACCTGCGGCAACGACCTGCGGTTGCTGCGGGAGAACGAATCCATCTACATCCCGCTCGGACAACAGCATAGACTGGAGAACCCGGGGCGGATTCCGCTCCATCTCATCGAAGTGCAGACCGGCAGTTATCTCGGCGAGGATGATATCGTGCGCTTCGAGGATACATACGGCCGGGCGTAGATGGCGGCCGGAGAAACCCAGACGCACCACCAGCGGCAATCCTGGACCGCCGTCGTATCCCTGGTCGTAACCGGCTACATCGCGCTCGTGATCGTGGCGGCAACCGGGAATTGGGTCACCGCGCAGCAGGACCGCCGTGCGGTGCTGCAGACGGTCCAGCGCAGCGCGACCGCGACCGCGCTGCTGCTGGCCGAGCACGCCGACCGCGCGATCCAGGGCCTCGACCTCTACATGCGCAGCATCGCCGATGGGTTCCGGACCTCGAACGAGACCTTCGAGGCGTTCGTCACCCGGGTGCGGCCGCTGATCATCGAGGGCATGGAGAAGATCCCCCAGGCCCGGGGCTACGGCATCGCCGGCGGCGACGGAACCGTCCTCTTCGCCAAGGAACCGAGCACGGTGGGGGCCGATGTCGGCCAGATGCCGATGTTCCGCACCCTGGCCGAGAATCCGGACCTGATCTCGGTCCACGGCCGCCCGTTCATCGTCCCCAGCACCAAGCAGCGCGCCGTGCTCTTCGCCTGGCCGCTCCGCGACTCCAACGGCGTGTTCCGGGGCATCCTCGGCAGCACCCTCAACCAGGACTACTTCGCGACCGTGATGGGCCGGCTGGCGACGACCGGATCGGTCCAGGCCGCCGCCGTCACCTACACCGACGGCACCATCGTGGCCGGGTACGGCGTCGGCAGCCCGGAGGTCGACGGAACCTGGATGCTGCCGAAGCCGACCACCGGCTCACTCGGCCAGGCGCCGGGCACCCGCAGCTTCGATTTCACCGGCCGGCTGGGCGGGCGGGACAGCGACTGGCTGATGATCACCGCCGAGCTGAAGGGCTTCGGCCAGAGTGCCGTCGTCGCGGTCGACCTGCGCGAGACCCTGGAGCCGGTCCACACCCGCTCGCTGCTGCTGGCGGCCTTCTCGAGCGGCGGGATGCTGGTCCTGGCCTTCTTTTCATGGCTGGTGGTGCGCTTCGCCCGCGCCCAGGCGGTGTCGCTGATGGCGGCCGAGACGGCGAACCATGCCAAGACCGCTTTCCTCGCCGTGCTCAGCCATGAGATCCGCACGCCGATGAATGCCATCCTCGGGATGAACCGGCTGCTGCGGACCGCCCCCGACCTGCCCGGGCGGCTTCGCCGCCACACCTCGGTCATCCGGTCGGCCGGCGAGAACCTGCTCACCGTCCTCAACGACATGCTCGACGTCTCGAAGATCGAGGCCGGGCTGCTGGAGCTGGAGACGGTCGACCTCGACCTCGAGCAGGTGATCGACGAGGTGATGTCCCTGCACCGCCCCACCGCCATCGAGAAGGGGCTGCAATTCACCCTTACCCGGCCGACGGCGACCCCGCCCTTCCTGCGCGGCGACCCGGTGCGCATCCAGCAGATCCTGAGCAACCTGGTCGGCAACGCCATCAAGTTCACCCTGCGCGGCCGGGTCGACGTCGTCGTGTCCGTCCTGGGTGCCGCCCGCGGCGACCCGCCGGGGCGGCCGGTCGAGGTCGCGATCGAGGTGTGCGACACCGGCGTCGGCATTCCCGTGGACCGGCGGGACCGCCTGTTCCAGCCCTTCATGCAGGCCGACAGCTCGACCACCCGCCAGTTCGGCGGCACCGGGCTGGGGCTCGTCATCTGCCGCCGCCTCAGCGAGCTGATGGGCGGCGGCATCGCCTTCGAGAGCGAGGAGGGCGTCGGCAGCCGGTTCCAGGTGCGGCTATCGCTCACCACCTCGGAAACCCGGCTCCCGCGCGACCGCGGCAGCAGCGTGGTGCCCGACCTGCCGCCCATCTCGGTGCTGGTGGCCGAGGATTCGCCGCTCAACCAGGAACTGATGCGCGAGGCCCTGCAAGCCGCCGGCCACCGGGTCACCATCGCCGAGAATGGCGCCGATGCCGTGCGCGCCGCGGCGGCGGAGCGCTTCGACCTCGTCCTGATGGACGTGCGGATGCCGGGGATGGACGGCGTCGAGGCGACACGGAGCATCCGCGGGCAGGACGGCCCCATGGCCTCCGTCCCGATCGTCGGCCTGACGGCGGACGCGACCGAGGCCCAGCGCGACGAATGCCTGGCGGCCGGCATGGAGGCGGTGCTGGTCAAGCCCGTCGATTTCGGCCGCTTCTGGCAGATTGTGGCCTCTTTGGTGCAACCGGGCCTGGTGCAATCGGGCGTCCGCCACCCAGCAGCTACGGAGGCGGCCGATCCGCCGCCGGCGGACGACGAGGTTCCGCTGGTCGACGCCAGGCGGCGCGAGCGGACCGCATCGGCAATCGGTGCCGATACCGAGCGCCGGCTGTTCGCATCCATGCTCGACAATGTCGAAGAGACCCTGGAAGCCCTTTCTGCGCACGGCATCACCGCCGACGACGCGCGGGCGGCCGCCCATCGCGCGAAGGGTGCCGCAGCCAACCTCGGCAGCCCGCGCCTGTCGGCGATCCTGGGCGAGATCGAGGCCGCAGCGGTGGCCGGCCAACCGCCGCACCCGGCGATCCTGCGTCGGCTGCGCGACGCGCTGGCGGCGATCACCGCCGGCGTCCATTGAGCGCCGTGAAACAATGGCCCGTGCAGAAAATGCGCACTGCATACCGCTCGTAGCGTCCCTCGACCGCTTCGCGCTCGGGATGAAGTATGCCTTTGGTTGCACTGCGTAGCGGAGCAGTCGAAGAACGCAACGCCGCTCGATCCAAAGCACCGATCACCGGCCGACGCGTGGAAGCGGCCTTCGATCCACCTTAGGATGCCCTCGCCCCCGCATCCCAACCGGAACGGCTTTCCGATCATGGCACCCCTCGACGGCATCACCGTCATCGACTTCTCGACCCTGCTGCCGGGGCCACTCGCCACCCTGATTCTGGCGGAGGCCGGGGCCACGGTTCTCAAGGTGGAGCGGCCGGGACGCGGCGAGGACATGCGCGCCTATCCCCCCGCCTTCGGCCGGGACAGCGTCAACTTCGCCCTGCTCAACCGCGGCAAGCGCTCGATCGCGCTCGACCTCAAGGCGCCGGGCGCGGTCGACCGGCTGCTGCCGCTGATCGACACGGCCGACGTGCTGGTGGAGCAGTTCCGCCCGGGCGTGATGGACCGGCTGGGCCTCGGCTGGGACATCCTCCAGGCGCGCAACCCGCGCCTGGTCTATTGCGCCATCACCGGCTTCGGCCAGGCCGGCCCGAAGTCGCAGATGGCGGCCCATGACCTCAACTACATGGCCGAGACCGGGCTCCTCGCGCTCGCCGCCGGGCCCGACGGGGCGCCGGTGGTGCCGCCGGCCCTGGTCGCGGACATCGCCGGCGGCACCTATCCCGCCGTCATCAACATCCTGCTGGCCCTGGCCGAGCGCCAGCGCACCGGGCGCGGCCGGCGCCTCGACATCGCCATGGCCGACAACCTCTTCACCTTCATGTACTGGGCGATGGGCGACGGCATCGCCGGCGGGGCGTGGCCGCGGCCCGGCGGCGCCCGGGTCACCGGCGGCTCCGCCCGCTACCGCATCTATCGCACCAGCGACGGCGCCTACATCGCCGCCGCACCGCTGGAGGACCGCTTCTGGAGCGTCTTCTGCGACGTGGTCGGCCTGCCCGAGGCGGACCGCGACGACCGGCCGGACCCGGAGGTGACCGCGCGCGTGGTGGCCCGGCTGATCGGCACCCGCAGCGCCGACCAATGGCGCGCCGCCTTCGCCGGCCGGGACTGCTGCTGCAACGTCGTCGCCAGCCTGAGCCAGGCCATGGCCGACCCGCATTTCGTCGGCCGCGGCCTGTTCGACCGCGGCCTCCTCGACGGGCTCGGCAATCGTATGCCGGCGCTGAAGACGCCGGTGGTGCCCGAGATGACCGGGACCCCCGCGGAGGCCGGCTACCCCGCGCTGGGCGAGGCCAACGGGCTGCTGCCCGACTGAGTTGTTGACGGCTGAGTTCGCGGCTGGGGCTTCCGCGGACGATGCACCGCGCCCACGAAGGCGCGGACATGGCCGTCGGCCGGGCGCTCCAGGATATCGTCGGGGGTGCCGGTCTGCACCACGACGCCGTCGCGCAGGATGGCGATGCGATCGCCGAGCCGCACCGCCTCGTCGAGATCGTGGGTGACGAAGACGATCGTCCGCCCGTGGCCCTGCTGCAACTCGATCAGCTCGTCCTGCAACTCGGCCCGGGTCAGCGGGTCGAGCGCCGAGAACGGCTCGTCCATCAGGAGGATCGGGGTTTCCACCGCCAGCGCGCGGGCCAACCCGACCCGCTGCTGCATGCCCCCCGACAGGCCGGACGGCAGCTGCCGCTCATAGCCCTGGAGCCCAACCCGGCCGATCCATTCCGCGGCCTTCGCCTCGCGCTGGGCACGGGGTTCGCCCCGGACCTCCAGCCCGTAGGCGACGTTCTCGATCACCGAGCGGTGCGGCAGCAGCCCGAAATGCTGGAACACCATCGCCACCGAACGCCGGCGGAACCCCTCCAGCGCCCGGTTGTCGAGCGCCAGCACCTCGACCCCGTCGATGCGCACGCGGCCCGCGGTCGGGTCGATCAGCCGGTTGATATGCCGCACCAGGGTGGATTTCCCCGACCCCGAAAGGCCCATCACGACGAAGATCTCGCCGGCCTCGATCTCGACCGAGACGTCGTTCAGCGCCAGCGTATGGCCGGTTTCGGCCAGCAGCGCCGCTTTGCCGGCACCACCCCGCACGCGCTCCAGCACCCGGCCCGGGCGGGGGCCGAAGATCGTCGTCAGGTGCTCCAGCTCGATCAGCGCCATGGCGGCGGCTACCCGGCGGGCCCGTGCCGCACTTGCAGGCGGCGGCCATAGGCCTGGGTGATACGGTCGAAGGCGATGGCCAGGAGGACGATGGCGAGGCCGCCGACGAAGCCCTCGCCGGCGTCGCCGCGCTGCAGGCCGAGCAGCACCGTCTCGCCGACGCCGCGGGCGCCGATCATCGAGGCGATGACGACCATGGCCAGCGCCATCATGGTCGTCTGGTTGATCCCCTGCATGATCGAGGGCAGGGCCAGCGGCAACTCCACCCCGCGCAGGATCTGCCGCCGGGTGGCGCCGAAGGCGCGCGCCGCCTCCACCGCCTCGCGATCGACCTGGCGGATGCCGAGGTCAGTCAGGCGGACCAGTGGCGGGGTGGCATAGATCACCGTCGCCAGGATGGCCGGCACCTTGCCCAGGCCGAACAGCATGGCGGCGGGGATCAGGTAGACGAAGCTGGGGATGGTCTGCATCAGGTCGAGGATCGGCGCCACCCCCGCCCGCACCCAGCGATAGCGCGCGGACAGGACGCCCAGCGGCAGGCCCAGCGCCAGCGCGATGGCGACCGACACCAGGATGATGGCGATGGTCTGCATCGCCTGGTCCCACATGCCGAGCGCGCCGATCAGCCAGATCACCAGCGCCATGCCGGCCGCCAGCAGCCAGTTCCGGCCGGCGGCGAAGGCCAGCAGCGCCACCGCCAGCACGATCACCGCCGGCGGCGACGCCCGCAACAGCCGCTCCAGCGCCACCAGCACCACGAGGAGCGTATCGGCGAATGCCTGGAAGGCGTCGCCATGGGCGACCACGAGATAGTCGACGGACCCGTTCACCGCCCCCCTGATGGCGGTCGCCAGATCGGGAAACAG
>CAZQOA010000092.1:0-20912 GCA_964594715.1 uncultured Rhizobiaceae bacterium | reverse complement strand
GCCCAGCCGGAATAGGAGTTCAGCATCGAGATGACGACCGGCATGTCGGCGCCGCCGATCGGCAGGATCAGGAGGAAGCCCAGTGCCAGGGCGACCAGGCAGAGCAGCCAGAAGGCCATGCTCGATTCCGCCGACACCAGCAGGACGCCGAGCAGGATGATGGCGATGCCGAGCCCGGCATTGAGGAAATGCTGCCCGGGAAAGACCAGCGGCTTGCCGCTCACCAGCCCCTGGAGCTTGGCGAAGGCCACGATCGAACCGGTGAAGGTGATGGCGCCGATCGCCAGCCCCAGGCTCATCTCGATCAGGCTGGCGGCTTTGATCGCGCCGCGCACGCCGATGCCGTAGGATTCCGGGGCATAGAAGGCGGCGCCGGCGACGAACACCGCGGCCAGGCCGACCAGGCTGTGGAAGGCCGCCACCAGCTGCGGCAGGGCGGTCATCTGGATGCGCAGCGCGATCACGGTGCCGATCGCACCGCCGATCAGGATGCCGAGCAGGATCATCCAGTAGCTGACGACCTCCGGCGAGGCGAGCGTGGTCGCCACCGCCACCGCCATCCCGACCATGCCGTAGAGGTTGCCGGCGCGCGACGTCTCGGGCGACGACAGGCCGCGCAGTGCCATGATGAAGCAGACGGAAGCGACGAGGTAGAGGACGGCGGAAAGGTTGGCGCTCATGGTTCGGGGTCCCCTCAGCGCGTCTTCTTCTTGAACATCTGCAACATCCGGTGGGTGACGATGAACCCGCCGAAGATGTTGACCGATGCCAGGATGACGGCGAGGAACCCCATCGCCTTGGCGAACCCGATGCCGCCGGGGCCGGCGGCGATAAGGGCGCCGACGATGATGACGCTGGACACCGCATTGGTGACCGCCATCAGCGGCGAGTGCAGGGCCGGCGTCACCCGCCACACCACATAATAGCCGACGAAGCAGGCCAGCACGAAGACCGCGAGCGCGCCCACGGTCGGGCTGATCTGCGCCGATTCGGCCGTGCGCGCGGCCAGGTGGCCGACATCGCCGGCGAGGACCCGCAGGTGCTGCGCCAGGGCCTCGGCGTCGCCGGCCAGCGACCCGGCGCGGGCCGAAAGTTCGTTCGCGTCCATGCCGATCACCCCCCCTGGCCGGCAAAGGCCGGATGCACCACCGTCCCGTCCCGGGTCAGCAGCGTCGCCTTCACGATCTCGTCGTCGGTATTGATGCGCAGCGCCTTCGCCTCCGGATCGACGAGCGGCGTCAGGAAGGCCACGAGATTGCGGGCGTAGAGCTGGCTGGCGTCGACCGCGATCCGGCTCGGCGTGTTCGACCAGCCGACGATGCGGACGCCGCCCTCGGTCTCCACGATCTCGTCGGGGCGGCTGCCGGCGCAGTTGCCGCCCTGTTCCACCGCCAGGTCGACGATCACCGAGCCCGGCTTCATCGCGGCCACCATTTCCGCCGAGATCAGCTTCGGCGCCGGGCGCCCGGGGATGAGGGCGGTGGTGACCACGATGTCCTGCCGGGCGATGTGCTGCGCCACCAGGGCCGCCTGCTTCTCGCGATAGGCGGCCGACATCTCCTTGGCATAGCCGCCGGCGGTCTCGGCCTGGCGGAACTCCTCGTCCTCGACCGCCACGAACTTGGCGCCCAGGCTCTCGACCTGCTCCTTGGCGGCGGGGCGGACGTCGGTCGCGGTGACGACCGCGCCCAGGCGCCGCGCGGTGGCGATCGCCTGGAGCCCGGCCACACCCGCCCCCATGATGAAGACGCGGGCCGCGGGCACGGTGCCGGCGGCCGTCATCATCATGGGAAAGGCGTGGCCGTAGGTATGGGCGGCCTCCAGCACGGCGCGGTAGCCGGCCAGGTTGGCCTGCGACGACAGCACGTCCATGGTCTGGGCGCGGGTGATGCGGGGCAGCAGCTCCATGGCGAAGGCGGAGATGCCATGCTCGGCATAGGCCTGCACCAGCTCGCGGTCGGCATAGGGCGCCAGGATACCGACCAGGACGGCGCCGCGCTTCATCGCGCCCACCTCGTCGATGCCGCCGTCGGCACCCCGGCTCGGCCGCTGCACCTTGAGCACGACGTCGGCGTCGGCCAGCAGGGAGGCGGGATCGGGGGCGATGGCGGCACCCGCCGCCACATAGGCGCTGTCCGGCATGGCGGCCCGGAGGCCGGCGCCAGTTTCGACTGTTACGGTGAACCCCAGGGCTGAGAGGCGCTTGACCGAATCCGGCGAGGCGGCGACCCGGGCTTCTCCCGGACGACGCTCCTTCAATATGGCGAGCTTCATTGCACTCCGCTCTCGGGACCGCGGGACGGGCACAATGCCGGCTCGACCGGGGTTTGTGAAGCCCACGGCCGCGGGCCGGTTCCTCTGCCCGCGAGGCCGGAGGAGCGCCCGCCTTGACGCAAACAGCCGCGGAAGCGACGATCCGGCGCCGCTTTCCGGCCCCGCCACCGCCATGGATCGATTCCCGACGTGCAATCTCATCTGACGTATTTTTGCCACAGTCCTCCAGGCCGAGCGTGGTGAGCGGAATATTCCGGGTTCCCTCCCGTTCCCCGAACAGCGACGCGGCGGGCCTGGTGTGACCGCTCCTATCGGTGATCAGCTCATCGCGTTGCTGCCGCGCCTGCGGCGGTTCGCGCGGGGATTGGCGAAAAGCACCGCCGACTCCGACGATCTGGTTCAGGCGGCGTGCGAACGGGCGCTGGCGCGGGCGCATCAGTGGCAACCGGGGACCCGGTTCGACAGCTGGATGTTCCGCATCGTGCAAACCATCTGGATAGATCAGATGCGCGCACGTGCCGTCCGAGGTGAAGCGGATGCCGTCGATCCGGAGCTGCAGCCGACCGACGAGTCGGTGCGCCGCGCCGAGGCGCGGATGTCCCTGGAAGCCGTCCAACGGGCGGTGACCCGCCTGCCGGAGGAGCAGCGCACGGTGTTGATGTTGGTGACGGTCGAAGGGTTGAGTTACAAGGAGGCGGCAGAGGTTCTGAGCGTTCCGATCGGGACGATCATGAGCCGGCTGGCCCGGGCCCGAGCGGCCGTCCAGAGCATAACCGGCATGGGTGCCGGTGGGCATGGAGGTGGGGATGCGACGGTTTGACGACGAGACGCTGGTGGCGTTCGTCGACGGTGAATTGGACGACGCCACGGCGGACGAGGTCGCGCGCGCCGTCGAGTCCGACGCCGAACTGGCCGCCCGCGTGCATGTGTTCGCGGATTCCGCCGTCCTGGTACGTGCGGCTTTCGCCGACGTGATCGATGAACCGGTGCCCGACCGGCTGTTGCTGGCCGCGCGCGGGGCAGTGGCTGCTTCCGCCGCCGATGCCTCCGCCGCCAATGTGGTGCCGTTCCGCAAGCGGTCCGTGATCAATCGCTGGATCGCGCTGCCGCTGGCCGCTTCGGTGGCCGCCCTCATGATCGGGGCCGGCGCCGGATACTGGGCGGGGCGCGCGCCGGTGGCGCCGCCGGTGACGGAAGTGGCGGCATCGTCCGGGCTGGTCGACAACCTGGCCGGCTATTACGACCTCTACACCACCTCGGGCGTCGGCACGCAGCCGGACCAGGTGGCGTTCACCGACATGCGGACGGGCGAACGGGACGGGCTGCAGAGCTGGCTGTCGAGTCGCCTGGAGCGCGAGACCAAGGTGCCGGACCTGACGAACTTCGGCTACACGCTGAGCGGCGGCCGGATCGTCATGTCCGAGGGCCGGCCGGCTGGCCAGATCCTCTATGTGAACCCCGAGGACAAGCAGCCGATCGCCATCTATGTCGGCACCACGACCAAGCGTGACGCGCAGATCACGCTCGACCAGCGCAAGGACGTGAACGTCGCCTACTGGCGGCGCGAGGGCCGCACCATCGCGGTGTTCGGCAAGTCCGACAAGACGGTGATCCGCGACATCGCGACCAAGGTCGGCGAGGGCGGCGGCATCTGACGCGAATCTTCCTCGGGGAAGATGAAAGCCCGGCCGTCGGCCGGGCTTTTTTGTGTTCGTGGTGGCGGGTGGGCCGGCGCCGCTACGGCGTTCTCGCACGCAGGCGCATCCCGAAGGCGAACGGGGCCGCGATCGCCAGCGTCATGGCGGCCCAGACGAGCGCTTCCCGGTTGGCCAGCGTCTCGCCGATCACCATGCCGATCGTCCCCGCCACCGCCGCCCCGAACAGGATGGCGCGGTGGTCGCCCCCGATCCGGGGGCCGCTCCCGGCTCCGAACAGCCCATCGATCGCCAGGCCCGCCTGGCCGCGCGCCTGCCCGGTCGCATAGCGCGCGGCGACGAGGAGTGCCGTGCCCAGCAGCGGCAGGGCGAAGAGCAGGTTGGGGAAGTCGCGATAGCGGCCGTCGAAGGCCAGCAGCACGGTGTGGCCGACGGCGAGCACCGCCCAGAGGGTGTAGATGCGCGCCGCCCGGCGGGCCCAGGCGGGCGGCGTCGCGCCCGATGTTTCCGCGAGGCCCAGGCCGCGGAACGCCAGGGCCAGGGACACCGCGGTCAGGCCGATCAGGATGGCTGCGAAGCCGGTCCAGGCGAGGCGATAGGTCGAATAGGCGTGCAGCCATTCCATCTGCACCGCGACGAAGGCCGCGGTCGCGATGACCTGGGCACCGGCGGCGGCCCACAGCGTGCCATGGGTGCCGAGCGCACGGCCGGTGGCGGCGATCCAGCCCAGCAGCAGCAGGGCGGCGGCACTGGTGATGGCGAAATGGAGCTGCCAGTGCGGGTTCTCGACCACCTTGCCGTCGGCGCCCCACTTGGCCACGCGCGCGGTGGAAAAGAGGCCCCAGTTGGCCCCGACCGTGCCCTCGAGCTTGGCCTTCCAGCTCTGGTCGAAGGCCTCGATCAGGTTGTAGTCGACGCCCTGCTCGGCGGCGAGGACGCGGAAGCCGTTGATGAAGCGGGCCTTGTTCACCAGCGTCGGCACCGCCGGCCCGCGCGAGCGCCCGGCGCTGGGCCACCCGGCCTCGCCGATCAGCAGCTTCTTGCCCGGAAAGGCCGCCTCGATCTCGCGGTAGGCGGCCATGACGTGGCTTTGCAGGTCCTCCACCGCCGAGGGGTGGTTCTCCCAATAGGGCAGGATGTGGATGGTGATGAAGTCGACCTCGGCCGCGAGGGCGGGATTGCGCTTCCAGAACTCCCAGACATCGGCGTAGCTGACCGGCTGCTGGACGGCGGCGCGGACCCGGCGGATGTAGGTGGCCAGGGCTTCCGGCTTCTGCTCCTTGCGCAGCAGCACCTCGTTGCCGACGATCACCCGCTTGATGACGTCGGGATAGGCGTTGGCGAGGCGGATCAGGGCCTCGACCTCGAGGTCGTTGATGTCGGCCTCGCGACCGATCCAGGCCGACATCGTCACTTCCATGCCGAGCCGGCGGGCGATTTCCGGGACCACCTCCAGCCCTTCGCGGCTGGTATAGGTGCGGATGCCGCCGACGCGACCCTTCAGGAGGGCCATGTCCTCCTCGATCTCGGCCGCGCTCGGATAGCGCTTGACGAGCGGGCTCTGCCCGTCGCGGAAGGGGGCGAAGGACACGCTGCGGATGATGCCGAGGGGACGCGCCTCGAGATCGTAGGGACGGTTCGGCAGGCTCCAGAAGAGCCAGTTGGCACCGACCACGGCGAGCGCGCCGACGACTAGGGCAAGAAGGCGCAACACGGGCGGGCGCACCGTCGGTTCCGGAGGGGGCGGGGAAGGCTAGCGTCGGCGGTAGACGAGATACCGGTCGAACGCCTTGTAGAGGTCGTAGTTCATGAACTCGGCCGCGAAGCGCGAATTGTGCATGAAATAGGCGAGATAGTCGAAGACCTTGCCGTCGCAGGTCGGCATGCCCGGCACGCGGTCGACGACGATCAGGTTCGGCTTGTTCTTCACCAGCCCCTCGGTCACCGCCTCATAGACATGGCGTTCCGCCGCCGGCATGGCGTCCACCGCGTTGAAGCGCTGGGGGCCGCTGGCGGGGCAGTACTTATAGACCCCCTGCAGCACCCACATGCTCATGTAGGGCATCGCCATGCGGGTCCCGGTGTAGTTCAGCATCGGGAAGAACGGATAGATGCCGGGCGACAGGGCGAGGAAGGATTCCTGGTCGGCCTCGGCCTTCACCAGGTCGATCTGCCGGCCGAGGCGTCCGTCATGGCCCATGCGGTCGGTGCGGAACCAGGGCGGGGCGTCGTTGTTGGCGGCGACGTAGGAGAAGGCGAGGATGGCGACGACCAGGGTGGCACCCAGGCGCCGCTGCCGCAGCAGGTCGGTCGGCCCATAGCGCTCCGCCGCCGCCGCCAGCACCGCCGCGCCCAGGAGGATGAATGCCAGGTCCGCATGCAGCCACTGGTGGGACCAGCCCTTGCCCTGGATGATGGTGGTGATCGCGGTGCCGATGGCGAACAGGGCCAGCGCCTGGCAGAGGCGCGAGCGGACCATCAGCACGGTCACCATCGCCAGCACCGCGATGCCGGCCTCGATCGGCAGGAAGCCGCGGTTGAAGGCGACGAGCGGGCTGGAATCGCCCAGGCGCGAATAGAACTCCAACGTCATCGGCAGGATCGTCTGCCCATATTCCGGGAAGGCGACGAGGGTGAGGGCGACATAGGCCGCCCATAGCGCGCCCATGGTCCACGGCACCGGGTCGCGCAAGGCCTGGCCGCGGCGCACGCACAGCACGAAAAGCTCGATCAGCGCCGGCACGAGCAGGAAGAAGGGCTTGAGGGCGAAGCCGGTGGCGGCGGCCGTCGCGACCAGGATGGCGAAGAAGACGGGGACGCTGCGCCCCTCCAGCCGCAGGGCGGTGAGGACGACATAGGGCACCGTCAGCACGACCATCAGGTGCTCGCGCTGGCCGAGCTCGCCCGGCGTCAGCAGCGCGAACAGGAGCGCCAGCGGGACCAGCGTCGCCGTCAGCAGGCCGCTTTCGCCGCGCCCGAGCTGGGCGGCGCGGCGCGCCAGCAGGCGCCAGGTCACGAAGGTGGAGCCGACCGAGGCGGCGGCGACGCAGGCGATCAGCGCGGCGGGCTCGATCAGCCCGGTCCATTGCTTGATGACGACCGGCAGCAGGCCCAGGATGAAGACCAGCGGCGGATTGACGTCGATCAGGTCGACATAGAGGCGCTCGCCGGCCCACCATCGGTCGGAGAAATAGAGGATGGCGCCGGTGTCGTGGTCGATCGGCGCATAGAACTGGGCCGCGACCCAGATGACGGGAACGGCCAGCCCGAGTGCAATGGCCGCCGCGAATGCGAGCCGGCCGGGGAGGTCGTTGGCGATCGCCAGGTCCCGCCAGCGCGGGACGGGAATACCGCCGGTCGTGGTCGCGTCCCGGCCGAGATCGCTGGGCTCAAACGTGGTCATTGCGGGTGTCGCCGTGCGCTTGCAGGTTGTGAAGCGAACACGATCGGCGCTCGCTAGGCGGACAACGTGCCGAACGAAAGCCTATTCCGCGCGCCCTGCGCCATCGATCATCCAGCCCTGGTCAGTCGGTGGGGGAGGCCGCGGGGTTGATCAGGGGGTCGCCTGGGCGACGCCGCGCATCTGCTGGATATGCGCGTTGAAGGCCAGCAGCTCGGGGCCGCGCAGGTCGCGCGGGGCCGGCATCAGCGCATGCATCGGGTTCACCGGTTGCCCGTCGACCAGGACCGAGAAGTCGACATGCGGGCCGGTCGAGCGGCCCGAGGAGCCGACGAAGCCGATGACCTGGCCCTGGTGCACCGTCGTGCCCTCGGCGATGCCGGGCGCATAGTCGCTGAGATGGCCGTAGCCGCTGGACAGGCCGCTGCCATGGTTGATCCGGACATAGCGGCCATAGGCGCCGCGCCAGCCGGCCCATTCCACCGTGCCGTCGGCCGAGGCGACGATCGGGGTGCCGATCGGGGCCGCGAGGTCGATGCCGCGATGGAACATGCGGCGCTTCAGCTTGGGGTGCTTGCGCCAGCCGAACTCCGAGGTCAGGCGGCCATCCTCGATCGGCATGGTCAGGGTCAGGGGCGCGATGCTGCGGCCGCGCTCGTCGAAATAGCCGGCCGCGCCGTCCTGCGGCATGTAGCGGTAGACCCGGTGGTCGTAGCCGGCGACGTTGACGCCGATCGAGCGCACGATGTGCGACCGGCCACGGCCCTCGCTGTCGCGGCGCTCGGCCAGGATCTCGAAGCTGGCCCCGCGGGGCACCGGGTGCGGCAGGTCGAGGTCGAGCGCCAGCAGGCGATCGACCTCTTCGGCCAGGTCCGGGGGAACGTCGGCCGCCGTCAGCGACGCCTTCCAGTCGCCCGAGACGGTGCCCGTCATCGTGACCATGGTGGCGGCGCGGGTATCGGCGGCCTGGGCTGCGGTGAAGGTGCCGTCCGCCGACCGCACCAGGGTCACATCGCCGCCCTTGGAGCGGACGATGCGGAGCGCCGTCAGGTTATGCTCGCCGGCCGGGTTGGCGCCGTCGATCACCAGTTCGATCCGGTCGCCCCGGGCAAGGCGGGCGCGCTCCTCGATATCCTCGAAGGCGTCGATGGCGGCGACCAGGTCGTCCGGCGTCACGTTCTCGCGGACGAGGACGTCGATCAGCGTCTCGTCCTCCTCCAGCAGCGCGATGATGCGGCGGTCCTGGGTGGGGGCGGCGGTGGCGGAGACGGAGGCGGTGCGGAAGGCGGGCTTGGACTTGGCCGCAGGAAGGGAAAGGAAGCCGTGGGCGGGAACGGCCTTGGCCGCGCCGGGTTTACCTTTCACCGGCTTGGCGGTGCGAGCCGGGGTCGGCTTCACCGCGGGGCGCGCGGCTGCAACCTTGCTGGAGGCCTTGGAAGCCGCCTGCTTGGCAGCGGGAGGCTTGGCGGTCGGCAGCGCCCTGGCGACGAGGACGGGCTTGCGGGCCGGAGCCGCGGCGGTCGGTTTCTTCTGCGGGGTGACGGCCTGCTTGGTCGTGGTGGCGTGGGCGGCCTGGCCGGTCGGCGCGGCCGCCACGATGGTAGCGGCCAGGAGGAACGCTGACGTTTTGCCAAAAAAAGACGCGATCGAAACGCGCGGCGCCACTCTGCGCATCAGTCCCCCTCCAAACCCGGTGATAGCCACCGGCGGGCCCCCAACCCGCCTTTGTGAACGATTGTTACGAGGCGCTTTGCAGCGTGTCAAACCGGTAATCGCCGCGCCCCGTGCATCACCGGACCGTCTGGACCGCCGCCGGTGCCTCCTCGAGGGGGGCTGGATCGCCATTCCGGCCGAGCGCGGCGCGCACCAGCTGGATCGTTTCCGGAACCCCGAACAGCAGCACGAACGAGCCCATCCGCGGGCCTTCGCTCTGGCCGAACAGCACCTCGTAGAGCGCCTTGAACCAGTCGCGAAGCTGGGCGAACGGGTGGCGCTTGCCGATCTCGTAGATGGCGTTCTGGATGCTGGTGGCGTCCGCATCGGGCGGCAGCGACTCCAGGGTCGCGACCAGGTCCTGCAAGGCCGCGCGCTCGATGTCGGTCGGCGCCCGCGGCCGTTGCCGGGGCTTTACGAAGTCCTGGTAGAAACGGATGGCATAGCCGGCGAGGCGGTCCAGCATCGGTGCGTTGGCGGCCGTGGTGCCGGGGGCGTAGCGGCTGATGAAGCCCCACAGCACCTCCTTCGACTCGGCATGGGCGACGCCGACCAGGTTCAGCAGCACGCCGAAGGTGAGCGGCATCTCGGCCGCCGGCGGCTGGCCGCCATGGATGTGCCAGGCCGGGTTCTCCAGCCGCGCCGCCGGCGCCTCGGCCGGGTACTTCTCGAGATAGGTCAGGTATTCGTCGACCGCCCGCGGGATGACGTCGAAATAGAGCCGCTTGGCGCGCCGGGGCTGCTGGAACATGAAGAGCGACAGCGATTCGGGCGGCGCATAGGCCAGCCAGTCCTCGACCGACAGGCCGTTGCCCCTGGACTTGGAGATCTTCTCGCCGCCCTCGTCGAGGAAGAGCTCGTAGTTGAAGCCCTCCGGCGGCTCCGCCCCCAGGATGCGGGCGATCCGGCCGGACAGGCGGACGCTGTCGATCAGGTCCTTGCCCGCCATCTCGTAGTCGACGCCGAGCGCCACCCAGCGCATCGCCCAGTCGCACTTCCATTGCAGCTTGCAATGCCCGCCGGTGACCGGCAGCTCGACCGACTTCCCGTCCTCGTCCTGGAAGGCGATGGTGCCGGCATCGACGTCGCGATGGGTGATCGGCACCTGCAGCACGCGGCCGGTCGCCGGGCTGATCGGCAGGAACGGGCTGTAGGTCGCCTGGCGCTCCGCCCCCAGGCTCGGCAGCATCACCGCCATGACCTCGTCATAATGGCGCAGCACCGAGAGCAGGGTCTGGTCGAAGCGGCCGGCGCGATAGCAGTCGGTGGCGCTCTGGAACTCGTACTCGAAGCCGAAGGCGTCGAGGAAGGCGCGCAGGCGTGCATTGTTGTGGGCGCCGAAGCTGTCATGGGTCCCGAACGGGTCCGGCACCGCGGTCAGGGGCTTGCCCAGATGCGGGCGCAGCCGCTCGGGGTTGGGGATGTTGTCGGGCACCTTGCGCAGCCCGTCCATGTCGTCGGAGAAGGCGAAGAGCCGGGTCGGCAGGTCCGACAGCAGGGCGAACGCCCGGCGCACCATGGTCGTGCGCACCACCTCGCCGAAGGTGCCGATATGCGGCAGGCCGGACGGGCCGTAGCCGGTCTCGAACAGGACGTAGCCCTTGTCCGGGGCCTTCTTCGCATAGCGCGCCTGAAGCCGCCGCGCTTCCTCGAAGGGCCATGCCTTGGCCGTCAGCGCGAGGCGCCCTAGCTCCGGGTCCGACACCGATATTCTCCTGCTCGGTTGAAAATGGCGGGCGGAAGCTAGGCCGCGCGGCCCCCGAGCGTCAACGTCGCCTCCCCCTTTGGGTCTTATATCCGGGCTGGCCTTATATATAAGTCGTTCATGAGCGAACCCTCCTCCCCATCGATGTTGCCGGCGCCGGCGCTGGTCGTCGGCCTGCGCGAGGCGGCCTGGCTGGCGCCCGGCGAAGCGGCGGCGTGGCTGCTCGACCTTGGCCAGGCGCGGGCGCGGGTGCAGGCGTCGGCACCCTATGTCGTCCATGGCCGGGCGGCGGCCCGCCGGCTCGGGCTCGAATCCTTCCCCTGCTTCGACCTGCTGGAGCTCTATGCCTTCGTCCGGCCGGCGACCTTCTGCGTGCCGACGCCGCGCGGCCTGGCCCAGGCGCTGGGGCTGCCGGAGCCCGAGGACCGCATCGACGCCGCCGCCATGCTGCCGCAGGCGGCCGACCTGCTGCTGGCCGAGCTCGCCGCGGACGGCGACGGCGAGGCCCGCGCCGTCGCCCGCGCCATGGGCCGCGGCGGCTGGATCTGGGCGCCGCCGGTGCTGGCGGCGCTGGGCGACAGGGCCGACCCTGCCAATTCCTCAGTGGCGGGGCTGGAGGTCTGGCGCGGCCTCGGCGAATGGTCGGAACACGCGCCCGATCCGCCGTCGGGGTCCGAGCCGGTGTTGCCCGAGGAGGCCGAGGACCGGCTGCGCCAGCTGTTGGGGGCCGGGGCGGAGCGCCGGCCGCAGCAGGCGGAATATGCCACCGCCGCCACCGCCGCCTTCGTGCCGCGGGAGCGGGAGGGCGAGCCCCATGTCGTGCTGGCGGAGGCGGGGACGGGGGTGGGCAAGACGCTGGGCTACCTGGCGCCGGCCACCCTGTGGGCGGAGCGCAATGGCGGTGCGGTCTGGGTCTCGACCTATACCCGCAACCTGCAACGCCAGATCGACGACGAGCTGAACCGGCTGCATGCCGACCCCATCCTGAAGGCGCGCCGCGTCGTCGTGCGCAAGGGTCGCGAGAACTATCTCTGCCTGCTCAACCTGGAAGAGGCGGTGTCGGGTGCCCGCGGCCGGCCGGCGGACGCCATCCCGCTCGGCCTGATGGCGCGCTGGGCCGCCGCGTCGCGCGACGGCGACATGGTCGGCGGCGACTTTCCGGCCTGGCTGGCCCAGCTGGTCGGCCGCGGCCGCACGCTGGGGCTGACCGACCGGCGCGGCGAGTGCGTCTATTCCGCCTGTCCGCACTACCACAAGTGCTTCATCGAACGCAGCGTGCGCCGCGCGCGGCGGGCCGACATCGTCATCGCCAACCATGCGCTGGTGATGATCCAGGCGGCGCTGGGCGGCATGGACGACACCGACCTGCCGACCCGCATGGTGTTCGACGAGGGCCATCACGTCTTCGACGCGGCCGACGGCGCCTTCGCCTCGCATTTGTCCGGGCAGGAGACGGCGGACCTCCGCCGCTGGCTGCGCGGGGCGGAGGCCGGCCGCTCCAGCCGCGCTCGCGGCCTGCGCCGGCGGGTCGAGGACCTGGTGGCGGGCGACCAGGCGGCCGAGCGCGCGCTGGAAGACATCCTGGTCGCGGCCGCCGCCTTGCCGGGCGAGGCGTGGCTGCCGCGGGTCGCGGGCGGCCAGCCGACGGGCCCGGCCGAGGCGTTCCTGACCTTCGTGCGCCAGCAGGTCCATGCCCGCTCGCCGGAGCGCGACGGCTCCACCTATGGCAAGGAGGCCGCCGTGTGGCCGCCGGTCGAGGGGCTGCTGGAGGCCGCGGCCGCGCTGGAGGCAGCCCTGGGCCGCCTCGCCCGGCCGATGCGCACGCTGGTCGAGCGCCTGAAGGCCTTGCGCGACGACGAGGCCGACGGGGTCGACACCGCCACCCGCACCCGCATCGAGGCGGTGATGCGGGGACTGGTGCGCCGCACCGAGAACGAACTGGCGGGCTGGCAGAAGATGCTGCGCGACCTCGCCCACGACACCCCGCCCGAGTTCGTCGACTGGCTGACGGTGGAGCGCAGCGAGGGCCACGACGTCGATGTCGGCATGTATCGCCACTGGATCGACCCGACCCGGCCGTTCGCCGAGGCGGTGGTGAAGCCCGCCCACGGCGTCGTCGTCACCTCCGCCACCCTGACCGACGGCGGCGGCGACCCCGACCTGGACTGGTCGGCGGCCGAGGAGCGCACCGGCGCCCGCCACCTGGCGCGGCCGGCGGCGCGGGCCAGCGTGCCGTCGCCCTTCGACTATGCCGCCCAGACCCGCGTCCTGGTCATCACCGACATCCGCAAGGACGATCTGGACCAGGTCGCCAGCGCCTACCGCGCGCTGTTCCTGGCGGCGGGCGGCGGCGCGCTCGGCCTTTTCACCGCCGTCAGCCGCCTGCGCCAGGTCCATCACCGCATCGCCCCCGCCCTGGAGACGGCCGGCCTGCCGCTCTATGCCCAGCATGTCGACGGCCTCGACACCACGACGCTGGTCGACATCTTCCGGGCGGAGGAGGAGAGCTGCCTCCTGGGCACCGACGCGGTGCGCGACGGGGTCGACGTGCCGGGCCGGTCCTTGCGCCTCATCGTCTTCGACCGGGTGCCATGGCCCCGGCCCGACATCCTGCACAAGGCGCGGCGCCAGGCCTTCGGCGGGGCCGCCTATGACGAGCGCCTGACGCGGTTCCGCCTGCGCCAGGCGTTCGGTCGCCTGGTGCGGCGGGCCGACGACCACGGGGTCTTCGTGCTGCTCGACCGTGCCTTCCCGTCGCGCCTGCACGGCGCCTTCCCGCCCGGCGTGACGGTGGAGCGCATCGGCCTCGCCGACGCAGTGCAGGCGACCCGCGGCTTCCTGCTGCCGTCGCCGGCGGTCGGTTCAGCCGACCAGCATGAGGACGATCGATAGGGTGACGAACGAGCCGGCGGTGGTGGCCAGGATCGCGGTCGAGGTGCCGGCGACATAGATGCCGTAGCGCAGCGCCACGACGAAGGCGAGCGCGCCGGTCGGCGTCGCCGACATGATGACGGCGGCGGCGGCCCAGTCCGGCTCCATGGTGAAGACGCGGTAGGCGAGCCAGCCCGTCAGCAGCGGCTGGATGACCAGCTTGCAGAGCGTGATCCAGCCGAGCTCGGGCAGGTTGCGCGCCAGCGGCTTGCCGACCATGAAGAGCCCGATCGCGAAGAGGGCGGCCGGCCCGGCGGTCGCCCCCATCAGCTCCAGGTAGGTCGCGACCGGCCGCGGCAGCGCGATGCCCAGCGCCGACACGGCCAGCCCGGCCGCCGTCGCCAGCAGCAGCGGGTTGGTCGCCAGCGCCCGGGCCAGGTCGCGCAACATCCGGCGGCCCGCCCGGTCCGACCGCCCGATCTCGGTCACCGCGATGGCGAGGCCGAGGCCGATGCCGGCCGTGAACACGGTCGCCACCACCGCCGGCAGCGCCTGGTCGGCGCCGTAGGCGGTGATGTAGAGGGGCAGGCCCATATAGCCGACATTGGCGAAGCTGGCGGCCAGCCCCTGCAGGCCCTGGTGGGCGAGGTTGGGCTTGGCGAAGAACAGGCCCATCGCCATGCCCAGCGCATAGGTGGCAAGGAACGCGCCACCGAAGGCCGCCAGGAAGTGCAGGTGGAAGACATCCGCCACCGGCACCCGCGCCATCGAGTAGAACAGCATGGCGGGCAGCGCGAACCAGAAGACGAAGCCGTTCAGCGCCTCGCTCGCCGCATCGCCCAGCAGGCGCACGCGGCCGGCGCCATAGCCCGACGCCATGATGGCGAAGACCGGCAGGACGACATTGACGATCGCTTCCATGGTGGGCTCAGTCCTGCTCGGCTTGACAAGCGGCGGTGCGATCTCGCACACCCCCCGCACCCCAATGGAAGCGGACGGCATGATGATCAGCCCCCAGGACGCCCTTATCTACACGATGGTCATGATATCCGCGGCCGACAGCGAGATGACCGACGCCGAGGTTTCCACGATCGGGGAGATCGTCAGCCACCTGCCCGTCTTCCGCGCCTTCGACCGCGACCGCCTGCCGGCCACCGCGGCTGCCTGTGCCGAGCTGTTGCAGCTCGACGGCGGCTTCGAGGGGCTGCTCGACAAGATCAAGGCGGTCCTGCCGCCCAAGCTGCGCGAGACCGCCTATGCGCTCGCCTGCGACGTGGTCGCCGCCGACGCGAAGGCGAGCCAGGAGGAGCTGCGCCTGCTGGAGCTGATCCGCCACCGCTTCGACGTCGACCGCCTGACCGCCGCCGCCATCGAACGCGGCGCCCGCGCCCGCTACGCACGGGTGTGACCGGGGCCGCCCTTCGCAAATGAGATGGGACGAGCGGCCGGCTTCCGGCCGCTCTTCACCTGGCGGGCGTATCACCGGGACGGCGCAAGCAGAGCTTGGGCAATCTCATGGTTCGTCAGGCTCACCATGAGGGCCAGCGCACAAACTTCTCCTCATGGTGAGCTTCCTCATCCCGAGCCCTTGTCGAGGGACGAACCATGAAATCTCGCCGACAGCCGGCGGCAGCTTCTATCCCCCTCAGGTCAGCGTCTCCAGCATCCGCAGCATCAGCTTTGCGCGCGGCTCGAAGGATGAGTAGTAGGCCTGCTCATAGTCGGTGTGGGCGCCCTTGCCGTCGACGCCGAGGCCGTCCAGCGTCGGGACGCCGACCGCGGCGGTGAAGTTGCCGTCGCTGCCGCCGCCGGTGACGACGCAATCCTCCAGCTCGAAGCCGATCTCGGCCGCCAGCATCTTCGCGTGGTCGAACAGCTTCGCGATTTTTTCGTCCTTGGTGTAGGGCGGGCGGTTCATGCCGCCCGACATGGTCACCTTCACGTCCGGCTCGTCGCTGGTCAGGCCGAGGATGCGGGCCACCATCTCCTCGCCGGTGGCCGTGTCGGGGACGCGCAGGTCGATCTCGGCGGTGCAGAACTGCGCCACCACGTTGACGCCGGTGCCGCCGCCGACCAGGCCGACATTGGTGGTGATGCCGCGGGCATAGTCGGTCATCGCCTCCACCGCCAGGATCAGCTTGGCCATGGCGCGGATGGCGCTGCGGCCGTCCTCGTGCCGGGCGCCGGCATGGGCGGGGCGGCCCTCGACCTTGGCGACGAAGCGGCCGACGCCCTTGCGCGAGGTGACGATCTTGCCGCCGTCGCGCGCCGGCTCGGTCACCAGCACGTATTTGTTCTTCAGCGCCTCGGCCTCGATCATGGCGCGCGAGGTCGGGCTGCCGACCTCCTCCTCCGGCACGAACATGAAGGTGACGGGCAAGGGCGTCTGCCGGCCCGACCGCACCAGGTGCTGGTAGGCGTAGTAGGCGAGGTAGGCGCCGCCCTTCATGTCATAGATGCCGGGACCGAACACCACGTCGCCCTGGCGCTCGAATTTCAGCGTCTCGATCATGCCGATCGGGTGGACGGTGTCGATGTGCGACAGCACCAGGATGCCGGGGCCGCTGCCGCCCCATTGCGTGCGCGCCTTCACGATGTCGCCGAAGCCGTCGCGGCCGGGCGTGCGCTCGATCACCGCACCCAGCCGCGCCAGGCTCGCCTGGACATGGTCGGCCATGCGGTTGACGGCGTCGGCGTCGTGGGACGGGCTCTCGATCGACACCCATTCGCGGATGCCTTCGAAGATCTCCTCGGCGCTGATGACGGGCTCGTTCCGCGACACTTCGTTCATGGGGGTGGTCTCCGGGGCAGGGGGCAGCAAGGGGTCGCGGAAATTGGCATGGGGGCGCCCGCCGGTCAAAGCCGCCGACGGGTCCGCGATGCGGCCTTGCGGCCGTCCGCGCTTGGGCCTATGCGCTTCGCCCGCCATGGACCTCACCCGCGCGGCCCTGCCGCTCCTGCGCGCCCTGCCCGCGGAGCCGGCGCACGACCTGACCCTCCGCCTGCTGGAAAGCGGGCTGGCGCCCGCACCTCGCCCCGCCGCCGACCCGCCATCGCTCGCCATCGACCTGTGGGGGTGCCGCTTCCCCAACCCGGTCGGGCTGGCGGCCGGCTTCGACAAGGATGCGCGCGTGCCCGACGCCATGCTGGGCTTCGGCTTCGGCTTCGTCGAGACCGGCACCGTGACGCCGCTGCCGCAGGTGGGCAACGTGAAGCCGCGCCTGTTCCGCCTGCCCGAGGACCGCGCGGTCATCAACCGCTTCGGCTTCAACAATCGCGGCCTCGACGCCTATGCCACCCGGCTGGAGGCGCGGCGCCAAGTCGGCCGACCCGGCATCGTCGGCGCCAATGTCGGCAAGAACAAGGACCAGGCCGACGCCGTCGCCGACTATGCGGCCGGCATCGAGCGGGTGGCGGCGCTGGCGGACTATCTGGTGGTCAACGTCTCGTCCCCCAACACGCCGGGCCTGCGCGACCTGCAACGCCGCGAGCCGCTGCTGGCGCTGGCCCAGGCCGTGCTGGCCGCCCGCGCCCGCGCCGTGCCGGTCGACCCGCCGCCGCTGCTGCTGAAGGTGGCGCCCGACCTGTCGCCCGACGACCGCGCCGACGTGGCGTATGTCGCCCTGGAAAGCGGCATCGACGGCCTCATCATCGGCAACACCACCATTTCCCGCCCGCCGACTTTGGCCGGCCGGCACCGGGCGGAAGCGGGCGGCCTCAGCGGCCGGCCGCTGATGGCGCTCTCGACCGAGGTGCTGTCCGACCTCTGGCGCCGGACCGGCGGCCGGGTGCCGCTGGTCGGCACGGGCGGCATCGCCAGCGGCGCCGACGCCTACGCCAAGATCCGCGCCGGCGCCTCGCTGGTGCAGCTCTATACGGGGCTGGTCTATGAGGGGCCGGGGCTGGTGCGGCGCATCAAGGCGGAACTGGCGGCGCTGCTGGCCCGCGACGGCTTCGCCCGCCTGGCCGACGCGGTCGGCGCCGACCACCGCTAGGGCCGGCGGCGGCGATGCGAGGCCCGCCCCAGCGGATCGTCATCCTCGGCCGGTCGGGCGGCGGCAAGTCGACGCTGGCCCGCGCGCTGGGGGCCAGGCTCGACCTGCCGGTCATCCATATCGACAGCCTCTTCTGGAAGCCCGGCTGGACCACGGGCCCGCGCGAGGAATTCCGCCGCGACCTGGCCGCCGCGCTGGCCGGCGACCGCTGGATCACCGACGGCAACTTCAGCAACAGTTTCGACCTGCGCCTGCCGCGGGCGGACCTGATCATCTGGATCGAGCAGCCGCGCCTCCTTTGCATCCGCCGCGCGCTGATGCGGGTGGCGCGCCACTATGGAAGGGCGCGGCCGGACCTGGCGCCGGGCTGCCCGGAGCGGCTGGACTGGGAGTTCCTGCGTTACATCTGGAACTTCGACCGGGATATCCGGCCGAAGATCATGGCGGGGATCGCGGAGTATGGGGCGGGGGTCGAGGTGATGACGCTGCGGGGGGATGGGGAGGTGGTGCGGTTTGTGGAGGTCAATGCACGGATGGCACCGGTCGTAGACCAAGTTGGACGAACGAGCAGTGACCGCTATTGACCCATGTCGGACATTCACGACGTCCGCTCTGAAGATGGACGTGCCGGGTTGGCGATACCTCGCAGGTCGTGCGGCCTAGATCGCGGCCAGCCTGTGCCGCCCTGGCCCGTCCCCGGCGGTCTTCATTTTCTCTTGCTCGCCGAAGCCTTTCGGGTGGCGTCGATCACAACGATTTCGGAGGCCCGCTCGCCCTTTTTAAGGCGCTCATCTCGAATACGTCTGATTGTATTGACTTTATTTCCCAGATCGCCGTAGTCGATGACGATAAACACACCAAATTCGGTCTGTGAGGCGGTTTTATAGAACTCCAATTGCCTCTCGTAGCCGCGAACGACCGTGCCATCTGATCGCTTCATCTCGACCAACACGCGCGCCTGATAGCCGCTCGAGAATTTAAAATCGATCGGCCCCCCGCCCATGTTGGCCTCCGGTGAAATATCCAGATCGTTCGCTTTGCAAAACGCATCTGCGATCGCGTAATAGATGAGCTGTGAGGCGCGTTCTTTTTTGGGCTTATTACCGACCCAAAGCTCCTCCCACAGATTGCCGGCTTCTACGTGCCGCTTGAATAGGGCAATCGTGTCTTTGACCACGCGCATGATCTCATTGGGGTCAAGCTTTAGATTATAAAGTGTTGCCTGCTTGAGTCCCGGGAAGCCTTTCGCGATGATCGATTTGAGTCGATAATAGCCGAGGACGTCTAGGTTCGGGTCGTAGCTGCGGACATTTTCCTTCACAGCAGTCAAGAAAAAGTCAAAGTCGTCCGGTGATCCCAAGGCAGCGCTACGGAGCGCATGCTTCCGGTCGGCTACGGTGGGCCTGATAATGCTTCCTAGAAACTGGTTTACGCGGTCACGTATATGCGCGTTTTCCATCGCGGCGCGCTCAATATCCGACCAATCATTGGCGATGGGCAACTCACGCACTATGTCCTCAGGAACAAGAACGATCGGCACCGCACGGCCCTTACGGTCAACGAACTTCGGTAGCTTGTGGCTTGTGCAGACCTTGAACGAAAACAGCGGCACGCCATTCGCCTGACAGAACGCCTCTGTGATTGCCGCTAGGTCATCCATGATGACCGTCGTGGTGAGGTCGCTGATGGTATCGGGACCTACATCCTCCTCAAAAAAGCCCATTAGCGAGATCATCTCCGGGTCGCTTGCGCCTAGGGTGATGATCTCCTTGCTCGTGCGGAGGATTGTTTCGCGAATGTCCTTAGGCCGGGAGCTGCCCGATCGGCCGCTTCCGCCATAGCCCAGCCCATTCTCAGGCGGTTCGCTCAGGTCTAGTTGGCGCCGCGCTCCCTTCCAGGCTGCATCATTCTCCGCCTTCGAGATGGTGAGTATGCGTACAAGCATCTCGAAGTGTTTGCGAAACCGGGCAATGGCATTTGTGTTGATAATATTATTGCTGGATTTCTCCAGCAGCACCGGATCTATGAACAGCGGTACATCGACGTCCAGAAAAGGATCGATTAGCCCAGCAGCTGCCATCGCTTGTGACGGCACGCGGAAATAGGTTGAAAATAGGGTTGGGTTCTGGACGCGAGCCATCGCTGAGCCTAACTCGCGTCGGGATTGAGCACTACTGCTAATGCCGGTCTACTGTGGACGCCGCCCCAGGGGCAGCGCACGATTAACGCCCGCTCATCGAGACGACTTCATGTCCGGTGTTGGTGCCAACCGGACATTTGATCCGCAAACCCAAGTTGCCCCCACCGCCCCCGCCATGGCACAACCCCGTGCCCTTCAACCGCCCTCGTGTCCGCCGCATCCCATGATCCACATCCACGACGACATCTCGGCCATCGCCGAGGACCATGACGGTTTCATCCTCGACCTGTGGGGCGTGCTCCATGACGGGACCCGGGCCTATCCGGGCGTGCCGGAGGCGCTGACGGCGCTGCATGATGCCGGCAAGAAGATCGTGCTGCTGTCGAACGCGCCGCGCCGCGCGGTGAATGCCGAGGAGCGGATGGTCGAGCTGGGCGTGCCCGGCGGCAAGTACGACCTGGTCATGACCTCGGGCGAGGATACCTGGCATCATCTGCGCGACCGGCCCGACGCCTTCTACCAGGGGCTCGGCCGGCGCTGCTTCCATATCGGCCCGGCGCGCGACGAGAACCTGTTCGTGGGCGTCGACCTGGAGCGGGTGGAGGAGGTGGCGGACGCGGAGTTCATCCTGAATTCCGGCCCCTGGGGCCATGACGAGACGATCGCCGACCATGAGGCGCGCCTGGCGGCGGGGGCGGCGCTGGGCCTGCCGATGATCTGCGCCAACCCGGACCTCGTGGTCATGGTCGGCCCGCGCATCGTCATCTGCGCCGGCACGCTGGCGCGGCGCTATGAGGAGCTGGGCGGCCGGGTGCGCTATCACGGCAAGCCGCATCGCGGCGTCTATGACCGCATCATGCAGGAATTCGACGGCATCCCGAGGGGGCGCATCGCCGCCATCGGCGACACGCTGCGCACCGACATCGCCGGCGCGGCCACGGTCGGCATCCAGTCGTTCCTGGTCACCGGCGGGGTGCATGCCGAGGAGTTCGGTGCGGGCGTCGGCGAGCGGCCGGAGGCGGCGCTGATCGAGGCGGCGTGCAAGCGCGAAGGCATCCGGCCGACGGCGGCGCTGGTCGGGTTTCGCTGAGGGGGCGGCGGGCAGCCTGCTGAGCCCGGGTGAGCTCATGGTTCGTCAGGCTCACCATGAGGGCCAGGA
>CAZQOA010000091.1:0-21058 GCA_964594715.1 uncultured Rhizobiaceae bacterium | reverse complement strand
GTCGAGGGACGCTACGACCGCTGGGCAATGCTTCCATCCCAGCGTGCCATGGCTTCAGGGGCGATCGCCGGTTTCTCCGCACGCCGATGGTGGTTTCCGTCCAGGAACCCCCGCCGGAAGCCCGGCGTTGTTGGGGCTGGACGGCGGATGGCGCCGCGGGACGGCTTGGCAGAGAGCGGGGTTGGATGGCGGACACGACACCCTCCCGGCCGGAACGGCCCGTGGTTTCGGTCAGGGTCGCGCCCAATCCGCTGGTGACGGCGATCACGCTGATGCTGGCCATCGCCGGCCTCTATTTCGGGCGCGACATCTTCATCTCCTTCGCGCTCGCGATCCTGCTCGGCTTCATGCTGGCGCCCCTGGCGATGCGCCTGCGGCGGATCGGCCTGCCCTGGGGAGTGGCCGTGGTCCTGTCGGTCACCTTCGCCTTCCTGGTGCTGATGGCGATCGCCCTCGTCGTCGGCAACGAGCTCTACCTGCTGGCGAACAACATCCCCGACTACTACCAGACGATTCGCGAGAAGTTCGCGATGCTGCGGACGTCGGCGGATGGTGGCGGCGTGTTCGAGCGGCTGTCGAACATGTTCGGCCTGCTGGCGCGCGAGGCCCTCTCGACCGCCGACCAGGGCGCGGTCGAAGGGGCCATCGCCATCGCCATCCGGCAACCGCCGCCGCAGCCGCTCGACATCGTGCGGAGCATCGCCGGCCCGATGATCGCCATCATCGGCACGGCGGGCCTGGTGGTGGTCTTCCTCATCTTCATCCTCCTCGACCGGGAAGACCTGCGCGACCGCTTCATCCGCCTGCTCGGCGTCGGGCAGGTGCAGCGCAGCACCCTGGCACTCGACGAGGCAGCCCGGCTGGTCAGCCGCTATCTGCTGATGCAGCTGCTGGTCAATGTCACCTACGGCATTCCCGTCGGCATCGGCCTCTCCCTCATCGGGGTGCCCAACCCGCTGCTCTGGGGGGTGCTGGCCGCGATCCTGCGCTTCATCCCCTATCTCGGGCCGGTCCTGGCGGCGCTCTTCCCGATCGTGCTTGCCTTCGCGATCGATCCGGGCTGGGACATGCTGGCCTGGACGATCGCGCTCTTCCTGGTGCTGGAGATCATCAGCAACAATGCGGTCGAGCCGCTGCTCTATGGCAGCTCGACCGGCATCTCGTCGCTGGCCATCATCATGGCGGCGATCTTCTGGAGCACGCTGTGGGGGCCGGTGGGCCTGTTCCTGTCGACGCCGCTGACGGTCTGCATCGTCGTCATCGGACGCTACCTGCCATCGCTGGAGTTCCTCGGCATACTGCTCGGCAACAATCCCGTGCTGGCGCCGGAGCAGCGCTTCTACCAGCGGCTCGTCGCCGGCAACCACGAGGAGGCGCTGGAGGTGGCGGAGGAGTACCTGGCCGGCGACAAGCCCGACGCCTTCTACGAGGCGGTGGTGCTGCCGGCCTTGCAGATGGCCGAGAACGACCACCCGTTCCGTCCCGGGGACTCCGACCTCCGCCGCGAGATCGCCGAGCGGGTGGAGCGCGTCGTCGCCGAGGTGGAGGAGACCGATCCGGCTGTCGCCATGGGGGTCGACACCATGGCGTCAGCCGTCGCGGCGGGCGACGGGCGGCGGTCGATAAGGGTGGTCTGCCTCGGCGGCCGCACGCCCCTCGACGCGACGGCCGCCGCCTTGCTCGCCCATCGGCTGGCTTCGTCGAACATCGCAGCGACCGTGGTTCCGTTCTTCGAGTTGCGCGCCGGGGCGACGGCGCTGGGCGAGCCGTCGGCCGGCGATGTCATCGCCCTCTGCTACCTCCACCCCCGGCCACAGACCTATGCCCGCTATCTCGCCCGCCGCCTCCACCGGCTCGTGCCCGGAACCCGGCTGCTGGTGGTGGCCCTCAATACGCCGGAGGGCAGTGTCGAATTCGCCCGGGCCGTGGCGGAGGCGCCGGAGGATGGCGGAGTGGTGTCCACCCTCCGCGATGCCGTGCGGCAGATCGCGACCTGGGCTGGAGAGCCGGCGGAACCGGTGGCCGGCGAGGGGGGCCCGCCGGTCTCCGCCACCGGCGGCATCATTGCCCAGCGATTGCCATAATCGACGGCTTGAGTCGTTCGCTCCGCAAGACGGAGATTACGATGATCCAGTTCCCCCCACTGGTCGTCCTCGCCGCCGTTGCAGCATTGGCCCTTGGCACCGCCCTGATGCAGTTCGCGTCCGGGCCGCGTGCCCGACTGGCCGGATTGGCGGTCCTTCTCCCCGCTGCCTTGATCACCATGCTCGCGATGATCGTGCGCCCCGAAGGCGAAACGGCGACCGCGAGCCTGATGGGACTGGTGGCCGCCCTGGCGCTCGGGATCGTCGGACTGACGGCCGCAATCGCCGCCATGGCGCCGGCCCGGCGCGATTCCGTTGGGCGGTGGCGGTTCCGGGTGATCGGAACCGCGATCGTGGTCGGGCTGGCGACGCTTCTGTTCGTGCGCGCCTGACCACCTCAGCCGGCGAGGCGGGCGATGGCGGCCGGCAGTTCGCGGAACTCGTCGATCGTCGCGTCGGCATGCAACTCGGCCAGGGGCACGCGGGCATAGCCGTAGGACACCGCGACGACCGGCACGCCGGCCGCCTTGGCGGTCGCGACGTCATGCTCGTTGTCGCCGACCATCAATCCCCGGTCCGCGGGGAAGCCCAGCCCCGCCAGCACCGCCAGCAGCGGCTCCGGCCGTGGCTTCTTCACCGGCAGGGTGTCGCCGCCGACGACGGAGGTCAGCAGCCGGTCGAGCCCCAGGCTGGCCAGCATCAGGCGGGTCGCGCGCTCGGGCTTGTTGGTGCAGAGGCCGAGCCGGTGGCCGCGCGCGGCCAGCTCTTCCAGGGTCGCGAGCACGCCCGGATAGGTCTCGGTATGGTCGGCGGAGATCGGCTCGTAGATTTCCAGGAAGCGCCGGCCCTGGGTGGCCAGCGCGTCGCCGTCGAGCGGGCGGCCGGCGGCGGCGAAGCCGCGTTCCACCAGCTTCGGTACTCCGTCGCCGATCATCCGGCGCACCGCGTCCAGCGGCTGCGGCGCCAGGCCGGCCTCGCCCAGCAGGATATTCAGGGTCACGCGCAGGTCGGCCGCACTGTCCACCAGCGTGCCGTCGAAGTCGAAAACGATCGCAGGGAAGCGCTCTAGCGTCATCGCAGGTCACAATCTTTGAGGGGCTTCGAGGGGTGGTTCGCTTGACCCATGCCCGGCTGGCCGATATCGACCGGGAGAGTTCCTTCCCGCTTGCTCGGGAAAGCCTTGGATAGTTAGCGGGTCGATATGCCGATGACCACAGCCGATAGCCCCCCTGCCGCGACCTTGGCCGTCATTCTCGCCGCCGGCGAGGGCACGCGCATGCGCTCCCGCCTGCCGAAGGTGCTGCACCGGGTGGCCGGGCGGCCGATGATCCGCCATGTGGTGGCGGCCGTGGAGGAAGCCGGCGTCGACCGGGTCGTGGTGGTGGTCGGACCGGGGATGGACGAGGTGGCGAAGGCGGCCGCGCCGCACCCGACCGCCATCCAGCATGACCGCCGCGGCACCGCCCACGCCGTCCTGGCGGCGCGGTCCGCGATCGCGGCCGGGGCCGGCGACGTGCTGGTCGTCTTTGGCGACACGCCGCTGGTCCGGCCGGCGACGATCGCGGCCCTCCTGGCCGAGCGCCGCCGGGACGGGGCGGCGGTGGCGGTCCTGGGTTTCCGGCCGGCCGACCCCGGCCCCTATGGCCGCTTCGTGCTCGATGCCTCGGGTGGCCTCGCGCGCATCGTCGAGGCGAAGGATGCCACCGCCGAGGAGCGCCGGATCGGCCTTTGCAATGCCGGGCTGATGGCGATCGACGGCGGGCGGGCGCTGGCGCTGCTCGACCGGATCGGCTGCGACAATGCCAAGGGCGAGTTCTACCTGACCGACCTGGTGGCGGTTGCGCGTGCCGACGGCGCCGAATGCTGTTTCACCGAGGCCGCGGTCGAGGAACTGATGGGGGTGAACACGCGCGCCGACCTCGCCGCCGCCGAGGCCGCGATGCAGGACCGCCTGCGGTGCCGGGCGATGGCGGAGGGGGCGACCCTGGTGGCGCCGGACACGGTGTTCCTGGCGGCCGACACCCGCATCGGGCGCGACACCATCATCCACCCGCACGTCGTCTTCGGCCCCGGCGTCGTGGTGGGCGAGGGGGTGGAGGTCCGCTCCTTCAGCCACCTGGAGGCGGCTATGGTCGGCGACGGCGCCATCGTCGGCCCCTATGCCCGCCTGCGGCCGGGGGCGGAGCTGGCCGCCGGCGCCCATGTCGGCAACTTCGTGGAGATCAAGGCGGCCACCATCGGCGCCGGCGCCAAGGTCAACCACCTGGCCTATATCGGCGACGCCTCGGTCGGGCCAGGGGCCAACATCGGCGCCGGCACCATCACCTGCAACTATGATGGCTTCGCCAAGTACCGCACCGACATCGGGGCCGGGGCCTTCATCGGCTCCAACACGGCCCTGGTGGCGCCGGTATCGGTGGGGGCGGGCGCCATCGTGGGGGCCGGCAGCGTCGTCACCGAAAGCATACCCGAGGAGTCGGTGGCCATCGCCCGCTCCCGGCAAACCACCAGGCCCGGTGCCGCACCGGCCTATCGCGCCCTGCGCAAGGCGCGTCGTGAGGGAGGGAACTAGGGCCATGTGCGGCATCATCGGCATCGTCGGCGTCAAGCACGCAGCCCCCCTGCTGCTGGAGGGGCTGCGGCGCCTGGAATATCGCGGCTATGACAGCGCCGGCATGGCCACCCTGGTGGACGGCCGCATCGACCGGCGCCGCGCCCAGGGCAAGATCGCCCGGCTGGAGGCGGTCCTGGCCGACCGCCCGCTGGGCGGCATGGTCGGCATCGGCCACACCCGCTGGGCGACCCACGGCGTGCCCAACGAGGCCAACGCCCATCCCCATGCGACCGAGCGCGTGGCGCTGGTGCATAACGGCATCATCGAGAATTTCGCCGAGCTGCGCGACGAGCTGGTCCGTCTCGGCCATCGCTTCGAGAGCGAGACCGACACCGAGGCCGTGGCCCGCCTCGTCAGCCATCACCTGGAGACCGGCCTGTCCCCCGAGGCGGCGGTCGCGGTCACGCTGAAGCGGCTGCACGGCGCCTTCGCCTTCGCCATGGTGTTCGCGGGCCATGACGATCTGATGATCGGCGCCCGCCGCGGCAGCGCGCTGGCGATCGGCTATGGCGAGGGCGAGATGTATCTGGGCTCGGACGCGCTGGCCCTGGCGCCGCTGACGCGCCGCATCGCCTACCTGGAGGAAGGCGACTGGGTGGTGGTGCGCCGCGCTGGCGCCGAGGTGTTCGACGCCGATGACCGGCCGGTCGAGCGCGCCATCCGCGAGACCTCGGTCTCCGGCGCCATGATCGGCAAGGGCAACCACCCGCATTTCATGCACAAGGAGATCTTCGAGCAGCCGGCGGTGATGGGCGATACGCTGCAATCCTTCCTCAATCCGGCGACGCGCTCCATCCACCTGCCGGATCTACCCTTCGCCCTGGCCGACGTGCCCAAGGTGACGATCGTCGCCTGCGGCACCTCCTTCTATGCCGGGCTGGTGGCGAAATACTGGATCGAGCGGATCGCCCGGGTGCCGGTGGAGATCGACATCGCGTCGGAGTTCCGCTATCGCGCCGCCGACATGGCCGAGGGCGGGCTCGCCCTCTTCGTCTCGCAGTCGGGCGAGACGATCGACACCCTGGCGGCACTGCGCTATGCGCGCAGTCAGCGCCAGCATGTTGCCGCCATCGTGAATGTTCCGGAAAGCACCATGGCGCGCGAGGCCGACGCCGTGCTCGCGACCGTGGCCGGGCCCGAGATCGGGGTCGCCTCGACCAAGGCCTTCACCACCCAGCTGATGGTGCTGGCGGCCTTCACCCTGGCGCTGGCCCGGGCCAAGGGCCGGCTGGATGCGGCCCGCGAGGCCGAGCTGGCGCTGGCCCTGGCCGACCTGCCGGCCGCCGCGGCCGCGGTGCTGGCGGACGAGGGCGCGCTGCGCGAGGTGGCCGGGCTGATCGCCAAGGCCCGGGACGTGCTCTATCTCGGGCGCGGCACCGCCTATCCGATCGCCATGGAAGGGGCGCTGAAGCTGAAGGAGCTGTCCTACATCCATGCCGAGGGCTATGCGGCGGGCGAGATGAAGCACGGGCCGATCGCGCTCATCGACGATGCCGTGCCGATCGTGGTGGTGGCCCCGCCGGACGAGCTGTTCGAGAAGACCGCGTCCAACATCCAGGAGGCGCTGGCGCGGGGCGGGCGGGTCATCATGCTGTCCGACCAGGCCGGCATCGACCGCTTCGGCGACAAGCTCGACGGATCGTTCGCATTGCCGGCGATCCACCCCTTCGCGGCCCCCATCCTCTATGCCCTTCCGGTCCAGCTCCTCGCCTACCATGTGGCGGTATTGAAGGGGACCGACGTCGACCAGCCGCGCAACCTGGCCAAGAGCGTGGTCGTCGAATAGGGCGCGTGACCGGGGCGGGCGGGCGGGCCTAAAGTGCCGCCCTGAATATCCCCCATCCAGCCCCCCGAGCGGAGGATCAGATGCAGATCAAGGACGCCTCGCTGTTTCGCCAGCAATGCTACGTCGACGGTGCCTGGGTCGGCGCCGATGGCGGCGCCACCATCGACGTGACCAACCCGGCGACGGGTGCCAAGATCGGCACCGTGCCGAAGATGGGCGCGGCCGAGACGCGCCGCGCGATCGACGCCGCCAACGCGGCCTGGCCGGCCTGGCGGGCGAAGACCGCCAAGGAACGCTCGGTCATCCTGCGCAAATGGTTCGAGCTGATGATGGCGAACCAGGACGACCTCGGCGTCATCATGACGACCGAGCAGGGCAAGCCGCTGTCCGAGGCCAAGGGCGAGGTCGCCTACGCCGCCTCCTTCATCGAATGGTTCGCCGAAGAGGGCAAGCGCATCTATGGCGACACCATTCCCCAGCACCAGGCCGACAAGCGCATCGTCGTCATCAAGGAGCCGATCGGCGTCGTCGCCTGCATCACGCCGTGGAACTTCCCGGCCGCGATGATCACCCGCAAGGCCGGCCCGGCGCTGGCCGCCGGCTGCCCGGTGGTGATCAAGCCCGCCTCTGCCACGCCCTATTCGGCGCTGGCCTTGTGCGAGCTGGCGGAGCGCGCCGGGGTGCCGAAGGGCATCATCAACGTCGTCACCGGCGGCGCCAAGGAAGTCGGCGGCGAGATGACGGGCAATCCGATCGTCCGCAAGCTGTCCTTCACCGGCTCGACCGAGATCGGCAAGCTGCTGATGCAGCAATGCGCGGCGACCGTGAAGAAGGTGTCGATGGAACTGGGCGGCAATGCCCCCTTCGTCGTCTTCGACGATGCCGACCTCGACGCCGCGGTCGAGGGCGCCATCCAGTCCAAGTACCGCAATGCCGGCCAGACCTGTGTCTGCGCCAACCGGCTGCTGGTCCAGGACGGCGTCTATGACGAGTTCGCCGCCAAGCTGTCCCAGGCCGTGTCGGGCCTGCGCGTCGCCGACGGCATGGAGACGGGCGCCACCATCGGCCCCCTGATCGACCAGCAGGCGGTCGACAAGGTCGAGGAGCATATCAAGGACGCGCTGGCGAAGGGTGCCCGCGTCGTCGTCGGCGGCAAGCGCCATGCGCTGGGCGGCACCTTCTTCCAGCCGACCGTGCTGGCCGACGTGACCTCGAAGATGGCGGTGGCGAAGGAAGAGACGTTCGGCCCGGTCGCCCCGCTCTTCCGCTTCAAGACCGACGCCGAGGCGGTGGCCATGGCCAACGACACGGAATTCGGGCTTGCGGCCTATTTCTTCAGCCGCGACATCACCCGCGTGTGGAAGGTGGCCGAGGCGCTCGAATACGGCATCGTCGGCATCAATACCGGCCTCATCTCCACCGAGATTGCCCCCTTCGGCGGCATGAAGGAATCCGGCATCGGCCGCGAGGGCTCCAAGTACGGGATGGAGGAGTTCCTGGAGGTGAAGTACCTCTGCATGGGCGGGATCGCCTGACCTAGGGCAGTGAAAGCGCCGCCCGGCATCGACTTCCATTTGGCGATGCCGGGCGAGCCCTCTGATGCCAGAGAGATTTCATGGTTCGACAAGCCCACCATGAGGAAAAGTTGACGCTCTGGCCCTCCGCCTCCTGATCCACTGACTCTGATCCTTCAGCCCTCATGGTGGGCCTGACGAACCATGCGCTTGCCCGGCCTCCGGCAGGGCGGCGATGGCGGCGGCGGCGCGGGCGGCCCCGTCGCCTTCCTCCGACAATGCCCGGGCGACCTGCCGGGCCGCCGTCGCGTAGGCCGGTTCGTGCAACAGCCGGCCGAGGGCGGCGGTCGCGGATTCCGCGTCGTAGCGCACCAGCGGCATGGCCAGGGCGGCACCCAGGCGCTGCACGCGCCTGGCATTGTCGGGTTGGTCGTTGACGGGCGAGGCGATCGCCAGGATCGGGCGGCCGGCCTCCAGCGCGCGCGCCATGGTGCCGACGCCCGAATGGGTCACGACCGCCACGGTGCGGGGAAACAGCGTGGCGAAGGGCAGGCCGGGGAAGCAGGCGACCTCCGCGCTCTCCGCCACCCCGATCTGCTCGGCCGATCGGCCGAGGATGATGGCGCGTTGCCCGTTCCGCCGCGCCGCCTCGATGCTGGCCTGGAAGAAACGGCCGGCCATGGACGCGCTGTGCGACCCCAGCGTGAAGGCGACGGGGGGCGGCCCGGCCGCCAGGAACCGTTCGGCGCGCTGCCATAGCTCGGGTTCGACCGGCGGCACATGGCGGCAGAAGCCGGTGATCTGCACCTTCTTCACCCAGTCGCCGGGGTCCCTGGCCAGCAGCGGAGAGAACAGTGCCAGCGTCCCGTGGGTCGAGAAATTCGCAAGATGGGCCGCGAGATGGGGCAGCCCCAGCCGGCGGCGCAGCGCGTGCCAGGGCTCGACCAGGTCCTGCCAGTATGCCAGCCGGGCCCGAGGTGCCGCATTGCGCAAGCCGGGTGGCAGCACCTGCAAGGGTGGCTCCAGGCTGGAGGGCAGGGAATAGGGGGTGACGACGGTCGACAGCCAGGGACGGCCCGCCATTTCCACCGCCAGCCGGGCCGCCAGCGCCGCCGGATGCAGCACGGTGACGTCATGGGCGGCGACCAGTGGCCGGATCATGGCCAGGGCCTCCGGCAGATGGTCCATGACGAATTCCCGCATCAGGATCCGCGTGCTGTGCTGCGGCTCCCGGAAGGCGCGCGACAAGGGGTCGTCCGCTGCGCCTGGCACCCAGTCCGGGTGGCCGGCCTGGAACCGGACCCCCACTTGCGACACCGCGTCGGCGTGCCGCTGCAGGGTGGCGATGGTGACCGAATGGCCGGCGGCCAGCAGGTGCCGGGCGACCGCCAGGTAGGGGTCGAGGTCTCCCGCTGTCCCCAGGCAGGAGATCAATATCCGTCGTGCCGCCATGCGCCAGCCCCCAGCCCCAAACCGGTCCCCTCCCGAGGGGAGACTCGCGGACCGCAGCCTAGCGCGCTTTCGGATAGATCGGCGACATGCCGGGAAATCCGCCACCGGAATGCAGGAAAGGCCGCCCAGGGGGCGGCCTCTCCGCATCGGACCGGTATCCGGCTCCATTCCTCGTGCAGCGAGTTACCGCCACGGGGATCAGCCCTCGTCGGGCCAGGATCGACGCCGATGGCGCCGCCGACTGCAAAGACAACGGCGGGCGCCTGAAAATAGTTCCTCATTCGTCGCGGGCAGTGAGGAACGCCGCTCGCGACGCGACGTTCGACGCTTCATGCGGACCATCGAAGAGCGCCTTCGCAGCGCAGACGGAGCCGACGGGATGGCCTGGATGGCGCCCGTTCGATCGGCCGGGGCCGTGGTGGTGGCGTATGCGTGACCCGATCCTGTTCGAGGCGATGGCGACCGCGCCGGAGGTGATCGCCGGGCGGCTCGTCGCGGCGATCCTGCTCGCGGGCTGCATCGGCCTCGACCGGGAGTGGCGACAGAAGTCGGCCGGCCTGCGCACCCACATGCTGGTAGCACTGGCCGCCGCGGTCTTCACCATCCTCGCCAGCGAACTCCATATCGACGCCGCCCGCGCCGACCCGGACGGATCGGCCGACCCGATCCGGATCATCGAGGCGGTGACGGCGGGGGTGGCCTTCCTCGGCGCCGGCGCCATCTTCAGGGGTGGTCGCAATATCCAGGGGATGACCACCGGGGCCGGCATCTGGCTGGCGGGCGCAATCGGCCTGGCCTGCGGCGCCGGCTACGCCATGCTGGCCGCGATCACGGTCGTGCTGGCGCTGATCGTCCTTACCTTGCTCGGCCGGATCGAGCACATGGCCAAGAAGGCCGTGGGCAAGCCTGCCGATGCGGCCGCCCCGGATCGTCGAGGGGGTGGCTGACCGGTGGCAGCACCGCGTCGCCGCCAGCCGGGCGACGACGCGTCATTGCCGGCAAGCGCGTTACCGCTGCCGGGCCTTGCGGGCGGCGTAGCGGGCGTCCCTCTTGGCCTTCTGGTCCGCTTCCATTTCGATCGCCTGCTGGGCTGCCAGTATCTTGGCCGCCGCCTGTTCCTCGGCTTCGATCCGTGCCGCTTCGATGCGCGCGGCTTCCTCGATTCTTGCTGCCTCGGCGCGCACGGCCTCTGCGGCGGCCGCCTCGGCCGCCAGGCGGGCAGCCTCCGCGGCCTTGGCCTCCTTGCGTTCGGCCAGGCGTGCCTCGCGTGCCAGTTCGGCGGCTGCGCGTGCCGCGCGCCGCTCCTGATATGCCGGATCGTTCTCGGGCGCCTTCGCCCGTGCCCGCTCCAGAAGTTCCTGCTTCGCCTTCGCGGCCGAACTCAGCCGCTCGGCCAAGCTCGTCTCCTTACCTCTCATCTGCTGCAAACCTTGTGGGTGTTGGGGGAAAGCCGGGTCGCGGCCGAAGCTGCAATCCTGCGCACATTCCGCTCGAGACGCCGGCTCCGCGCGCATATTACCGCCAAATCGATCCGAGCGCGAGGATGTCGACGATAATGTCGGAACGCCGGCATGGAGCCGGCATAGAGATCGGGGCAGGAATCGTCCCTAGTATAAATGAATCAAAGGAAAGCACTATCAATCCAGGGTGTGGCATGCCATATCCGGCTGTCGAATATCGATTTGGTTCGGTCCTCTCCCGCGCCCGGCTATTGCCTGGCCAGGACCTGTACTCGACCTTCTCCGAAAATTTGATCGCGTCGCCGCTTGGTGCGGCGTGAATATGTGACTTTGGAAGATACGACTAATGGCTATCGGAACGGTAAAGTGGTTTAACGGCCAAAAGGGCTACGGCTTCATCCAGCCCGAGGATGGCGGCGCCGACGTGTTCGTGCATGTCTCGGCAGTGGAACGCTCGACCCTCGGCGCGATTCATGAAGGCCAGAAGCTGAGCTTCGAGCTTGAGAAGGACAGCCGCAGCGGCAAGGTTTCGGCAGGCCAGCTCCAGGCAGCCTGACCAGCAAGGATACGACCAGCTAGGATCCGGGGGAGGCTGCGAGAGTGGCCTGCCCCGACGTCCCACGATCTGCCGGGGCGCGCTGTCGAAGCGCGCCCTTTTTTATTGTGCCGATAGCGAGGGACGGTGCGGCCGATTCGGGCGGTGGCTCGGTCATTTCGCACGATTGCCGACCCCGCCTGGCGGGCGTGATCTGGCTGGGGGACTAGGATTCGAACCTAGACTGGCGGAGTCAGAGTCCGCTGTCCTACCGTTAGACGATCCCCCAAGACCGGATCGGCGCCGCTGTCGCTCGTTGGCGACCATCAGCGTGGGCGCGGCTTCTAGCACAGGAGGTTTCGTCAGGGAAGAGTATCCCCGCGGGCTTCCTGCGCCCCCTCGGCTTCTTGCACCCCACGGGCTTCCTGCGAGGCCCGCGCTCGGATATCGTGCGCTTTCGTGACCGTGTCAATCGCATCGCTCCCAATCGCGCCCCCACCCGCTCATTCGGTGGTCTATGCCGCGCTCGATCTCGGCACCAACAATTGCCGACTCCTTGTCGCGCGGCCGGCCTCCGGCGGTTTCAGGGTTCTGGACGCGTTTTCCCGTATCGTCCGCCTGGGCGAGGGGCTGGCGCGCACGGGCGCCTTGTCCGAGGCCGCGATGGCGCGGACGATCGCCGCATTGGCGGTGTGTGCCCAGAAGATCCGCTCGCGCCGGGTCGACCATCTGCGCGCGGTGGCGACCGAAGCCTGCCGGCAAGCGACCAACTGTGCCGCCTTCCTCGACCGCGTGCGCGAGGAAACCGGGCTGGAGATCGAGACGATCCCGGCATCGGAGGAGGCGCGCCTGGTGCTGGCGGGCTGCGCGCCGCTGCTCGACCCCTATGCCTCGCGGGCCCTGCTGTTCGACATCGGCGGCGGCTCGACCGAGCTCCTGTGGGTCGGCCTCGAGGCGCGCGACCCGGTCATGCTGGGCTACGCCTCGCTGCCGCTGGGCGTGGTCACGCTGGCCGACCGCTATGGCGGGCGCGAGGTCACCCCGGCACTTTATGTCGCCATGCGCGACGAGGCGGCGTCGGCACTGGCGCGCTTCGACGCCGAACATGGTATCAGCGGCTGGATCGCCCAGGGGCGGATGCAGATGCTGGGCAGTTCGGGCACCGTCACCACGCTGGCCGGCGTCCATCTGGAGCTGCCGCGCTACAACCGGTCCATGGTCGACGGCATCGTCCTCGATCGCAGTTCGGTCGACGCGGCGTCCGACCGGCTGCTGGCGATGGACTATGCCGGCCGCGCCGCCCATCCCTGCATCGGGCCGGAGCGGGCGGACCTCGTGCTCGCCGGCTGTGCCATCCTGGCGGCGATCACCGGCCGCTGGCCCTGCCCGCGGCTGCGGGTCGCCGACCGCGGGGTGCGGGAGGGCATTCTCTATGGCTTGATGACGCGCAACGGCCGGCGCGTCCGGATCGGTAACGCATGATTCTCGAACGCGCATGACTGGCGAGCGTAAAGGCGGGGGCCGCGGCCCCCGCGCCACCACAACCACCACGGCCGCGCGCGGTCCTTCGGGACGCGGCAGCCGCGACCTGGCCGTGCGCGTGAAGGCCAAGGGCCGCACCACGTCGCAGCAACGCTGGCTGAGCCGCCAGCTGAACGACCCCTATGTCGCCGACGCCAGGCGCCTCGGCCTGCGCTCGCGTGCCGCCTTCAAGCTGATCGAGCTCGACGAGAAGCTGCGCCTGCTGCGGCCGGGGATGACCGTGGTCGACCTGGGGGCCGCACCCGGCGGCTGGACCCAGGTGGTGGTGGACCGGGTGAAGGGCGGCCGGGTGGTGGCGCTCGACATCCTGGCCATGGCGCCGATGGCCGGGGCGGAGGTGATCGAGCTGGATTTCCTCGACCCCGCGGCGCCGGAGATCCTGCGCCAGGCCATGGGCGGCCGGGCCGACCTGGTGCTGAGCGACATGGCGGCGTCGGCGACCGGCCATGGCCCGACCGACCATCTGCGCGTGGTCGGATTGGCCGAGGCCGCGCACGCCTTCGCGCGCGAGGTGCTGAAGCCCGGCGGCGGCTTCGTGTGCAAGGTCTTCCAGGGCGGGACCGAGGGCACGCTGCTGAATGCGCTGAAGCGCGACTTCGCCGAGGTGAAGCACATCAAGCCGCCGGCGAGCCGGGCCGACTCCGCCGAAGTCTATGTCGTCGCCCGGGGGTTCCGCGCCGAGCATGGCTGAACTGCGCCGGTGGCGCTTTCTTTCGCAACCTCGATGTGTATGATGCGCCGCCTTATCCGGGGACGGGAGGCTGCATGGACATCCGCGATGCGTACACTTTCGACGATGTTCTTCTCGTCCCGGGGCCATCCTCGGTGTTGCCCGGCGACGCGCAGACCCGGACCTGGCTGACGCGCAGCATCGAACTCGACATCCCGCTGGTCTCGGCGGCGATGGACACGGTGACCGAGTCGAACCTCGCCATCATCATGGCGCAGCTGGGCGGCATCGGCGTCATCCACAAGAATCTCGGCATCGAGGCCCAGGCCAACGAGGTCCGCAAGGTCAAGAAGTTCGAGGCGGGGATGGTGGTCAATCCCGTGACCATCCACCCCGAGGAGACGCTGGCCGACGCCTTGCGCCTGATGGCCGACCACAAGATCTCGGGCATCCCGGTGGTGGAGCGCGGCACGCGGCGCCTGGTCGGCATGCTGACCAACCGCGACGTCCGCTTCGCCAAGGACCCCAACCAGAGCGTCGCCGACCTGATGACCAAGGACCGGCTGGTGACGGTGAAGGAGGGGGTGACGCGCGAGGAGGCGCAGCGCCTGCTGCACCAGCACCGGATCGAGAAGCTGCTGGTGGTGGACGACGCGTACCGCTGCATCGGCCTGGTCACCGTCAAGGACATGGACAAGGCCGCCCGGCATCCGTCGTCGGCCAAGGACGACAAGGGCCGCCTGCGGGTGGCGGCGGCGACCGGCACCGGCGAGGACGGGGTGGCCCGGGCCGAGGCCCTGTTCGATGCCGAGGTCGACGCGCTGGTGGTGGACACCGCCCACGGCCATTCCGAGGGCGTGATCGCCGCGGTCCGGCGCATCCGCAAGCTGTCGAACTATACCCAGCTCATCGCCGGCAACGTGGCGACGGCGGACGGTGCGCGGGCGCTGCTCGACGCGGGCGCGGATGCGGTCAAGGTCGGCATCGGCCCGGGCTCGATCTGCACCACCCGCATCGTGGCCGGCGTCGGCGTGCCGCAGCTGACCGCCATCCTCGACACGGTCGAGGTCTGCCGCAAGCACGACATCCCGGTGATCGCGGACGGCGGCATCAAATATTCGGGCGACCTCGCCAAGGCGATCGCGGCCGGCGCCAACTGCGCCATGGTGGGCGCGCTCCTGGCCGGTACCGACGAGACGCCGGGCGAGGTGTTCCTCTATCAGGGCCGTTCCTACAAGTCCTATCGCGGCATGGGGTCGATCGGCGCCATGGCGCGCGGGTCGGCCGACCGCTACTTCCAGCAGGAGGTGCAGACCGCCCTCAAGCTGGTCCCGGAAGGGGTGGAGGGGCAGGTGCCCTACAAGGGGCCGGCCGGCACGGTGGTGCACCAGCTGGTCGGCGGCCTCAAGGCCGCCATGGGCTATACCGGCTGCCGCACCATCGACGAGATGCAGCGGAACTGCCGCTTCGTGAAGATCACCAATGCGGGCCTGCGCGAAAGCCATGTCCACGACGTCACCATCACCCGCGAGGCGCCGAACTATCGGCCGATGTAAGGCGGTCATGGGCCAATGCAGAACGGCCGTAGGCCGGTGTAGAACGGAGAAAGATTGACCCCCGCCGCGCGTATCGCCGCCGCGATCGAACTCGTTGACCGGATCGAAGGGTCCCGCGTCCCGACCGACGCCCTGCTTGCCGAGCATTTTCGCGCCCGCCGTTTCATCGGCTCCAAGGATCGCGGCGCCATCGCCGAGACGGTCTATGCCTATCTGCGCCGCCGCGGCCAGGTCGACTGGTGGATCGAGCGCCTGGGCTGGGCCCGGGTGTCGGCGACCTGCCGCGCGCGCATGCTGGCCCTGCTGATCCTGGAGCGCGGCGCCACGGCGGGCGAGATCGCCCACATGTTCGACGGCGGGCTCTATCACCCGCCGCGCCTCGACCCGGACGAGCAGGGCCTGGCCCAGGCCCTCTCCGGCCACCGCATCGACCATGCCGACCAGCCGGTGTGGGTCGCCGCCAACTATCCGGAATGGCTGCACCCGCGGCTGGCGGCCCAGTTCGGCGACCAGGTGGGGCGGGAGATGGCGGCACTCGACGTGCCGGCGCCGCTCGACCTGCGCGTCAACGCGCTGGCCGGCACCCGGGAAGGCGCCATCGCCGCGCTCGCGCGCGACAGCATCGTCGCCACGCCGACGCCGTGGTCGCCCTGGGGCCTTCGCCTCGACAAGCGGGTCGCGCTGCAGACGGTCGGCGCCTGGCGCGACGGGCTGGTCGAGGTGCAGGACGAGGGCTCGCAGCTGGTGGCGATGCTGCTCGGCGCCCGCGCCGGCATGCGGGTCGTCGATTTCTGCGCCGGGGCCGGCGGCAAGACGCTGGCGATCGCGGCCACCATGGAGAACAAGGGCCACATCATCGCCTGCGACACCTCGACCAAGCGCCTGGAGGGTGCCACCCAGCGCCTGCGCCGGGCCGGCGTCCACAATGTCGAGCGCCGCCTCCTGGAGAGCGAGCGCGACAAGTGGGTGAAGCGCCATGCCGGGGCCTATGACCGGGTGCTGGCCGACGCGCCCTGCACCGGTACCGGCACCTGGCGGCGCAACCCTGACGGCCGCTGGCGGCTGTCGGAGGTGGACATCGCCGAGCTGGTCGACCTCCAGGCCCGCATCCTGGAGAGCTGTTCGCGCCTGGTGAAGCCGGGTGGGCGGCTGGTCTATGCCACCTGCTCGATCCTGGCGGACGAGAACGAGGACCAGGTCGACCGCTTCCTGGCGGCCCATGCCGAATTCAGGCCGGTGCCGCCGGCCGAGGCCTGGCCCGAGGGCTGCCCGCTGCCGTCCGACGGCCCCACCTTGCGGCTGACCCCGGCCCTGCGGCTGACCCCGGCGCGGCACGGCACCGACGGCTTCTTCGCGGCCCTGCTGGAGCGCGTGGGGTGACCGCTGCCGTTCGCCCGGCGACGCCGGACGATGCCGCGGCCATCGCCCGCGTCCAGGTCGCGACCTGGCGCAGCGCCTATGTCGGGATCTTCCCGGCCGCCTATCTCGATTCGCTGAACGACATCCGCATCGCGGCGGGCTGGGCCGACGCCATGGAGCGGCCGGCCCACGCGACCCTGGTCGCGGCCGAAGGGGTGGCCCGGCTCGGCCGCCCCGCCCCGGTGGTCGGCTTCGTCCATGCCGGCCCCAGCGAGGCCGCCGGCACGGCCGAGATCTTCACGCTCTATGTGCTGGCGTCGCACCAGCGCCGCGGCATCGGCCGGCAGCTGGTGGCCGCGACCGCGCGGACGCTGGCCGACGGCTATTCCAGCCTCGTCATCCGCGCCCTCGTCGCCAACGCGCCGGCCCGCGCCTTCTACGAGCGGCTGGGCGGGCAGGCGGGCGAGGTGCGGCCGCTGCGCGTCGGCGGCCGGGAAATCGACGAAATCGCCTACCATTGGCCGGATTTGCGCCAGCTGTCCGCCGACCTCTCCGGAGCCCACCCATGACCGACCGCGTCCTCATCCTCGATTTCGGCTCCCAGGTGACCCAGCTGATCGCGCGGCGGGTGCGGGAAAGCGGCGTCTATTGCGAGATTCACCCCTTCTCGGTGCCGTTCGAGCGCATCCGCGAGATGGCGCCGAAGGCGATCATCCTGTCCGGCGGCCCGGCCTCGGTCTTGGAATCGGCGACGCCGCGGGCGCCGCAGGAGATCTTCGGCATGGGGCTGCCGATCCTCGGCATCTGCTATGGCCAGCAGGCGATGTGCGCGCAGCTGGGCGGCGAGGTCGAGGCCTCCGACCATCGCGAGTTCGGCCGCGCCTTCGTCGACGTCACGGATGATTGCGCGCTCTTCACCGACACCTGGGTCCGCGGTGCCCGCGAGCAGGTGTGGATGAGCCATGGCGACCGGGTGATCCGCCTGCCGGCCGGCTTCCGCGCGGTGGCGACCAGCGAGGGCGCGCCCTTCGCCGTCATCGCCGACGACGCCCGGCGCTTCTACGGCACCATGTTCCATCCGGAGGTGATGCACACACCGCACGGCGCCCAGCTTCTGCGCAACTTCACCCACGGCGTCGCCGGCTGCACGGGCGACTGGACCATGGCGGCCTACCGCGCCCAGGCGGTGGAGCGCATCCGCGCCCAGGTCGGCGGCGAGCGGGTGATCTGCGGCCTGTCGGGCGGCGTCGACAGCGCGGTGGCCGCCCTCCTCATCCACGAGGCGATCGGCGACCAGCTCACCTGCATCTTCGTCGACACCGGCCTGTTGCGCGCGGGCGAGGCGGACGAGGTGGTGGCGCTGTTCCGCGGCCACTACAACATCCCGCTCGTCCACCGCGAGGCGGGTGACCTGTTCCTCGGCGGCCTGGCCGGCGTCAGTGACCCCGAGGTGAAGCGCAAGACCATCGGCTCGCTCTTCATCGACGTCTTCGACGAGGAGGCGAAGAAGATCGGCGGGGCGGCCTTCCTGGCCCAGGGCACGCTCTATCCCGACGTCATCGAGAGCGTCTCCTTCACCGGCGGCCCGTCGGTCACCATCAAGTCGCACCACAATGTCGGCGGCCTGCCGGCGCGCATGAAGCTGAAGCTGGTGGAGCCCTTGCGCGAGCTCTTCAAGGACGAGGTGCGCGTGCTCGGCCGCGAGCTCGGCATGCCCGACAGCATGGTCGGCCGCCACCCGTTCCCCGGCCCGGGCCTGGCCATCCGCTGCCCCGGCGAGGTCACGCCCGAGAAGCTGGACCTGCTGCGCCGGGCCGACCGCATCTACCTCGAGGAGATCCGCCTGGCCGGCCTCTATGACGCGATCTGGCAGGCGTTTGCGGTCATCCTGCCGGTGCGCACGGTGGGCGTGATGGGCGACGGGCGGACCTACGACTATGCGCTGGCGCTGCGCGCGGTGACCTCGACGGACGGGATGACGGCGGATTCGTACCCGTTCCCGCACGAGTTTTTGTCGCGGGTGGCGACGCGGATCATCAATGAGGTGCGGGGGATCAACCGGGTGGCGTATGACGTGACTTCGAAGCCGCCGGGGACGATTGAGTGGGAGTGAGGGGGAATCGATAGTTGCCTGCAATGTGCTCGTTGGCGGTATGGCGAGCATCTTCCATAGCCACCGGAGGATCGGCAGGCGACGTTCCTCGACAAGGATGCAAGGGCCACGGTTCCCTCGGAATGCCCGCTAGCAAGTGACTTCGACTTGGTTCCTCCACATCGGACCCAACGTCATCCACAAGAACGGAGGCTTGTCGCGCCAAGCCGTCACGGTTTGCTGCCATCCTGCGGCCGGAGAGGCCGGAGGGGCGGATGCAATTGTCGAGGCAGCAGCGCGCGGCGTTGAACGCCGCCATCGTCAATCGTGCCTACATGAGAAGGACGGGTCTGACCTACGCAGGACAGCGTCTCTGGACGACGCTGGAGATAGAGACGCTGAGGCGTCTGCATCCCGACTATGGAGCGCTGGTTGGGGCCCTTCCCGGGCGAACCCGAAAGGCGATTGAGACGAAGGCGCAGAGTCTGAGGCTGCCGGAGCCGCGACAGGTCTGGAGTGAGCCGGAGTTCCAGCTCATGAAGCCGCTCTATGTGCAGGGAGTTCCTATGCGGACGATCCTGGAGGGCCTTCCGGGGAAGACGGCGAAGCAGGTCTGGGCAAAGGCCTTTGGCCGTAGCATCAGGCGGCCTCGCCGTCCGCCACGCACCACTGGATTGGCGCCCGTAGACGCGGTACGGCAGCGCGCGTTTGAGCTGTGCATGTCGATGGTAGAGCTGGACGAAGCGGCCGGCGGACGCGCCTATTTCCGCCGTCCACGGCGGGTGAACTGGAGCGCCGTGCAGCGCGTGCTGCCGCAGTTGGGGGGCCGGATTGCGGTGTCCTGGCATGGGGAATGAGCCGCCGGGCGCGGAACGCTGGAGTGAGTCGGCGGACGCGGTGGTCCGGGGTGCCTATCCCAACTATGCCCTCATGCGACGCCGTCTCCCACACCGAAGCCTTGCAGCGCTCAAGCATCGCGCCGCTGCGCTTGGCGTCGTGCATCGGCGTCACGTCTGGACGAATATCGAGGTCGATAGGCTCACCAGATTGGTTCTGGCGGGGGCGTCCAACGTGGAGCTGGCGGCGGCCTTCCCTGATTTGCGACTTCGGCAGATCACGGGAAAAGCCCGCCATCTGCGGCTGCCGCGCCGGAAGGTCCGGTTGGCGGGCTTCGGCGACCCGGCGCTCAGCGCTGTGCGCAAGCGCGCCATCGACGTGGGAATGTCCCTGCGGCGTCTCGATCAGTCTGCGGGGACGGGCCGATACTTCCAGAAGAGTACGCGGCGGCTGGTGCTCGCCCACGTCGCGCGGGCGGCGGCGGCTCTTGGAGGTGAAATCCTGATCGAGTGGGAGGAGTGAGGAACTTGGCCATTGCCGCGGTGAGGCTGCGTCGCCCGGCATGGCGGCAGAGGATAGCCCCGAGCGGGACTGCGCGAGATCGCATTGACGGACTTGCCGCAGGGATTTTGCTTTGAGGGGCCAAAAAGTAGCGTGATATTTCAGTGTATTATATGCGAAAAGAACAATCGAGAAGGTAGGGGCGATCAACGGCAATCGCGGAGGCGCGCCAAGTTTCTACTTCTCCGCCTAAGGGCTCGCGTTTTGCCGCCCCCACCCTCTTAGTGCTCCCCATCCCGTCGGGCTGACCCCCGCGACCATGATCATTGCCGCGCCGCCACATCTGTCGCACCACCACCCCGTCACGACTCGACTATAACCTCCCCCCATTCCTCCTCCCACACCCCCCGGACCGATGATTCGTCTCGACAACATCAGCAAGCAGGCTGGCCATCAGATCCTGTTCATCGACGCTTCGATGGGCATCCAGAAGGGGGAGAAGGCAGGGCTGGTCGGTCCGAACGGCGCCGGCAAGACGACGCTGTTCCGGATGATCGCCGGCGAGGAGCGGCCCGACGACGGCCAGGTGGTGATCGATGCCGGTATGACCATCGGCTATTTCAGCCAGGATGTCGGCGAGATGTCGGGCCAGAGCGCGGTCGCCGCCGTGATGGACGGTGCCGGGCCGCTGAGTGCGCTGGCGGCCGAAATGGCCGCGCTCGAGGCCGCGATGGTGGATCCGGACCAGGCCGACCGCATGGACGCGCTCATCGCGCGCTATGGCGACGTACAGGGGCAGTTCGAGGAGCTGGACGGCTATGCGCTGGAGGGCCGCGCGCGCGAGGTGCTGGCGGGGCTGAGCTTCAGCGAAGCGCGGATGGACGGCGACGTCGGCCTGCTCTCGGGCGGCTGGAAGATGCGCGTCGCACTCGCCCGCATCCTCCTGATGCGGCCCGACGGCATGCTGCTGGACGAGCCCAGCAACCATCTGGACCTGGAGAGCCTGATCTGGCTGGAGGATTTCCTGAAGGGCTATGACGGCGCGTTGTTGATGAC
>CAZQOA010000090.1:0-21298 GCA_964594715.1 uncultured Rhizobiaceae bacterium | reverse complement strand
CGCCCGGACTCCGGCCTAAGGAAGCCCCCTTCCGCCAGCATCGGGCGGGACACGCGCTCGACCGGCGGGCCGTCGCGATCGGCGATCTCGCGCAGGAGCTTCTGCAGGATGGCGCGGGGGAAGGCCGGGGTCTCGGTCGCCACCATCAGGAAGCTGTTCGCGCCGCCTACGACATGGTCGCGGTAATACTGGTCGAGCGGCGGCTCGGGCGGCCAGGTCCAGGCCGGCTTCGGGCGCATGATCGCGAGGCCGTTGACGGTGATGCCGGCGGCGACCGCCTCGTCCCGCGCCGCGGCGGGCTCGCGGCCGTGATTGTTCACGCCATCGCCCGAGACGTCGATCACCTTGCGGGCGCCGTCATAGGCATTGCCCTCGATCAGGAAGACGGCGGCGTCGATGGCGGCGCCCAGCGCGGTCCAGCTCTGGGAGACGCGGGGCTGGGCCGACAGCCGGGCCGCGAAGCCCTCGGCGGCCTCCCTGCTGTCGATCAGCGACCAGCCGACGACCACCCGCTGATAGTCGGCTGCCGACCATTCCAGATAGGTGACGGCGATGCTGCCGATCTTGCCCGACAGGATGGCCTCGACGACGCCCTGGTCGCGGAAGGCCCGGACGTAGCCCTCGCGCTGCAAGCGGCCGTCGGCTTCGTCGATGGAGTGGGAGACGTCGACCGCCAGCACCAGCTCCAGGTCGACCGGCACCCCGGCCGCCCATGCCCCGAACGGCGTCGCGACGACCGCGGCGAGGAACAGGGTTGCGGCCGCGAGGCGCATCCGCCTTAACCGCCGCCGGACGTCTTGGGCCGGGCGGCATCGGGATCGTCGGCGATCTCCTTCAAAAGCTTGTTCAGCACGGCCTCGCCGAAGGCCTCGAAATCCTGCGCGACCACCAGGAAGGCGCCGGGGCCGCCGACCACGTTCTCGCGGTACCAGTCATCCAGCTCCAGGTCCGGCGGGCGCCCGAAATTGGTCCGGTCGTTGATGATGGCAAGGCCGTTGATGATGATGCCGCGGGCCAGCGCCTCGTCGCGCGCGACCGCCGCCGGGCGGCCGGAATTGTTGCGCCCGTCGCCCGATATGTCGATCACCTGGCGGGCACCTTCGAAGCCCTGGCCGAACAGCGCCGCGGAGAAGTCGATCGCCCCCGACAGCGAGGTCCAGCCCCAGGATTGCCGCGGCGAGGCCTCCAGCCGGTCGGCGAAGGCGCGCGCGCTGGCCGCATCCTTGATCACGGTCCAGCCGATGACGTGGCGCTGGAAGTCGACGGCCGCCCATTCGACGTAGGTGACGGCGATCTGGCCCAGCGGGCCGTTGCCGATGGCGCGGATGACGCGCGGGTTGCGGAACGCCTCGACATAGCCCTGGCGCTGGAGCTGGGCCTCGACCTCGTCGATGGAGCGGGAAACGTCGACCGCCAGGACCAGCTCCAGGTCGACCGGCTCGGCCGCGCGAACCGTCGCCGGCAGGATGCCCGTGAGCACCGCGGCAGCGAGCAGGAAGGCGGTCAGGACCGAGCGCGACAGCACACCCATGGCAAGGGTGAGTCTAGCGCTTTGCCCGCCGCCCGTCCCGTTTCGTCTGCGCCTCCCGCCAGGCGATGTAGACGGTGGACGCGAAGATGACCGTGCCGCCGACCCAGGTCCAGCCGTCCGGGACCTCCCCGAAGGCGAGGAAGCCGATCGCCGTCGCCCAGATCAGCTTGCAGAAATCGAACGGCAGGACGACGGTCGTGTCCGCCTCGCGGAACGACTGCGCCAAAGCGACCTGCCCGATGGTGCCCAGCACGGCGATGCCGGCCAGCCACAGGAACTGGCCGCCGTCGGGCCAGGTCCAGTAGGGCAGGGCGCAGAGGAACGCCAGCGGCGACATCACCAGGCCCATGTAGAGGGTGATGGTGATGCTCGAATCGGTGCGCGATTGCACCTTGATGATGAGCAGCGCCATCGCCCACAGGGCTGAGGCGAAGACCACCAGCAGCGGCCCCAGCCCGACCTCGGCGAAGCCCGGCCGCAGGATGATGAGCGCGCCGAGGAAGCCCGCGGCCAGGGCCAGCCAGCGGCGCAGGCGCACCCGCTCGCCGAGGAACAGGATGGCGCCCAGCGTCGCGAAGAGCGGTGCCGTGAAGGACAGCGCCGTCACCTCCGCCAGCGGCGTGATCGACAAGGCGAGGAAGGTCGCCAGCATCGAGACCGTGTTGATGGCGCCGCGGAAGATGTGGATGCTGGGCCGCGCCGACCGCCAGGCGCCCGGTCCCTGGCGCAGGATCCACGGCGCCAGGACGACCAGGCTGAGCGAGGTGCGGTAGAAGGCGACGACGAACGGATGCAACTCCGCCGTCATGTGCCGGATGCCGCCCTGCATGGTGATGAAGGCCGCGGTCGCGATCAGCATGTAGAGGATTCCGCGCAGGGCGGAGGGGCCGCGCACCGCGATCGGCGGGGCGGGGGGATGCGTCGGGTCTGCCATGGCGATGGCGGACCCTAACAGCGCGCGGGCCGGAGCGGGGTTCTAATGTCGGGGCGAATACCCGGGAGTGGTGGCATGACGGTGCGGACGATCCTCAGATTCCCCGATGCGCGCCTGCGCACGCCCGCGGCCGGGGTGGTGGAGTTCGACGAAGCGCTGCGCCGACTGGCGGCCGATCTGCTGGATACCATGCGGGCGGCCCCCGGGGTCGGCATCACGGCGGTCCATGTCGGGGTGCCGCAACGGCTGGTGGTGCTCGAGCTGGATGCCGCGGACGGCGTCCGCGTCTATGCCAACCCCGAGATCGCCTGGGCTTCGCCGGAACAGGCCCGCCATGCGGAGGGCAGCGTCTCCATGCCGGGGGTGACCGACGAGGTCGAGCGCCCGGCCCGGGTGCGGGTGTGCTACCAGGACCTGGACGGGGCAGGGCAGGTCGAGGAGGCGGACGGCTTCCGCGCGGTCTGCCTGCAGCACGAGATCGACCAGCTCGACGGCATTTTCTGGATCCAGCGCCTGTCCCGGCTGAAGCGGGACCGGCTGGTGAAGCGGTTCGAGAAGCTCCAGCGCAGCGTTACACCTTCGATGGCATCGCCGGGCGGTGGCGGTTAGAGTGCCGCCCGGCGTTCACCATCCCGAGACCTCGATCCCACATGGAATCCCTCGACTGCGTCGTCATCGGCGCCGGCGTCGTCGGCCTTGCCGTCGCGCGGGCCTTGGCGGAGGCCGGCCGCGAAGTCGTCATCCTCGACAAGGCCGAAGCCATCGGCACCGAAACCAGCTCGCGCAACAGCGAGGTGATCCATGCCGGGATCTACTATCCGACCGGCAGCCTGAAGGCGCTGTTGTGCGTCGAGGGCAAGCACCGCCTCTATGCCTATTGCCGCGAGCGCGGGGTGCCCTTCATCGATTGCGGCAAGCTGATCGTGGCGACCGACGCCGAGCAGGTGCCGAAGCTGCGGGCATTGCAGGCCAAGGCCGCGGAGAACGGGGTGCCCGACCTGGTGCTGATGGATGCGGCCGAGGTCGCGCGGCTGGAGCCGGCGGTGCGCTGCGTGGCCGCGCTCTTCTCGCCCTCCACCGGGGTCATCGACAGCCATTCCTTCATGCTGGCCCTCCAGGGCGATGCCGAGGCGGCCGGCGCCATGATCGCCTTCCACACCCCGGTCCTGCGCGGCCGGGTGGAGCCGGGCGGTATCGTGCTGGAAACCGGCGGCGAAGAGCCGATGACCGTGCGCTGCCGCGCCGTCGTCAACTCCGCCGGCCTGTTCGCGCCCGGTGTGGCGGCATCCATCGCGGGCGTGCCCAGCCAGGCGGTGCCGCCGCAGCTCTATGCCAAGGGCAACTACTTCTCGCTGGTCGGCCGGCAGCCCTTCGGGCGGCTGATCTATCCGATCCCCGACCGGCACGGGCTCGGCGTCCATGTCACCATCGACCTCGGCCGGCAGGCCCGCTTCGGGCCCGACGTCGAATGGATCGACCATATCGACTATGACGTCGACCCGCGCCGCTGCGAGGGCTTCTACGCGGCCGTCCGGACCTATTGGCCCGACCTGCCGGACGGGGCGCTGGCGCCGGCATATAGCGGCATCCGGCCGAAGATCTCCGGCCCCGACCAGCCGGCCGCCGACTACCGGATCGACGGGCCCGAGGTGCATGGGGTGGCGGGGCTGGTCAACCTGTTCGGCATCGAATCGCCCGGCCTGACCGCCGCCCTTGCCATCGCGGACCGCGTGCGCGACCTGCTGCCGCGCCCATGAAGCGGGCTCGATGACGCTGATCCTCAGCCTGTTTCTTGCCGGCGCGGGGCTGGCCGGCTTCGTTTCCGGCCTGGTCGGCTTTGCCTTCGCCCTGGTCGCGGCACCGATCTGGCTGCGGGTGTTCGAGCCGCTGGAGGTGGTGGCGCTGGTCGTCTGCTTCGGGGTGGTGACCCAGGGCTATGCCCTGTGGAACATGCGCCGCGAGCTCGACCTGCGTCCGTCGCTGCCCTTCATCGGTGGCGGCCTGGTCGGGGTGCCGCTTGGCGTCTGGATCGTCAGCACGATCGATCCCCACGCCTTCCAGTCGGCGATCGGCATCTTCATGATCGTCTATACCGGGTACCTCCTGCTGCGCCCCAATGTCGGCCGCATCCGCGGCGGCGGCGGGGCAGCCGATGCCGCGATCGGCTTCGTCAGCGGGGTGATCGGCGGCATGACCGGCTTCAGCGGGCCGCTGGTGACGCTGTGGTGCGCGCTCAGGCCCTGGAACAAGTACGAGCAGCGGCAGGCCTACCAGCCCTATCTGCTGGTCATGCATGTCGCGACCATCGCCTCGCTGATGGCGGCGGGATCGATCGACGCGCGAATCGGCGAGCTGTTCCTGATCGGGGTGCCGCTGGTCGTGGCCGGGCTGTGGGCCGGCTTCACGCTCTATCGCCGGATCGACGACGAAGCCTATCGCCGGGTCGTCCTCTGGCTGCTGCTGGCGTCCGGTTTCTCGCTTCTCTGGTGACCCTCCTTGTTGAAAGGCTCTCCTGGCATGGCGGCGGTTTCCCTCGATGAATTGCGCGGCCTGGCCGCGGCCGTACTGACCCGGGCCGGCACGTCCGCCGACCATGCCGCCATCGTCGCCGAGGCGCTGGTCGCGGCCGATGCCGACGAGATCGCGTCGCACGGGGTGGCGCGGCTGCCGGCCTATGCCGACCAGGTCCGCTCCGGCAAGGTCGACGGGCAGGCCCGGCCGATCGTCACCGCGACCGCGGCGGCGACGCTGTCGGTCGATGCCCGTGACGGCTTCGCCTTTCCGGCCGTCCGCCTCGGCCTCGACCGGGCGGCCGAACTGGCGGCCGGTGCCGGCATCGTCGCGGTCGGGGTCCATCACTCGCACCATTTCGGCGTCGCCGGCCACCATGTCGAGCGGCTGGCCGCGGCCGGGCTGGTGGCCATGGCCTTCACCAATTCGCCGGCCGCCCTGGCCCCCTGGGGCGGCCGGCGGCCGATCTACGGCACCAACCCCATCGCGTTCGCCTGCCCCAGGCGTGCAGGCGCGCCGCTGGTGATCGACCTGTCCCTGTCGAAGGTGGCGCGCGGCCGGATCATGGTGGCGGCGCAGAAGGGCCACGCCATTCCCGAAGGCTGGGCGCTCGATGCCGATGGCCGGCCGACCACCGACGCCAAGGCGGCGCTGGCCGGGACCATGCTGCCGCTGGGCGACGCCAAGGGGGCGGCCCTGGCACTGATGGTGGAGTTGCTGGCGGCCGGGCTGACCGGCGGCAATTACGGCTACGAGGCGGGCTCGTTCTTCACGCCGGACGGGGTGAAGCCGCGCATCGGCCACCTGTTCCTGGCGATCCACCCACCGGCGCTGGCGGGGGACGCCTTCCTCGACCGGGTCGAACAGCTCCTGGCGGCGGCCTGCGAGCAGGACGGCGTGCGCCTGCCGGGCGACCGCCGCCTGGCCGCGCGCGCCCGGGCGGCCAGCGACGGCGTCGAGGTGCCGGATGCGCTGCTGGCCGACCTTCGCGGCCGGGGCGCTTGACCCGGCTGGCTGGCGGTCAGATTTCGCCGCGCTTCGAAGCGTCGCTCCGGCTGGAGCTGTTGAACTTGCCGATATTGCCGATCAGCTGTTCGACGAAGCCCAGCTCCTTGCCGACCGATGGGGTCTGGCGGGCGACATGCTCCACGGCCTGGCTGTCGCGAAGGTCGAATTGCCGCACCCCCGCGACCACGCCGCTCGGGTCGAAGTCGATGGCGACCGATTCCTGGTCCTCGGTGCGGGGGGCGAAGAAGGCGAGCTGCGAGGTCCGCCGGCTGACATAATACCAGCTGCGGTCGTTGAAGGTGGACAGGGTCGAGGGCGACCCCAGGATGCGCTGGACCTGGTCCTTGGTCGTCGATCCGGGGCGGATTTCTGCCAGTTTCTCGGACGCGATCAGGTGGCCGTGCTGGTTCACGATCGGCGAGCAGGCCGAGCCCAGGAGGGCGGCGGCGAAGGCGGCGGCTACGATCCTGGTCGGGACGGTCATGTTGCGGTCTCTCCGGTAGATGGCCGGATATGGGGTGGTCGGGTGATGGTAAAGGGTGTGGCCGATTGACCCGGCCGCCGCCCCTTACCATGCTTGCGCGGGCGGGAAGGTGCCGCCATGGCGTGCGCCTGTCAATTCTGGCCGAAATCCATTTATAGCTGAAATCGCGGCGGGTCGTGAGGATTGAATGGCGTTGGGGCGTTGGTTTTCAGGGGCGGGCCAGCCGGCGACGGCGGCAGCACATCTCTATCTGGCGGCGGTGGAACAGGCCCGGCAGCCCGCCTTCTATCTGCACCACCGGGTGCCCGACACGGTGGACGGCCGGTTCGAGTTGATCGCGCTGCACACCTTCCTCATCCTCCACCGCCTGACCCGCGAGGGCGAGGGGGCCCGCGCCCTGGGCCAGGCGCTGTTCGACCGCCTGTTCGCCGACATGGACCGTAGCCTGCGCGAGATGGGGGCGGGGGACATGGGGGTCGGCAAGCGCATCCAGCACATGGCCCAGGGGTTCTATGGGCGGATGGCGGCCTATCGCGAGGCGCTGGCCGGCGACGATGCCGCCCTGGAGGGGGCCTTGCGCCGAAACCTGTACGGCACCGTCGCGGACGATCCGGTGCCGGCGCCAGCGATGGCGCGCTATGTCCGCTCGACGGTGGAAGACCTGGCCGGCCAGCCGGCGACCGCGTTGGCGGCCGGCACCGTCCGCTTCCCGGCGGTCGGCAATGATTGACATTCGGCGCAGGGACGCCAACCTCTAGACGATTGAGGGAGGGGTGCGACACCGCACCCGACCAGATGACCGAGACAATCCCACCCCCTGAATTCTCGCGGCCTGTCGGCATCGAAAAGGTCGACCGGCGGGGCCTCGAGCGCAAGATCGAGGCCAGTGCGGCCGAGCGCGAGGCGCTGGCAAAACGCTTCGGCCTGATCTCGGTCGAGCGCCTGGCCGCCACCGTGCGCCTGAAGGCGGTGAACGGCAGCACCGCCATTCGTTTGGACGCCCATGTCGACGCGGCCGTCACTCAACCTTGTGTGGTGACGCTGGGCCCGGTGCCGGCGGAGGTGTCGTCGGACTTCGTGCTGCTCTTCACCCGCGACCAGGGCGGCGACGAGGTGGAGCTTGCCTTCGAGGACGAGATCGTCGAGCCGCTGATCGGCGACGAGATCGATATCGGCGAGGCGGTCGCCCAGGAGCTGGGGGTCGCGCTCGATCCTTATCCTCGCGCGCCGGACGCGGACCTTGAATCCGCGGGCCTCGAATCCCTTGACGCCGAGGCGGATGGGCTGCGAGAACCCGCCGAAGAGAAAGGGCGCCCGTTTGCGGCGCTTGCCCGTGCTCGCGGCTCGCACCGCGAACGCGAGGATTGATTGCGCGCCCGCAGTGGATCGGATACAACGCCCGGCCTTTTGCGCCGCCTACCCGTATGCCTCTAGGAAAGCAGAACCATGGCTGTCCCTAAAAAGAAGACTTCCAAGTCCCGTCGGAACATGCGCCGCTCGCATCATGCGCTGAAGCCGTCCGCGCACGTCGAATGCGCCAATTGCGGCGAACTGAAGCGTCCGCACCACATCTGCGGCTCGTGTGGCCATTATGACGGGCGCGAAGTGATGGCGGCGGCTGGCGCCTGACCCGACCCATAGCAACAGAGCGAGGCTGGCGTTGGGCGACCGTCTGACCATCGCTCTCGATGCGATGGGTGGCGATAACGCCCCCGGCATCGTGCTCGATGGCGCCAACCTGGCGCTCACCCGGTTTCCGCAGGTCGATTTCCTTCTGTTCGGACCGGAGCCGCAGCTGGTGGCGCTGCTGGAGCGGTTGCCGAAGCTGAAGGCGCGCGTGCTGCGCATTGTCCATACGGACGTCGCCATCTCCGGCGATGCCAAGCCGTCGCTGGCGCTGCGCAACGGACGGCAATCCAGCATGCGGCTGGCGATCAACGCGGTCCAGGAAGGGCAGGCGGCGGGCGTCGTGTCGGCGGGCAATACCGGCGCGCTGATGGCGATGGCCAAGCTGGCGCTGCGCACCTTGCCCGGGATCGACCGGCCGGCGATCGCCTCGTTCTTCCCGACCTTGCGCGGCGAGAGCGTGATGCTCGACCTTGGGGCCAATATCGACTGCGACGCCGAGAACCTCTTCCAGTTCGCGGTGATGGGGGAGGTTTTCTCGCGCACGGTGCTGGGGCTGGCGCGGCCGACCGTCGGCATCCTGAATGTCGGGGCGGAGGACCAGAAGGGCCATGAAACCCTGCGGGTCGCGGCCCAGCGCCTGCGCGATGCCCCGCTGCCGATCGCGTTTCATGGTTTCATCGAGGGCAACGACATCGCCGCCGGCACCGTCGACGTGATCGTCACCGACGGCTTCACCGGCAATGTCGCCCTCAAGACCGCCGAGGGCACGGTGAAGCTGTTCAGCCATTCGTTGCGCGCGTCGTTCCAGAACTCGCTGTTGGCGAAGCTCGGTTACTGGTTCGCCCGTCCCGCATTGCGCAAGCTGCGCCGCCGCCTCGATCCGCGCCGCTACAACGGCGCCGTCTTCCTCGGCCTCAACGGCATCGCCGTGAAGAGCCATGGCGGTGCCGACGCGCTGGGCTTCGCCAATGCGATCGGCGTCGCCGTGGACATGGCGCTGCACGGCTTCCTCGACACCGTGCGCGAAGAGTTCCAGCACCTGCAACCGGCCATGAGCATCACCCCGACCGTCGCGGTCGCCCAGTGAAGGTGCTTCGTTCCGTCGTTGCCGGCTTCGGTGCCGCGCTGCCGCGCGAGCGTGTCACCAACGACGACCTGGTGGCGCGCGGCGTCGATACCTCCGACGAATGGATCCGCCAGCGCACCGGCATCTGCAGCCGGTACATCGCGGCCCCCGACGAGACCACGGTTTCCCTGTCGACCGCGGCGGCCCGCGCCGCCCTGGACCAGGCGGGCATCGCGGCCGCCGAGGTCGACCTGATCGTCCTCGGCACCACCACGCCCGACGAGACGTTCCCTGCGTCGGCGACCCAGGTTCAGGCGGCGCTCGGCATCCATGGCGGCTTTGCCTTCGACGTCCAGGCCGTCTGCTCGGGCTTCGTCTATGCCCTGGCGATGGCCGACAATTGCCTGCGCCTCGGCCAGGCGAAGACGGCATTGGTCATCGGGGCGGAAACCTTCACCCGCCTGCTCGACTGGGAGGACCGCACCACCTGCGTGCTGTTCGGCGACGGCGCCGGCGCCCTGGTGCTGCGGGCGGAGGAGGGCCAGGGCACGGTCGCCGACCGTGGCATCCTCACCACCCATCTCCATTCCGATGGGCGTCAGCACGATGCCCTCTATGTCGATGGCGGACCGTCCCGCACCGGCACCGTCGGGCATGTCCGCATGAAGGGGCAGGAGGTCTTCCGCCATGCGGTCAACCGCCTGGCCGAAGTGGTGGACGAGGCGCTCCAGGCGGCGGGCATCTCGGCGGCGGAGATCGACTGGCTGGTGCCGCACCAGGCCAACCGCCGGATCATCGACGCCATGGGCCGCAAGCTCGGCCTGCCGGCGGAGAAGGTGGTGATCACCGTCGACCGCCACGCGAATACCTCCGCCGCTTCCATCCCGTTGGCGTTGGCGGAGGCCGCGGCCGACGGGCGCATTCTTCCGGGGCACCTCGTCCTGATCGAAGCGATGGGTGGCGGCTTCACCTGGGCGTCCAGCCTCATCCGTTGGTAAGGGCGATCCGGTCGCCGCGCCCGCTCCGGGACCTTGTCGCCACCGCTTGCGATCCAGTCGCCCCTTTTTTGCGACCTTGTCGCAATGCCAAGGACGGCGGGCAAATCATTGGAAATCATGGCGATGCTGGATTGACGCCTATCGTGGCGTCTGCTTAGGTGGCGCTTGCACCGCACTGCGTAGCCGGGGGGCGAATGGCCGGGCGGACGATCACTCGGGCACATCTAAGCGAGGCCGTCTATCAAGAGGTCGGCCTCTCTCGTAACGAGTCTGCGGCACTGGTGGAGCGCGTGCTCGACGAGATCGCCGTGGCCTTGACACGCGATGAGATGGTGAAGATCTCTTCATTCGGCAGCTTCTCTGTGCGCCAGAAGGGGCGCCGGGTCGGGCGCAACCCGAAGACGGGCGACGAGGTGCCGATCCTGCCGCGCCGCGTGCTCGTGTTCCGCGCCTCGCACGTGTTGAAGAATCGCATCAACGGAATCACGGAACCCGTTGATCCTGAACGCGAAGATAACTGAGGGTATCGCCCATGACCCTGTCTTCCGGGGATGAAGCGGTTGGCGTCCGGCGTGCCAAGTCGGCGGCTGCGTTCCGTACCATCAGCGAAGTCGCCGAAGAGCTCGACATCCCCCAGCACGTGCTTCGCTTCTGGGAGACGAAGTTCGGCCAGATCCGACCGCTGAAGCGCGGCGGCGGGCGCCGCTACTATCGTCCCGAGGATGTCGTGCTGCTGCAGCGCATCCGGCGCCTGCTGTACGACGAGGGCTATACGATCAAGGGCGTGCAGCGCCTGCTGCGCGACGGCGGCCGTGGTGCCAAGCCGCTGGCCCCGGTCGAGATGACGGCACCGGAATCCGGCGTCGAGGCGGCCGAGGCCACCGATGACGATGCTTTCGACTACGTCCATGCCGAAGTGACGGCGTTGCGGGCGGCGCTGGAAGAGGCGCTGAACGAACTGGTCGTCCTGCGCGCCATCCTGAAGACGGCGGAGAAGCGCCTGCCGCAGAAGGATGAATCTTCTTCGACGTGAAGCGCTCGTCGGGTTTGCAAGGCGCGCACCACATCAGTATAGTCCCGCTCCCTTGGCCCGCCGACGGCGGGCTGGGACCGGTCGGAGCGTAGCGCAGCCTGGTAGCGCATCAGTCTGGGGGACTGGGGGTCGTCGGTTCAAATCCGGCCGCTCCGACCAACTAAATCCAAACGCAAAGGGCCTCCGCCTTCAGCCCGGTGGGACATCGGACGGGTTGTCGCCGCGGTTAGGCGACCCGCCACGGGGCCGGGGGGCTCGTCGACAGCCCGTGGAACTCTATTCGGGCAAAATCCGCGCTTCGGGGCCCCGATCGCAAGGGGCCTTTTCTTCGCGCGGCGGTAAGGCGAACATGGCGCCATGTCGACCATTCCGTTTGCCCCCGTCCCAGGTTCGTTCCGCGGCTATTCCGGCGACGGGTTCCAGACGGTGCACTACACGGCGTGGGGGGCAGGGCGCGCCGGCCCGACCGCAGTCCTGCTGCACGGGTACCTGCAGAATGGCCGCGAGTTCGATCCGTTGGCCGCGGCGCTGGCCGACGCCGGGTGGCGGGTCTATTGCCCCGACCTGCCAGGACATGGCCGCAGCGACTGGCGCGAAGACCCGGCCGACTATCGCTTTCCGCTCTACGCATCGACGGTCGCCACGATGATCGCCGTGTCGGGCGCCGACTCGGTCGACCTGGTCGGCACCTCGATGGGGGGCACCATCGCGATGCTCATGGCATCGCTGAAGGGCGCCCCCATCCGCTCGCTGGTCCTCAACGACGTCGCCATTCGCTGGCCGGAACAGGCGGCGCGCCGGGTCGCGAGCCTGATTCCGAGGGAGGTCGCCTTCGCCGACCTCGAATCGGCGGCTGCCGCGGTCGCCGTGTTGACGGCCGACCGAGGCCCCATCTCTGGGGACGAGCTGAAGGACGTATTGCGTTACAGCCTTCGCCGGACCAAGGATGGTTTCAGCTTCCGCTTCGATCCGCGGCTGCGCACGGCCCTGGTCCGGATGCAGGCGCATGATCGGGACCGTTGGCAATCATGGGAGGCCGTATCCGTGCCCAGCCTGCTCCTTCGCGGTGACGTGTCGGGCATGCTCACGGCGGCCATGGCCGATGAGATGATCGCCCGCAATCCCAGGGCGAAGCTTGCTACCCTGCCGGCTGGAGGGCATCCGCCCTGGCTGCGTAGCGCGGCCGACACGGGCGTTGTCGTGGCGTGGCTGGAGGGGTTGCGGGCCGAGCGCCGGCGCAACCATCAGCTTCAGCGCCTTGCGAGTTAAAACCAGGCGATGTATGGCGCTTGGTGCTTGCAATCGATGTCGGACGAGTCGAGCGTGCATACCATGCCGGCAGTAGTGAATAACTGCGGTGAATAGTTGAACCCCATCATCGGACAGGACATGGACTTCGCCATCACCCGCAAGATCGAGATCGACGCCGGCCACCGGATTGCCAGCCATGGCTCGAAATGCCGGCACCTGCACGGCCACCGCTATGTGGTAGAGGCGAATTGCCGGGCCGCGTCCGGAGAACTGGTCAAGGAAGGCGAGCAGTCGGGCATGATCCTCGACTTCGGCTTTCTCAAGGACGAGATGGTCCGGATCGTGGACGCGCCATGCGACCACGGGCTGATCGTGGCCATCGACGACCGGGAACTGGTCGGGATGTTCGCGCCGGCCGGCCAGGATTCCGAAGAATGGGTGGCCGAGCTGGAGCGCGATGTCGGCGAGCGCGGCTTTGCCGAGCGCACCAAGGCGCGGCTGGGCCAGAAGCTCTATGTCGTGCCCTTTCCGCCCACCGCCGAATGTCTGGCGAAGCACTGGTTCGAGCGCCTGTCGCCGGCGATCGCCGCCCGAAGCAACGGCCAGGCCCGGCTGGTCGGCGTCAGCGTTTGGGAGACCCCCAATTGCCGCGCCGACTTCGGCGTCAGCCCGGTCGAAGGCTAGCGCTGGCCGGTCCCGGGCCGGGTGTCGGCGACCGTCATAATCCCAACCTATTTGACGCGACTTCCGGTTGCGGGCGGGGTGCCAGCCGTGGTCTTGACTCAGTTCCTATCGCCGAGAGCCAGATGGTCATGACCCGTCACAACGACCGCACCGTGGCCGTTATCACCCTCATCACCGCCATCGTCGCGGTCGTCGTGGCTGCCTGGGCATCGTTGCAGTGAATCGGGGCCTGCGGCGCGGGCTTCGCTGCCGCGCGCCGCTGCTTCCGGCCGGGCCCCCGGGCTGATCCGTCTTCGGCCGGGATAGCGCCACCGATGGTGCCGGCGGCCCCAGGCGACGACACAGCAATTTCGCTTTCTATTCCGCCCGCGCCGGGATAGGAGCCCGTGCATGCTGCATATCTACACCGCACAGGCCAGCAGGCTTGTCCCGCTGGAGGCACTGCCGCCGGCGGATAGCTCGGTGTTCCTGGTCTGGATCGACCTTCTCAATCCCACCCTCGACGAGACGCAGGAGGTCGGCCGCCGCCTCGGCATCTCGATTCCGACGCGCGAGGAGATGGAGGAGATCGAGCTCTCGTCCCGCCTCTATGACGAGGATGGCGCGCAGTTCATGACGCTGACGGCGCTCGCCAACCTCGATGGCGACGAGCCGATCAAGACCCCGGTCACCTTCATCCTGAAGCGCGGCACCCTGGTCACCGTCCGCCACGCCGAGCCGAAGCCGTTCCTGGCCTACCGGACCCGCGCGCAGCGCGCCCACGGCTCGCCCTGCGAGGCGGGCGAGCTGGTGATGATCGGCCTCATCGAGGCGCTGATCGACCGCATGGCGGACACGCTGGAGCGGTTGGGGAACGAGGTCGACCAGATCTCGCGCGACGTGTTCCGCAACAAGGCGTCGACCGTGACCAAGAAGACCCGTGACCTGCAGTCGGTGATCGAGCAGATCGGGCGCAAGGGCGACCTCCTGACCATGGTCCGGGAAAGCCTGGTCAGCGTGACGCGCGTGGTCACCTATCACATCGCGCTCGATACCACCGACCGCAAGGTGACCAAGGAGAGCCGCCAGCACATCAAGCTGATCCAGCGCGACGCCTCGTCGCTCGGCGACCATGCGACCTTCCTGTCCAACAAGATCAATTTCCTGCTCGACGCCACCCTGGGGCTGATCAACCTGGAACAGAACCAGATCATCAAGATATTCTCGGTCGCGGCCGTGGTGTTCCTGCCGCCGACCCTGGTCGCGTCCATCTACGGCATGAACTTCGAGTACATGCCGGAACTGAAATGGCTTGCGGGTTATCCTTGGGCGCTGGGGCTGATGGTGCTGTCGGCGATCCTGCCGTTTCTTTATTTCAAGCGGCGCGGCTGGCTCTGAAAGCACGGGGAACCCGGCATGACCGAAACGCGATGGGGGGCGGGGCTCGCCGAGGCGGCAAAGCTTCACGAAGCCGGGCGGCTGCCGGAGGCGGAGGGGCGGCTGCGGCGATTGCTGCGCGACACGGCCGCCGGCGGGCAGGCGCGGCCGGTGCCGGTGCTGGTCCGCCTTGCCGGCGTGCTGCTGGACCGCGGCGAAGGCGAGCGTGCCTATGCCGTCGCCGACGAGGCGGCGTCGCTGGAGCCTAGGGATCCGCTGGCGCTCAATCTGCGCGCCTCCGCGCTGGGGGTGGTCGGCCGGCGGACCGAAGCCGAGGAGGGCTTCCGCAAGGCCCTGGCGTTCGATCCGGCGTTCGTCGAGGCCTGGTTCAATCTCGGCCGGCTGCTGGCGGAACAGGGGCGGACGGCGGAGGCGAGGGGCGCCTTCCAACGGGCGTTGGCGCTGGCGTCCGGCTTCCACACGGCACGCCGCGCGCTGGCTTCCGTGCTGCGCGACGATGGCGACTTCGACGAGGCGTTGGCGCAGCTGGAGCGGGTCGCGGCCGCCGAGGGCTGGACCCCGGACCTGCTCAACGAGCGCGGCATCCTCCTCACCATGTCCCGCCGCGGCGGCGAGGCGGTGCTGGCCTTCGATGCCGCCATCACGGCCAGGCCGGACTTCGTCGCCCCCCGCTTCAACCGGTCGGTGGCATTGCTCCAGCAGGGCGACTTCCACCGCGGCTGGGTCGAATACGAGCACCGCTTCCGCACCGAGATGGTGCGGGCCATCCCGTTCGACCGGCCGCGCTGGCGCGGCGAGGAGATCGCGGGCCAGACCATCATCCTGTGGGGCGAGCAGGGGCACGGCGACACCTTGCAGTTCGTGCGCTACGCGACGCTGGTGGCCGGTCGCGGCGCCCGGGTGGTGGTGATCGCGCAGACCGCCCTGGTCGGGCTGCTGCAATCGGTGCCGGGCGTCGATCGGGTGGTGGCGCCGGGCCAACCGGTCGGGCCGCACGACCTGCACGCGCCCCTGATGGGGCTGCCGGAGATCTTCGGCACCATGGTCGACACCATCCCCGCGGCCGTTCCCTATCTCCAGCCCGACGCTGTCGCCCGGGCGCGCTGGGCCGGGCGCATCGCCGACACCGGGCGGCCGAAGGTGGGGCTGGTGTGGGCCGGCGATCCGCGGCCGCACATGCCGATGAGCAACGCCACCGACCGGCGGCGCAGCCTGCCATTGGAAGTGCTGGCGCCGCTGCTGGCGGTGGGGGGCGTGGATTTCGTCTCGCTGCAGTTCGGCCCGCGTGGCCTGGCGGGGGATGGGGTGGCGATGGGCAAGGCAGGTGCCCTGTTCGATCCGATGGGCGATGTGCGCGACTTCGCCGACACCGCCGCCATCGTCGAGCAGCTCGACCTCGTGATCACGGTCGACACGGCGGTCGCCCATCTGGCCGGCGCGCTCGGCCGCCCGGTCTGGGTCATGTCCCGCTACGACGGCTGCTTCCGCTGGCTGGCCGACCGCGACGACAGCCCCTGGTACCCCACCATGCGGCTCTTCCGGCAGGGCAGCCCCGGCGATTGGCCGGGCGTCGTGGCCGAGGTCGCGGCGGCCCTGCGCCGGCGCCCACGGGCGGCCTGACGATCAGGCGCGAAGGCGCTGGTCCGGGATGAAGGGGCGGCCCAGCAGGAAGCCCTGCAACAGGTCGATGCCGGCGCGGGTGACCCAGGCCTGCTCCGCCTCGGTTTCGATGCCCTCCGCGACCGACAGGGCGCCGACATCGCGGGCGATGCCGATCAGGTGGCCGACCACGCTCTGGCGGTACCCGTCCTGGTCGACGCCGCGGATCAGCTCCATATCGATCTTGATCACGTCGGGCCGGACCTGGAGCAGCATGCTGAGCCCGGCGAAGCCGGCGCCGACATCGTCGAGGGCCACCCGGAAGCCGGCTGCACGATAGAAGCGGAGGATGCGGCGCAGATGGTCGCGGTCGCGGACCTCGCCGCTTTCCGTGACCTCGAAGACGACGTCGCCCGGCGTCAGGCCGAGTTCGCGGACGAACGCCACCGTCTCCGCCAAGCCATATGTCGGGTCATGGATGCTGGCCGGGTCGAAATTGACGAAGATCACCCCGGCGCCGACATCCGCCGCCGTTTGCAGCGCCAGGCGCCGGGCGATCAGGTCGACCGTGAGAAGGAGTTCGGTCTCCGCCGCGGCGGCGAACAAGGGCCCCGCGGGAATGATGGTCCCGTCGCGTTCCCGCCCGCGCAGCAGCGCCTCATGTCCATACAGGGTTCCGTCGGCGCGGAAGATCGGCTGCAGGGCCGAGATCAGCCGCTTCTCCTGGATCAGTTCCACGAGGCGCAGGCCGTCGACCACGGCCACCAGTTGCCCGATCGACAGGGTCGACATGTACTCGCCGACCGTCGGCTCGCCGGCGGCGGGCAGGACCAAGGCCCGGGCCTGCGCCCGCTCCTCGGAGGTCAGATCGGCGGACAGGCGCGCGCAGATGACCCGAAGCTCATCCGACGTGGCCTGGAACGACAGGCACCGCGGCCCCGGTCCGAGCCTGAATCGATCGGCCATGGCACCGATGCCGGCCAGGGCCTTCTCGTAGGTGAACATGGTCGGAAAGGACATGAAGACGCGATTGTGATCGCGCACGATTTCCCGAATCCGATCGCATTTCACGCACCACACCTCCGCAGCGTTTCTACCGGACCGGGGTATCGTTGCCATTCAAGCCGCGACCGCGATCCATGCGCAACTTCCATTCGCACTGCTTATACGCTTTCGCCAGGAACCCCGAGTTTCCGAGGGCTGCCGGGTGCAGTCACCAGGGCCAGGGTGGCTTCCAGCTTGGGCCAGGAAATCGGCTTGTCGATGCACGCCGTCATGCCGGCGGCAAGATAGGATCGCTGGTCTTCCGGGATCACGTTGCCGGTCAGGGCGACGATCGGAACATCGCATTCCCCGCCGGGCAGGGCGCGGATGCGCCGGGTCGCCGCGATACCGTCCATGACCGGCATCTGCACGTCCATCAGCACGACGTCGAACGGCTGCCGCACCACTGCGGCCACCGCCGCCCGACCGTCCTCGACCAGGGTCACGGCGTGGCCGAGCCGCTCCAGCATCACGCTGAGGAGCATCCGGTTCACCTCCACGTCCTCCGCCACCAGGATCCTCAACGGGCGCTTCTGCACGAACTTCTCCTTGGGGGACCGGGCGGCGGGTTGGTGGCGCGACCGCGATGCCGACCCGGCCAACGACTGGCGGATGCCGCTGACAGCAGGTTGGCGATCCCGATCCGGCCGCGACGGGACGGAAGAAAAAGCCTATCGTCGCGGCTTGGTGATTGGCAATCGCGCGATCGAAGGATGAAGCTGCCGAAGCCGCTTTCCAGCATCCGGGCACTACTCGTCGCATGCGTGCTGGTGGGTGCGGTCGCGGCGCCGTCCCATGCCGGATCGATCGACCCTCCCGCCGATGGCGGGTGGCTCGACGGCTACAACCGTCTCGTCTTCCGGTTCAACCAGGCCGTCGACGCGGGGCTCGAAGGCTGGTTCGCCCCGGAGCCTGGCGAGGCGGCGGACGGACGTGTCCGCGGCGGCGTCGGCAACATGGCGGCGAACCTGGTGAACGAGCCGATCACGGCCGTGGCCAGCCTCGCGGTCGGCGACCTGCCGACCGCCTGGCTGGCGACCCGGCGCTTTGCGGTCAATTCCACCATGGGCTTCCTCGGCTGGTACGACCGCGCGGCCGAATACGGCCTGGCCCCGGTCCAATCCGACATCGGGTTGGCCATGTGCCGGCACGGGGTCGGCGAGGGCGGCTACATCATGCTGCCGTTGATCGGCCCGCGGACGGTGCGCGACGCAGTGGCCGACGTGGCGGTCGTCAATGCGGTGCTGTGGACCGCGCTGGGGACGATCCTCGGCGCCGGCGCCGGCCTCCAGACCATCCTCATCGCCGAGACCATGGAGATCGCGGCCGATATCGTCGCCACCCGTCAGATCGACCCGCACGCCATCGCGCTGCGCGGTATGGACTTCGAGGCGACCCGCCGGGAATATCTGCAACAGCGCCGGGCGCGGTGCCGCATTCCGGTCGTGGCCGGGCCGAAGCCGGCGCTATGATTGCGGTATCAGCCGATTCCGCCCGCCAATTCCGGAGAGCTTTCCGATGACCAGTTCCTCGATCTTCGCCGAGGGTTTCAAGACCACGCCCTGGTGGTGGGAATGGGCTCCGCCCAGCGCCGAGGGGGCGGTGGCGCCGCCGAAGGAGACCGACGTGGCCATCATCGGGTCGGGCTATGGCGGGCTGTCCTGCGCGCTGGAACTCGCCCGCTCCGGCGTCCAGGCGCATGTCTTCGAGGCCGACCAGGTGTTCGGCATCGGCGCCAGCACCCGCAACGGCGGCGGCGTGTCGCCCGGCACCAACCTCGGCAAGGGCCGCTCCGGCTACGGCAAGAGTTCGCTCGAGAAGCGCCTCGGACCCGACCATGCGGCGGCGCTGCTGGCGGAGGGGGCGGAATCCTTCGGCTATCTGGAAGAGCTGATCCGCCGCGAAGGGATCGAGTGCCACTACTGGCCGACCGGCCGCTTCGTGGGCGCGGCGGTGCCCAAGCACTATGACCGCCTCGCGGCCTCGGTCGACAAGTTGCAGAAGGGCACCAACGCCGGCCTCAGCATGCTGTCGCGCGAACGCCAGCGCGAGCAGATCAAGACCGATCTCTTCCATGGCGGGATGCTGGTCAATCGCTCCGGCCGGCTGCACCCGGCCCTGCTGCACCGGGGCATCCGCGACGCCGCACTCCGTGCCGGCGCCACCATGTCGGTCAATTCCAAGGTCACCTCGGTGACGCGCAACGGCGCCGGCTTCGTGTTGCAGACGCCGGCCGGCGAGGTGAAGGCACGCGAGGTGGTGGCGACCACCAACGGCTACACCGGCCCGGAGCTGAGCTGGTTCCGCCGCCGGCTGGTACCGGTGCGCAGCTATATCATCGCGACCGAGGAACTGCCGGAGGACCAGGTCCGCGCGCTCATCCCCAATGGCCGCACCATCGCCGACACCAAGCGGGTCCTGTCCTATTTCGGCCAGTCGCAGGATCGCCGCCGCATCCTCTATGGCGGCCGGGCGAGCTTCGCCGGCGACACGCCGGAGAACACGGCGCGCACGCTCCACGCCATGATGGCCGAAGTCTTCCCCGAGCTGGCGCCGGTGAAGGTCACCCATGGCTGGACCGGCTATGTCGCCTTCACCTTCGATGCCCTGCCGCATTTCGGCCAGCATGACGGCATCCACTACGCCATGGGCTGCAACGGCTCCGGCGTCGTCACCATGACCTGGCTCGGGACCCAGCTCGCCCGCAAGATCGCGCGCACGCAGAACCGGCCCTCGGCGTTCGACGGGGTGGCATTCCCGACCCGGCCCTTCTATTCGGGCAACCCGTGGTTCCTGCCCATCGTCGGCGAGTGGTATCGCCTGCGCGATCGCATGGACCGCTGGCTCGCCTAATTCGTGGGCACATGCTAGCTTCGTGACCACTCCCAGAGACGCCCACCCGCCGATCCTTCAACCGGCCATCCTTCAAGCAACGTCCTTCAAAAAATCGTCCGAGAGGAAACACTGATGCCCGTGCAGCGCGGCCGCATGTTCTTCATGAATCCCGGGCCCACCAACATTCCCGACCGCGTGTTGCGGGCCATGAACCGCGCGGCGCTCGACTTCGCCCAGCCGGAATTCAAGGCGATCGCCGAGGAATGCTTCGCCGGTCTGAAGAAGGTCTTCAAGACCGAGCAGATCATGATCGTCTATGCCGCTTCCGGCCACGGCGCCTGGGAGTCGGCGGTGGTCAATGTCTGCTCGCCGGGCGACGTGGTGCTGGTGCCGGAGACCGGGCATTTCTCGGCTTCCTGGACCCAGATGGCCGAGCATTACGGGATCGTCGTGGAGACGGTGGCAGCCGACTGGCGCCGCGGCATCGATCCGGCCGCGGTCGAGGCGCGCCTCAGGGCCGACGCCGACCATCGCATCCGCGCCGTGCTCCAGGTCCACAACGAGACCTCGACCGGCGTCGCCCATCCGGTGGCGGCCGTGCGCAAGGCGATCGACGCGGCCAAGCATCCGGCCCTCTTCCTCGTCGACACCATCTCGTCGCTCGGCTCGTTCGACTTCCGGATGGACGAGTGGGGCGTCGACGTCGCGGTCGGCGGCTCGCAGAAGGGGCTGATGCTGCCGCCCGGCATGTGCTTCACCGGGGTCAGCCGCAAGGCGCTGGCGGCCAGCCAGTCGGCGACCCTGCCGCGGGAATACTGGAACTGGCGCCGCATGCTCGACGGCGAGCGCCAGGCCCGGTTCGCCGGCACCGCCCCCGTCCACCTCATGTTCGGCCTCCAGGAGTCGCTGAAGATGATCGAGGAGGAGGGGCTGGACCAGATCTTCGCCCGTCACGCGCGCCTCGGCCAGGCGACCCGCGCCTGCGTCGCCGCATGGAGCCAGGGCGGCGGGCCGGAGCTGTTCTGCACCAACCCCGACCTGGTCTCGAACTCGGTCACCGCCATCCAGCTTCCCGACGGCCATGACGCCAACAAGGTGCGTGCGGTCTGCGCCGATCGCTTCAACGTCTCGCTCGGCGGCGGGCTCAGCCGGCTGAACGGCAAGGTCTTCCGCATCGGCCATATGGGCGACCTCAACGAGCCGATGCTGATGGGGGCGCTGACCTCGATCGAGATGGCGCTCGACCTGGCCGGGGTGCCGCACGGCAAGGGTGGCGTCGCCGCCGCGATGGAGTCGCTGAAGGCGGCCTGACCC
>CAZQOA010000089.1:0-21304 GCA_964594715.1 uncultured Rhizobiaceae bacterium | reverse complement strand
GCCGACGAGCCGACCACGGCCCTCGACGTCACCATCCAGGCGCAGATCATGCGCCTCCTGGCCGACCTGAAATCGGCACGCGGCATGGGCCTTCTCTTCATCACCCACGACCTGGCCCTGGTCGGCGAAATCGCCGACCGCGTCGTCGTCATGTATGCGGGCCAGGTGGTGGAGGCCGGCCGCACCGCCGAGGTGCTGGCCCGGCCGCGCCACCCCTATACCCGCGCGCTGCTGGATTGCCGGCCGGAACGGCATTATCGCGACGATGGCGCGGACGAACGGGTGCTGCGGCCCATCGCCGGCAGCCCGCCGCGGCCGACCGAGCATCCGTCCGGCTGCCGCTTCGCCCTGCGCTGCCCGCTGGCGGAGCATCGCTGCACGGTGGCCGCCGTCGAGCTGTTCGACCTGGCACCCGGGCGGGCCAGCCGCTGCATCCGCATCGACGCCATGCCATGACCGCCACCCCGCTCCTGGAGGTCGACGACCTCGCCAAGCACTTCCCTCTGCCCCGCCGCGGGCTAAGCGCGCGGGGTGCGGTACGCGCCGTCGACGGCGTCGGGTTCCAGGTGGCGCCGGGCGAGGTGCTGGGGCTGGTGGGCGAGTCGGGATCGGGGAAGTCGACCGTCGGGCGCCTGGCGCTGCGCCTGCTTGAGCCGACGCGGGGCCGCGTGCGCTTCGAGGGCCACGACATCACCGCGTCCTCGCTGCGCGCGCTGCGGCCGCTGCGGCGGTCGATGCAGATGGTCTTCCAGGACCCCTATGCCAGCCTCAACCCGCGGCGCAGCGTCGGCGACGCGATCGGCGAGGTCTTGCGCCTGCACCGCATCGGCACGCGCGCGGACCGCCGCGAGCGCGCCGGCGCCTTGCTGGCCAAGGTCGGCCTGTCGCCCGCCGACATGGGGCGGATGCCGCGGGAATTCTCCGGCGGGCAGCGCCAGCGCATCGCCATCGCGCGGGCGCTGGCGGTCGAGCCGCGCTTTCTGGTGGCCGACGAGCCGGTGTCGGCGCTCGATGTGTCGGTCCAGGCCGGCATCCTGGCGTTGTTGCGCCAGCTCCAGGGCGAACTGAACCTGGCCATGCTCTTCATCTCCCACGACCTGTCGGTGGTGGAGGTGATGGCCGACCGGGTGATGGTCCTCTATCTCGGGCGGGTGATGGAGGTGGGCCCGACGCGCACCATCTTCACCCGCGCCCGCCACCCCTACACGGCCGGCCTGCTGGCGGCGGCGCCGAAGCTGGCCGGCACCGGGGAAGCGAAGGTCGTGCTGCGCGACGAGATTCCGAGCCCGGCCGACCCGCCCAGCGGCTGCGTCTTCCGCACCCGCTGCCCCTTCGCCGTGGCCGAGTGCGCGGCGGCAGTGCCGGCACTGCGCGAGCTGGAGCCGGGCCACCGCATGGCCTGCATCCGCGATGACCTCCGCTTCTGAGCCCCCGGTCCTGGTGGTCGGCGGCCGCGGCTTCGTCGGCGCGGCCACCGTCCGCCAGCTCGTCGCCGGCGGCCGACGCGTCGCGGTGTTCGGCCCGGCCGGCACGGTGGCGCTGCCCGCCGGCGCCGACGAGATCGTGGGCTCGATCGAGCGGCCGGCCGAGATCGCGGCCGCCCTGGCTGCGACCGGCGCCCGCCAGGTGGTCAGCTTCGCCGCCTATTCCAAGGGCGCCGTCGGCCTCGCACGGTCCGGCGAGGATGACCCGGAGGGCGCCTTCGCGGTGAATGTCCTGGGCTTCCGCCGGCTGCTCGACGCCTGCGCCGGGGCCGGCGTGCGGCGGCTGGTATGGACCAGTTCGACTGTCGTGTTCGGCGCCGCTGAAGACCTGGCCGCCCGCGTCGACGAGGCGGCGCCCAGGCGCCCCGCCCAGACCTACGGCCTGACCAAGGTGCTGGCAGAGGACATCGCCGGCTATTACCGGCGCACCCGGGGGCTGGAGACGGTGGCGCTCCGTATCCCGCTGATGATCGGCCCCGGCCTCTGGTACGACGGGGCAGCGGCGGTCCTGAAGCGGCTCGTGGCCGCCGCGGCACCAGGGGCGGAATTCGTGGCCGAAGTGCCGGCCGGGCGGTTCGACGCCATGCATGTCGGCGACCTGGGTACCCTCATCCAGCACCTCCTGGCGGCCCGGGACGCACTGGGCGAGGCATACAATCTGGCCGGCTTCACGACCTCGTACCGCGAGATCGCCCAGGCCCTGGCCGAGCTGGTGCCGGGCTACCGCCCCCGCCTGACGGAGCTCGCGCCGGCGATCGTCTATCCGTTGCAGGACCAGCGACGGATCGAGGCCGACATCGGCCTTACGCTGGCGCATGACCTGCATTCGACCCTGCAAGACATGCTGAACGAAGGACACACCGCGCCATGAACTACCGCCAGCGCCTGGCCGATCTCGGCATCGTCCTGCCCGCCGCCCGTGCGCCCGCCTTCGCATATGTGCCCGTCGCCGTGCATGGCGGGCTTGCCTGGGTGTCGGGCCAGCTTCCCTGGGTCGGCGACGAGTTGATGGCCAAGGGCAGGCTCGGGGCCGAGATCGATGTCGCGCGCGGCCGCGAGGTCGCCCGCTGCTGCCTGCTGAACGGCCTCGCCGTGCTGGAGGCCGCCATCGGCTCGCTCGACCGGGTGGAACGGATCGTGAAGCTGGTCGGCTTCGTCGGCTCCGCACCCGGCTTCCTCGAGCAGCCGGCCGTCGTCGACGGGGCGTCCGGCCTGCTGGGAGAGATCTTCGGCGAGGTCGGCCGCCATGCCCGTTCCGCCGTCGGGGTGGCTGAGCTGCCCCGCGGCGTGCCGGTCGAGATCGAGTTCGTTGCCGCCATTTCCGCTTGAAGGGGGACCATCGCGATGCGTTTTGTTCCATCCGTATTCGGACGGCTCGCCACCGCCGCCGCTCTGGCCACGGCCATGGCCGCGGGACCGGCCATGGCCGACGATTCCCTGATCTATGGCAAGACGGATCCGGCGGCCAAGGCCGGCGGCAAGATCACCGTCGGCTCGCTGATCGAGCCGCCCTCGCTCGACCCCTTCCTGCAAGGTGCCGACGCCCGCATCCGGGTCAGCGGCCTCATGTATCAGGGCCTGTTCTTCGAGGACCAGGCGGGCATCGCCCGACCCCTGCTGGCCCGCGCGGTCGAGGTCTCGCCCGACAGCCGGACCTACACGTTCAAGCTGCGCGAGGGGGTCAAGTTCCACACCGGCCAGTCGATGAGCTCGGCCGACGTGAAGTACAGCTATGATTGGATGCGCGATTCCAGGAACGGCTCGCCCGGCGCCGGCGACCTGTCCTCGGTGACCGAGATCGCGGCGCCGGACCCCGGCACCGTCGTCTTCAAGCTGTCGCGCGCCAACGCCGCCCTGCCGATGACCCTGACCAACAAGTACGGCGCGGTCGTCCCGAAGGACTATTTCTCGACCAAGGACGCGGGCACGAAATTCAACGAGGTCTCGGTCGGCACCGGCCCCTACAAGCTGAAGATCTTCCGCCCGAACTCGGTCCTCGTGCTGGAGCGGAACAAGGATTATTGGCAGAAGGGCCTGCCCTATATCGACGAGGTGACGTTCGCGACCATGCCGAACAGCGCCGCCATGGTGGTGGCGCTGCAGAACCGGCGCATCGACCTCGCCCTCTTCTCCCGTCCCCAGGACACCGAGCAGCTGAAGTCGGTGGCGGGGGTGGAGATCAAGCGCTGGCCGTCCCTCAACCAGAAGACCATCGACATCGACGTCAAGTACGGCCCCTTCAAGGATGTGCGGGTACGCCAGGCGGTCGCGCTCGCGATCGACAAGGAGGCGGTGCTGAAGGGGTCGATCGCCGGCTACGGCACCGTGATCGGCACCATGGTGATCGGCATGCAGGACAGCTGGGGCGTGCCGCTCGACCAGTTGCCGAACCAGAAGGTCGACCTCGACCGGGCGAAGAAGCTGCTGGCCGAGGCCGGCCTCGCCGACGGGTTCGACATCGATTTGACCACCATCATCGGCTACGACTGGATGGACGCCGCCGCCGTCACCATCGCCGAGCAGCTGAAGCCCCTCAACATCCGCGTCAATATCAAGAAGATCGAGCTCGGCGTGTGGATCCGCAATTTCCGGGCGCGCGAGATGGGCTTCACCTTCAACGACTGGGGCACCACGCCCGACCCGAGCCTGCTCTATTATCGGCATTTCCGCGCGGCACCCCACGGTGCCGACTTCCGCAACTGGAACAACGCCAAGGCCGACGAGCTGCTCGACCGCGGCCAGGAGGAGACCGACCCGGTCAAGCGCAAGGCGATCTATGCCGAGTTCCAGAAACTGCTGGCCGACGAGGCGGTGTCGATCATGCTGTTCTCGGCCGACCTCATCACCGGCCAGCGCGACCGGCTGAAGAACTATGACCAGCACGCGACCGGCTGGTATTTCGGCCTGATCAAGGCATGGCTGGCGAATTGAGAAGGCGGTCAACGCGGAGCCTGGGCGAGTTCATGGTTCGTCAGGCTCACCATGAGAGCCAGAGTACCGGCATCTCCTCATGGTGAGCTTGTCGAACCATGAAATCTCTCCGGCCGCCGCCGCAAGCCTGCCCGAGCACGTCCTCTAACCCCCCATGTTCCGCTTCCTCGCCACCCGCCTTGCCGGCGCGGCCGTCGCAGCCCTGCTGTCGAGCGTCGCCGTCTTCCTGCTGATGCGCTCGGTGCCGGGCGACATCGTCAGCCAGATGCTGGGCCAATCCGGCAACGACCGCACCGCCGAGGAGGCCCTGCGCGGCTTCTTCGGGCTCGACCGACCGGTCTGGGCACAGTTCGGCGACTGGCTCGGCGCCACCATCACCGGTGACCTGGGGCGAAGCTGGTACCAGGGGCGTGCGGTCACGACGCTGGTCTGGGAGGCGTTCCAGGTGACGGCCGAGGTCGCCATCGTCACCCTGGTCATCGCCACCCTGATCGGCGTCCCGCTCGGCGTCCTGGCCGGCATCCGCGAGGGCACCCGCCTCGATGCCGCCATCCAGGCCTTCAACCTGCTCGGCCTGTCGGCGCCGGTCTTCTGGATCGGACTGATGCTGCTGGTCGGGGCGTCGGCCCTCTTGGAATGGTCGCCGCCCTTCGCCTACATGCCGCCGTCGGTCGACCTGGCGGAGAACCTGAACATCATCATCCTGCCGGTGCTGAGCCTGGCCCTGCTCCAGGCCGCCGCCTACAGCCACTTCGTCCGCGACACCATGGTGGCGGAGCTGCGCCGCGAATATGTCCGCGCCGCCATCGCCAAGGGCCTGCCGCCGCGTCAGGTCTATTTCAAGCACGCGCTGCGCAACATCCTGATCCCGCTCATCACCTTCATCGGCCTCATCCTCATCCAGATCCTGGGCGGTGCCGTCGTCATCGAATCCCTGTTCTCGCTGCCCGGCCTGGGCCGGCTGATCCTGTCCGGCATCCAGGGCCGCGACTATCCGGTGGTGCAGGGCGCGCTGCTGTTCGTCGTCCTCATCGCCATCCTGGTGAACTTCACCATCGACCTTCTCTATGGGCTGATCGACCCGAGGCTGCGGGCGTGAGGCGCGTCGCGGCCTTCGCGGGCGAGCTGTTCTCGACGCCGCTGCAGGTGCTGTGCGCCTTCCTGCTGGCGATCTTCACGGTGCTGATCGCGGTTCCGGGCCTGGTCGCGCCGCAGTCGCCCTATGCCATCGACGTCGCCCGGGCGTTGCAGCCGCCGTCGGGCGCGCATTGGTTCGGTACCGACGATGTCGGCCGTGACCTCTTCGCGCGGGTCGTCCACGGCACCCGGATCACGCTCGGCCTGGTCGCCGGTGCGCTGCTGGCGTCCGCCGTCGTCGGCGGCTTTCTCGGCCTGGTCGCGGGCTATTTCGGGCGTGTCGCCGACCTCGTGTTCGGGCGCCTCGTCGACATGATCCTGACCTTCCCGCCGGTGATCGCGGGCGTCGTCATCACCGGCGTGCTGGGGCCGGGGTCGCGCAACCTGGTCCTGGCCCTGGCGGTCGTCTATGTGCCGATGTTCTTCCGCATCGCGCGCTCCGGCGCGCTGGCGGAACGGCAGCGCACCTATGTCGAGGCGGCCCGCGCGCTGGGCTTCGGCGAAACCTCGATCATGCTGCGCCAGGTGTTGCCCAACGTCCTGCCGCTGGTGCTGCTGCAATATGTCATCCTGTTCCCGCTGGCATTGCAGATCGAGGCGGCGCTCGGCTTCCTCGGCCTCGGCGTCGCCCCGCCCACGCCCGACTGGGGCGCCATCCTGGAGCAGGGCAAGAACTTCATCCTCTCGGCCTGGTGGATGTCCCTGTGGCCGGGCCTTTTCCTCCTCGGCTCCGCCTTCGCCGTGATGGTATTGGGACGCACGCTCCAGGAACGTTTCGACCGACGCTAGCCCACACGAAAGGACCATCGCCCATGCCCGTGCGCCTCGCCCTTTTCGAGGACGCCTTCGACGGCGGCCGCCCGCTGTCGCTCGGCCCAGCACCACGCGCCGTCTATGTCCGCCACGGCACGCTGAAGGCGGCAACGCCGGCGGGCGGCACCGTCACCCTGGCCGAGGACAGTTGCACCCTGTTCGAGGGCGAGCTCGAACTCTCCGGCCACGGCGAGGCGTGGAGCTGGGAGGCCACCTCCTACGACTGGGGGCCGCTGGTGAGCGACGCCGAGCGCCCGCGCGTGGTCGCCGCCCACGCGCTGATGATCGACCCGCGCTACCCGATCCTGATGCGCGCCGACCGGGTCGACTTCCCGCCCGGCATCGTCACGCCGCGCCACGGCCACGGCGGCCCCGGCATCCGCCGCCTGCTGCACGGCCGGCTGGTGGCCGAGATCGGCGACAAGGTGCATCGGGTGGAGCCGGGGGAAGCCTGGTTCGAAAGCGGCCGCGACCCGGTGGTCGGCCGCAACGTGGCCCCGGCCAGCGCCTTCGTGCGCACCATCCTGCTGCCGACCGACTATGCCGGGCGCAGCAGCTTCCTGCCCTGGACCAGCGAGGAGGCGACCAAGCCGCGGGGCGTGGAGTACCGGATCTTCTTCGACAGCGTGGTGAAGATCGGCGAGCCTGGAGGGTGAGTGTGCAGAAGTGATTGACGTCGCCCCACGCTACTCTGAATACCTTGCGGTGGAGGTTTTGCAGCATGGCCAAGCTTGTCTTTGGAATGAACCAGTCCCTGGACGGCTACGTCGACCACCTGGAAATGCGGACAGGCCCCACGCTCTTTCGTCACTGGATAGAGCACGTGCACGACCTGACGGGCAGTGTGTACGGCCGCCGCATGTACGAGCTCATGCGTTATTGGGACGAAGACCGTCCTGAGTGGAGTGCGGAGCAACGCGAGTTCGCGACGGCGTGGCGGCGTCAACCGAAGTGGGTCGTGTCGCGATCGTTGAAGCTCGTCGGCCCCAACGCCACACTGGTCGAGGATGACATCGAGGCGGTGATCCGCGGCCTGAAGGCCCGGCTCGCCGGGGAGATTGCCGTTTCCGGACCAGACCTGGCGCGAAGCCTGACCGACCTTGGTCTTATTGATGAGTATCGACTCTACTTTCACCCCGTCGTGCTTGGTCGCGGCACGCCATTCTTCGCCGGCCCGCGGCCACCACTCCGCCTGGTTTCCACCGATCACGTCGGCGAGGACGTGATGAGGTTGACGTACGTCCCTGCTTGATCGCGCGTCGTCGCCAGACGGGCTGCGCCGTCGCGTCAGGCCGCGTTTCCCCCCTTTGGCCGCCGGCCGAAGATCGGACGCAACGCCGCGGGGCCCAAAGCTCCGATACCTTCACAAGCGCTCATGATGACGATCGGATGGTGCGTCTCATCACCCCCAGCTCTTGTCGGGGGGTGAACCATGAACCCTCTCGATCGGACGGTAGGGCCTACTTCCGCCGGCCGATGAAGCGCACCGGGTCGACCGGGTTGCCGTCGACGATCACCTCGTAGTGGACGTGCGGGCCGGTGCTGCGGCCGCTGGAGCCGAGCAGGCCGATCACGTCGCCACGATCGAGGCGGGCACCTTCGGCCACCTTGATCTCGCTCATATGGGCGTAGCGGGTGACGAGGCCGTTGGCGTGCTTCACGTCGACCGTCCGGCCATAGGCCGACTTCGGGCCGGCATGAACCACCGTCCCGGGCGCGGTGACCCGCAGCTGCGTTCGCATCGGTGCAGCAAGGTCCACGCCTTCGTGCATGGCCGCGCGGCGCTTGAAGGGGTCGGAGCGCCGGCCGAAGCCGCTTTCGAAGCTGTAATGCTGCAAGGGCGCGCCCAGGGGCAGGACCCGGAGCACGCGCTCGATGCGCTCCAGCCGCTCCAGATGCTGCTGGTCGACCCGCACGGCAGCTTCCGTCGCGGGTGACGGCCCGGCCGCCGCGGCGACCCGTGGCGGAATGAAGGGGCCGCCGCGGGCACCCTGGCGCGCCGCCGGCAGCGGCGGGGGCACCACGGTTCCCCGTGCCACGACGGGGGCGGAGAAGCGCTGGACGTTGATGCCGGTGGACGAAAGGAACTGCTCGATCTGCCCCAGCCGCTCGATCGCCTCGGAGGCCATGGCCGGTGCGTCCGCGGGCGCGGCCGGCACGGTCGCCTGGGCCGCCACCGTCTCGATCCGGTCGGCGAGCGCGTCGCGTTCGCCCTCGATCAGGTCACGATCGATGCGCATCGTGACCAAGGTAACCGCCGCGTCCTCCGCCTCCTGGCGCAGGCGGTCGCGCTCCGTGGCGACGGCGGCGGTCTCCTGCCGGGTCCGCTCCAGGACCGCCGTCGTTTCGTCGAGGCGCCCCCGAAGGTCCTGCAGCTCGGCCATGACGACCGGATCGGGCCGTGCCGTCGCCACCTTGCTGCCGGCCTGCTCGCGCGCCTCGGCCGCCGCCGCCAGCGCGCCGGCGAGCTCGGTCTTGAGCCGCGCCACGTCGCCGTCACGTTCGGCCAGCGCCGCTTTCATGGCGGCCTGGGATGCACCGATGCCGCCCATCGCCGCCTCCGCCCGCGCCAGCAATTCGCGCATGTCCTTCAGTTCGTCGCGATGCGTGGCATCGGCACGCTGGCGCGCGGTCTCAGCCTGCTCCAAACGCTCCTCGGTGGTGCGCAGCCGGTGCTCCAGCGTCGTGACCTCGGCCGCGTGGGACCGCGCCTGGATGGACAAGGCCGCCACCAGCCGGGTCGTCATCTCCTCCGCCAGCAGGCGCAGCAGCGTGTCGCGGTCGCCGGTATCGGCTGCGGGGGGATGGGCAGCGGTGTCCGCGGTCGCCGGCGTTTCCGCCGCCGCCGGCGCCGCCGCCCACAGCAGCACGCCCGCGCATCCGCCGGCCACGGCGCTTTGCCAACGTCGCCGGCTTGTCGCCGACCGCTTCCCCACCTGTTCCGTCATCCCCGCCTCCGGCCCCGTGGATACAAAGAAGCCGCGGCCGCATTGCACGGCTGCGACAGGACCCGGCACCGCCGGGCCGCTTCTTGTCGGGTCGGGATGGATTTGCAGATTTCCCCGTGCCGCGGGTTTCGCTTTGGCGATGCATCCAGCTCCCCAGCGGATGCATCCGATCCCCGAAAACACTCCATCCCGCACGCCCGGCCATGCCGGGCATTCGGCTCCCCGGGCGGGATGCTAGCGATCCACCCCGGCCGCGGCAAGCCGAAAGGCGGTTTTGTCGCCGGACCGTCAACCTTGGCGCGTATCGTTCCGACGGTCACAGCTTCTTGCCGGGCGCGGCGGCGGCGACCTTGCCGGCAAGCGCCTCTGATCAGAGGGCAAGCAGCCCGTCGGCCACTTGCGCCAAGGTCGCGGGATCGGAGGGTACGGCCAGGTCGGCCCCGACATCGATCACCGTCACCCGCCCCCCGACCAGGGCCAGCACCATCTGGCCGACCGCCATCTCACCCAGGGCGAACAGGCGCAGGAGATCAGCCTCCGCGGGCGCCCCCGGCAGTGCCAGGAGGCCCTGCGCCCTGGCGCTCGGCATCAGCGTACCGGCGATATGGAGAACCACCCCGACCGCGCCCGGCGGGGCGGTGGCGCCGGGCAGCTCCACCATCAGCAAGGGCGGCCGGTAGACGGCGTCGCGCTCCAGGCGTCGCGTCTCCGCCGACAGCTCCGCCACCGTGGAAAGCAGTTTGATGGGGGCTGTCAGGATCGCCAACTCGTCGCGGATCAATACCGGCCAGCGCGTCGGTGCGCGCCGATCCTCCACCCGGCGGACGTCGCCGGCGTTGACCCCCTGCTCGTGCAGCAGGCGCAGCATCTCGAAGCGATGGCGCGTGCGGGTCGGATGATTGACGCAGCGAACACCCTCCCGGGCAGACAGGCGGTTCCACAGCCGGGCGAGCCGGAAGGCGGAATCATCGTCGAGGCGATCGAGATCCAGGAAGACGTAGGTGCCGGCCGCAAGGTCGTCGACGGCCGTTTCCATCAGCGCCGCATAGCTGGCGGCCTTCCAGCGGTGGGCCGCCGGGGGCCGGGCACCCGCCAGCCGGATTACCATGGCTCCCGTCGCGTCATCCTTGGCCAGCAGGTGTACGAGGCCCTGGCCGCCTGGATTGCCCGACAAGGCGCTCGTCCCCGCCCGGCCGGTCAGCAGCCGCCGCCGCGCACCGCCTCCAGCTCCTTCAGCCGCGCGCGCACCGTGAAGTCGCCATAGTCGATCAGCATGTCCGCCGACACGCCATTGTCGAGCAGGTCGAGCCCGATCTCGTAGTCCGGCAGCGGATTCTTGCTGGTCTTCGGGAAAAAGGCGAGGCGAACCTTCCAGCCTGGGCGGTCCGTCAATCCCCTCACTTTGCCCCCTTCGGCCGGCTTCGCCGCCACCGGCAGCGGCCGGCCGATGAAGGCGGTGACATCGATCGGCGCCTCCACTTCCGAGCCGTCGAAGACCCGGCGCGAGAAGAAATGCTCCTTGGCCTCGGCCCGCCGGATCACCTCGATGGTGTGCGCCGATGGAAAGACGGTGCCGCGCGGCAGGTCGACCTTGGCCTCCTCGGGGCGGGTGAACCGAGCACGACCGCCACGGCCCGGCCCGTCGAGCCGCGCGGAGCCGCGGACCTCCTCCTCCGGCTCGTCGCCGCGCTTCTTCTTCAGGGTGAAGCGGTAGCGCAGCCCGTCCTTGGATTCCCAGCTCGCGAGGCTGGAGACGATCTCCACCTCATCCTCCTGGGCCTGGGACAGGCGCATGCGGTAGCGCTGCTGGACGGTCCAGCCGTCGCAGCTGTCGCCCCACTCGAAGAGCATCCGTCCATGCACGCCGACGACGCCGCCGCTGGCCCGGGAAGACGCCAGAGAGAGATCGTAGAGCGCGCGATGCGGGGCGATCGCGCCTGCACCTGCGGAACTGGGCAGCGAAAGGGCCAGGCAAAAAGACAATGCCGCGCCCGCTGCCGCTCGAATCATCATGCCACTCAGTGCTCTCGAACGAATCGACAGAAATCCTCGCCGGACTATGACATTGCGGCGCCGCCCGAGATAGTATCGCCGGGCTTCCAACCCACCCCCCACCTCAACCGCCCGTCCCCCCCCGAATCTCTGCAATCGTCAACCGAAGGAGGTCCGTCGCATGTCGGCCACGGCAAACCGTCCCCGCATCCTCGTCACCCGCAGGCTCCCCGACGCCGTCGAGCAGCGCACGGCCCGCGACTATGACGCGCGCCTCAGTCCCGACGACGCAGCCCTGGACGCGGCGGCCATGGGCGACGCCGCCGAAGGGTGCGACGGCATCATCGTGTGCGCCGCTGACAAGGTCGGCGCCGACGCCATCGACGGCTTGCCGGACAGCGTGAAGATCATCGCCACCTTCTCGGTCGGCACCGACCACATCGACCTCGGAGCGGCGAAACGCCGAGGCATCGCCGTCACCAACACCCCGGACGTGCTGACCGACGCCACCGCCGACGTGGCACTGCTGCTGATGCTGGCGGCCGCGCGTCGCGCGCCCGAGGGCGAGCGTATGATCCGCGCCCAGGCCTGGGGCGGTTGGGCGCCGACCCAACTGCTCGGAACCCACATGAGCGGCAAGACCGTCGGCATCATCGGCATGGGCCGGATCGGCCAGGCGCTGGCCCGGCGCGCACGGGGCTTCGACATGAAGGTGCGCTACTACAACCGCACCCGGTTGCCCGCCGACCAAGAGGAAGGCGCCATCTATCACGAGACGGTGGAGGACCTGCTGCCCCATGCCGAGTTCCTGTCGCTGCATTGCCCGTTGACGCCGCAGACGCGCCACCTCCTCGACGCGCGGCGCATCACGATGCTGCCGAAGGGGGCCATTTTGGTGAACACGGCGCGCGGCCCGGTGATCGACGACCGCGCAGTGGTGGCCGCCCTCAAGTCCGGGCACCTGTCGGCCGCCGGCCTCGACGTCTATGACGGCGAGCCGCATGTGCATGAGGGCTACCTGCCGCTGGAGAACGTCGTGCTGCTGCCGCATCTCGGCAGCGCCACGATCGAAACGCGTGAAGCCATGGGCTTCCGCGCGCTGGACAATCTCGATGCCTGGTTCGCCAGTGGCGAGCCGGGGGACCGGGTCGTCTGACCCGGCCCCGGCCCGACCGCTTCGGATGGGGGCCTAGACGGGAGCGTTGACCTTGGCCTCCCGCGACCACAGGCGGTGACGCATTGCCGCCTGTATGAAGCGGGACACCATGGCCGGGGTCACCTTGGCGGCCAGCGGCACCACCGCCTCGTCGAAGTCCGCCTCGGTGATGCCGGCCTTGGCCAAAAGGGCCACGCCGCCTTCATCGGCGGCGATCGCCTTCAGATGGGCGAAGGCATCGGCGGCGTAGCCGCGGGCGGCGGCGTCCATCAGGAACGCCGCCGGCGGAGCGCTGCCCCCCAGCAGGACGACCGCATCGAACAACACCGACGGCCCGCCCTGGACGAAGAAGTCGGCCGGCTCCAGCGCGCCCTCGGCCGACCGGAAGCCGCCCCGCTTCATGGAAACGACGGCCAGCGCGCCGCCCTTGCCCCGGGCGGCCTCGCGGAAGGCATCGACCGTCGCCGCCGATACCCCATCGGCGACGAGGCAGCCGATCTTCTTCGTTGCCAGGGTTTCCGGCGCCTTCTGCAGCAGGCTCAGGGCAGGCGATGGCGTCACCTTCCGCACGTCCGTTGCGGCAGGGGCCGGTCGGGCGTCCATGCCGAGCGCCGCGGCGACCCGCCCGCCCAGTTCGGGATGCACGTCCAGGAGGTGCCCGACCATGCGCTCGCGCACCGCGACCGTGTCCACCTTCGACAGTTCGAAGCGGAAGGCGGCCACCATATGCGTGCGCTCGATGTCGGTCTGGCTCAGCCAGAACAGGCGCGCCTGGGAGTGATGGTCGGCGAAGCTGTCCGGGCGGGTGCGGATCTTCGGTGACTCCATCGCCTCGGGATAGTGGGTGTAGCCGCGGTCCGGGTCCTGCACCGGCGCGGTCAGGTCGAGCGAGTTCGGCTCGTAGGCGACCCGGCCCGTTTCCACCGTCTGGCGCATATGGCCGCCGCGCTGGAGGTTGTGGAACGGGCATTTCGGCCGGTTCACGGGGATCTGGTGGAAATTGGAACTGCCGAGGCGGGAAAGCTGGGTGTCGAGGTAGGAGAAGAGCCGGCCCTGGAGCAAGGGGTCGTTCGACAGGTCGATGCCCGGCACGAGATGGCCCGGATGGAATGCCACCTGCTCCGTCTCGGCGAAGAAATTGTCGGGATTGCGATCGAGCACCAGCTCGCCCAGCGGTGTCAGCGGCACCAGCTCCTCGGGGATGATCTTGGTCGCGTCGAGGACGTCGAAATCGAATCTGGCCGCCATCTCCTCGTCGAAGATCTGGACGGCGAACTCGAAGGCCGGAAAGTTCCCCTGGTCGATCGCGTCCCACAGGTCGCGGCGATGGAAGTCGGGGTCGGCGCCGGCGATCTTCACCGCCTCGTCCCAGACCAGCGAGAAGGCGCCGAGCTTGGGGCGCCAGTGGAATTTCACGAAGCGCGACTTGCCGCCCGCGTCGATGAAGCGGAACGTGTGGACGCCGAAGCCTTCCATCATGCGGAAGCTGCGGGGGATGGCGCGGTCCGACATCACCCATGTCAGCATGTGCAGGCTTTCCGGCATCAGCGACACGAAGTCCCAGAAGGTGTCGTGGGCCGACGCGGCCTGGGGGAACTCGCGGTCCGGTTCGGGCTTCACCGCGTGGACGAGGTCGGGGAAGCGCATCGCATCCTGGATGAAGAAGACCGGGATGTTGTTGCCGACGAGGTCGTAGTTGCCCTCGCGGGTATAGAACTTCACCGCGAAGCCGCGTACGTCGCGCACCGTGTCGTTCGATCCGGCCCCGCCGGCGACGGTGGAGAAGCGCACGAAGACCGGGGTCTTCCGCTTGGGGTCCTGCAGGAAGTCCGCCTTGGTGATCGACGCCCAGGACTGGTAGGGGCGGAAATAGCCATGTGCCGCGGAGCCACGGGCATGAACGACGCGCTCCGGGATGCGCTCATGGTCGAAATGGGTGATCTTCTCGCGGAGGATGAAATCCTCCAGCAGCGCCGGTCCGCGCGGGCCGGCCTTCAGGGAATTGCGATTGTCGGCGATGACCACCCCCTGGTTGGTGGTGATCGACGGCGCGCCCGGCCGCTCGGCCGCGACCTGCCCCAGTTCCGGCGCGGCCCTGCCGCCCTGCTGCCCGGCTCCGCTTTTCGGCGTCTTGGCCATGCCTCTGTTCTCCTGGTCCGTCCTGATGCCTGCACCCACAACTGGCGCGGCCGTTCGGAGTTCCAGGCGGCAGCGGCTAGAGGTCGAGGCGGCGGCGGATGTCGGCGACCAGCACCCTCGGGGGCCGATCGATGGTGACGGTGACGGCGTCGGCCGGCGCCTCCAGGGTCGCCAGCTGGCTCGGCAGCAGGGTCGGCGGCATGTAGTGGTCGGTGCGCGCCGCCATGCGGCGGGCAATCAGGTCCGGCTCGCCGGTCAGGTGCACGAAGGCGATGCCCGGCCGGCCCGCCGCCAGCACGTCGCGATAGGCCGCCTTCAGCGCCGAGCAGGCGAGCACGGTCGGCCGCTCGCGCCCCAGCCATTCGCCGATGCCGCGTGCCATCGCGGCCAGCCACGGCGCCCGGTCGCTATCGTCCAGCGGCCGGCCACTCGCCATCTTGGCCACGTTCTCCGGCGGGTGGAAGGCGTCGCCCTCCTCGAAGGCACCACCGATCTCCACCGCCAGCAGCCGCCCGACCGTCGTCTTGCCGACGCCGCAGACGCCCATCAGCACGATTACCTTCGGCGCCGTCATCGGCCGGCCCAGGCGGCATGGTGGGTCCCGTCGCGGTCGATGCGGGCGAAGCCGTGGGCGCCGAACCGGTCGCGCTGGGCGGCGACGATGCGCGCCCCCAGTTCGGGCGCGGTCCGGCCGGCCATGTGCTGCATCGCCGCGGCGAAGGCCGGCAGCGGGATCGCCGCCGCGGCCGCCGCGGCCAGCACCCGTCGCCATGCCGGCAGGGCATCCGTCGCCATGCCGCGCACCCAGGTGCGATCGAGGAAGGAATGGCCACCCGGCTCGGCGCGCAGCACCGCGGCGATGCGGTCGAGAGCCGCCGAGCGGATGATGCAGCCGGCGCGCCACAGTTCCGCCACCGCGGCGCGGTCGGTCTCCCACCCGTGGTGCGCGGCGCCGGCGGCGATCAGGTCCAGGCCCTCGCCATAGGCGACCAGGCTGGCAGCCGACAGGGCCACGCGCACGTCGTCCGCCGCCAGGGTCACTTCGAAGTCGGGCCGGGCAGGCTCCACCGCGGACGGGTCGCGCGTCGCCGACAGGGCCCGCGCCCAGACCGCCGCCGCCATCGTCGGCACCGGCACGCCGAGCGCCAGGGCCGCCTCCACCGTCCACACCCCGGTGCCCTTGTGCCCGGTGCGGTCCGCCACGCGATCCACGAGGGCGCCGCCGCCTTCTTCATCCGGGGTCGCCAGGATATCGGCGGTAATGCCGAGGAGGTAGGAGGCGCCATCGCCCTGGTTCCAGCCGGCCACCACCGCCGACGCCGCCGCCCAGTCGAGCCCCAGCCCGTACCGCAGCAGCAGGCAGGCCTCGGCGATGAGCTGCATCTGGCCGTACTCGATGCCGTTATGGGCCATCTTCACGAAGTGCCCTGCCCCGTCGCCACCGACCCGGCCGCAACAGGGCGCGCCCGCGAAGCGGGCCGCGATCGCGGTCAGCAGCGGCTCCAGGTGTCGCCAGGCCGCAAGGTCGCCGCCGGCCATCAGGGCCGGCCCATGCCGCGCCCCCTCCTCGCCGCCGGAAACCCCGAGGCCGAGGAAGCCGAGCCCCGCCGCCGCCAGCTCCCGCCCGCGGCGGATGGTGTCGGGATAATGCGAGTTGCCGCCATCGACGATGATGTCGCCGGCGGCCAGCAGCGGCCGCAGCGTGGCGATGGCCGCGTCGACCGGCGCCCCCGCCGGCACCAGCAGCAGCACCGCCCGCGGCACCGCGAGGCGGGCGATGAAGTCGGCCAGGTCGGCCGCCACCTCCAGCCCGCCGGCGGCCGCGACCCGGGCGCGCTGCCCGGCATCGACATCCCAGCCGACCACTCGGAAACCGCGATCGGCCATGTTCCGGGCCAGGTTGGCCCCCATCACGCCGAGGCCGAGGACCCCGATATTCGCCGGATCATTCATATGTCGCCCGAGGATAGCCGGGCCTGCGGCCTGCGTGCTAGCGTCCCCGCGCCCGAGCAAGGAAGAAACATGCGCTATTTCGAGGACTTCAAGGTCGGCGACAGCTTCGACCTCGGCAGCCGATCGGTGACGAAGGACGAGATCCTCGACTTCGCCCGCCAGTTCGACCCGCAGCCGTTCCACATCGACGAGGTGCTGGCCAAGGACAGCATCTATGGCGGGCTGATCGCCAGCGGCTGGCACACGGCCTCCATGACCATGCGGCTGCTGGCCGACGGCATCCTGGTCGACGCCGCCGGCATGGGATCGCCCGGCCTGGACGAGCTGCGCTGGCTGAAGCCGGTGCGCCCGGACGACACGCTTTCGGCCCGCATGGAGGTGCTGTCGGCGCGCGCGTCGGAATCGAAGCCCGACCGGGGGGTGGTCAACTCGCTCATCCAGGTGACCAACCAGAAGGGCGAGACCGTGCTGACCTGGAAGGCGATCGGGATGTACCGCCGGCGTCCGGGGTAATGCTACCCGGCCTCAGTCCAGGAAGAAGTCCTGCATGAAGTCGGTCGTCCCCGGGGTCACCGAATAGCGGTCGAGGTCGGTCCCGCCGGAAAGGCGGATGACGTCCTCGTCGATGAAGAAATTCCCGGTCGTGTCGCGCGACGGCCGGGTCAGGATCCAGTGGGCGGCGTCGGCGACGATATCCGGCGTGCGGCAGCGGGCGACGGCGTCGGGCCCGCCCAGGAGGTTGCGGACGGCCGCGGTGGCGATGCCGGTCCGCGGCCACAGCGCGTTGACGGCGATGCCGTCGCCGCGGAACTCCTCGGCCATGCCCAGCACGCACATGCTCATGCCGTACTTGGCCATGGTGTAGGCGACATGGCCGGAGAACCAGCGCGGGTTCATGTTGAGCGGCGGCGAGAGCGTCAGGATATGCGGGTTCGGTGATGCCCGCAGGGCCGGGATGCAGGCCTGCGAGCAGAGGAAGGTGCCCCGCGCATTCACCTGGTGCATCAGGTCGAAGCGCCGGGCCGGCGTCTCCAGCGTGCCGGTCAGGCTGATCGCCGAGGCGTTGTTGACCAGCACGTCGATGCCGCCGAACGCCGCGACCGTGCGCGCGACGGCATCGCGCACCTGGCTCTCCTCACGAATGTCGCAGGGCACCGCCAGGGCCCGGCCGCCGGCCCGCTCGATCTCCGCCGCGGCGGTGAAGATCGTCCCCTCCAGCTTCGGATGCGGATCGACCGTCTTGGCCGCGATGGCGATGTTGGCGCCGTCACGGGCGGCCTTCAGCGCGATGGCGAGACCGATGCCGCGGCTGGCACCGGTGATGAACAGCGTCCTGCCGGCCAGCGTCATGGTCCCGCCCCTTTTTCGCGTTCTAGTCGATCGGGAATCCGGTGCGCTCGTCGAGCCGCCGGTTGCCGAGGCGGTTGCGCTGCTCCTTGATCTCCAGCCGCGAGATGGTGCGGAGATGCACCTCGTCCGGGCCGTCGACGATCTGCAGCGCACGACCCCAGCTCCAGATGAAGGCGAGCGGCGTGTCGGCGGTCAGGCCCTTGGCGCCGAACGCCTGCATCGCCCGGTTGGCGATGGTGGTCTGCATCCGCGGCACCACGACCTTGATCAGCGACACGTCCTTGCGGGCGGCCTTGTTGCCGTGCTGGTCCATCAGCCAGGCGGTGCGCAGCACCAGCAGGCGCGCCTGCTCGATCTCCGCCCGCGACATGGCGATCCATTCCATCACCGTGCCGTGCTCGGCCAAGGTGCGGCCGAAGGTGCGGCGGTCCTGGGCGCGCTGCATCATCAGCTCGAGCGCGATCTCGCACTGGCCGATGGAGCGCATGCAATGATGGATGCGGCCGGGCCCGAGGCGGGCCTGCGCCATCTCGAACCCCTGCCCCTCCGACCCCAGCAGGTTGCCGACGGGAACCTTCACGTTCTCGAACAGGACCTCGCAATGGCCCTCGGGCGCCACATGGTTCATCACCGGCGGGTTGCGCACGACGGTGAAGCCGGGCGTCCCGAACGGCACCAGGATCATGCTCTGGCGGCGGTAGGATTCGGCGTCGGGGTCGGTCACGCCCATGACGATGGCGATCTTGCAGCGCGGGTCGGCGGCGTTGGTGATGAACCATTTGCGGCCGTTGACGATGTAGTGGTCGCCCGACCGCTCGATGCGGGTCTGGATGTTGGTGGCGTCCGACGAGGCGACCGCCGGCTCGGTCATGGCGAAGGCCGAGCGGATCTTGCCCTCCAGCAGCGGGCGCAGCCAGTCCGCGTACTGGCGCTCGCTGGCGAACATGTGCAGCAGCTCCATGTTCCCGGTGTCGGGCGCGTTGCAGTTGAAGACCTCGGCCGACCACATGATGCGGCCGAGCAGCTCTGCCACCGGCGCGTAGTCGAGGTTGCTCAGCCCCATCCCGGGCTCGTCGGGGCGCAGGTTGGGCAGGAACAGATTCCACAGGCCCTCGGCCCGGGCCTTGGCCTTCAGGTCCTCGATGAAGGGCGGCGGGAAGACGCCGTCATGGACCGACTGGTCCCAGTCGCGAGCGCGCGGCACGATGTGCTCGTCCATGAAGCGGCGCACGCGGGCCTGGATATCCAGCGACTTTTCGGAATAGGCGAAGTCCATTTTGGTTCCTCGGGCGAGAATGAATATCGTCAGTCGGCGTGGCGCGCGATGTCCCAGCCGATATCGGCGATGACGACGCCGAGCCCCCCCACCTCGAACGCATCGGCCGACGCGGCATTGCCGGCCTGGGCCCGGGCCAGGATGCCCTCCAGGATCACCGCCAGGCGGAACAGCGCGAAGGCGAGGTGAAAGGGCTCCAGCCGGACCGGCCGCCCGGCGAACCGGCCATAGGCCGCGACATAGCTGTCCTGGTCCGGCACCGCCAGGGCCTTCAGGTCGAGCCCGGCCAGGCCGCGGAACACGTCGGGCGGGGTGTGGTACTGGATGCAGTTATAGGCGAGGTCGGCCAGCGGGTGGCCCAGCGTCGCCAGCTCCCAGTCGAGAATCCCGATCACCCGCGGCTCGACGGGGTGGAACATCAGGTTGTCGATGCGGAAATCGCCGTGGCAGATCGCGACCTCGTCGCCGGGCGGCACCCGCGGCGGCAGCCATTCCGCCAGCCGCTCGACGGCCGGGTTCTCGTGGGTCCTGGATTCCTGCCACTGCCGCGTCCAGCGTGCGATCTGGCGGCCGAAATAGTTGCCCGGCCGCCCGAAATCGCCGAGCCCGATCGCCTGCCAGTCCGCCCCATGCAGGCGCGCCAGCGCGTCGGCCATGCCCTGCCAGATCGGGGCCCGCTCCGCCGCCGCCAGTTCCGGCAGGGCGGGGTTCCAGAAGACCCGCCCGACCAGCCGCTCCATCACATAGAAGGGCGTGCCGATGACCGACCGGTCGGCGCAGAAATGCAGCGTCTTCGGCACCGGCACGTCGGTGCCCGCCAACGCCGTCATCACCCGGTATTCGCGATCGACGGCGTGGGCGGACGGCAGCAGCTGCCCCGGCGGCTGCTTGCGCAGGATCATGTCCTGCCCGCCGGCGGTCAGCAGGAAGGTCGGGTTCGACTGGCCGCCGCGCATCTGGCGGACGAGCAGGCCGCCGTCGAAGCCGAGCGCGCTCCGCAGGTAGCGCTCGAGCGCGGCCTCGTCGAAGCGGTGGGCTTCCCGGGTCGGGATGATGTCTGGGGCATCGGTCATGGTGGCGCCGACACTGTAAGCCGCCGGGCCCCGGACACAAGGTCGACGCTTGGCGCCGCGATCCGGGGCGTACCGTTTCTTTCGGCGCTCGCCTTGCCACCGATGGCGCCGGTTCCCTATCCTTCCCGGCAATCGGGCCTTCCCCGCAATCGGGGCCTTCGAGGTCCGCGAACGAACGGGGAGTGACGCCCATGCAGGGCTTGATGATGGACGTGCCGCTGCTGATCTCGTCGATGATCCAGCACGCCGCGCGCTATCACGGCGATACCGAGATCGTCACCCGGACGATCGAAGGACCGATCCACCGCTACAATTGGCGCGAGGCCTATGGCCGGGTGCAGCAGCTCGCCAACGCCCTGGGGCGGCTGGGCGTGAAGCCCGGCGACCGGCTGGCGACCTTGGCCTGGAACACCCATCGCCACCTGGAGCTCTATTACGGCATCTCCGGCATGGGCGCGGTGTTGCACACCATCAACCCGCGCCTCTTCCCCGACCAGATCCGCTACATCGTCAATCATGCCGACGACCAGTGGATCTTCGTCGACCTCAGCTTCGTGGCGATGCTGGAGAAGGTGGCCGGCGAGTTCCCCGGGGTGAAGGGCTACATCATTCTGACCGACGATGCCCACATGCCACAGACCAGCCTGCCCAATGCGCGCTCCTATGAGAGCCTGATCGCGGGCGAGCCGGCATCCTACGACTGGCCGGAGTTCGACGAGCGCACGGCGTCGTCGCTCTGCTACACCTCGGGCACCACCGGCAACCCCAAGGGCGTGCTCTATACCCACCGCTCGACGGTGATCCATTCCTACTGCGTGTGCGCGCCGGACGCGCTCGGCATCTCCAGCCGCGACACGATCCTGCCGGTGGTGCCGATGTTCCACGTCAATGCGTGGGGCTGCGCCTATTCCACCGCCATGGCCGGATCCAAGCTGGTGCTGCCCGGCGCCAAGCTCGACGGGGCCAGCCTGCTGGAGCTGTTCGAGACCGAGGCGGTGACCTGCACGCTGGGCGTGCCGACCGTGTGGCTCGGCCTCCTGGCCCACATGGCC
>CAZQOA010000088.1:17519-21325 GCA_964594715.1 uncultured Rhizobiaceae bacterium | reverse complement strand
ATATCACGGTCACGAGCACGGTCGGGGTCGGCACCACCTTCTCGATGTGGCTGCCTGACCCGGCACCCGGCGAGGTGGCGACGGCGCCGCCATCCCCGGTCCCGGCCGAGCTTGCCGACGCGGCGGCGGGAACCGGCCAGGGCCGCAAGGTGCTGGTCGTCGACGACGACCCCAACGTCCACAATCTCCTCGGCGCCATCCTGGCCAAGGAGGGCTTCGTCGCCATCCACGCCTATTCGGGCGAGGAGGCGCTGGAGATGGCGCGGACCGAGCGGCCATCCCTGATCACCCTCGACGTGATGATGCCGAAGGTGAACGGCTGGTCGGTGCTGACCGCGCTCAAGGCCGATGCCGACGTCGACCACATCCCGGTGGTGATGGTGACGATCAGCGACGAGCGTGGCCTCGGCTACTCCCTGGGGGCAGTGGAGTTCCTGACCAAGCCGATCGACCGCGCCCGCCTCGTTGCCGTGGTCCGGCACTTCGCCATCGCCTCGTCGGCGCGGGCGGTCCTGATCGTCGAGGACGATGCGGCGAACCGCGACCTGATGCGGCGCGCGGTGGAGGCGGGTGGCCTGGAGGCGGCCGAGGCCGAGAACGGCCTGCGCGGCCTCGACTGGCTGCGCCGCAACCCGCCGCCCGGCCTCATCCTGCTCGACCTGATGATGCCCGAGATGGACGGGTTCGCGTTCATCGAGGAATTGCGGGCGGAGCCCGCCTGGCGGGATATCCCGGTGGTGGTGGTGACGGCCAAGGCCCTGACCGCGCAGGAGCATGAATATCTGAGCCAGCGGACGCGGCAGGTGGTGGCCAAGGGCGAAGACGCGATCCTGGACCTCGCCCAGGTCATCCGGGCTACGCTGCCGGCCGGGTCGGGCCCGGCGGCAGGATCGATCGGAGGGTAGAGCATGGCCAAGATCCTCATCGTCGAGGACAACGAGATGAACCGCGACCTCCTGTCCCGGCGCCTGACGCGCCGCGGATTCGAGGTGGTGATGGCGCTGGACGGGCTGGAAGGGGTCGTGGTGGCGGCGCGGGAGATGCCCGACCTCATCCTCATGGATGTCGGCCTGCCCGGCATCGACGGGCACGAGGCGACGCGGCAGATCAAGGCCGCGCACAGCACCAGCGGCATTCCCATCATCGCGCTGACGGCGCATGCCATGTCCGACGACCGCTCCAAGGCGCTCGAGGCCGGCTGCGACGACTATGACACCAAGCCGATCGACCTGCCGCGCCTGCTCGGCAAGGTCGATGCGCTGCTCGCACGAACGGGGACGAAATGATCGAAGCGACGGAACGCGCGGGGGGCGAACGCCGCGCCGCGATGGAGGAACAGCGCCGCGCCGCCCTGGCGCGGATCGGCGGCGGAGCGATCTCGGTGCTGGTGGTCGACGACCACCCGGACAATCGCGATCTCCTGAAGCGCCGCCTGGAACGGCTCGGCATCGCCCATGTCGCCATGGCGGTCGACGGGGTCGAGGCGGTCGACATGATCCGGACCCAGGCGTTCGACCTCGTCTTCCTCGACGTCATGATGCCGAACATGAACGGCTACGAGGTGCTGGAGCGGCTGCGCGACGAGAACCGGCTGGCCGACCTGCCGGTGGTGATGATCTCGGCCCTGACCGAGATGGACAGCGTCGTGCGCTGCATCGAACTGGGTGCGGAGGATTATCTCGCCAAGCCCTTCAACCCCACCCTGCTGCGCGCCCGGCTCTATGCGCTGCTGGAGAAGAAGCGGCTGCGCGATGCGGTGCGCGAGACCCTGCGGCGACTGGAAAACGACCTGGAGGCGGCGCGCTCCAGCCAGCTCGGCATGGTGCCGGCGGCGATGGATTCGCGGGGCGCGGAATGGCCCGTCTGCATCCGCGCCAGGCTGGAGCCGGCGCGGCAGGTCGGCGGCGACCTGATCGATTTCTTTCCGCTGGGTGCCGGGCACTGCTGCTTCCTGCTGGGCGACGTCTCGGGCAAGGGGCCGGCGGCGGCGCTGTTCATGGCGCGGGCCTGGGGCACGCTGCGCTCGGCAGCACCCCTGTGGGCGGAGCGGGCCGACGACGAGGCCGGCGTCCGCGCGATGATGCAGGCGGTCAACCAGCGCATGAGCGAGGCCAATGCGGCCTTCGAGTTCCTGACCCTCTTCCTCGGCGTCATCGACGTGGCGACCGGCCGGGTGACCTATTCCAACGCCGGCCATCCGCCACCCTTCCGCATGCGGGCGGGGGTGCCGCCGATGCCGCTGCCGCTGGTGGGCGGCATGCCGGTCGGCATCGACGAGGGGGCCAGCCACGCGGTCGGCGCCGTCGACCTGGAGCCGGGGGACCGGCTGGTGGTCTATTCCGACGGCGTGACCGAGGCGATGAACATTGCCAAGGAGTTCTATGGCGACGACCACCTGATCGAGGTGCTGGACGGCGTGCGCGAGGCCGATCCGGTGGCCCTGGTGGCCGCGGTACGGCAGTCGGTCGCCGACTTCGCCCTGACCGAGGAGCAGTCGGACGACATCGCCATCCTGGCCCTGGGTTGGAAGGTGGCTGGCTGACGCGTCAGCCGGCCGTCCAGCGGTCCGGGTCGGGCAGGCGCAGCGTGGCGGCCACCCCCAGGGCCGACAGCAGCGCGCAACCGGCGATCGGCCAGGCATAGGAGCCGAGCGCGTCGAAGGCAAAGCCGGCCAGCGGCGGCCCGAGCAGGCAGCCGACGGCGACGCCGCTGAACACGGCACCCATGATGGCGCCGATCGCCCGGGCGCCGAAGAAGTCGGCGCACAGGGTCGGCACCAGGGCGACGTAGCCGCCATAGCTGAGGCCGAAGGCGACCGCGAAGATGGCCAGCATCCAGAAGCGGTCGGCCAGCATCCAGTAGACCAGCAGCGCGGACTGGGCGACCACCACGGCGATCAGCATCCGCCGCCGGCCGAAGCGGTCGGCGGCGGAGCCGATGACGAAGCGGCCGAGCAGGCTGCCGGCCCCGATCAGCCCCAGCAGCGATGCCGCCGCCTGCTCCGACGCACCCTGGTCGATGGCCGCCGGCGCCAGATGCACGAACGGCACGAAGATGCCGAACGAGGTGAAGAAGGCGGCGATGGCCAGGAGGCGAAAGGGGCCGGTGCGGGCGGCGGCGCGGAACGCCATGCCGGTCATCGCCCGCGGGCCGATGCCGGTCGCGGCCGGCGCGCCGTCGGGCGCCAGGCCGCGCCGCTGCGGGCGGCTGTCGAGCAGCAGCGTCGCAGCACCGCCGATGACCAGCGTCGCCACGGACAGCGCGAGATAGCTGTCGCGCCAGCCGATGGCGTCCACCAGCATGGCCGCGACGGGTGGCACCACCAGGGTGCCGGCGCCGATGCCGGCGATCGCGATTCCCGATGCGAAGGCGCGTCGGCGCAGGAACCAGGGCTGCACCGCGCCGACCGAGGGCACATAGGACAGGCCGACGCCGATGCCGACCCCGAGACCGGCCGCCAGGTAGATCTGCCACAGCGCGTCGGCCCGGCTGGCCAGGGCCAGACCGGCCGCCATGACCAGGATGCCGATGAAGGCGACGAGGCGGGGCCCCCAGCGATCGGCCGCCGCCCCGCTCGGCAGGCCGAGCGCGAAATAGAGCGAGCCCGAGATCGCGAAGACGATCGACAGGTCGCCGCGCCGGGCCGCGAACTCGCGCTCCAGTGCCGCGAAGAAGGCGCCGAAGCTGTAGCCGACCCCGAAGCCGACGAACATGACGGCGAAGGCCGCGCCGACCACGATCCAGCCATGGAAGATAGGGGGTCGTCGCGGGGACATCATCGCGGGCGCAAGGCTAGCAGCGGGCGC
>CAZQOA010000088.1:0-17419 GCA_964594715.1 uncultured Rhizobiaceae bacterium | reverse complement strand
CGCTAACAACCGCGCCAACTACCGCGCCGGAACCCGTTCCCGGGGTTGGGCGGCAGGCCGGGCGCGTGCTAGGTTCCGCGCCGTGCGGCCAGCCGCTTTCGGGGCCCGGCTGCGAATCGACACCGCGCAAGAGGACGATCCGTGACGAAAATGACCGGTGGCCAGGCCCTCGTGGGGGCCCTGCACCAGCATGGGGTGGATACCGTATTCGGCCTGCCGGGCGTGCAGCTCGACTGGCTGTTCAATGCCTTCCACGACAGCAAGAACCAGGTTCGCGTGATCCACAGCCGGCATGAGCAGGGGGTCGCCTACATGGCCTTCGGCTATGCCCAGGTCACCGGCCGCGTCGGCACCTTCGCCGTCGTTCCTGGCCCGGGCGTGCTCAACACCACCGCGGCCCTGGCGACGGCCTATGCCTGCAACAGCCCGGTCCTGTGCGTCACCGGCCAGATCCACTCGCCCTATATCGGCCGCGGCGTCGGCCAGCTCCACGAGATCCCCGACCAGCTGGGCGTGCTCGAGCGGCTGACCAAGTACGCCGCGCGCGGCAACCACCCGACCGAGATCCCGGGGCTGGTCCGCGAGGCGTTCCGGCAGATGGGGTCCGGCCGGCCGCGCCCCGCCGCGATCGAGGTGCCGCCCGACGTGCTGCAGCTCCGCACCGAGGTCGACCTTGGCGACATCGCCCGGCCCGACCCGGCCGCGGAGCCCGATCCGGATGCCATCGCCGCGGCGGCCAAGCTGCTGGGCGAGGCCAAGCGGCCGATGATCTTCGTCGGCAGCGGCGGCTGGGATGCGACGGAAGAGCTGCTGGCGCTGGCCGAGATGCTGCAGGCGCCGGTGGTGGCGTCGCGCAATGGCCTGGGCTCCATCGACGACCGCCACTACCTGTCGCAGAAGCTGCAGGCGGCGTGGGAGATGTGGGCCACGGCGGACGTCGTGCTGGGCGTCGGCACGCGCCTGTCGCCCAACATCCCCGCCTGGGGCGTCGACAGCGACCTCAAGGTGATCCGCCTCGACATCGACCCGATCGAGATCGCGCGCAACGGCAAGCCGGATGTCGGCATCGTCGCCACCGCCAAGCGCGGGCTGGCGGCGCTGGCCGACGCGGTTGCCAAATCGAATGGCAAGCGGCCCTCGCGCAAGGACGAGCTGACCGCCCTCCAGGGCAAGACGCGCGCCTTCTACGAGGACAAGCTGGCGCCGCAGATGGCGTGGATCAACGCGCTGCGCAAGGCGCTGCCGGAAGACACCATCCTGGTCGACGAGCTGACCCAGATCGGCTACGTCGCGCGCGCCGGCTTCCCGGTCTACCGGCCGCGCAGCTATGTCTCGTCCGGCTACCAGGGCACGCTCGGGTTCGGCTTCGCGACGGCGCTGGGCGCCAAGGTCGGGGCCCCCGACCGGCCGGTGGTGTCGATCACCGGCGATGGCGGCTTCATGTTCAACGTCCAGGAGCTGTCGACCGCGGTCCAGAACGGCATCCACCTGATCACGGTGGTCTTCGCCGACGGCGCCTTCGGCAACGTGCAGCGGATGCAGCGCGAGGACTACGACAACCGCGTCATCGCGACCGACCTGCACAATCCGGACTTCGTGCGCCTGGCCGAGAGCTTCGGTGCCCAGGGCGTACGGGTCGACACGCCGGCCGAGCTGGAAGCGGCGCTGGCCCGCGCCCTGAAAGAGCCGGCCCCCTGGCTGATCGAGGTGCGGGTGGGTCGGTTGCCGGACCCGTGGCCGGTGCTGGGCGTCGGCCGCGCGCGCGGCAAGAAGTAGTCCCGGGACCGGGCGGCACCGGGCCGGCGGGAAGGGGCGGCGTTTGCGCGTCCTTTTCTACACCGTGAACGGCAAGGGCCTCGGCCATCTGATGCGCGCGCTTGCGATCGCGCGTCAGATGCGCCGGCTGGCTCCGGATACCCGGTTCCTCTTCGCGACCTCGTGCGAGGACCCAGGCGTCCTGTGGCGCGAGGGCTTCCATTATGTAAAGACGCTGGCGCCCGAGGCGGTCCACGACCATGGCCTCGGGCGCGACCGCCATTGCCGCATGGCCGAGCAGTTCATGCGCGCGCTGTTCGTCGGCTACGCGCCCGATATCCTCGTCGTCGACAGCTTCGCCTACGGCTCGGTCGGCGAGCTGCGGCCATTCCTGGATGGACCCTGGCGGCGGGTGCTGGTCAGCAACCTGTTCCTGCTCCAGCGCGATATCGAGCGCTACCGCGAGAGCGTGCAGCACTACGACCTGGTGGTCTTTCCCTTTCACGCGGCCGATGCGGCCGGCCATGCCGCCCTGAAGGCGCTGCCGCGGCCGGCGGTGTTCGCCGGGCCGATCGCGGGCGTGCGGGCGGACGACATCCTGCCGCGGGCGGAGGCGCGCGCGATCCTCGGCCTGCCGGCCGACGGACGCATCGTCCTGGTGGCCGCGGGCGGCGGCGGCGGCGGCAGCGTCGGGCCGGTGCTGGCGCGGGCGGCAGCCGCCCTGCCGCTGATGCCGGACCTGGGCTTCGCCCTGCTGGAGCCGCCGTTGGCGCGGGAGCTGCCGCCGATCGCCTGGGGTCCCAACGTGCGGATCGTCCGCCGGGTGCCGATTGCGCCATGCCTGGCCGCCTTCGACGCGGCCATCACCACGGCCGGGATGAACAGTGCGGCCGAGATGATGACGGCACGGCTGCCGATGGTCTGGACCCCGCTCGGGGCCCCGTCGGTCGACCAGGCGCGCAATGTCGACCGCTGGGTGGCGGGTGGCATCGGCCGGGTGCCGGCCGATGACAGCGCGGCGGCCCTGGTCGCCAGCCTGCGCCAGGTCCTCGAGCCGGCGACGGCGGCCGCGATGCGGGCGGTGATGGCCACCAGCGGAGCGGCCGACGGCGCGACCAGGGCGGCGGCCTCGATCCTTGGCCCCGTTGTCGCGAGACGCCCGCGACCCCAGGTCGTGAGAGGGAGGAAAGCCGATGCGGACGGTGACGCTGGCCACGGGTGAGGAGGTGCCGGCCCTCGGGTTCGGTACCTGGCGGATGGGCGAGCGCGGCGGCCGCCGCCGCGACGAGCTGGCCGCACTCCGCCTCGGCCTCGACCTCGGCATGACCCTGATCGACACCGCGGAAATGTACGGCGACGGCGAGTCCGAGAAGCTGGTGGGCGAGGCCATCCGCGGCCGCCGCGACGAGGCCTTCCTGGTCACCAAATTCTATCCGCACAACGCCTCGAAGGCCGGCGTCCCGGCCGCCTGCGCCCGCAGCCTGAAGCGGCTCGGCACCGACCGCATCGACCTCTATCTGCTGCACTGGCAGGGCTCGGTGCCGCTGTCGGAGACCGTGGCGGCGCTGGAGCGGCTGAAGGAGGCGGGCCATATCCGGCATTGGGGTGTCAGCAACTTCGATGCCGACGACATGGAGGAGTTGACGGCCGTGCCCGGCGGGTCGAACTGCCGTACCGACCAGGTGCTCTACAATCTCGGTCGCCGCGGCATCGAATGGGATCTGCTGCCATGGGCGGCGCGGCACCGCATGCCGGTGATGGCCTATACGCCGCTGGAGCCGGACCGGCTGGCCGACAAGCCGGCGCTGGCCAGGATCGCCACCGCCCGCGGCTGCACCCCGCTCCAGGTGGCGCTCGCCTGGATGTCGGGCCGGCCGCAGGTCATCGCCATTCCCAAGGCGTCGACGCCCGAGCATGTGCGCCTCAACCGCGCGGCCCACGATATCGAGCTGTCCGCGGACGAGCTGGCGTCCCTCGACGCGGCCTTCCCGCCGCCGACCCGCAAGCGCTCACTGGAAATGCTGTAGGGGCAGTGATGGCCCAGCCGACCGACCGCCTGCGCGCGATCTGCCTCGCCCTGCCCGAGGCGGTGGAGAAGACCACCTGGGGCGACCCCACCTTTCGCATCGGCGACCGGATCTTCGCCATGGAGAAGCGCGGCGACGGGCGCATCTCCGTGTGGTGCAAGGCGCCGCCGGGCAGCCAGGAGGTGCTGGTCGGCGCCGATCCGGAGCAGTTCTTCGTGCCGCCTTACGTCGGGCACAAGGGCTGGGTCGGGATGCGGCTCGATGGCGACCCGGACTGGCAGGAGGTGGCGACGCTGGTCGCGCGCAGCTATCGCCTGATCGCCCCCAGGCGGTTGGCCCCGCGGCCCAAGTAGCTGAGGGACAAGTCGTTCTCGCAGAACATCTGGTCCCGCCCATGACCTAGCCGCGGGTCGCTATCCGGGCTAGTTTCCGCGCACCCCCCATGCCCACCGGAACGCAAAAGGAAACGGCGATGTCCGACCAGGTGAAGTACCTCCTCAGCGAAGATCAGATGCCGACGAGCTGGTACAACATCGCGGCCGACCTGCCGGTGCCGCTGCCGCCGCCGCTGCACCCCGGCACCGGCCAGCCGATCGGCCCCGACGACCTGGCCCAGATCTTCCCGATGGAGGTGATCCGCCAGGAGGTGTCGACCGAGCGCCGGATCGACATCCCCAAGGAAGTCCGCGACATCTTCCGCCAATGGCGGCCGAGCCCGCTCTATCGCGCCCGGCGCCTGGAGCAGGCGCTGGGTACGCCCGCGCGCATCTATTACAAGTACGAGGGGGTGAGCCCGGCCGGCAGCCACAAGCCCAACACCTCCATCCCGCAGGCCTTCTACAACAAGGCCGAGGGCGTGAAGCGCCTGACCACCGAGACGGGGGCCGGGCAGTGGGGCTCGTCCCTGGCCTTCGCGGGTGCGCTGTTCGGCCTGGAGGTCGAGGTCTTCATGGTCCGCGTCAGCTTCGACCAGAAGCCCTATCGCCGCGCGCTGATGGAGGCCTATGGCGCGCGCTGCGTCGCCAGCCCCAGCACCGAGACCGCGTCCGGCCGCGCCATTCTGGCGCAGCACCCGGACAGCACCGGCAGCCTCGGCATCGCCATCAGCGAGGCGGTGGAGCGCGCCGTGCAGTCGCCGGACACCAAGTATGCCCTGGGCAGCGTGCTCAACCATGTCCTGCTGCACCAGACCATCCTCGGCGAGGAGGCGATGGTGCAGATGGAGATGGCCGGGGACTATCCCGACGTCATCGTCGGCTGCACCGGCGGCGGCAGCAATTTCGCCGGCATCGCCTTCCCGTTCCTCGGCCGCAAGCTGCGCGACGGCAAGGACGTGGAGATCATCGCGGTCGAGCCCGCCGCCTGCCCGACCCTGACCAAGGGCATCTATGCCTATGACTTCGGCGACACCGGCCACCTGACCCCGCTGGTCAAGATGCACACGCTGGGGTCGACCTTCGTGCCGCCCGGCTTCCATTCCGGCGGCTTGCGCTATCACGGCATGGCGCCGCTGGTCAGCCATATCCAGCAGCTGGGGCTGATGTCCGCCCGCTCGTACAAGCAGCTCGAGACCTTCGAGGCCGGGGTCTTCTTCGGCCGGGCCGAGGGCATCCTGCCGGCGCCGGAAGCCAACCATGCGGTGAAGGGCGCCATCGACGTGGCGCTGGAATGCAAGCGGGACGGTCGCGCGCGTACCATCCTCTTCAACCTGTGCGGCCACGGCCATTTCGACATGCAGGCCTACATCGACTATCAGGCCGGCCGGCTGCAGGACATCGACTACAGCGCGAGCGAGCTGGAGCGGGCCCTGGCCGGCCTGCCGAAGGTGGCGGCGTAAAAAGAACAAGCTGAGAGGGGGAGGGGGGCTATGACGATGTTGCGATGCATGCTGCTCGGGGCGGCATTGGCGGGGGGCATGATGGCGGCGCCGGCGGCGGCCCAGGCGCCGATCAGGATCGGCCTGGTCCTGCCCTATTCGGCGGGGCCCTTCGTCGCCATCGCCAACGAGATCACCGACAGCATGGCCCTGGCGCTGGAGGAATCCGGCTACATGGTGGCCGGCCGCAAGATCGAGCTGCTGCGCGAGGACACCACCCACAAGCCGGACGTGGCCCAGGCCAAGGCCAAGAAGCTGGTCTTCGAGGACAAGGTCGACCTGCTGGTCGGGCCGGTGGCGTCGGCCGAGTTGACCGCGCTCTTCGACTTCGCCCATCAGGCGAAGGTGCCGCTGATCATCCCCAATGCCGGCGACAACGAGGTGACGGGCGAGAAATGCAGCCCGTGGGTGCTGCGCACCTCGTTCTCCAACGACCAGATCGTCCGCGACATGGGCCGCTGGATGGCCGGCAAGGGGTACAAGAAGGTCGCCCTCCTCGCCTTCGACTACAAGGCCGGGCACCAGCTCATGGGCGGCTTCAAGAAGCCTTTCGTGGAAGCCGGCGGCACCATCGTCACCGAGCAGTATCCGCCCTTCGGCCGCCTGTCGGATTTCGGCCCCTGGCTCGGCCGCATCCGCGACGCCAAGCCCGATGCCGTCTTCACCTTCTTCGCCGGCCCACCGGCGACCCTGCTGGTGCAGCAGTTCCAGGAATTCGGCCTCGACCGGGAAATGAAGCTGGCCGGCGCCGGCTGGCTCGTCTCGCCGCTCAACCTGCCGAGCCAGGGCAAGGCGGCGGCCGGCGTCATCGGTGCGCTGAACTACATCCCGGCCATCGACAACCCGGTGAACAAATCCTACCAGGAGCGCTTCCAGGCCAAGTTCAAGCGCATCGGGTCGGAGTTCGGAGCCCAGGGCTACGACACCGCCAAGCTGATCCACGCAGCATTGGCCCAGGCCGGCGGCAAGACCGACGACAAGGCGGCGCTGGTGAAGGCGATGCACGCGGTCCGCATCGAAGGCACCCGCGGGCCGCTGCGCATCGACCCCAGGACCAACAACGTCATCCAGGACATCTATGTCTTCGAGACGAAGCTGCAGGGCGACCAGGTCGGCTACGAGGTGCTGGAGCGCATCCGCGACGTGCAGGACCCGCCCAACGGCTGCACGCTGGGCGGCTGAAGCCGTTGCGGCCGGCCCCCTTGCCGCGGGGCCGGCCGCCGCTACACGATGTAGAGCAGGATCGCGCCGTCGCCGCCCAGCATGGTGTCGACGTGCCGGCTGCCCTCCAGCCCTTCCAGCAGCAGCTCGCCGCCGCCCACCTTCGATAGCGACAGCAGCCCGTCGGTGAAGACGAGGCTGTCCAGCAGCTTGCCGTACTTCGACGCCAGCCCGGTGATCGCGATCGCATCGCCCGAGGCGCCGGTCTCGAAGCCGGCGATAGTGTCGCCCGAGAGCTGGGCGAGGGTGCCGAAGACGATGTCGCGGGCGCCGTCGAGGCCGAGCCCGATGCGGTCGAAGCCGGCTTGCGGCAGCAGCCGGTCGGCGCCGTCCCCGCCGAAGATCGTGTCGTTGCCGTCGCCGCCCGAGACCGTGTCGTCGCCGGCGCCCCCTTCGACGCGGTCGCTGCCGGCGCCGCCTTCCAGCCGGTCGTCGCCGGCGCCGCCGTCGATGCGGTCGTTGCCGTTCTCGCCGAAGACCGTGTCGTTGCCGTCGCCGCCCGCCAGCGTGTCGTCGCCGCCGCCGCCCCACAGCGCGTCGCGGTCGCCGCCGCCGGCCAGGCTGTCATTGCCGTTGCCGCCCTTCAGGGTGTCGTTGCCGTCCTCGCCGTAGATCGTGTCGTCGCCGTTCTTGCCGTCGATCGCGTTCGCGGCCGCGGTCCCGGCCAGCACGTCGTCGCCGTTGGTGGCGCTGCCGCCGGCAACCAGCACCGTCAGCCCGTCCGACGGCGGGCCCGCGTTGCCGACGGCGTCCTCTGCGGTGGCGGAATAGACATGGCGCCCGAAGGCGAGCGTCGTGGCGCTGTCGTCGAAGGTCCAGGCGCCGGCCGTGTCGGCGGCGGCCGTGCCGACCTCGACGCCGTCGCGCCGGACATGGATCAGGGCGCTGGGCTCGGCCTCGCCGAAGATGACGAGTGTGCGGTCGGTGGTGAGCGCGTCGGCCGGATCGCCGGTGTTGTCGGCGAAGCCGGCGACGGTCGGCGCGCCCGGCGGCGTCAGGTCGACGACCCATTCCCAGTTGGCCGGGCTGGTGTCGGCGTTGCCGGCGTCGTCGATCGCCCGCACCGCCAGGACGTGCGGCCCGTCCGGCAGCCCGGTCAGGGTCAGCGGGTCGGTCGCCGGCAGATAGTCGCCGTCGTCGAGCTTGTACTCGAAGGTCGCGTCCGGCTCGGAGGAGAGGTCGAAGGTGGCGGTGGTCGAGCCGGTGATGCCGGCCGGGCCGGAGACGATCTCGGTGTCGGGCGGCAGGCTGTCGATCGTCCAGGTCCAGGTCGCGGGCGTGGTGTCGGCATTGCCGTAGGCATCGATCGCCCGGACGGTCAGGGTGTGCTCGCCCTCCGACAGCCCGGTCAGGGTCAGGGGGTCGGTCGCCGCCAGGTAGCCGCCGTCGTCGAGCTTGTACTGGAAGGTCGCGTCGAGCTCGGAGCTGAAGTCGAAGGTGGCGCTGGCGGCGGCAGTCAGGCTGTCCGGGCCGGAGACGATCTCGGTGTCGGGCGCCGTCGCGTCGACGATCCAGGTCCGCGTCGCCGGCGTCGGGTCGAGATTGCCGGCGGCGTCGATCGCCCGCACCTCGATCGTGTGCTCGCCGTCCGACAGGCCGGAGAGCACGCGCGGATCGGTGGTCAGGGAGAAGTTGCCGGAATCGAGCTTCAGCTCGAAGGTGACGCTGTCTTCCGTCGCCGCGAAATCGAGGGTGACGTTCGGGCCGGTCGTGCCGCCAGCGGCGGGCGCCGTCGCGAAGGAGGTGTCGGGCGGCGTGCTGTCGATCATCCAGGTCCGTTTCGCGGGGGTGAGGTCGGCGTTGCCGGCCGAATCCTTGGCCCAGACCGTCAGCGTGTGCCCGCCCTGGCCGAGCCCGCTCAGCGTCAGCGGGTCGGTTGCGGCCGTCACCGACCTGCCGTCGAGCTGGTAGAGAAAGGTCGCCGACGGCGCGTCGGACGCCAAGTCGAAGGTGGCCGAGGTGGTGGCGACCAGCCCCGACGGGCCGCTTTCGATCGAGGTTTCGGGATGGCTCAGCAGCCCGTCCGGCGTGTAGCGGGCGAGGAAGAACTGGCGGTCGTCGCCCGCCGCCTCGGTCACCGTCACGTCCGGCCGCGGGTCGAAGTCCGCGGTCCCGTAGAGGTCGCCGACGACATGGGTGTTGCCGGACGGATCGACCGCGACCCCGAATCCGGCTTCGATGCCGGACGACGCGCCGGGCCCGGTCACCCAGACGAGGGTGCCGTCGACATCGTACCTGGCGACGAAATGGTCGGTGCCCCCGGTAGCGACGAGGTGCGCCGTGCCGGGGCCAGCATCGAAGTCGACGCTGCCGCCGAACTGGCCGGTGACGTAGACGTTGCCGGCGCCGTCGGTCGTGACGGCCTGGCCGATGTCCCCCACCTGGTTCGTCTGCGGCGTCGTCACCCACTGGAACTGGCCGGCGGCGTCGTACTTGGCGACGAACATGCTGGCGCCGTTGACGCCCTCGACCGTCGCCACGCCGGGGGTCGAGGGATCGAAGTCGACGCTGCCGTCGACCCGTCCGGTGATGAGGACGTTGCCGGCGCCATCGACGGTGACGTCGTAGGCGTCCTGGGAGCCGACGGACGGGCCGGTGCCCGTCACCCAGGCGAGCGAGCCATCGGCGTCGTAGCGGGCGACGAAGAGGTTGTACTGGCCGCTGCCGTTCTCGAGGGTTTCCGATCCCGGTCCGAAGCCGAAATCGACCGTGCCCTTGAAGACGCCGGTGACGAAGGTGTTGCCGGAGTCGTCGGTCGCGACCGAATAGAAATATACCCGTTCGTCCGTGCCGTAGGCCCAGGCCAGGGAACCCGCCCCGTCATACTTGGCGATGAAGTTCGCCTGCTCGACGGCGTTGTCGAAGGTGAGGGTGGTGCCGGCGTCCAGCACCAGCGTTCCGTTGAACCGGCCGACGACATGGGCGTTGTCGAGGGGATCGACCGCGACCGAGGTCAGCCCTTCCGAGCGGGTCGAATCGACCGGCGTCACCACCCATTGCAGCGAGCCGTCGGCACCGTAGCGGGCGAGGAAGAAGTCGTCGTTCGCGGTGAGGGTGCCCTCGCTGACGCGCGCGGCCTCGGCGGCGCCGGGGTCGAAATCGACCGAGCCGCGGAAGTTGCCCGCGATCCACGCCTCGCCGTCGGCATTGATGTCGAAGCCGTTGACGACCTCGTAGGCGGTGCTGGGGCCGGTGGTCGCGACCCGGACCAGGTTGCCGTCCGCGTCGTATTTGGCCAGGAACAGGTTGGCGGCGGGCGAGCCGTCATAGGTGCCGCTGGAGACGAGCGCCTGGGTTCCGCCGCCGCCGTCGAAATCGACGGTGCCCCAGAAGTTGCCGGCGACGTAGACGTTGCCCGACGCGTCGAGCTCGACGCCGAGCGGCGTCGAAACCCCGTCTCCCTCGGCCGCGACGACCTTGACGGCCATGGTGTGTTCCCCTGAAGTATTTTCCCGTTCCGGTAGAACGGTATCCTCGCCGCGGCCGGCGGCCAAGGTGCGCGATGGACGCAGCCGATTGCCTGTTCCGGGGCCTGCCGTTAATCAAGGGTGGCGATGATTATCCAGCTCCTCAACGGCATGCAACTGGCGATGCTGCTGTTCCTGCTGTCGGTGGGGCTGTCGGTGGTGTTCGGGCTGATGCGCTTCATCAATCTCGCCCACGGCACGCTGTTCATGCTGGGCGCCTTCGTCGGCCTCAGCACGGCCGAGGCGACCGGGTCCTTCTGGTGGGCCCTGGTCGCGGGAACGCTGGCGGCCGCCCTGGTCGGCGGGCTGCTCTATCTGGGCCTGCTGCGGCGGCTGCGGGCGGAGCGCCCGCTGAAGCAGGTGCTGGTCACCTTCGGCCTGATCTTCATCGGGCTGGAGGTGGTGCGGATCATCTGGGGCGACTATGCCGAGCGGCTGCCGGGGCCGGCCGCGCTGGCCGGCAGCACCAGCCTGTTCGGCGTCGTCTACCCGACCTACCGCCTGTTCGTCATCGCCCTCGGCCTCGCGATCGCGGCCCTGCTCTATCTGGGGCTGGAGCGCACCCGCATCGGCGCCATCGTCCGCGCCGGGGTCGACGACCGGACCATGACGGCGGCGCTGGGCATCGACATCGGGCGGGTCTTCTTCGCGATCTTCGTGCTCGGCTGTGGCCTGGCCGGGCTGGCGGGCGTGGTCGCGGGACCGGTCTTGTCGGTCTATGCCGGGATGGACATGGGCGTCCTGATCCTGTCGCTGGTGGTGGTGGTGATCGGCGGCCCGGGCAGCCTGAAGGGTGCCTTCCTGGGCTCGATCCTGGTCGGCATGGCCGAGACCTTCGGCCAGGTCTGGCTGCCGGAAGTCGCCGGGATGCTGCTCTACGGCCTGATGGCGGCGGTGCTGGTGCTGCGCCCGCAGGGGCTGCTGCCGGCCGGCCCGCCGGTTCGCCCGCGATGATGCCGCCCGCCGGTGCCGGGCGGCACGGGGTGGCGCTGCTGCTGCTGGCCGCGGCCGGCGGCTACTGGTGGGCGTCCGGCTACTACGGCAAGGAGCTGCTGGCCGAGATGGCGATCACCGCCATCCTGGCGATGAGCCTGTCGCTGCTGGTCGGGCAGGCGGGGCTGGTGTCGCTGGGCCACGCCGCCTTCTTCGGGTTCGGGGCCTACGCGCTGGCCGGCTTCGGCGCCAAGCTGGGCTGGCCGCCCGCCCTGGCCGTGGCCGCGGCGGTCGCGACCGGCGGGCTGGCGGCGCTGCTGATCGGGCTGGTCGCGGTGCGCCTCGCCGGGGTCTTCTTCATCATGATCACGCTCGCCGTCGGCGAGATGGCCCATGCCTGGTTCATGAAGGACCGCATCTTCGGCGGGGTCGGCGGCATGTCGGGGGTGCCGCGCCTCGACCTGTCGGCGATCGGCGTCGACACCGCCGACCCGGCCGCTTTCGCGCTCCTCGCCGTCGCCATCGCCGCCATCGTCTACCTGCTGCTCGACCGCCTGGTCCTGTCGCCGTTCGGCCAGACCCTGCGCGCAATCCACCAGAACGAGGAGCGCACCCAGGCCCTGGGCTGCGCCGTCGGGCGCTACAAGCTGGCCGCCTTCGTGGTCGCCGGCAGCGTGGCGGCCCTGGCGGGGACCCTCGCGGCGCAGCGCTCGGCCTTCGTGTCGCCGGAGCTGCTGACCTGGACCCTGTCGGGTGAGATCCTGATCGTCGTCATCGTCGGCGGCGCCACCAGCCTGCTGGGCGTGGCGACGGCAGCGGCCCTGTGGGTGGGCCTGCGCCATCAGCTCTCGACCCTGACCGACCATTGGATGCTGGCGATGGGGGTGATCTTCATCGTGCTCGTCCTGGTGGCGGGCGAGGGGATCGACGGGGCGCTGCGCGGCCTGTGGCGGCGCCTGGCACCGCGTCGCCGGGCATGACGTCGCCGGTGGTGCCGACGCCCGCCTCGCCCGCGCTTGCCCTGGCGGCGGAGGGGCTGCGCAAGTCGTTCGGTGCGCTGGAGGCGACGCGGGGCGTATCCCTGGCGCTGCCGCCGGGTCGCCGCCACGCCATCATCGGCCCCAACGGCGCCGGCAAGACGACCTTGTTCAACCTCCTGTCCGGGGCCTTGCGGCCCGATGCCGGCCGCATCCTGCTGGGCCCGGTGGACGTGACGCGGGAGGCGCCGGACGCACGCGCCCGGCGCGGGCTGGCGCGCAGCTTCCAGCGCAACAACCTCTTCCCCGACATGTCGGTGCTGGCGGCGCTGATGACGGCCGCCGCCATCGCGGAGGGGGTGGCGCCCGTGTTCTGGCGCCGCTTCGACCGCGACCGGGAGCTGGCGGCGCGGGCGGCCGAGCTGGCCGAAGGGGTGGGGCTGGGCGGGCTGTCGGGCGAGCCGGTGCGCAATCTCGCCTACGGCGCCCAGCGCCAGCTCGAGATCGGCCTGGCGCTCGCCAGCCGGCCCTCGGTCCTGCTGCTCGATGAACCCACCGCCGGGATGAGTCCCGAGGAGACCCGCGCGATGCAGCGCCTGCTGGCCGGCCTGCCCGCCGCCATCACCATGCTGGTCATCGAGCACGACATGGACGTGGTGTTCGACCTGGCCGACCGGGTGACCGTGCTCGACCACGGTGCCGTGCTGATGGAAGGCAGCCCGGACGAGGTCCGCCGCTCCGACCTCGTCCGCCGCCGCTATCTCGGGGAGCGGACGGGATGACGCCGCTGCTGGCGGTGTCCGGCCTGCATGTCCATTACGGTTCCAGCCACGCCGTTCAGGGCATCGACCTCGTGGTGCCCTCGGGCGGGGTGGTGGCGCTGCTCGGCCGCAACGGCGCCGGCAAGACCACCACGCTGAAGGCGATCATGGGCATCCAGCGCCACTCCGGCGGGACCATCGCCTTCGCCGGCCGGCCGCTCGGCCGCCTGTCCACCACCCGGATCGCCCGCCTCGGCATCGCCTACGTGCCGGAGACGCGGGCGATCTTCCCCTCGCTCTCGGTGGCCGAGCACCTGACCCTGGCAGCCCGGGCGGGTGGCTGGTCGCCGGAGCGCATCTATGACCAGTTCCCCCGCCTCGCGGAGCGGCGGCGGGCCGGCGGCGCCACCCTGTCCGGCGGCGAGCAGCAGATGCTGACGATCGCGCGGGCCATGACCACCGCCCCCCGGCTGCTGCTGCTCGACGAGCCGACCGAGGGGCTGGCGCCGCTCGTCGTCCAGGAGATCGAGGGCATGCTGCGTGCGCTGAAGGAGGACGGCATGACGATCCTGCTGGTCGAACAGAACCTGGCCTTCGCGCTTGCCTTCTCGGACCAGGTGCTGGTCCTCGGCCGTGGCCAGGTGCGGTGGGCCGGCACGCCGGCGGCATTCCGCGCCGCGCCGGCGGCGCAGGTGTGGCTGTCGGCATAGGCCCGGAACGGCATGGCCCCGGCTTCTGCCCGGGCGACGGGCCTCCTGCCGCCCGCCGGTTGGCTCGCCGCCGCGCTGGTCCTGGTCCTGGCGCAGGCGGCGGTCCTGCTGGCGATGGGGCAGCCCCTCATCTGCACCTGCGGGCACGTCGCCTTGTGGACGGGCGACGTCGCCGGGCCGGAGAATTCCCAGCAGATCGCCGACTGGTACACGCCCTCCCACGTCATCCATGGCTTCATCTTCTACGCCCTGGCGCGCCTGGTCGCCCCGCGGGCACGGCTGCCGGCGCGCCTGGTCCTGGCGATCCTGCTGGAGGCGGCATGGGAGATCGCGGAGAACTCTCCGCCCGTCATCGAGCGCTATCGCCAGCAGGCCCTGGCCCAGGGCTATGTCGGCGACAGCGTGCTGAACTCGATCTGCGACACCTTCGCCATGGCCGCCGGCTTCCTCCTCGCGCGCCTGCTGCCGACCGGGGCGACGGTGGGGCTGGCGCTGGCGCTGGAGATCGGGGTGGCATGGGCCATACGCGACAACCTGACCCTCAACGTCATCCAGCTCATCCATCCGGTCGAGGCGGTGTCGCGCTGGCAGACGGGCCGGTGAGGAAGCAACTACGGCCAGCGCACCTCGGGGGGCAGCGACATCAGGATCGCCTCGACATTGCCGCCGGTCTTCAGCCCGAACAGGGTGCCGCGGTCGTGAAGCAGGTTGAACTCGACATAGCGGCCGCGGCGGACGAGCTGGTGTTCGCGCTGGGCCGGGGTCCAGGGTTCGTTCATGTGGCGCCGGACGATCGCGGGATAGATTGCGAGGAAGGTCTCGCCGACGTCACGGGCGAAGGCGAAGTCGCGGTCCCAGTCGCCGCCGTCGAGGTTGTCGAAGAAGATGCCGCCCACCCCGCGCGGCTCCTGGCGGTGCGGCAGGAAGAAGTAGCGGTCGCACCATTCCTTGAAGCGCGGGTAGTAGGCGGGGTCGTGGCGGTTGCAGCAGGCGGCCAGCGCGCCGTGGAAGGCGGCCGTGTCGGCCGCGTCCGGCACCATCGGCGTCAGGTCGGCGCCGCCGCCGAACCAGGCCAGCCGGGTGCGGATGTGGCGGATGTTCATGTGGACGGCCGGCACCAGCGGCGACTGCATATGGGCCACCAGCGAGATGCCGCAGGCCCAGAAGCGTGGGTCCTCTGCCGCGCCCGCGATGTGGTGGCGGAACTCCTCGCTGAACTCGCCATGCACCGCCGACACGTTGACGCCGACCTTCTCGAAGACGCGGCCGCGCATCACCGACATGACGCCGCCGCCGCCGCCCGGCCGATCCCACGCGGTGCGCTCGAAGCGGCCGGGCGGGCGGTCGGCCAGCGGCCCTGCCAGCCCGTCCTCCAGCGCCTCGAAGGCGCTGCAGATGCGGTCGCGGAGATCGGTTACGGCTGCCTCGACCTTCGCTTCGGGGGTGTCGTGTTGCATCGGCGTCATTTCCTGGCTGCCTGGCCTGCGTCGGCGGGTTCGGGGAATCGGTCGGTCTGGCGCAGCGCCTCGCCGATGACCATGGCGGCGGCCACCGCGACGTTGAGCGAGCGGAGGCCGGGGCGCAGCGGCACGGTGACGCGGGCATCGGCCGCGTCATGCACCGCCTCGGGCACGCCGGCGCTCTCGCGTCCCAGCAACAGCACGTCGTCGGCGGCGTAGGCGAAGCGGGTGTAGGCCAGCGGCGCGCGGCGGGACAACAGCACGATCCGCCCCGGGGCGGGCCCGCGAAGGGCGCGATAGGCCTGCCAGGAATCGTGGCGAACGACCGATGCCAGCTCCAGATAATCCATTCCGGCCCGCCGCAGACGCTGGTCGTTCCACAGGAATCCGAGCGGTCCGATCACGTCGACGGGCACGCCGAGGCATGCGCCGAGACGGATGATGGTGCCCACGTTCTGGGGGATGTCGGGCTCGTAGAGCGCGATGCGCATGGCCGGTCTCGCGGGGGGCGAAGGCGCCTCGCCGGCGGCCCCCAAGCCTTTGCAGGGGACGGGTTTTGCTTTATAGCCGGAAACGCTTTGGCGCCAAGGGGGCGGCGCCTCGGACCGTGCGGCAGCGTGTCGCATCCCTTGGGGCGGCGATACGTCTAGCTTGCGCCCGCGCGGACGACGGCCACCCCGTCCGTTCGATGAGGTGACCCTGAAGATGGCGAATTCCACTGCTACGGCCCAACCCGCCGGCCATGCCCCGACCGGGCATGACGAGGGCGGTACCCGTCGTGACTTTCTATTCCTGGCCGCGGGTGCGGTTGGCGCGGTTGGCGTGGCTTCGGCCGTGTGGCCGTTCATCAGCTCGCTCAACCCGGCGGCCGACGTCCTGGCCCTGTCCTCGACCGAGCTCGACCTGACCCCGGTCAAGGAAGGGCAGGCGATCACCGTGACCTGGCGCGGCAAGCCCGTGTTCGTGCGCCGCCGCACGGCCGAAGAGATTAAGCTCGCGGTCGACGTGCCGTTGGCCGACCTGCCGGACCCGCAGCCCGACCAGGCGCGCGTGAAGAAGCCCGAATGGCTGATCGTCGTCGGCGTCTGCACGCATCTCGGCTGCGTGCCCCTGGGCCAGAAGGCGACCGACCCGCGAGGCGACTATGGCGGTTGGTTCTGCCCCTGCCACGGCTCGCACTACGACACTTCGGGACGCATCCGGAAGGGACCTGCGCCCGCGAACCTCACGGTCCCGGGCTACGAGTTCCTGACCGACACCAATGTCCGCATCGGGTAAGGGAACCGTCATGGCGCAGCAGAACCAGAGCGCGCTCGTCCGGTGGATCGACCACCGGCTGCCCGTCTTCTCGTTCCTCAATCACGAGCTGAACGACTATCCGACGCCGCGCAACCTGAACTATTGGTGGAATTTCGGCTCGCTCGCGGGAATCGTGCTGGTGATCATGATCGTCACCGGCCTGGTCCTGGCGATGCAGTACACGCCGCACACCGACCACGCCTTCGACAGCGTCGAGCGCATCATGCGCGACGTCAATTTCGGTTGGCTGATCCGCTACGTCCACATGAACGGCGCGTCGTTCTTCTTCGTGGTCGTCTTCATCCATATCTTCCGCGGCCTCTATTACGGGTCGTACAAGGCCCCGCGCGAGCTGCTGTGGATCCTGGGCGTCGTCATCCTGCTCCTGATGATGGCGACGGCCTTCATGGGCTACGTCCTGCCCTGGGGCCAGATGAGCTTCTGGGGGGCGACCGTCATCACCAACCTGTTCTCGGCCTTCCCGCTGGTCGGCGAGAGCATCGTGACCTGGTTGTGGGGCGGCTTCTCGGTCGACAATCCGACGCTGAACCGCTTCTTCGCGCTGCACTTCCTGCTGCCGTTCGTCATCGTCGGCGTGGTCGTGCTGCACATCGTGGCGCTGCACCAGCACGGCTCCAGCAACCCGCTCGGCATCGACCGCAAGGGGCCGCAGGATTCGATCCCCTTCCATCCCTACTACACGGTCAAGGATCTGTTCGGCCTCGGCGTGTTCCTGATCGTGCTGTCGGCCTTCGTCTTCTTCGCGCCGAACTATCTGGGCCATCCCGACAACTACATCCCGGCCAACCCGCTGGTGACGCCGCCGCACATCGTGCCGGAATGGTATTTCCTGCCGTTCTACGCGATCCTGCGCGCCATCGACTTCAACTTCATCCTCGACAGCAAGCTGCTCGGCGTCATCGCCTTCGGCGG